>NZ_JAGPXY010000167.1 GCF_018070325.1 Micromonospora sp. H61
CGAAAACTCGGTCCGATATGATCATCGCGACCAGAGCGATCTCTGGGCTGACGTCTCGCAGTGCCTCCTTGATCACATCCGCGTCGAGCAACCGATGCGTATCGTTCCGAGCAGCGCCGTTACCCGTGCTCGAGGGCGCCGCCGGGTCGATCGGTAGAGGACCCACGTGCAGGCTGACCCGCAGGCGCAGCGGTGCTTCGCCGGGCCGATCATTGCGTCGATGCGCAAGCCGCTCCTGGAGCAGCGCAGGGAACGGGTCAACAAGAAACGGGAGGATGCGCGGCGGAAGGCCGACAGCGAATCCGTCACCGGTGTCACCGAAAAAAGAGGGATCGGACCACTCCGCCTCGAGCCCTGCATCACGCAAGGCGCTACCGACGACCGTCTTGATGGCGGCCGAGGTTTCCTCGTGGACGCTACTAGGAAGTTTAGTGAAATCCTTAGCATCAACTGCGAGGATCGCCCGATAAGGCGGCAGAGGACGGGATGGGGCGCGGCGGGGTTGCATCGATAGGAGCCTTCCGCTGGTCGCTGGGTGACAGGACCATCGTGTCTGGCACTGAGCCCGCACTCTGCCCACCATTGGGCGCTCGCATGGTGACGGAACTATCACCCGTTTGCGCGGCGGCGCAAACCCCCAGCGTCCACAATGGTGACGCACCGACGGCCAGTATCGATGAGTCGCTCGGCGCGCAAGACGCCCAGAGCCAGCACGACCGCGTTGCGCGACGCCCCGATGAGCTCCGCGAGGTCCTGCTGTGGGAGGTCGATGGTCGTCCGCCCGGGGTCGATGGCCGCAGCGACGTGCAGGCGGACTAGCGCCCGAGCTACCCGCTGCAGGACGGGCAGGACGGCCAGCTCGGTTCGTTGGCTGTCGGACTCCCGCAATCGGCTGAACGCATAGCGGGTGAACCCGGCGGCGACCTCCCGCCGTTCCAAGAAGCGTCGTAAGTCCGGCCCATGCAGTAGGCGGCAAGTAAGTACGGTGAGCGCGGACACCGAGGCGGATCGCCGACCACCGTCGATGGCCGCGATGTCGCCTATTATGTCGCCCGCGTATCGGACGGTCAGCACCGCCTGGCCGCCCGCAGCTTCGCTCCGGACCACCTTGACGGCCCCCGCCAAGAGAACGAAGACGTGGTCACCACTGTCGCCCTGTCGGCATAGCTGATCGCCCGGGCGGAATACCCGCTGTACGCCAGATGTCCCGAGACCGTCCCAGTCGGCTGCCGAGATGAAGGCACGGATTCCATTGCCCGCTCGCTCAGCGTCAACTGACACGATTTGAACGTATACCGTCGATGCTCAAAACTCCTAACGTTGGAGTTTGCACGAGTAGACGAGGGGCAGGCGAGGCCGAGAAAGCCCGTGGATGGTCGTCGCGGCTTGCCCAGCATGCGTAGGCGGCGAAACCAGTGCAGCCAGGCGATGGTGCGCTGATCATGATCAGTCCACCATCGACGCGCCCTGTTCCTTAGGCAGGCGGCAGCCGCAGGACGACCCGTGTTCAGCTCACCGTGCCCAAATTTGGTTCCAGCCGACCGACGAAGCGACATCTGGCGGCAGCTGTAGCACTTGACGCGGAATCAGG
Source organism: Micromonospora sp. H61 (assembly GCF_018070325.1). GTDB lineage: Bacteria > Actinomycetota > Actinomycetes > Mycobacteriales > Micromonosporaceae > Micromonospora > Micromonospora salmantinae. The sequence goes on from NZ_JAGPXY010000167.1 coordinate 1,592, forward strand.
AGACAAAATGCCGCTTCATCCAGGGCGCAGATGAAGCGGCAGGTCAGAGCGTTCTTCAGCGCGCACGACGACGGCCAACCATCTACGTGGTTACCGCCAACAAAGATCATCCGTTACCGGATGTTACCGCCGGTACCTGGGATGATCTTCATCTTCCCAGGTCAATCGGTCGGGACGGCCGGATTCGAACCGACGACCCCTTGACCCCCAGTTACAACCATTCTGTCACGGCATGCCAGAACCGATTGATACAGCCGCAGATGCGGACAGATTGGCAGCCCTTCGTGACGCCCTCTGCTGCCTTATGCCAACCACTCCGCGGCTGCCAGCCTCGAGCCGTTACCGGACTCGTTACGGCGACCGGTCAAGAACCCGCCCTGACATCGAGTCCAGGTAGCTCTGTTCCCTGCCCCCTCCATAGCAGACCCGCGCACGCGCCTTCACCAGCAACCGAGGTATCGGCATTCACGGTGGATGGACCCCGATCCACGCCCCATTTCACCAACCAACAGTGCACCATGGATCTGTCGCATCTACGGGCGATGATGGACTGGTGACTCACGGTTTCGGACGTCAGGGGACGCGTTGTCGGAGGCGCCTCGGCTGGCCGCTGGTTCTGGCTGTCACGGTGTTACCGGCGCTGACGGTGTGGTGGCTGGCGTTTGACTGGTCAGTGCCTCACCCCGAGTGGGTGTCGGTGGAGCAGGCCGGGTGGATCGCGGGCATCGTCAGTGCTTTGCTGGCTGCGGTCGGCACGGTTGCCGCCATCCTGGCGTTGCGCACCGGACCGCCGGCCGACCGGCTCGGACCAACCTCGAGTGGTCTCACGCAGGTTGGGCGGTTACCTTCGGCAGCTTCCTGGCTGCAGGACCGCGGCCCGCGCTTCGACGCAAGGACGATGACGAGGCCGGGTCGTACGGCGGCGGGCGCACAGATCTTGACGGGAATGGGCGGGGTGGGCAAGACCCAGTTGGCCGCGCGGTTCGCTCGCCAGTTGGTCGAGCGCCGACAGTTGGATCTGTTGGTGTGGGTAACAGCATCGAGCCGGGACGCGATCGTTGCTCGGTATGCCGAGGCGGCGACCGTCCTTGGGCTTGCCGGGGCGAGTGTTGCCGATTCCGATGCGGCCACCCGGCTGTTGGCGTGGTTGGCGCACACCGAGCGGCGATGGCTGGTGGTGCTGGACAACCTCGACAGCCCGGCCGACGCCGCAATGTGGTGGCCACCGATGTCCGTTGCCGGCCGCACATTGGTGACCAGCCGCGTGCGGGGGGCGTGTCAGATGAACTGTGGGTGAGGGGTGGCCCGATCGGCGGGCAGGATGTGTCTTGCCTGTTCAGGGAGGGTTTCACTCATGACAGTTATGGATGTTTCTCAGGAATCGGTGGACGGTGTTGAGTCGTCTGCGCCGCCGGCGGTGATCGTGGATAGCGAGGCTGCGGCGAAGGCCGCGGGTCTGCTCGCTCCGGAGGCGATCGACGCGTTGTTGGCCGATGCTGACCGGCGAGGGCTGGCGGTGGACGGGCCGGGTGGTCTGATCCAGCAGATGATCGGCGCGGTGTTGGAACGTGCGTTGGAGACCGAGATGGCCGAGCACCTCGGCTACGAACGCGGACA
>NZ_JAGPXY010000168.1 GCF_018070325.1 Micromonospora sp. H61
CACCACCCTCATGCACTTGTGTTCCGCCCTCGCTGCGGCCGACCGCAGGCCCGCTGCGGTGCCGCTAGCCCAAGAGGCCACCGGGATCCTCAGACGACTCGCCGACCAGAATCCCGCCGAACACGACGTGCGTCTCGCGACGGCATTGACCAACCTCGGTTCGTATCTGTCCGCGGACGCCGACAACGACGCCGCCCTCGAGGTGGCCGCATCGACAGTTGCCGTGTACCGCAAGCTCGCCGCAGCAGACGGGCGCCACGAAAAGCGCCTCGCGGTAGCACTCAATAACCGTGCTGCCTACCTCGCGGCAGCCGAACGCCACACCGAGGCGCTGGAGTCGGCGCGTGACGCAGTTTCCCGTTTCATGCGCCACTATGAAGAGAACTCGACCGCAGACGTCGCCACCGCGGTCACCCTGCATCACCATCTGGCAGTACAGCTGCACCATGCCGGGCTTGCCGACGAGGAGTATACCGCTCGGGCGCAGGCGGTGAATTTTGCGACAGCGGCAGGCCTCACCGAACAAGTGCTCGCCGCCCTCGGCGAACTCATCGATGCCGCACGCCGGCAAGACCGCAACATCGAAGCACTGGCGGCATCCGAGGAACGCCTGGCCCTGCTGCGGCAGACTGCGCCCGGCTCCGAAGCCCTCGTCCGGGCTCTGCTCATGCACGCGGCGCACCTCGCCGACCTCGGCCGTGCCGGGGAAGGGATCCCGTACGTCGAGGAATCACTGGAATGGTTGCGTGCGCTTGCCGTGCAGGACCCGGAGAACATCGATCCGGTGCTGCAGGCAGCGCTGGAATTTCTCGTGCGCCGCCGCCTCACCGACGAGGACTGGTCCGAAGCAGCGTCACTGATCACCGAGCTGGCAGCCGTCTACCAGCGCCAGTTCGCCGATCGTTCGCCGGCGCAGTTGCTGACCTTCGCCAACCTGATGCGCCAGCACGACGTGGTCTTGCAGATGTTGGGACGCGAATCGGAGGCGATCACCGCGGCGCAGTGGCGCACTGCTGTGTTGTCTGAGATCGACAGTGACGATGTCCGGGCCGAACTGGCACTCGCCCTGCGGGATCTGGGAGGCCGGCTCCATGACATGGACCGGGATATTCCTGCGTTGGAGGCACTCGAGCAGTCGGCGGCCATCCAGCGTGACCTGTGTGATATTGAAAGCCCGGACCTCGACGCGGTGACGAGGCTGGTCGGCACTCTCGGGATGATCGACAAATGTCTGGTAGCTCTGAAATGGCTGTCCGAAGCACATCGAGTCACCGCAGAAGCGGTGCAGCTGCACCGGATCCTGAACGCCGCGCAGCGCTGGGACTTGGCAGACGCGCTGATCAACCACGGCTTTCGCCTGTCCTACGTCAAGCGATACGACGAAGCGATCGAGACTGCTGCCGAAGGCCTCAGCCTGCTGCGTGACCTCTACACAGCCGAACCCGAGAATGCTCGCCCGCACCTAGCCCGCGCTCTCTACGCCGCAGCGTGGATACGCTACATCGGCCAACGTGATCTTTCCGCGGCGCGGGAGCTCGCGGGGCAAAGCGCGGACCTCATCCGCGACCTGGTGCCCGGCGGACAGCCCCAATACGCCGGCCTGCTTCGAGGGGCAACGGCCCTGCTTACGGACCTGACGGCGGCAGACGTCGCTGGCACGGCATGCGACCAGGCAGTCAGCGAGTGAGTGGTGGTGGGTGAAGAGCCCGGTCCGGGCCGGGCGGTGAGGTAACACGATCGAGACGGGCCGGCCCTCCCGTTCTGCGGTTGGGCCGGCGGCGGTATTGCCGGCAATAGCCGGGGCGCGATCTGATGGGGATGTCGTGTGGCCCTCGGTCACGGTCGTCGCGGTGGATGGTCGGGCTGACCGTGGCCACCGGCGTGCTCAGGCATCTGGCTGCGGCCGCGAGCGACAGGGTGGCGAACCGCTCGTTGTCGACGCGGACGGCGAAGGCTCACCGTCCCCGGTTGAGCTCCCACAACTCGTCGTCCGTCGAGGTTTCCCGCCAGCCCACCCAGGCACGTCCGAGCGGATCTCCAGCCGGCACTTCGCGAGCAGGGAAAGCTGACAGTTCACGGCCATCCGCGCATCCTGCCGCCCGGCCGTGCCCACCACCAGGACCGGTCAGCTAGCCGACACGACGACACCGAACGAACTCGACTTCTCTACTCAGACTCAGGATTGTCGACGCTAGATGCAGGTAGGAGCGGCCGTCGGAGCGCTCGCGGAGCGACTCGGGAACGACGCCGGGTCTCCTGTCGAGAGCGGCAAAAACCCTGCTGACCTCGGTATGCCACTTGGCGATCCTGCCTGACCTCTCAGCCGGCCGCCGCCGACCCGGCTGGCGCCACACCGCTGCACCAGCACCCGAGCGACCGGCTCAGCAGGCGGTGGTCGCTGATCAACCCACCGAAGTTCCTGCCCGGCCCTGCTGCGCGTGTACCTCGACGGCACCGAGCCGACCCTGCGGCGACGCGCCCCAGGGTGTTCGCGCTTCGTGATCGATCGCCTACTCTCTGGCGTGCAAGGCTGTTCCACACTGGTTAGACGGGTCGTCGAGGGAGGTCAGCGTGCCGAGTAGCATGCGTAGTGAGCAGGGTCGGAAGCGCCGGCAACCATCACTTCGTCGGCGGCTTTGGCGCACGCCACCAGGCAGTGGTCGCCTCCGCTCTCCCGGTTACAGGCCGCCGCCTTGGAGCGTGTGGGTAGGTATCGTCCTGAGCGTTGTGTCCGCCGCCGCTCTCGTGTTTGGCGGGCGGGGGTCTCAACATTTACCAGCTCCTCTGGAGCCGCCGAACTCCGACCAGCTCCGGTATCGCGCGACGATCGAAAAGGAACGACAGGCACTCTTCGACGGCACGCTCTACTCCATCACTCCCCCCCGGGTATCCGTGGACACGGAATTTCCCCTGAGGGTCTTCCTCTGCGGGCCCGATGCCCGCGCCGATCCCTGCGTGAACTCGACGATGACGACACGACCCGGCGCGACCGCGACGGCACCACCCTCTGTGCAGGCGACTAGTGCCCTACTCGGTGGACGAGTGGAAGCACGCCTGACCAGCGGCGACTCGCGCATCAACATCAGGCAGGTTGACGCGTGGCCCATCCAGCCAGTGACAGGCCGCGCCGACGTTGGCTGGTGGCTATGGGCGG
>NZ_JAGPXY010000169.1 GCF_018070325.1 Micromonospora sp. H61
GCGCCGGCGTCCGCTACGACGGGCGGCGCCTCCTACCAGACGTGGACGAAGCGTGCGCCGAGGTAGCCGGCGCCATCACGCCCCGGGTCGGCGGGGTCGGGCCGACCACCGTCGCGATGCTGTTCCGCAACGCCGTACGCGCCGCCGAGCGAGCGAGCCAGTAGCCCGGTTCCGCCGTCATCGCCGAGATCACTTGATGCTGAGTAGTCAGAACGGGTCGTCCACAACTACTCAGCATCAAGTGATCGAGCCGGCTTCCCTGCGCGTCCCGCCGGGCGCGGCTCACCGGACCCAGCCCAGGAAGCGCCGGTGCAGCAGCCCGGCGGGCACCCAGGTCAGATCCTCGGCCGCCCAGACCAGGTAGGACCCCATGTAGAGGCCCAACGACACAGGTGCGCCCTCGAACTCGGCACGCAGCTCGGTGCGCCGGGTCCGGCAGGGCCAGGGCATGGCGCACCCGCCGCAGGTCCACACCGGAAGAACCGGGCCGTGCGTGGTCACTCCTGCTCCTCCCCTGGCCAGAAGCCTCGGCGGATCGGGATGCGGTGCCTGGCTCGGCACGGCAGGTCTGCCCCACATCGACAGATCCGCCGCCACCGCCGCCACGACCAGACCGGCCGGTGCCGTCGCGCCAGAGTCAGCGCCACCGCCAGCAGATAGTCGTCGTACGGCACCCGCGATCCCATGAAGCTCCAAAGGTGGACTCCTATTTTGGAAGCACAACAAGGCTAAGAGTTGGACTCCTATTTTGGGAACCTCTTCGCGGCGTGTCGCGATGTTCGCCGACGGTCGGGCCATAATCAGCCGGTGGTGAACCCGACGATCCAGCGACGGCGGCTCGGACTTGCCCTCAAGCGGGCTCGCGAAGGTGCAGGCAAGACGCAGGACGAGGCGGCTGCAGTCATCGACGCGGCAGCAAGCAAGATCAGCAGAGTCGAGCTTGGACAGTCAGGGATCAGGCTCACCGACCTGAACCTACTGCTCGATCTGTACGGGATCCGGGGCGACGCCGTTCGTCCCTACCTGCCCAACCGACCATGACGGGGCAAAGTTGCGTGATTCTGCGGTTCAGTGCGTCTATCCGCCGGGCGCGTGACCGATGTGGAATATTGCGACTATAGTCCGTTTGCGCAGATCCCGACCTACGAGCCGAGAGTGGCCCTGACCAGGCGTTTTCTCAGAGGTCGGCTAGAAACTGTCGTACAACCGTGCGATGGTATGAGCACCTGCGGAGGGAGGGGCATCGTGTCGTCTGCCGCGCACCGCGTGCGCCATGCCGTTCCACCCCAACCCAACTCCTGCCGCTGGTGCGGAACGCCTGAACGCGAGCATGCCCAACGGTGGGCCCCTTCGAAGGGGTGGCACACGTGGGAGGCCCCGACTGCTGCTCAGCGGCGGGCGCGAATGCTCGCGCGGCGAACATTACGAATCAAGGGCAGCTAGCTTCTCCAACTGCAGAAACGTGTCGCGGAGTTCTGCCGGAACCTCTGCAGGCGTCTTGAGACTTCGGGCCATCTCGTACATCATTGACGCCTTCGAGGTGGGACCGATATCGCTTCCTTCTTTAAACAAGTTCAGTAGCGAAGTACTGAACTTGCCAGCCCGCAGCGATTCGACCGATTCCAGATCCCAAGACTTTCCGTCGTTGCGCGGCCACACCAGGTTCGCCACATCGCACCACTGCTCGTTCGTGAAGATGCACTCAAATTCTTTGTCAGGCGTGCCCAGTAAACGAACGTGATTGACGATGTCGATACCCTCCTTTGCCAGGTTCGCATCACTGAAGATCTTGTTGTTCCTTCGACTGTCTGCATCAATAACTAGCATCACCTGTCGCTTCGACCGGGCCAGGTATCCGACGAACTTTAGCGCGCCTTCGTTATTGTGGCATCCAACGATCACGATCCCTGCCGCGTGCACTGGCCGGCCCGTGCTGAGGCGGAAAAGCATCGGGAATGACAGTTGCTCCGTTACACCTTCTACGCCTACGAAGCATCGCTCGTGAAGCAATACCGTATTGCGCAGCCCCAACGCGATAGCAACATCGGCGAGGTACTGCCCGTTCGCGTCGTTGTCCAGGTCGGACAGCAGCCGATTTATCCGCGTGCGTTCACCTTCAAGCCTTAGGTGAACAATGTCCTCGATTGCCGCACCGTCGATCAGATTCATGGAGTGTGTTGCTATCACCATCGAGACACCAGGGACGGAGCACTGCTCGCGTATGAGCGCCATTACACGCCGTTGCTGAAGGTAGTCAAGGTGAGTGTCAGGTTCGTCGTACGCCAAGACGACGTGCTGTTGGTCGTCAGGAGAAGGGTGACTCTCCGCATCTCGTTTAAGGAGCTCGCTTGCCCACTCCCAGACGGCAAGGCTGATACGGCGGTTTCTTCCCGCTCCCACAGTGCTGAGGCTAACCGTTTCACCGCTAGTGCGGGCCAGCAGTAGCTTGGTGGATCGCAGGCCAGAGGTGAAGGACACATTCGGCTCGACGTCTACGCGGACCAGGTCCGGGCACCGCTGTTGAATGTGTTCGACGAGCCCCTGCGCGTCCTCGCGAACCCGACGGCCGAGCTCCGCCTCCAAGTCTCGCACTCGCTGCTTGAGATCCTCGTCCTCAAGATGGGCTCTGTAGCGACTATTCAACGCCGCCTTGATCGCGGCTTCGGCTGATTCAGCGTCGCCGAAGAGTAGAAACTTCGGCAGCGCTGCACTGACATCCTTACTGGCCGCGATCCACGCCTGCGTTCGCGGCCGGGTGGCGGCGAACTGGTCCAGTGCCGTCACCCAACTACTCCTGGACCTGGCGTCAGCAACAGCCGAGACCCCGTGTCCGCCTGCGATGCGTTTCAGGTCGGCGAGCGATCGAGCCTCAAGATCACGGAGGTTTTCATCCTCGGGAGCGTCGACAAGCAGTTCCAGGCGAACCCCTGACTCCTGGTTTCGGATTCGGCGCATCCGGACCATGTCGGGCAGCCCAAGGGCAGATTCTTCTTTCTTAGAGAGTCGAAATTCACCCTCGACCCAGGTGGTCTCGACTCGCTCGACGAGATCTCGAGCCTCGACCTCGGACACAGCGTGGTCTCCACCAGAGGCCGGCGCGAAGGTCCGATCCTCGTCGGTGAGCGGATGAGTGCCGAGCA
>NZ_JAGPXY010000170.1 GCF_018070325.1 Micromonospora sp. H61
GTGCAGTCCGGGAACGCCGACGTGCTGTTCGCGGGCCCGCTGCAGCACGCTGAGCATCAGATACCGGGCCCGATCGGCTCCGGCGTGTTCTACGACCGCGTCGAGGGAGTCCCGCCATTCCTGGGTCTCGGCGGGGTCCAGGTCGACCAGTTGGCTGGGCAGCGCGCCGCTGGTCAGTGGCTGCCGGTGGAGTTCTGCGGTCATGGCGTGGGCCTTTCTCACAGCGTTGCCGTGCTGTTGTCTCGACTGCCTGATCGGATGGCGCATCGCGCACGCCCGGGGCAAACGTTGACGTCCATGGGTCCAGGTGACGGGATCGTCGTGGTGGTTGAACACGGCCGGGCCGATGGTCGCTGGACCGTGCGGATTGCGGTCGGCGCGCTGGCCGGGGGACCCGGCATCGGGTGGCGGACTCATGGCATGAGCCGTAGGGCGACCACGATCCCGAGCGTGGGCAGGAGAATGACTTTGGCGCATTCGGCGGCGATGTAGGCCAGGTGAAGACGCGATCGTGGTGGTACCTGCCCGCCGATGATTTGGTGGGCACGACGGTCCAAGCGGGGGCGTAACACCGCCACCTGGACGACCAGGAGCGCCCAGAGCCCGATCAGCACGGTCGTCGGGACGCCCGCGATGGTGGATCTGCCGGCAGTGCTCGTGAGCACCGCCAGTGTGAGCGCGGCGGCGAGGAGGAGTTCCGCGGCGTTGAGCGCCCGGAAGACCAGCCGGCCGATGCCGAGCCCGAGCGGCAGGGTGATGCCCGGCGCCCGGAACTTCAACGGGGTCTCCAGGAACGAGATCGCCAGGACCATGCCGAGCCAGACGAACGGGACAGCGAGAAGCACCACGGCAGCCAGGCGAGCGGTCACGGCTTGCCTCCGGAGCCGGTCGACGGCGGGATCTGTCGCCCGGGGGACGGCGCGGTCACGGGAGTGATCCGGGCGAGGCACAGATGCGGCTGGACGAACGGTTGCAGACTGACCGCGGCGGGCGGGGCATCAACGTCGGCCAGAGCCCGCCGCAGCAGACCCCGATGCATCGAGCAGACGACGTCCGGGTGTTTTATAGCGACCGCGCGGAACGGGCAGGCATGCAGCCGGATCTCCAGGCTGTCACCGTCGCGGACGAGATCGGGCTCGAAGCCCAACTCCGCGAACACCGCGTTCACGTGTACCGCCGCCTCGGCCAGCGTCGCGGCGGGAACCGCCGGTCCCGGTTCCTGGTGTCCGGCCCAATCCCAGCCGGCCTGTTCGGCCCGCCGCGCCCGTTGCTCACTGTCCCCGGCCCAACGCGCGGCGAGGATCCCGGACAGCAGTTCGTAGCCGGTCTGCCCGCCGGCGACGGCGCGGCTGGCCGGCAGATAGAGCCGTCGAGGTCGCCCGCGTGTACCGGACTGGACGGCCCGGCTGGTCACCAGCCCGGCGTCAGTGAGGACGTCCAGATGGAAGCGGGCCGTGGTGACGTGCAGGCCACACGCCGCGGCCAGCTCACGCACGTCGAGCGGGCCGTCGGCGGCACGCAGCGCGTCCAGTAGTCGTAGCCGACTGGCGACGGCCAACGCCCCATGCGTCTGGCTACGCACATCCGCTCGATCGTCATTGCTCACCCCACCATCATAATAGAACTGATGCTGATAGTCTAAAATCGTTGAGCACTTCACCCGTGCACCGAGGAGGTCGGCGTGACGTATGTGATCGCGGAGCCCTGCATCGATGTCGTCGACCGGGCCTGTGTCGAGGAATGCCCGGTGGATTGCATCTACGAAGGAGACCGGGCGCTGTACATCCACCCCGACGAGTGTGTGGACTGCGGCGCGTGCGAGCCGGTCTGTCCGGTGGAAGCGATCTACTACGAGGACGACCTTCCCGCGCAGTGGTCGGTGTTCACCGCGGACAACGCCCGGTTCTTCGCCGAGCCGCTGCCGGGAAAGGCAACGGCGTTGGACTCCCCCGGCGGGGCGGCCAAGCTCGGCCGTGTGGGACTGGATACTCCGCTCGTCGCCGGGCACGCGGGTCCGGCCTGAGGCGAGCACCGAACGGAGCATGCGCCACGGCCGCAGACCGGGCGGAGCGACGGTGTGTGGCGCAGGCGGTGTGTTGAGGTTCTGGCCGGGCGAGAAGCTTCGCGGTGTGCCGGACACCTCGTCGAGGCGCTGATCGCTGACGCGTCTCCCACGGAGGCGTCGACTTTCGACCTGTTGACCGTGAACGCCGACCGTGGCGCCACGATGACCGGCATAACCGTCACGCGGCTGTTGGGCGACCTCACGTTTGGGCCGCTGCCATGGCCGGCGGTGCTGCGCCGGATCGGACGATGTCTACGGTGCGTCACACACCAACACGCCAGCTGAGCTAAGCCGTGCACCGGGGGCTACCCAGTGGCCGGTGAGCCGGCCGCGATGATCGAGGTGGCACACCGTGCATCCACGGACTGCGGTCAGGTGGTCCGCGATCAGACGGCGGTGACAACGCCACCAGAGCGTCTCGCCGCACATGATCGCGGTAGGGCCGGCACGCAGGTCGCCGATCAGTTCCTCCGCGGCCTCCTGGAACTGCGTGGTGCGCATGTGGGATGCGTAGGCGCGGAAGGCGTCTACCCGCCACCACGTGTCCGGTGAGTCGGCCGGCAGGCACCGACGGCCGCCCAGCCGCTCGTCGCAGCGATACCGGATGCCGGTGGCGGGCAGCCAGCGGGCGAGTGCCTCCCGGCCGGTGTACGGGTGCGCGCGGCTGCCCGGGTAGCGGCGTACATCGACCAGCAGGCGCAGGCCGGCAGTGGTCAGCAGACCCGCCAGCTCCGTTTGGGAGGCGGTGCCGTGCCCGACCGTCGTCAACGGGAGAGGTTCAAGGGTGTGCGTATCCAGCTGAGGGAAGGTTCGCGTTGATGGGTGAGCGCATACAGCGCCAGGGTGGAGTGCGCATAGGCGCCTCCAGCGCGCATCGCGGCGGCCACCCAGATCGCCTCCATGATCTCCTGCGGGCTGGCGACCTTGCGTGAAGCCAGGCGGGTATGTCCTTGGATGCACTAGGGGCATTGAGTGGCGCGGGCGGCGGCTACGGCGATGAGTTGCTTGGTGTTCTCGGGCAGCGCACCATCGGCGAACACGGCACGGGTGAACGCTTCGAACGCGTCG
>NZ_JAGPXY010000171.1 GCF_018070325.1 Micromonospora sp. H61
CATTTCCAGCGCCCGGTCGTTGGCGCGGCTGTCCGCAGCACCAAGATACCGCCAGACGCTCCCTTGTTGGACGGCGAAAAAGGATGGTGTATACCAGTAGCCCCATGGAGACAAAGGTTCCTCTGCTGATTGAGCCGAGAGGTCGGACGCCTCCGACAGCCGCGCGAGTACGTCAACGCTAGATGCTCCGGCCATGGCTAGACCTCTGGCCTCCTGGCCTGCGCAGTAAGCGCGTAGGGCCGCGTTCACCGTCTCGTCCCGCCGCGACTCCCGCGACAGCTCGATCATGGTCGGGAGGTCGTGCCGTAACTCCGCCTGGTGCCCCTGAAAGGACAGTACGGTGGCGATAAGATCCGTGTTGCCGGCCTCAGTGGCCCAGTGCAGGGCCCTCGCGTTCCAGACCTTGGCGGCGCGCACCTCTCCCCGAGCGATGCACAGCCAACCCGCGAACTGCGCCCACTGCCCAGCCACGTCGACAATGCGCGGCCGCACGTCGTGCGGAGAACCGGTGAGCAGACCGGTCACGGTGTCGAGGTGGGCGCGGACCGGGCCCATGATCGGTCCTGATCCGATTGCATCCTCCAGCCGACGGTAGCCAGCAAGAAGGCCAGCGAGCGCCTCCCCAGTGGCACGATCCACCCGACCGGGATGCGTAGTCACGTACGCCAAACGGTCGTCCCCATCTGGGGCATCAACGACCAGCATCTCCAAAACACCGTTAGCCTGCAATGCCTCGTCGAGCCGGATCGCTACGTCTACCGTTGGCTTCGTCTGTCCATTTTCAAGCTGGTGAACGAGGCTCTTACCATAGTTGACGGCGGCGGCGAGTTGCCGAAGAGACAGCCCTCGCGCGTCGCGAAGCCGCCGCAGCTCAGCTGCGAAACGCGGGTCGACGATCGTGCTTGCGCGCGGGGGCATGACAGCAGAACCCCTACCTCGATCACTAGGAGCCTAAGATTCCTTGAATGTCGATAGTACTACTTCCCAGCCTCGGACGCCCTCCACCGCAACTCACGCGCCTCGCTGAGCGGTTCTAACGTTAGGCGGAATAGGCTTCAACCACAGGATAGCTATGAGCCATTCGAGTGCCCGGTGAAAGCTATTCCAGCTCGGGCTCTTCACGGAGAAGTGCTCTTACGAGTATTAACGAAATGAGTTCCTCGACGATCTTGCCGAGCTTTCTGACGTTGGTCGAATTTTCGGCGAACAGCCCCATTCGCGCCATCAGAAAGTCCACGTCCAAATACTTTTGCTCCTCGTAGGAAAGCTCCGCGAATCGCGCCTTGACCACTCGTTCTACCACCTGAAGGATCTCGTCCCGAGAGAGGGGCTCGAAAGCCACTAGCGAGTCGAATCGAGAATAAAGGGCGTCGCCGAGCGCCTCTCGAATCTCGTTCTGGGACCCATAGTTCGAGGTGCAGATAATTAGCGACGGACCGATTTTAACGCTATAATTCTTGTCTTCGAAAACACCGCTGTCAAACAGCTGGTAGAAGGCACTGTGAAAAACCGAATTAGCCTTGTCGAACTCATCGATTAGGATGACGCCAGATTCTCGGTCTAATAGGTCATGGGCGAAAGATGGTTCGCCATGCATGCCGCCGAACAAATACGAAGCAAACTTGTCACTGTGAAACATTGAAAACTGCTTGCGCAGGAGCGTACCGCCGAGAAGGTCGTTGACAAACTGTGCAGTCTCGGTCTTGCCAACGCCGGAAGGACCATAGAACATCAGCACGACAGGCTTCGTTCGTCGCCGCGTGGTCAGCGGGTACAGCGCGGCGAGGAGCGTTTCCTTCACGGCCGCCTGGCCGACCAGGTGGCTGCCGAAGCCATTGCGGAAGCGGATAAGTGTATCCCGAGTCACCATCGGGTATTCGTACCGCTTCACATCGATAGCCTTGGCGGTCCGCTCCATTTGCGCATGCACGTGAGCCGGCGGATTATGTAGATGGAGGCACTCTGGATCAATGGAGCGAATGAACCCCGCGAAGTTGGTGATCGCGTGCTCGTTTAGGCTGGCGTAGTCGCCTGACTCCGCCACCACGTGCCCCGACCGCTCTCGCTCCTCCGGTTCGTTCTCCTGCTGGCCGGGGACGATGACCTTGAGCTGACGGTTCACTTCGTCGCGCGCGTACACGATTTCCATGAGACTGTCGCACGGCAGATCTTCGACCTGCTCGTCAAACCACGACAGAGGGCCATAGTAGACAGTTACCTTCGTGTCACTCGGCATATTCAACGCCCGCCAATAGCACGTCGTAAACGTCGAGAAGCGTTCGATTGGCGGCGGCGCGGGAATCATCTAGCAGTTCCAGTGCGGTCATCGTTTGCGCCGTGGCGTCGTTAGACATTTCGGATTCGATGCCGAGCCCATCTTCAGTGGCCTCACCGACGAGAATGCCATGAAAGACAAGTCGCATTCGCCCAAGATCGGTGAGCCCATAATTGTTTCGGAAAGCCCTGATATTGAACCGCAGCACGCACTTCGAACCATTTCCCGTATGCGCGCCGAGCAATTCGTAGTAGCCCTTCGCACTTTCAAGGGCTTCATCCAGCCGAGCTAGATCCACGCCCGTTTCGTCGGTCTTAGCAATGATCATATATGGCGTGTACATCTTCATATACGCCATCGAACCCTCGGGCGCCGTCACACGAAGGTCAACCAGCCTCATAATTCGATCGTCGTCGTCGACCGCTGCAAGATAGTCGGTGAGAATTGTGTTCGAGAGGGTCTTGCTAAGAATGCTCTTACCCGCACGGGAACCAGCAAACCCGGCTCCAGTCTCTCCAGCAACACCTAGGAACGGCAGCCAGCCGAGCTTCGCCGATACCTTCGCGTCGACCTCCGCGTGGACCCTCTTCGTCCGCTCTTTGACCTGCTCACTGGTCGACATAGCCTTCCCGCCAGCCGTGATGTCGAGATAATCCGAGGCGGATTCCTCGTCAAAATAGACCACCTTGATCATGGACCGCCGAGCATCCCCTTTACTAGGCGCCATCAGTTCGCACTCCGCTCGCCATCATTCCGCATATCACCCTTTAGGTCGCGTAGCAGCCAGCATCGCACGCTTGCAGCTGCGGACTGGCACTCCTTGTAGT
>NZ_JAGPXY010000172.1 GCF_018070325.1 Micromonospora sp. H61
CCCTCGGTGATGTGGGCGCCGGTGCCGCTCTCCCGCCACAGTGGAAGCCGGCCGACACCGGCTACCTCATGACGACGACCTACCGGGCCGACTCCGACACAACTCCTCCATCGCCGTACACCGCACGGCTTCAGACCTCCGGCGGTGTTGTCACCGCTATCGTTCTCGACCTTGAGGGGCAGGTCGCCGCGTCCGGCAGGCTCACGACCGCCGATGCATTCGGGATCGTCGGCGAGGCGCCGGCCGCAAACCCGGCCCCGTCCCCACCGTCGACGACGCAATCGCCGCCATCCACGCCACAGACACCGAGATGACCGGCGCGACACTCGCCCAAGCCCTCGGCGTCAATCTCCGCTCAGCGCAGCGGCTCCTACGGCTGGCCCGCGAACGCCTCGCCGCCGCCGAACGCTAACGCCGGCCAGGACAGGACGGAGCCCCGACCCGGTCGAGCTCTTCCCCTGACACTTCAACCTGGCGCGGCCGGTGAACAACTCCTCCGCCAGTTGAGGACCGGTCGGCGCATCCATGTTGTCGAGCTAGAGCCTTTGCTCGTCGAAAACGGCCAGGTGGCGGGTGAACGCGGCGGCGCCCTTGTCGGTGCGGGACTTTGCCCATTGGATGAGTTGGGTTAGGAAAAAGGCGCCGGCGCCGGTGGCGGCGCCGAGGATTGGGTTGCTGGCGAGGGTGCCGATGGTGCCCGTGGCGGTAGCGATGGTTAGGTCGACGACGCCTTGGCGGCGGCCGGAGAGTGTGGCGGGGTCCGGCTTGGCCTCCCGTTGGGCGTTGGCGATCCCTTCGCGGATGACAGCAAGTGCCTTGGAATCGGGGTCTAAGTAATCGTCGCGAGTGAGCCCTGAGGCCAGCGCGAGGCCTTCACGCAATCCGGCACGGAAGGTCTCGAACTGACCGTAGCTTCTGATTGCCACCAAATCGGGCATAGTCAGCTGGTAGCTGGGCACTGGCAAGCTGGTCAAAGTGCTGAACGCCACTGAGGCATCGATGCGATCAAACGGTGTGGCATTAGCAACTTTGTCACGAATCCGGCGAAGAAGGTCGAGCTGTTGCTGGCAGAGCGCAGGGTCGACGTCGGGAAAGATCGTCGACAGGCGCAGATCCTGCAGGATTGGGTAAAGGCTGGCCAGCAGCCTGTCGCCTGGGCCTCCGTCCCTAGGGTCGTCATCATTGGCCATTTTCCACAGGTCGTATCCGTGCCATCGCATCTTGATGGAAGCCCCGAGAGTCGGCATGATCTCGCGGCTCTCCTGCTGCATTTCGAGGAGAACCCGTGAGTGGCGAGGCAACAGCAGCGGAATCGATGGAGTGACGACGACGATGCCAGCGTCGATCAGCAGCGCCAAGTGGCCGCAGGCAACGATAAGATCGAGAATGGCCTTGGCATCCATCCATCCGCATCGCGGCATCTCAACGGCCACGCCTTCAAAGTAGAGGCAGTGCAGCTTGATGGCGTCGATGAAGGCAGCCTGCGAGGTGTCGTCCCACGGCCATCGGTAGAGCGGCGGAGTGTCCCAACGCGGCGTGAAGAACTCTTCGCCTTCGATCTTGCCGCTCCAGTCCTCGAGAGGGCGTGTATGCCAAGGTCTGAGCTCGCCTACACCGACCAAGGGGAACTCAAACACCTCTGACCACCCGTGGACCAGTCGGTAGAACTCACTTACATCAAGGTCGCGTGGGGACAACTCGAGCAGCCGGTCCGGGATGAGGGATTCACTTCCTAAGTACTCCCGAAGAATGTTGGTTATGGGCGTGACGGCCATCGGCGGCTCCGAGAGAGCAGGTAGTAACGCTGTCGAGGGTGGCATGTGGCATCCACTCGTCGGAAGTCCCGGTTGGAGCGCAGTTCGCGATCGGACACTTGATCATCCGCACGCTTCTAGCCGCCTACGATGCGCGGCACCTGGTGGTAACCGCTTGGCGCCCGGCGGGCGGTTGCGGGTACAGCGCCCGCCGGGTGATCAAGCGCACGAGGCCAGAGTCCAGCGTCGGCAGGGGCCGCTGCACCAGTCGGGGCGCCGGGTGAGTGGCCGGGTGGGTGAACTCGTCAGCTGCGGGCATCATGGAGGGTATGTCCAGGGGACGGAACTTCGTGGCGTCTGCGGGTTGGTTCCTGCTCGCTATCGCGATTGTCGTGGTGGGTCTGTGGGTGGTGTGGAAGGCGGCGGGCGCCGGCAGCGACACCGCCTTCGACCATTGGGTCGGCTGGGCCAATGTGCTGGCTTTGCCGATTGGCGCATTGGGCGTCGCGCTTGTTCTGTTCGACCGTGTTCGCCGCCACGACCAGGACGAAGTGAATCCGCCGGCGAACGTCCAACACATCACCGCTCACGGCGGTATCGCACAGGGTGTCATCGGCGGCAATATCGTGAACCACGATAGGCCCCCGTCGGACGTGCCCCCGCCGCGGCGGACCGGTGAGGGGCCGGACGATCGGACATGAGTAACGAGCAGCGGGTTACCGCGTCAGCCGGGTACGCCTATGGGGTAATAGGTGCCGATCTGCTCATCTTCACCGATCGCGGACCGGTCTATCACCTTGCCTCGCCGGATGCCCCGGCCGAGCCGGCCGGCGACTGGTTCCTCGAACAGCCGAGCCGTCTGCTCAACGCTCGCTTCCGGATCGTCGACTTTGTCGGGCACGACGAGATCGACGACTTGGTGCGCTGGCGGGACAGCACAGCGCGTATTGCGGTGCGTTGGATCGGTGGCCCCGGTGGCAGCGGCAAGTCCCGCTTGGCAGCCGAGATCGCCGCCGTGAGCCGGGTACAAGGATGGAAGATCGTGACGGTGACGCACGGTGTGGGTGCCGTGCTGCCGCCGGCTGGCAGCGTGGACCTGCGACTTGACGGCTACAGCGGTGTCCTGCTTGTTGTCGACTACGCCGACCGCTGGCCGATGAGCCATTTGACCTGGTTGCTGTCGAACGCGCTTCTTCATCAACCTGCCTGCGCGCGCATCCTGCTTCTAGGCCGGTCGATCGTTCCGTGGCTTCCGCTGCGTGCCGAACTGGAGAACCTATGGAGTGCGCATGACCTGGTGCAGCTCG
>NZ_JAGPXY010000173.1 GCF_018070325.1 Micromonospora sp. H61
GAGAAGAAGAGTGCGTGGACGTCGAAGTTGAAGGGGACGGAGGCGTCGCTGAGTTCCCGGACCCGGTCCAATGGGTCGAGGCGGCGGGTCATGCCGATCTTGACTACCTTCTCGCCGAAGGCTCCCAGGTTTGAAATGACGTACACGTAGCCAGCGCGGACGTTGGCGGCTCGGTAGTCCACGTCTTCGATGGCGGTGTCGATCTGCGACAGCCGCTCCTGCATCTGGGCGGCGCCGTCTACGTCGCCTTTAGCTTGCAGGGCGGCGAGGGCGTTGGCGTAGTGCTGACGTTCCTTGTCGAGACGGGCACGCTCGCGGTCGATTTCCTGTTGAACCCGTCGCTCCTCGCGCAGTCGCGCCTTCTCTTCGCGCTCGCGTTCCTTCTCCTCGGCGAGCTTTGCTTGGTGGTCAGCCGTGATCTCTAACTCCCGGACCCGCAGCCGGTGGTAGTCCTCCGAGATGCGGATGTGCATCGTCTTGCCTAGCTTGGCGATCGTCGCAGCGACCTTGCCCAGGCGCTCGACCGCCGAGGCGAGCTTGTAGGGCTTCAGGCCCCGTACCAGGTTGTCGGCTTCGGCGTTGTACGCCCGCAGCAGCAGCTTGGAGAAGTCCCGGACCATCACCCGCCCTTCGGCAGCTGAGCCGTTCACCGTCCAGCCAGTCGCGGCGAGGACCGCGCCGCCTTCCCGCTTAGCCATGTTCTTGATCTTGGCCTGCAGCCCAGCCAGTGCGCTCTGGTATGCGACCGCGTCTGACAGGGGGTGCCGGTAGTCGTAGACGCCAGCCTCCTGCAGCAGCGCCGTCTCCTCGGTCACCACGACCTGCAGACTAAGGTCCCGCAGCTGGCGCTCCAGGTCAGCCTTCTGCGCTTGGGCTGCGGCGGTCTGTTCAGTGATTTCTCGCGTCAGCCGTTCCCTGTACTGCTCGAGCTCTGCCGCGGGCAGTACTCCGAGGCGGTTCATCTCTAGCCGGGCCCGCTCCAGCTCCGCTCTGAGATGTGTCACCTCCGCAGCAAGTTCGCGTGCCTTAGTCCGCGCCCCGAACAGCGGAATCTCAGGATCGTCGGCGCGTTGCGGCGGGACGGTCTGTGGCATGGGAGAGGCCTCCACGGGAGGAGCAGGTAGTGGCTGCAGTACGGGCGCGGCGATCGGTGCATCGGCGATCCATAGCTGCCACCCCGGCGGCGGAGGTCCCCATGCCGGGTCCGGGTTCCACCCAGGACCGGGTGCCCAACCCTGCGGCGGGGTTGGCCAATTCGGCGGAGCGTTGAAGCGATATCCCACAGCTCATCTCCCACAAACTTGCACTAGATCGACGACGCTAGCCCGAGCCACTACGGCCCACACATCGATCACTCGGCCAACAGCGTCCCGCCGACAAGAGTCGCTAAGTGCCCGACCGACCAATCGAGGTCAGATATCCGACTCGGGGGGATGCGGTGCACCTGCCACTGACTTTCACCACACACTGTCAGTGCTTGGTTCGAACTATCTACAGGGAGTAGCGGGCTTCCCGTAGTCGTCGACGCTCTGTCTCGCAGAAGACCCTCGCTTGGCGTTGACCTCCATTCGCTGTCAGGAATCGACTCTTTTGGTCATTGGGCGGGCCACTCTGCGATGAAGACCTCGGAACATGTTCTCGGACCGGTATCACTGCCTGGGCCGAGCGGCGACGGCCAGGACAACAGTTGGACTGGTGAGCGAATCAGCGCCTTGGGCGCAGTTACCGATCTGACGACCACTGCGCGGATCATGGGGCTGTCTCGTTCGGTCGCGTACGACCTGGCCAAGTCCGGCCAGTTCCCCCTGCCTGTGCTCCGATTCGGCAGCCGCTACCGCGTGCCTGTTGCGGCCATCCTCCACGCCCTACACCTACCGCCCAACCACCACGGCGAGCCGTCGGCACCAGCACCGGAACACGACCCAATCCCAGGCCGAAAGACAATCCCGGATCACCCCCGACCCAACCCGCAACCACCTACTGCCGCACGACCGACCCGAGGGACACACCCGAGTAGGACAGGTTCGGTCTTCAAACGCTGTTCGTGCCGAGACGGCGAGGGCCGCAAACTCGGCAATCGCTGCCCCCTTATCCGCCGCGCGAGCGGAGCGTGGAATGCCACCCACGGCAGGTGGGCCTACCAACTCGAACTGCCCACCCACCCCGGCCAGGCGCGCCGGCAACTACGCCGCAGCACCTTCGACACCCGCGACGCCGCCACCGGCGACCGCGACCATGCCAAAGCCCTGCTCGCCCTCGCCGCTGACGACCAGGCAGTCGCCGCCGAGATCGCCGACATGCTCCTCGCCGTCACCGCCGGCGCACCACTGCCGGACCGCGACACCATCGCCCGGCGGGTCCGCGCCGGACTGCCCGCCACCGTCACGACCACCGTCGGCGAGTACCTGCAGTCATGGCTGGCATCCCGCCGCAGCCTCAGCAGCGTCCAACCCAACACGTTGCTGGCCTACGAGTCGCATATCCGCGTCCACCTGGTCCCGCACCTCGGTGCCATCGCCCTGGTGAAACTACGGGTGGAGCACACGTCGAGACCATGTTCGCCGCCATCGCCGAGGGCAGCACCGCCATCGAGATCGCCCGCCAGAGCGACGACCCCGCCACCCGCGCCAGCGTCTGCGGCCTGCGCACCACTAAACCGGCCAGCATGCACCGCATCCGCGCCACCCTGCGCAAGGCACTCAACGACGCCATCCGCCGCGGCAACAACCGGCTCATCGACTTCAACCCCGCCGCCCACATCGAACTGCCCTCCGGGGTACGCCCCAAAGCCCGGGTATGGACCACCAAAGCCGTACAACGGTGGCGCGACGCCGGCGAGCGGCCCAGCCCAGTCATGGTCTGGACCCCACAGCAGGCCGGCGCGTTCCTCGACCACGCCGAAGAGCACGACATCGCCCTCTACC
>NZ_JAGPXY010000174.1 GCF_018070325.1 Micromonospora sp. H61
CGGCGCTCGTGGGCCACCTCACCCTGCAGCCGCCGCCAGCTCTCCCTCCGACGGGTGGAGAGTTCGCCGGTGTGCAGCGCCTCCCGGACCGCGCAGGCCGGCTCGCCGTCGTGGCCGCAGTCGGCGTACCGGCAACCCTCGGCCAGCCCGGCGATGTCGGCGAACGCCCGGTCGAGCCCGGTCGCGCCGTCCAGCAGGCCGACCGCCCGGACACCGGGCGTGTCGATCACCGCACCGCCACCGGGGATGGGTACGAGGGCCCGCCAGGTGGTGGTGTGCCGACCCTTGCCGTCGACGCGCCGGATCGCCTGGGTGGGCATCATCACCGCCCCGACGAGGGCGTTGACCAGGCTCGACTTGCCCGCACCGGACGGGCCGAGCAGGCCGAGCGTGCGGCCGGGCGTCACCTCGGCACGCAACGGTTCCAGCCCGAGGCCACGTTCGGCGCTGACCGGGAGCACCGGCACCCCGGGGGCGACGGCGGCCAGCTGGCGGGCCAGCGCGGCCGGGTCGGCCGCGAGGTCCGCCTTGGTCAGTACGACAAGTGGCCGGGCGCCGGACTCGTGGGCCAGGGAGAGCAGCCGCTCGATGCGGCCCACGTCCGGCTCGGGGTGCACCGGCTCCACCACGGCGGCGGCGTCGAGGTTGGCGGCCAGCACCTGACCGCTGGCGTCCTTGCCGGCGGTACGCCGGATCAGCGCGCCTCGCCGCGGCAGCACCACCTCCACTGTGACGCGGCGGTCCGGCCAGTGGGTGAGCAGCACCCAGTCCCCGGCGCAGGGCAGCGCGGACGGGTCCCGTGCGGCGACGGTCAGCACCGCCCCACCCAGGCTGGCCCGGACCGGGCCGACTGCGGTGAGCACCGTGCAGACCCCCCGGTCCACCCGGGCCACCCGACCCGGCTGGTGCTCGCCGCGGCGCGCGGCGTACGCCGTCCGCTCGGCGTCCCAGCCGAGGGCGGTCAGATCGATCGTCATGGCATCCTCATCGGTGTCGAAGCTGGTGATGGCGGAACACGCGTGCCACGTCCGGCATGATCACCACCTCCGTCCGATGTCCCGGTGCCGCGTCTGCCGCTGACGGTAGGTCGCGCGCCGACGCGCCGAAAGCGATTTCCGCGGCGACGGCGCGACGGCGGACCGCTAGGGTCGACGGGTGACAACGGATCCGCTGTTGCTGATGGGCGAGGTGGACGCGGCCACCAGGCGACTACTGCGTACCGCCGCTTCTTTCGACACCGCGGACCTGGCCGCCGCGTCGCTGCTGCCGGGCTGGACGCGCGGCCACGTGCTGGCGCATGTGGCGCGCAACGCCGACGGTTTCGTCAACCTGCTCACCGCGGCCCGCACCGGGGCGGCGCTGCCGATGTACGCCTCGCTGGACGCCCGCACCGCGGACATCGAAGCCGGTTCGGGCCGGCCGCCGGCCGCGCACCTGGACGACCTGCGACGCACCGCGGACCTGTTCTCCGAGGCGGTCGCGGCCATGCCGGCCGACGCCTGGGCGGCGACGGTGCAGGCGCGTAAGGGCCCGTGGCCGGCGGCGCTGCTGGTCTGGGGTCGACTGCGGGAGATCGAGGTGCACCACCTCGATCTGGCCGCCGACTACCGGGCCGCGGACTGGTCGGAGACGTTCGCCCACCGTCTGCTGCGGGAGGCGGCCGGTCATCACGCCATGGGGCCGACACCGCCGTCGATGGTGCTGCGCCTCGACGGCAGCGAGCATGAGGTGGTGATCGGGGAGCGCGTGGACGCCCCGGTCGTCGCCGGCCCCGCCCCCGACCTCGCCGCCTGGCTGATCGGCCGCGCCGACGGCGCCCAGCTCTCCGTCACCCCTGACGGTCCCCTGCCTACTCCACCGGAATGGATATAGAAACGTCATGACATACAGCGGAGACGTCACGCACGGCGGCGCACCGGCGGTTCGGGAGCTGGACGGGCTGACCATCAGCAAGCTGTCGGTGGGTCCGATGGACAACAACGCCTACCTGCTGCGCTGCACGGGCACCGGTGACCAGGTGCTGATCGACGCCGCCAACGAGGCGCCCCGGCTGCTCGAACTGATCGGTGACGGTGGGCTCACCGCCGTGGTGACGACCCACCAGCACATGGATCACTGGGTGGCGCTGGAGGAGGTCGTCGCCAAGACCGGCGCCCGGGCGTTGGTGCACGCCGATGACGCGTCGGGTTTGCCGATCGAGGCGGAGCGGCTGGCCGACGGCGACACCGTGGCGGTCGGCGACTGCGCGCTGGAGGTCATCCACATCAAGGGGCACACCCCGGGTTCGATCGCGCTGCTCTACCGCGACCCGGCCGGCACCCCGCACCTCTTCACCGGCGACAGTCTCTTCCCCGGCGGGGTGGGTAACACCGACAAGGACCCGGAGCGCTTCGCGGCGCTGATCGGTGACGTCGAGAACAAGCTGTTCGACCAGCTCCCGGACGACACCTGGTTCTACCCGGGTCACGGCAAGGACAGCACCCTGGGCGCCGAGCGCCCCGCCCTCCCCCAGTGGAAAGCCAGAGGCTGGTAACCCCCACCCCACCACCAACAAAGATCACCAACCGTCGGTACAGAACCACCAAGATCAATACCCACCGACGGCGGCGGCACCCTCGCACAAACCGGAACCACGACGGGGGCGGGGGCCCGCCGTGCCCGGCTCCGGGCGGTCAGGCTTGATCC
>NZ_JAGPXY010000175.1 GCF_018070325.1 Micromonospora sp. H61
GCGATCCGTGTTGGCCAGCTAGTACGTGGAGGCGCTCGGCCCGAAGGCACGCGGCGCGATCCGGGCGGCCGGGCTGCACGACCAGTGGTCGCCCGCCTCGGAAAGCTGCGACGAGGTGGTCGACCACCTGCGCCGGCGCGGCGTGGCCGGGCAGGTCATCGCCATGCAGCTGCACGGCGAGCGGCAGCCCGAGTGCACGCTCGCGCTGGAGGCGGCGGGTGCCACTGTCATCGAGGTGCCGGTCTACCGCTGGGCACCGCCGACCGACCCGGCCCCGCTGCACCGGCTGATCGACCTGATCGCCGGTCGGCTGGTGGACGCGGTGACGTTCACCTCGGCGCCGGCGGCCGAGGCGTTGCTGCGGGCCGCCGGTGACCGCACCGACGCGGTGCTGTCCGCGTTGCGCAGCGACGTGCTGGCCAGCTGCGTCGGGGCGGTGACCGCCGAGCCGCTGCTGCGGCACGGGGTGCCGGTGAGCGCGCCCGGTCGGGCCCGGTTGGGCGCACTGGTGCGGACCATCGTCGACGAGCTGCCCCGCCGGACCGTGACGTTCAAGGCCGGCGGGCACCTGCTCACGTTGCGCGGGCACGCCGCGGTGATCGACGGTGAGCTGCGGCCACTGGCGCCCGCGCCGATGGCGGTGCTGCGGGCGCTGGCCCAGTCCCCGGGTCGGGTGTTGTCCCGCACGGCGTTGCTGAGGACGCTGCCCCGGGGCGCGGACGAGCACGCAGTGGAGATGGCCGTCGCCCGGCTACGCGCCGGCCTGCGCGCGCCCCGCGTGGTGCAGACAGTGGTGAAGCGCGGCTACCGGCTCCGGGTCGACTAGGGCGTGCGGCGAAGTCCCCGGTCGAGCCGGGGGCCTCGACACGCGCCCTGAACGCGTCACGGCCGGCCGTCGCGCGCCGGCCGTGACGCGGCGTTTCAGCCGACCGGCGTCGGGAAGCCCCGCCCGTGCTCGGACTGGAGCCGGAGCATGGCGTGCTCGACCACAGTCACCAGCACCTGCTTGACCGAGTCCCGCTGCCGGGCGTCGGTCATCACGAGCGGCACCTGCGGCGAGATGGCCAGCGCCTCGCGGACCTCCTCGGCCTCGTACTGCGGTGCGCCGTCGAACTTGTTCAGCGCCACCACGTACGGCAGGTTGCGGTTCTCGAAGTAGTCCAGCGGGGCGAAGGCGTCGGTGATCCGGCGGGTGTCCACCAGCACGGCGGCACCCACCGCCCCACGGATGATCTCGTCCCACATGAACCAGAACCGAGTCTGACCCGGTGTACCGAATAGGTACAGGATCAGGTCCTGGGCCATGGTGATCCGGCCGAAGTCCATGGCGACCGTGGTGGTCTCCTTGCCCGGCACCTTGGACGGATCGTCGATGCCGACACCCGCCGCGGTCATCAACGCCTCTGTGGTCAGCGGTGTGATCTCGGAGATCGCCCCGACCAGTGTCGTCTTACCGACGCCGAAGCCGCCCGCGACGACGATCTTCGCGGAGACGATTCCCCGGCCCGGCCGCCCCCCTGCGGGGTCATAGCCTGCGAAGTCCACTTAGCACCCTTCCAAGCAGTTCCATCCGCTCCTCGAACCCCTCGGCGGGAGCAGCAGTGTGTAACGTCAGCAGGCTCTCGGCCACCATGTCGGCGACCAACACCCGGGCGACGCCCAGCGGCATCCGGGTATACGCGGCGATCTCCGCCAGCGACTGTGCTCGGCCCTCACAGACCGTGGCGATGCGGTGCTTGTCGTGCCCGGCGAAGCGGGACTCGGCGACCTGGGTGGGAGAGGCGGTCAGGACGGCCTCGAGGGCGATGTCCTGCCGGGGCTCGGTACGACCACGGGTGACCGCGTACGGACGCACCAGCGCGCCACGCGGGTCAGCGCGTCGTTGGTCCATTCCCGATCACCTCCTCGTCCCCTGCTGAGCCGGACTGTGCCGCCTCCCGTCCCTGGTCCGGCGCTCGAAATGAGCGCCGCCTTCCGGTGCTAAGAGCGCACCGCGTCGCGCGGCAGCGGCACCAGCGCGGCACCCACCCGCTCGACCAGCAGCGCCATCTCGTAGCCCACCTGGCCCACGTCGCAGCTGCGCGCGGCCAGCACGGCCATCGAGGAGCCGTCGCTGATCGACATCAGGAAGAGATACCCGCTGTCCATCTCGATGACTGTCTGCAACACCCCGCCCGCGCTGAACATCCGGGCCGCGCCCTCGGTCAGGCTCACCACCCCGGAGGTGATCGCGGCGAGCTGGTCCGCCCGGTCCCCCGGCAGATCCCGGGAGGACGCGAGCAGCAGCCCGTCTGCGGACACCGCCACCACGTGGGCGATGCCCGCCACGCTGTCGGCGAAGTTGGTGAGCAGCCAACCCATGTCCTGCATGGCAGCTGGCCTGTTCATCGGCTCTCCTTGGTCGAGGTGCTGTTCAGGTCCGTTCCGGCCGTCCGACCGCGCTGCACACCGCGGTGGTAGGCCGACAGCAGACCACGTACTTCATCCGGGGTCCGCCGGCTGCGGTCCCGGCCGCTCTTCGGTTCGATGCCACCCGGCACGAGCTGCTGCTGCGGCACCCGCTTGGGCAATCCGGAGCGGGTGGTCCCGGCGGGAGCCGGCTCGGCAGCCCGACTGGCCCGGGACCAGCCTTCGTCCGCCGCCGTACGCCATGCGCCCGGGTCGGGGGCGGGGGCGGGGGCG
>NZ_JAGPXY010000176.1 GCF_018070325.1 Micromonospora sp. H61
CCTCACCCACAGTTCATCTGACACGCCCCTCCGCCCGCCACCAACGCCCCCATGCCGGGCAGGCTGCGAATGATGCCGGCCTGCGGGTGAGTGCCAAACGCCTGTTCAATGGCCTTGTCGGTGTTCTTCATGCGCTGGTGCAGGTGCAGCAGATGACTGGCCAGCTCACCGGCGAGCGCAGCAGCGGTTTCCTGTCCCGGCAGGGTGAGATCCTGCTCAGCCGCGGCGGCCAACGCCTGATCGGCGACCCTAACGGCGTTCACCGCCCGATGCCGGCGCAGATAAGCGATGAGCTGGTCGCGACCAGCGGCGCGGATCTGCTCGGGCGTGTGATAGGCGCTGATCAGACTCAGCGTCGCGACGTTGGTGAAGGTCAACGCGCGTTCCAACACCGGGGAGATTCCGAGCATCAGGCGACGCAGCCGATTCACGGTGCGGACCCAGTCTTCGACCAGGTCGGCGCGGTGCGCCACCAACAGCGCCAGCTTGGCGATCAGCTCCGTCGGTGTCTCCACCGGGAGAAAGTCATGCCGCATCCGAGCGGTGTTCGCGATGACTACCGCGTCACGGGCGTCGGTCTTGGCCTCGCCGGCGAACCCGGCAGCCATCGTCTTGACCGTGCGGCCTGGGATATACACCGTCTGCTGCCCGGCCAGCGCCAACATCGCCCGCAGCAGCGCGGTCTCGCAGCCGACCAGGTCGACCGCCCACACCACCTCGTCATCCGCGCCGACCCGCCCGATCAAGTCCGCGATCGCCTGCTGATCGTTGGCCACCCGCGTCGACCACAGCACCCGCCCGGCCACGTCCACCGCCGCTGCGTGGTGAGCCTGCTTGCCCGCGTCCACGCCTATCCATACCTGCACCAAGCCGTCCTCCCGAAGCACCCAGATCCAGGTCACCTCGGACGACCCCGCCGGCAGTTCCTTAGCAAGCGACGACTCGCAGATCTCAATCAGCGGCCAAGGGCGCCCTGGGCTGGCTGGGCGGCCGCTCGTCCATAGCCACCTGACGGCAAACGACCTTGAGCCACACCCAACCAACCCGGCGGCCCGGAACACCATCCAGACGCAAGAACCCTAAGGAACGACCTTGGCCCCGTCCGGGGAAGCTGGTAGCCCTTGTGGTGCCCGGTGAGGTGATCCGCTCCCGGCTGATCTTCGAGGAGGGTTGTGGTTCTGGGCGCTCATCGATGCGCACCCGCACCCTCGGAGTAATAATACTGTTTGGGTCATTCATGCGTCGTTGAAGCTCTGCAATTCTGTGATGACCGTTCACAATTGTGCCATCCCTCGTGACCAGCACGCACCACCATCCGCTGGATTATTGAACGACCTCAAGGGATCTTCGTCGGTTAGCTCCCGGCGGGGCTATCAGCCTTGTTGGGATCGATCCCGTGGTTCGGCTTTAGAGCACCCAACTCGCTCGCCGCGCGAGTCCCGCACCCTATGTTGTGCACCAGCACTGGCGTGTTGCGGCGAGCACATAGCATGTGTGGGATCTTCTGCGTTATGCGGTGTGACCTACATATTCATGGCCCTTCACCTGGCCTTTCACACGTGGAATCAACTCGCCTCAAAAGTTGTTATCGATGTTTACGGCGACGGTAACGGCAATCTGGGGAGGGGCCATCCCGAGCTGTTAGCGTGCCCGCCTCGGACCGACAGAACAACCGCCGACACATGCACTACCCCAAACGAGAAATCCTGGTTGCGGTTTCCACAGAATTCGCATCCGACTGATCAGAAAGTATGCGCCAGTAAGTACTATCCCTTACCTCGATCACCAGCACGCACCTACCATCCTCGCCGAATGCCACCAGGCTGACATCGATGGGCTGATCGACATCGTCCGCGAAGCGGCGCAGGTTCTCCCAGGAGCAACTAATCCCATCCACGGAAGCACGAATATTCTCCTCCAGCTCGAGTACATTGAGATTCGACTCCATCTTGGAGGTCCCCTCGAAGTTAAGAAGACGCCATGACCATCCCCGCGGCCGAACCTCGCGCAGGACATCGGCCAGTGAAACCATTTCGCCACTCACCCGAAAGGCTGGTATACGAAACTCGATCATTAACAACCACCATTCAGCGGAATAGCCCCTCCCCGTTTGCCGGTAACAGGGTCGTAGACGTGCTGATGCGGGTTTGGGTGACGTGACGGGTCACTGTGGTCGGACCAATGGATCTGCCGCACAAGCCTGCCGTTCTCGTCAAACTCCTGAGCCGCATTATACTCGCTTGGCTTTCCCCGATTTTCGCGGTACAGCTGGGTATGAGGTGCATCAACGTCCGGCTTCGGCTGCCCGTGAGCCCCTTTCGGCTTATCCCTATCCGGGAAAGGACTTATGTCGGCATTGTGTACGAGCACCGGAGTGTTGCCGGCGAGTACGTAGTACGTGTGGATGTCAGAAACAGTGAGGTTGTACATGTACCGAGCACCGGCATAGTTGGCCAGGCTCGCAATTCGGACCTCGCCGCCAGCGATTGAGCGCAGCCTCTCTCGTGGCACGAGCTCTGCTGCATTGACCCAGTCGCCACGGGACACGGACCAGATCGGGTGCTCCCACGTGGTCTCGACATCAGCCATCGCACCAGTGGGCAGCAGCACGACGAGCGTCGTGAGCTTCGAGTCGCGATTCAGGTGCAGGCGAGTCACCAGTTTGGCTGCAGTCACACC
>NZ_JAGPXY010000018.1 GCF_018070325.1 Micromonospora sp. H61
CGTACGAGCTGGCCAACACGGATCGCAGCGGCTCGGCCAGCCCCCAGCCCTCGGCCGCCTCCAACCAGCCGCGCATGCCGATGCCGGTGTTGGCCATCAAGATGTCCGGCGGCTGGTCGAGGCAGGCACGGGTCGCCTCGCGCAGCTCGGTGTCGTCGGACAGCGGCACGATCCGCAGCGCCGGGGCGAGCACCACCCGGGCGCCCCGTCGTTCGAGCAGCGCGGCCAACTCGTCGCGCCGCCGGTCGGCGGTCACCCCGATGGTGAAGCCCGCCAGTTCTTCCCGCATCAACCCTCCTGTCGCAGCCGCACCTCGACCAGCCCGTTGCGGCAACGTGCGTCGTGTCGGGCCACGGCCACCCCGGGCAGGTCGAGGCAGTGCCCGCTGCGCAGGTCGTACACCTGCTTGTGCAGCGGTGACGCGACAGTCGGCACTCCGCCGCGGCTGCCGACGATGCCCCGGGACAGCACGTACGCCCCGGAGACCGGGTCGCGGTTGTCGATCGCGAACAGCTCGTCGGCGGTCCGGAAGAGCGCGATCTGCACCCCGTCGACCAGGGCGGCGACGCCCCGGTCCGGCTCCAACCGGTCGAGCGGGCAGACGGTGGTCCAGGTCAGCGTGAGGGTCTGGGTCATCGCCGTACCTCCGGTAGGCCGAGGGTGACCGGTTGCCGACGGTGACCATTGGTCGGCTCGGATCCGGTCGGGGACTGGTCGCGTACGGGGACCGGCTGGCCGCGTTCCCGGGTGAAGGTGATCGACGGGTCCGGTACGTCGGGGGCGTTGACGAAGGAGGTGTAGCGGCGCAGCCGATCCGGGTCCTCCAGGACGTCGCGCCACTCGTCGGAGTACGACGACACGTGCTGGGCCATCGCCGCGTCGAGGTCCTCGCAGAGTCCGAGCGAGTCGTCCACGATCACCGAGCGCAGGTGGTCAAGGCCGCCGTCCATGGCCTCGATCCAGCCGGCGGTGCGTTGCAGCCGGTCGGCGGTGCGGATGTAGTAGATCAGGAATCTGTCGATCAGCCTGATCAGCGCGTCCGTGGACAGGTCGGTGGCGAACAGGTCGGCGTGCCGGGGCCGGAAACCACCGTTGCCGCCGACGTAGAGATTCCAGCCGGTCTCGGTGGCGATGATGCCGAAGTCCTTGCTGCGCGCCTCCGCGCACTCCCGGGCGCAACCGGAGACCGCCGACTTCAGCTTGTGCGGAGCACGCAGCCCGCGATAGCGCAGCTCCAGCGCGACGGCCAGTCCCACCGAGTCCTGCACCCCGTACCGGCACCAGGTCTCGCCCACGCACGACTTCACGGTGCGCAGCGCCTTGCCGTACGCGTGCCCGGACTCGAAGCCGGCGTCGACCAGCCGCCGCCAGATCTGCGGCAGCTGCTCCACCCGCGCCCCGAACAGGTCGATCCGCTGCCCACCGGTGATCTTCGTGTAGAGCTGGAAGTCCCGGGCGACCTCGCCGATCACGATCAGCTTCTCCGGGGTGATCTCGCCGCCCGGGATCCGGGGCACCACCGAGTAGCTGCCGTCGCGTTGCAGGTTGGCCAGGAAGTGGTCGTTGGTGTCCTGCAACGACGCCTGTTCGCCGTCGAGCACGTGCCCGCTGCCCAGCGAGGCGAGGATGGACGCCACCACCGGCTTACAGATGTCGCAGCCGCGGCCACTACCGTGCTCGGCGACCAGCCGGGAGAAGGTGCGGATGCCGCGGACGCGGACGATCTCGAACAGCTCCCGCCGGCTGACGTCGAAGTGCTCGCAGAGCGCGCTGGACTGTGCCACCCCTGCCGCGTCCAGGAGCTGCTTCAACATCGGCACGCAGGACCCGCAGCTGGTGCCGGCCCGGGTGCACGCCTTCAACGCCGGAACGTCCGCGCAACCGTCGGCGATGGCGGCGTCCACGTCGCCCCGGGTCACCGCGTTGCAGGAGCAGACCTGCGCGGCGGCGGGCAGGGCCCCGGCGTCCGCGCCGCCACCGTCCGGGGCGAGCAGCGCCAGCGGCGCGGCCGGCAGCGGGCCGCCCACACTGGCCCGCAGCGTCGGGTACGCGCTGGCGTCACCGACCAGCACCCCGCCGAGCAGGGTGTGCGCGTCGTCGGAGAGGACCAGCTTCGCGTAGACCCGGGTGGCCGGGTCGGTGAACGTGACGTCCAGGCAGCCCTCGGTCGTGCCGTGGGCGTCGCCGAACGAGGCCACGTCGACGCCGAGCAGCTTGAGTTTGGTGGCGGTGTCCGCGCCCGGGAAGGTCGCCGCGCCGCCGACCAGCCGATCGGCCACCACCTCGGCCGTCGCGTACCCCGGCGCGACCAGACCGTGGCAGGTGCCGTCGACCGCCGCGCACTCTCCGACGGCCCAGATCCGCTCGTCGGCGGTACGACAGGTCGCGTCGACAAGCACCCCGCCGCGCGGGCCCAGCGGCAGGCCGGCGTCCCTGGCCAACTGGTCCCGGGGCCGGATGCCGGCGGCCACCACCACCAGCTCGGCGTCGAGGGCGGTGCCGTCGGACAGTTCCAGGGCGGCGACGCCGCCGTCCGGGCCCTGACGGATCGCTGTGGTCGCCACCCCGAGATGGGTCCGTACGCCCAACTCGTCGACGTAGCGGCGGAGCATCGCGCCGCCGGCCTGGTCCACCTGCACCGGCATCAGCCGGGGCGCGAACTCGACCACGTCGGTGCTCAGGCCGAGCAGTCGCAGGGCATTGGCGGCCTCCAGCCCGAGCAGCCCGCCACCGATCACCGCGCCGACCCGCCGGCCCCGCGCGTACGCCCGGATCGCCGCCAGGTCGTCAAGGGTCCGGTAGACGAAGACCCCGGGCAGTTCCGTGCCGGCCACCGGCGGCACGAACGCGTACGACCCGGTGGCGAGCACCAGCGCGTCGTAGCGGTATTCGCCGAGGGCGGTGGTCACGACCTGGCGATCCCGGTCGACGGCGGTGGCCGGCTCGCCGAGTCGCAGCCGCACCCCGTCGTGCGGAGTGTGCAGGTTGAGTTCGCTCTCACTCACCCCGTCGAAGTACGCCGAGAGCCGCACCCTGTCGTACGCCGGGCGCCCCTCCTCGGCCAGCACTGTCACCCGCCAGTTGCCCTGTGGGTCGCGGGCGTGCAGCGCGTCCACGAAACGCTGCCCGACCATGCCGTTGCCGATGACGACCAGTTCGCCGCCGCTCATCGCGTCACCTCCACCGATTCCGCCTGGCTCAGCCAGTCGACGATGCCGCTCACCGCGTCCCGGCATCCGCCGCATCCGGTGCCGGCCCGGGTCGCGGCCACCACCGCATCGACAGTCCGGGCACCGGAGCGCCAGCTTCTGACCAGTGCGCCCTTGCTCACCGTGTTGCACTGACAGACCGTGGCCGCGTCCGGCATCAGCGCCGGTGAGGCGGCCGGGGTAGCGCCGACCGCACCGAGTGCCCGGCCGAGCAGCAGCGCCCGTCGGTCACTCGGCACCGGCTGACCACGGTCGAAGAGTTGGATCACCGTGCCGACCGCCGGGTTGTCGCCGAGCAGGATCGCGCCGATCAACCGCTCGTCCCGGATCCGCAACCGGGCGTACGTGCCCCGGGTCGGGTCGGCGAAGGTCAGCTCCTCGCCCGGCCCGCCACTTGCCGCGTCACCCATCGACGCCAGGTCGATGCCGGCGGCCTTCAGCCGGGTCACCACCGGCCGGGGCCGGTACCGGGCCAGTGGGTCCGTCCCGGTCAGCACGTCGGCGAGCACCTGGGCCTGGGCCCAGGCGGGCGCGACCAGCCCGGTGAGCACGCCGTCGTGCTCGGCGCAGTCGCCGATCGCCGAGATGGACCGGTCGGTGGTGCGGAGCCTGTCGTCCACCACCACGCCGCGCCGCACCGTCAGGCCGGCGGCCTGCGCGAGGGCGGTGTCCGGGCGTACGCCGCAGGAGAGCACCAGCAGGTCGGCACGGAGCGACCGGCCGTCGGCCAGGTCGAGGCGGACACCGTTGGCGTCCGCGGCCACGCCGGTCGCCGACACCCCCAGTTGGACGCTGACGCCGAAATTGGCGAGCGTGCCCGCGAGCACCGCGCCGGCAGTCGGGTCCAGTTGCCGTTCCATCAGGTGCTCTCTCGGGTGCACCACTGTGGTGGCCAGCCCCCGGGTGGCCAGCCCTCGCGCGGCCTCCAGACCGAGCAGCCCGCCGCCGAGGACCAGCGCGCTGCGGGCGCCGTCCGCGGCGGCGAGGATCCGCCGGCAGTCGTCCAGGGTCCGGAAGGGGACCACCCGCTCCGGCAGGTTCGCCGGGTCGAGGCCGGGAAGCGTCGGCACCACCGCCCGCGCGCCGGTGGCCAGCACCAGGTGGTCGTACCCGATTCGTTCGCCGTCGTCGGTGCGGACCTCCCGGGCGGACCTGTCGACAGCGATCACCGGTACGCCGCTGCGCAGGTCGACGCCGTGCCCGGCGGCTTCGGTCAGCTCCACGTCCGGCTCGTCGATCCGGCCGGCCAGCAGGGTGGAGAGCAGGATCCGGTTGTACGCGCGGTGCGGCTCGGCCCCGAGCACTGTGACCTTCCGGTCTCCCTCCCGGGCGTGCAGCTCACCGGCGAGGCGCGCGCCCGCCATCCCGTTGCCGACGATGACCACCCGGGCGGTCATGCCTTCTCCACCCGAACCGCGCAGATCTTGAACTCGGGCATCCCGGAGATCGGGTCCACCGCGTCATTGGTCACCGAGTTGGCGCGTCCCGCCCCCGCGTAGTGGAACGGGGCGAACACGGTGTCGGGTCGGATCCCGGCGCTGAGCCGGGCCGGCGCGCGGAACTCACCTCGCCGGGAGGTGACCCGGACCGGGTCGCCGTCGTCGATGCCCAGCCGGGTGGCCAGGTCGGGGTGCAGTTCGACGAACGCCTCCGGGGCGGCGCGGCGCAGCGCGGCCACCCGTCGGGTCTGGGTGCCCGACTGGTACTGCGCCAGCACCCGACCGGTGGTGAAGTGCAGCGGGTACGTGGCGCAGACCTCCTCGGCGGCCGGCCGATGGTCGACGGGGTGGAAGCGGGCCCGGCCGTCCGGGGTGGCGAACCGGTCGGCGAAGAGTCGGGGCGTGTCCGGCCCGTCCTCGGTCGGGCAGGGCCAGTAGACCCCGTCGTCGGCGTCGATCCGGTCCCAGCTGATGCCGGCGTAGTCGGCGGCCCCACCTGCGGAGGCGCGGCGCAGCTCGGCGAAGACGACGGCCGGGTCGGCCGGGAACCGAGCCGCCGCGACGGCGGCCGGTCGCACGCTGGCCGGGTTGGCGTCGGTCGGGTCGACGTCAGCCGATTCGGCGTCGGCCAGCCGTGCCGCCAGGTCGGAGATGATGGCGAGGTCGGTCCGGACACCCGGCGGGGGCGGCCGTAGCGCGCGTCGACGCAGCACCCGACCTTCCAGGTTCGTCATGGTGCCGTCCTCCTCGGCCCACTGCGCGGTGGGCAGCACCACGTCCGCCAGCGCGGCCGTCTCGGAGAGCAGGAGGTCCGCGACGACCAACAGGTCGAGGTCGCGCAGCCGGCCCTCGATCCGGGCCGCCCGGGGTGCCGAGACCACCGGGTTCGATCCGAACACCAGCATCGCGCGCGGGCCACCCGGGGTGCCGAGCGAGTCGAGCAGTTGGTAGGCGGGCACTCCCGGGCCGGGCAGTTCGTCGGCCGGCACGCCCCAGACCCCGGCCACGTGCTCGCGGGCCGCCGGGTCGTCGATCCGCCGGTAACCGGGGAGCTGGTCGGCCTTCTGCCCGTGCTCCCGGCCGCCCTGGCCGTTGCCCTGGCCGGTGAGGCAGCCGTACCCCGAACCGTCGCGGCCGGGCAGACCGAGGGCGAGGGCGAGATTGACGTACGAGGTGACGGTGTCCACCCCCTTGGCGTGCTGCTCCGCGCCGCGCGCGGTCAGGATGATCACGCGACCGCCGGTGCCCAGCGCGCGGGCGGTCGCCTCCAGGTCGGCCACCGGCACCCCGGAGAGCTGTTCCGCGCGGGCCGGCCACCAGGCGGCGACGCCTCGACGGACCGCGTCGAAACCGGTGGTGCGGTCCGCCACGTAGGCGCGGTCGACCCAACCCTCGGTGAGGGCGATGTGCAGCAGCGCGTTGGCCACCGCGAGGTCGGTGCCGGGCAGCGGTTGCAGGTGCAGATCGGCCTGGCGGGCGGTGGCGGTGACCCGGGGGTCGATGACGATCAGTTTCCCGCCGTTGCGGCGCTGCTCGGTGAGCCAGCGCACCAGCGGCGGCATGGTCTCCGCCGGGTTCGCTCCGACCAGCAGCAGGGTGTCGGCCCGACCCAGGTCGGCGAGGGGGAACGGGAGCCCACGGTCGATGCCGAAGGCGCGCATCCCGGCGGCTGCCGCCGAGGACATGCAGAACCGTCCGTTGTAGTCGATGTGCCGGGTGCGCAGCCCGATCCGGGCGAACTTTCCCAACGCGTACGCTTTCTCGTTGGTCAGGCCACCACCGCCGAAGACGGCGACCGCGTCCCGGCCGGCGTCGTCCTGGACGGCGCGGATGCCGGCGACCACCCGATCGAGCGCGGTGTCCCAGCTCGCCGGGTGCAGTTCGCCGGTGGCCGCGTCGCGCACCAGCGGAGTGGTCAGCCGTTCCGGGTGGTCGAGCAGTTCGGCGGCGGTCCAACCCTTCTGGCAGAGCCCGCCCCGGTTGGTGGGGAACTCACGCGGGTGGACCGTCACACCGGCGTCGTCCGCGCGCAGCGTCATCCCGCACTGCAGTGCGCAGTACGGGCAGTGCGTCGCCACTTCCCGGGGCGTCAGCCCCGGTGGAGTCGCCGACCGTGCACCGTCTGTCATGTCGGGAAAGCGTGCCGTCGGGCGGTTTCCGGTCCGGGTCCCTTCTGTTTCGGTCCTGTCAAGTGGGGCTCACACCGCACAGGGGCAGCGAGTGTGACGGGTGGGTGACGGCCGGTCAGCGCGAGCCGGCGCGGCGTGGTCGGCGGGTCAGGGACAGCCAGCCCAGAAACCGGGCGTGGAGTGCCCGCAGGTCAGGGCGAAGGCCTAGGGAGTACAGGTC
The DNA here is from genome assembly GCF_018070325.1 of Micromonospora sp. H61. GTDB lineage: Bacteria > Actinomycetota > Actinomycetes > Mycobacteriales > Micromonosporaceae > Micromonospora > Micromonospora salmantinae. The sequence goes on from NZ_JAGPXY010000018.1 coordinate 6,998, forward strand.
GTCGACCGCGTCATGCATGTTCGCTGCCAGGTAGAAGGCCAGGGCGATCGAGTGGCCGTAGTACTCGGTCGCGAGGTGAAGCTGAGCCGGCGCACACGGCCAGGGCGCGGCGCAGTTGCGGCAGAGCCACGCCGGGCGCATCGGATGGTGCGGGCGAGGGCGGCGGGTCATCCGACCCTCACCGGACCGCGTTTGACGGGCCTGCGGGTGGTTGGCCGACGGGCCGGCGGGGCGGGCGGGTCCGGCCAGATCAGGCCCGCGGGCATCACGAACAGGGACCGGCGCGCGACCGCATCGCCGCTCGCGGCCAGTTCGTAAGCGTCAATCCACAGCCACCCGTCGTACGTCGGCCAGTCGAGAACGCGAATCACGCGGACGAAGATCGGGCGCATGAACTGCACACTCGCGGCGCGGGTCAGGTGCAAGACGTCACCCGTGTGCGGCTTTCGCGGTTTGGGCGGCGGCTCGGGTTCCCGATCGGGCGGCTTGTCCGGCACGGTGTCTTCCCCCTGCTCGTCACTTTGGGAAGGGCCACCCCGTGCAAGCTCGCCCGCGCAGATCTTGGACAATTTCCGTTCTCGCGTAACGGAAAGTGTCCAAGATCTGCGCAGTCCAGGGGCGGCCCCCGGTACGAACGCGTCCACCGGTTTTCAGGGTCCCTACCGGCCGCGCCGCCGGATCCCACCTTGCGGGCAGTGATGGGACAAGAACAGCCCGTAGCGATATGGTCACGAGACATTCCGCGCATCCGACGGGGGAAGCCGTGAACGATGCGCTGCGCGCCGCGCTAGCCGAGACGGGACACTCGATTGAGTCCCTGGCAGGGTTGGTCGGGGTCGATCGGAAGACGGTCGCGCGCTGGCTGAACCACGACCACATTCCCCACCCCCGACACCGGGAGGCGGCGGCGAGTGCGCTCCGACGGCCCATAGGGGACATCTGGCCGGACACTTCAAGACGCCGCGAGCCAATTTGGTTCCGACCATGGCAAGAGATCGAGCGCGAGGCGATCTCGCTGCGGTCGTTTCAGTCGACCGTCCTTCCCGGCCTGCTCCAGACCGAGGCATACGCTCGCGCCGTGCTCGCCGGAGCCGACGTCATCGCCCGCAGCGACGTCGAGCGGCACCTAGCCTCACGACTGGCCCGGCAAAGCATCCTGACCCGCGACGACCCGCCACACTTCACCGCCGTTGTGGACGAAGCCGTGCTGCGGCGGCCAGTCGGCGGGCGAGCCACCATGCGTGAGCAGGTGCAGGCTCTCATCACCGCGTGCGGGGCCCCGCACGTCCGCGTGCACATCGTCCCCTCCACCGTCGGCGCGTACGCTGGCCTGAACGGTCCCTTCGTGATCGCCGTGGGGTCCGAGCATCGGATTGCCGGCTACCTCGACAATCAGCTTCAGGGGCAAGTCGTTACCGGTGCCGAGGACATAGCGGCGATGCTGGCCGCATGGGAGAACGTACGCGGCGAGGCGCTGTCCCACTGGCAATCCGTCGATCTACTTACGGAGATGGCGAAGACATGGAACTGACCGGCGCGCAGTGGCGTAAGAGCACCCGCAGCAGCGGCAATGGCGGCGACTGCGTCGAGGTTGCCGACAACCTGCCTGGCGTCGTTGGCGTCCGGGACTCGAAGGACCTGGCAGGGCCGGCGTTGGTCTTCGGGTCAGCTGCCTGGCGGGCGTTCGTCGGTATGGCGAAGGCACACGACCCGGCCTGACCAGCATGACGCAGTGAGCCCTCGGCTCCTGGAACCTCAGGAGAGCGCCGGGGGCTTTCGCGTGTCCGGGGTCAACCACCCGCCAGGCAGCGCATGCGCGGCCAGGGACCGACCACGTAGACCGCTCGCGACGGTCCGGCTTCGCTGCGGCGGAATCAGCGGTGACTCGGGCGATGGCAGGTACGAGTCGGGATGGCCTTTGGAGCTGAATCGCTGACGACATCAACACCGGTTCGTTGGCTTATAATGTGGGAAATCTGTCTCAATAGACGGGAGTGCGCGATGAGCGTGACGGACGTCTTCGACGCGGTGGCCGGCACGTACGACGAGGCGCGCAGGCGGTTGATCCCGTGCTTCGACGCCTTCTACGGCACCGCCGTCCAGGTGGCCGCGCCGCCGTTGCGGGCCGCGCTCGCCACCGGGCGTACCCCGGAGGTGTTGGATCTGGGCGCCGGCACCGGCCTGCTCTCCCTGCTGCTGTCCGCAGCGGTGCCCGGAGTCCGGCTGACCCTGGTGGACGGAGCGCCGGCGATGCTCGCCCGCGCCACCGACCAGTTGGACGGGCGGTCCGTGCCACACCGAACGGTCCACGCCGACCTGGCCGACGAGTTGCCGCCGGGCCGGTACGACGCGGTGGTCAGCGCGCTGGCGATCCACCACCTGGACGACGCCGGCAAGCGCGCGCTCTACCGGCGGGCCGCCGCCGCGCTGGCACCGGGCGGGGTGTTCGTCAACGCCGAGCAGGTCGCCGGCCCGACCCCGGAGCTGGACCGGCGCTACGACGAGGTGTGGCTGGAGCGGATCACCGAGTTGGGCGCGTCCCCCGACGAGATCGCGGCTTCCCGGGAGCGGATGCGCCACGACCGCCCGGCCACGGTGGCCGACCAGTGCCGGTGGCTCGCCGAGGCGGGCCTGGTCGACGTCGACTGCTACTTCAAGGAGTGGCGCTTCGCGGTGTTCGGCGGTCGGGCCGGGTAAGCCTGACGGAATGTGCGTTTCCCCGCCCGGGGGCGAGTCGAGGAAGCAGGGATGACTGTTGGTCACACCGGTGGGTAATCTGCTCGGCATGACTGCCAAGGTGACTCTCTCGTTCACGGACGAGACGATCGAGGAAGCGCGGCGGTTCGCCAAGCGCGAGGGGCTGTCGCTCTCCGCGTGGATGGACCAGGCCGCCCGGGAGAAGGCGCTGCGCGAGGTCTTCACCGCGCACGCCGCCGCCGTGGGCCGCGCCAGCCTGGATCTGGAGTCCGCCGCGCTCGCCGACGCCCGCGAGGTGGGCATGGTCAACGACCTGTTCTCCGGCGGACGGCCGCGTGCTGCGTAGGGGTGAGATCTGGCGCATCGAGGGCGCTCGGGAACGCCTCGGCCTCGTGATCAGCTCGGACGTCTACAACTCCACCGACGTGCCCATCGTGATCGTGGTCGAGGTGGTTGAGGAGTCGCTGCTGCGGGACTCGCCGCTCGCCGTGTCGATGGGCCGGTACGTGGTGATGCCCGACCGGATCTCCTCGCCCATGAAGAAGTGGTTCACCGCGTGCGTGGACGTCGCCGACACCGACACCATGCTCCGGGTCGGCCGCGCGCTGCGTATCCTCCAGCAGCTCTGACCGTAAGGGCAGCTCCGATCGCGCCGTCCCGGTGGCGTGCTCACCATCGCCGCCGGCCCGTGGTGCGATAGCCGTTTCCGGCCCGACCCGCGACGGGCACTGCCAGGTAACCGGGCGTTCCTAGCGTTTCCCCTCGTCACATCGACGAGGAGGAGCCGCCGTGAGCACGCTCACCAGCACCGTAGTCACCGCCGAGCCGCCTGCCGTCACCGGTCGCCGGCAACCGCTGCACGACTGGCGCCCCGAGGACCCGGACTTCTGGCAGGCCACCGGCGCGCCGATCGCCCGGCGCAACCTCTGGGTCTCGATCTTCGCGGAGCACGTCGGCTTCTCGGTGTGGAGTCTCTGGTCGGTCACCGTGCTCTTCCTCGGCCCCGCCTACGGCATCGATCCGGCCGGGAAGTTCCTGCTCACCGCCGTGCCGGCCGCCCTGGGCGCGGTGCTGCGGCTGCCGTACACGCTGGCGGTGGCCCGCTTCGGCGGACGACGCTGGACGATCATCAGCGCACTGCTGTTGCTGGTGCCCGCGGTCCCGATGACGGTGCTGCTGGAACCCGGGGTGTCCTACACCACCCTGATGGTGCTCGCCTGCCTCACCGGGGTCGGCGGCGGCAACTTCGCCTCCTCGATGGCGAACATCAACCTGTTCTACCCGCAGCGGCTCAAGGGGCGGGCGCTCGGGCTCAACGCCGGTGGCGGCAACCTGGGCGTACCCGCCGTGCAGTTGGTCGGCCTGGCGGTCCTCGCCACCGCGGGCGCCGCGTACCCCCGGTTGGTGCCGGCGGTCTACCTGCCACTGATCGTGCTGGCCGCGCTCGCCGCGGCCCGCTGGTTGGACACCGTGCCCGGGGCGCGCAACGAACCGGGCGCGTTGCGGGAGGCGGCCCGTGATCCACACACCTGGGTGATGTCGCTGCTCTACATCGGCACCTTCGGCTCGTTCATCGGCTTCGGTTTCGCCTTCGGTCAGGTGCTCCAGCTCCAGTTCGCCGAGCGGTTCCCCACCCCGGTCGACGCCGCCTGGCTGACGTTCCTGGGCCCGCTGGTCGGCTCGCTGATCCGGCCGCTGGGCGGGCACCTCGCCGACCGGTTGGGCGGGGCACGGGTGACCTTCTGGAACTTCGTGGCGATGGCGGCCGGCGCGAGCACCGTGCTGTACGCGGCCCGGGAGCGCTCGTTCGGGCTCTACCTCGCCGGGTTCCTCGCCCTCTTCGTCTTCTCCGGCGTCGGCAACGGCTCCACCTACAAGATGATCCCGGCGATCTTCCGGGCCCGGTCGGCGGACGCGGTGGCCACGGGTCAGCGTGATCCGGAGGCCGCCGCGCGGTGGGCGCGTCGGATGACCGGCGCGTTGATCGGCATCGCGGGTGCGATCGGCGCCTTCGGCGGGGTGCTGGTCAACATCGCGTTCCGCCAGTCGTTCCTCAGCTCGGGCAACGCCGACGCCGCCTACCTGGCCTTCATCGGCTGGTACGCGTTGTGCTTCGCGGTCACCTGGGTGGTCTACCGCCGTCCGAGGGCCGGTCGACTCGCCAACGTGTGAGGTGAGACACCCTCGGCGCGTCGCCGCGCGGGACCGCACCCCCGTTTTGACCTGCGGACGGGGCGCCGGGTATCGTTGCCTGCTGTTGTACGACATCCAGAGGCGTGCCCCTTCAGGTACGCTTGGTCGTTCGTGCGCGCTGGTCCGGCCTGCTAGATCTGGTCACCTCGGCGCGCGACCCCAGACCGACGACGAGACAAGGTAGACCTGTGCGTACGTACAGCCCGAAGCCGGGTGAGATCGAGCGTCAGTGGCACGTCATCGACGCCTCTGATGTCGTGCTGGGCCGCCTGGCCACCCACGCCGCCACGTTGCTGCGTGGTAAGCACAAGCCGACTTTCGCGCCGCACGTCGACACGGGCGACTTTGTCGTCATCGTGAACGCGGGCAAGGTTGCGTTGACCGGCAACAAGCGTCAGACCAAGGTCGCTTACCGCCACTCCGGTTACCCGGGTGGTCTGAAGCAGATCGGCTACGACGAGCTGCTGACCAAGCGTCCCGAGCGGGCCATCGAGCTGGCCGTGAAGGGGATGCTCCCGCACAACAAGCTCGGCCGTCAGCTGATCAAGAAGCTGAAGGTCTACGCCGGTGCCGAGCACCCGCACCTCGCGCAGCAGCCGGTGCCGTTCGAGATCAAGCAGATCGCGCAGTGAGCGCGGGCGAAGGAAGCAGCATGACCGACATCATCGAGACCGAGGTCGCCCCGGAAGCCCCCGAGGCCACCGAGGCGCCGGCGCCCGTTGCCCGCGCGCCTCGTGGTGACCGGCCGATCCAGACCGTGGGCCGCCGCAAGGAGGCCATCGTCCGGGTCCGCATCGTCCCGGGCACCGGCAAGATCACCTGCAACGGCCAGGACCTCGAGGCCTACTTCCCGAGCAAGGTGCACCAGCAGCTCATCAAGGACCCGCTGGTCACCGCCGAGAAGCTCGAGCAGTTCGACGTCATCGCGAACCTGCGTGGCGGCGGCACCACCGGCCAGGCCGGTGCGCTGCGGCTGGGCATCGCCCGCGCGCTGATCATCAACGAGCCGGACGACCGCCCGGCCCTGAAGAAGGCCGGCTTCCTCACCCGTGACGCCCGCGTCAAGGAGAGCAAGAAGTACGGCCTCAAGAAGGCCCGTAAGGCTCCCCAGTACTCGAAGCGCTGATCTTTTCCAGCGCGTTGTACTTCTGACGGACGGCCGGTCCGCCTCCCCCTCGGGGGAGGCGGGTCGGCCGTTCCGCTTTCTCCTCACTGGCAGTGCTCTTTCGGAGGTTGGCGGGTATGGGTCGGTTGTTCGGCACGGACGGCGTACGCGGGCGGGCAAACGCGGATCTCACCCCGGAATTGGCGCTGGCGCTCGCGGTGGCAGCCGCGCACACACTCGCCGAGACGGACCGCAGTCATCCGCCGCTCGCCGTCGTCGGTCGCGACACCCGCGCCAGCGGCGAGATGCTGGAGGCCGCCGTGGTCGCCGGGCTGACCAGCGCCGGCGCCAACGTGGTGCGGGTCGGCGTGCTACCCACCCCGGCGGTGGCGTTCCTCACCGCGGAGGCCAAGGCCGACCTGGGTGTCATGCTCTCCGCGTCGCACAACCCGATGCCGGACAACGGCATCAAGCTCTTCGCCGCCGGTGGGCACAAGTTGCCCGACGAGATCGAGATGCAGATCGAGGCGGCCGTCGAGACGAACGCCACCACCGCCTGGGACCGGCCGATCGGTGCCGGCGTCGGCCGGGTGCACGACCTGCTCGACGGAGCCGACCACTACGTCCAGCACCTGGTGGGCACCGTTCCGCACCGGCTCGACGGGATCAAGGTAGTGGTCGACTGCGCCAACGGCGCCGCCGCCGAGGTCGCCCCCGTCGCCTACCGGGAGGCCGGCGCGGAGGTCATCGCCATCCACGCGGAGCCCGACGGGCTGAACATCAACGACGACTGTGGCTCCAACCACATCGAGGCGCTGCGCGCCGCAGTGGTCGAGCACGGCGCCCACCTGGGCATCGCCCACGACGGCGACGCCGACCGCTGCCTGGCGGTCACCGCCGACGGTGACGAGGTGGACGGCGACCAGGTCATGGCAATCCTCGCGCTGGCCATGCGGGACGCCGGCACGCTCACCCAGGACACCCTGGTGGCCACCGTGATGAGCAACCTCGGGCTGCGCCTCGCGATGTCCGCGCAGGGCATCCGCCTGATCGAGACCAAGGTCGGTGACCGGTACGTGCTGGAGGAGCTGCGCGCCTCCGGGTTGGCGCTCGGCGGTGAGCAGAGCGGCCACATCGTGATGCCCGCGCACGCCACCACCGGCGACGGGGTGCTCACCGGCCTGCACCTGATGGCTCGGATGGCGGCCACCGGCCAGTCCCTCGCCGAGTTGGCCTCGGTGGTCACCAAGCTGCCCCAGGTGCTGATCAACGTGCCGGTCGGCGACCGGACCGTCGGCGCCGCCGCACCCGCCGTACGCGCCGAGGTCGAGCGGGCCGAGGCGGAGTTGGGGGAGACCGGCCGGGTGCTGCTGCGCCCGTCGGGCACCGAGCCGTTGGTCCGGGTGATGGTCGAGGCGGCCACCGAGGCGACCGCCCGTGAGGTCGCCGAGCGGATCGCCGAGCTGGTCCGCACCGCGAGCCCGGTCGCCTGAGACCACCTCGGGGCGGCGTCACAACCGCAGTCGGGCCGCCCGCTCGTACGTGTCGGCGGGGTCCTCGCCGTCGGTGAGGTCGAGATCCTCGGTGACGCGTCCGTCGGTAAGTCGGACCAGTCGGTCGCAGCGGGCAGCGATGGCCTGTTCGTGGGTGGCGAGCAGGATGGTCATGCCGTGCCGTTCACGTAGGTCGAGCAGCAGGTCGAGGATCTGCCCGCCGTTGGTGGAGTCGAGGTTGCCGGTGGGCTCGTCGGCCAGCAGCAGGCCCGGCGCTCCCATCAGGGCGCGGGCGATGGCGACCCGTTGCTGCTGGCCGCCGGAGAGCTGCGCGGGCAGGGCGCGCTCCCGCCCGGCCAGGCCGACCGCGTCGAGCAACTCGCGGGCACGGGTCGCGTGATCGGCCCGGCCCCGGCGGGGGAGGACCGGCGCGATCACGTTGTCCAGCACGGTGAGTGCGGGCAGCAGGTGGTAGCGCTGGAACACGAACCCGACCCGTTGCCGGTAGCGGGCCAGTGCAGCCCGACGTAGGTCGCTGACCACCACGTCGTCGACTGTCACGCTGCCCTCGTCGGCCTGCTCGATCGCGCCGATGAGATGCAGCAGCGTCGACTTGCCCGACCCGCTCGGCCCGGTCAACGCCACCACCGAGCCGGCCGCGACGGTCAGGGACACGTCGTCGACCGCGGTCAGCTGGTCCGCCCCGGTGCCGAATCGCCGTGTCAGGTGGTCGACCGAGATCGCGCTACCGATCTGCTCGCTCATGACTGCTACTCCTCTGCCAGAAGTCGGGCGGGTCGTAGGCGCGGCAACAGGGCGGCGGGCACCAGCGCGGCGAAGGCGCTGACCAACGCGCCCGCCAGCGCGACCAGCGCGGCCACCAGGAGCAGCGCGCCGGGAAGGGCGCCGATCAGCCAACCCGCGCTGGCCAGGCCGATCGCCGCGCCGGTCGTCGAACCGACGAGCCCCAGCGTCAACCCCTCGTAGCCGACCAGCCGGCCGAGTTCGGCGTCGGTCCAGCCGACCGCCCGCAGGGTGGCCAACTCGGCGGCCCGGTCGCGGATGTTCAGGTAGAGCACGTCCGCCACCGCAGCGGCACCGAGCAGCACGGTGGCCGCAGCGGCCACGGTGTCCGCGCCGCGCACGCTCAGCGAAACCACGTCGCCGAGCAGACTGCCGACGATCGCGCCCCGGAACGCCCACGCGGCGGCGGTGACCAGCGTCAGCGCGGCCACCCCGATGGCCAGCGCGCCGGCGCCGAGGAACGTGCGCCCGGGGGTGCGGGCCAGATTCACCAGCGCCAACCCGAAGAGGGTGCGTGGCCGGCGTACCCAGCCGGCGGGAGCGACGATCGGGCGGAGGGCGGCGGCCGGGTGGGTGCGCGCGGCCCGCAGCGCCGGCACCAGGCCCGCTGCCACCGCGAGCAGCAGGGCGATGGGTACGGCCAGGGCCGACCGCCGCCAGTCGACGTCGATGCCGAGCGCCATCCCGAGCGGGATCGCGAGGGTCAGCGAGAGCAGACCGGCGACGAGCCCGAGTAGAGCGACCTCGCCCACGATCAGCGCCGCGATGCGGCGGACCGGCCAGCCGAGACACGAGAGCACCGCCAGCTCGGAGCGCCGGTCCCGGACGGCGGCGCTGACCGCGTTGCCGAGGAAGAGCACGCAGACCACCAGCACCAGTACGAAGAGCACCAGACTCTTACGGTCCACCGCCTGGGTGATGACCGACGCCACGCCGAGTGCCGACCAGTTCTCGGTCAGCCGCAGCATCGGCCGGCCGAACGAGCCGGCGGGCAGCTCCACGGTCTGCGGCGCACCCGACGAACCGAGGGTGATGTCCACGTCCAGCCCGGTGCGTGCCGCGATCTGCTCGGCGACCAGTCGGACCCGCTCGGCCGACCGCTCGCTGTAGCCGCCCACGTCGGCCGCCCGCACCCGGATCGCGCTGATCGGGGCCTTGGCCTGTGGCCCGCCGCCACCCTCCAGGATTTTCGGCACGCTGCCGAGGTTGGTGAGGAGCAGCGGCGGCGCGGACAGGTAGCCGGCAGGGTTGCCGCTGGGCGACAGCGGTTGACCGCCCAGCGCTGCCCGGCTGCGGTCGTCCGCACCCTCCGCCGTCGGCGCCTGGTAGGTCTCCAGCGGCAGTTGGCCGAGGTCACTGAACCCGGCCAGCCGGCCCGGGTCGAAGACACCGACTGCCCGCCAGAAGCGATTGGCGGTGTTCGCGCCCACGGGTAGCGGCAGCGCCCGGATCGATCGGGATCCGGTGTCGTCGGCGAGCCAAGGTCGGGGCAGCGGGTTGAACGCCTCCATCTTGCCGTACACCGCGGGGTCGCCGGGCGGCTGCTGGCGGGCCCGCAGGCTGCCGTCGGGTAGCCGGTCGTACTGCACCTCGGCCGACTGCACGACCGTCTGAAGTTGGCCGTGGCAGCACCCGGCCAGGGAAAGCTCCTCGGTGAGCATCGCCTGGTGCCCGGCGGTGAGGTCGTACCGACCGGACCCGGCGGGAGTCCCCTCGGGGCGGCTCAACGTCTCCTCCAGGTCGATCGCCTCCACCCCTGCGGGGCTGATCGCGAGCCGGGTGAACCTGGCCGCCAGCGACTCGTCGATGAAGGGTCGGTTGGTGACGAGGACCGGGACCTCGTGGTTGTCCGCTGAGCCCCGGCGGTTGACGGCGACCTTGTCGTCGGTGCGGACGGCTCGACCGGTGACCACGGCATCGTCGAGTCCGACGAGTTGGTCCTCGGCCGCCGGGTCCACAGCGGCCAGGAGGAACGGCACGGTCAGGTCGTACGCCATAACCAGCCGGTCATTGGGTGTAGCAGAGCCGTCCCGGTCGGTAGCGAGGATGTAGGAGTCGGCTTGGAACCGACCGTCGGGCAGCAGCTGGACGGCGTGCAGGGACCAATCCTCGCGCTCAGAGTAGGTGCCCGGGTTGCCCAGCAGGGCGTATCCCGGATCGCAGATGGGAAGGCTGCGCCCGTCCGGCTGTACCTCGCGGGGCGTCGGCCCGCAGGTGTCCGACCAGGAGTAGGACCGTCCATCGGAGTACGGCACGGCGTCACCGTCGATTCCCCTGTCGATCCGGGGGTAGATCAGCGGCTTCTTGGTCACGTAGACGTACCGGGGTTTGCCCGGTGCGCTGGAGAGACCGCGTTCGGCGTGGAAGGTCGGGTCGACCCGAATGACCTGACGATCCAGCGAGCGGTCGACGGCGTCGGTGAGGTCGAGCGGCGTCGGTAGCAGCGTGGTGGAATAGCCGAGCATCGCGATCGGGGCCGCCACCTCGACGCCGGGGACTGTGGTCACCTGCTCGTACTGCTGTGTGGTGATGCCGCCGAACAGCCCGGAGAGATAGTTGGGGCGGACCAGCCCGCGCTCGGCCTCCAGCGGGGTGCGGGTCCCCTTCGGACGGACCAGGATCTCGTAGGCGACCTGGGTGTTGCGCTCGACAGTGCCGGTGACGTCCAGACGAGAGGTGGTGGTGGCGCCGGTCAGGACCACGAAGCCGGTGGTCGCCACCAGCACGCCGACCAGCAGCGCCACCGACCGCCCCGCACGGCCGCGCAGCTGTCTCCAGATGAAGCCGAGCATCGCGCCTCCCCGTGTGCTGTCCCCACTCTGCGCGATACATTGTGACAATGCAAGACCCGTACCGGAGGTGACATGGCGATCCAGCACGCTGTCCTCGCCCTGCTCGCTGGTGGCCCCAGCCACGGCTACCAGCTCAAGGGCGCGTTCGAGGCCGCCGTCGGCCCGCAGTGGGGGCCGCTGAACATCGGCCACCTCTACCAGATCCTGGACCGGCTCTCCCGGGACGAGCTGGTCGTCGCCGAACGGCAGCCGCAGCCGATCAAGCCGGACCGGGTGGTCTACCAGATCACCCCGGCCGGCCGCTCGGAGTTGGCGCGGTGGCTGGCCGAGCCGAGCCCGCGCAGCGGCGGATTCCGGGACGACTTCTTCCTCAAGGTCACCGCCGCCGCCCGGTCCGGCTCCGCGACCACGGTTCGCGCCGTCCTGAGCAACCAGCGTGGGCACCTGCTGCGCGAGCTGCGCAATCTGGACGGCCTACGGAGGGCCGCCGAGGATCAGGTGGTCAGGTTGCTGCTCACCGCGGCCAGCCGGCACGTGACCGCGGACCTGTCGTTCGTTGACGACGCCGAGGCGGTGCTGCTCGGTGACGAGGGCCAACTGCTCACCCGACTCGCGGCTTCGACAGCGGATCAGTCGGCGACCGACCCGGGATCGGCCGGCTCCGGGCACGTCAGCGGCTCGAGCCCAGAGCGTGCAGCCGGCTGACCGCCTCGGTCAGCACCTCCGGGCGCTTGCAGAAGGCGAACCTGACCAGCCGCCGGCCCGCGTCGACGTCGTCGTAGAAGACCTGGGTGGGCACCGCCACCACACCGCAGCGCTCCGGCAAAGAGCGGCAGAACTCCACCCCGTCCCGGCCGCCGAGGGCGGTGATGTCGGCGGTGACGAAGTACGTCCCCTCCGAGTCGAGCACCTCGAACCCGGCGTCGGTCAGACCACCCACGAGCTGGTCACGCCGCTGCTGGAGACCGTCCCGGAAACCGGTGTAGTAGTCATCCGGCAGGGCCAGCGCCACGGCCACCGCCGGTTGCAGCGGCGCGGCGTTGACATAGGTGAGGAACTGCTTCACCCGGAGCACCGCCGAGACCAGCGCCGCCGGGCCGCTCGCCCAGCCGACCTTCCACCCCGTGCAGGAGAACGTCTTGCCGGCCGACGAGATGCGCAGCGTCCGCTCCCGCATCCCGGGCAGGCTGGCCAGCGGCACGTGCCTGCTCGCCGCGTCGGTGAAGACCAGGTGCTCGTACACCTCGTCGGTGACCGCGTACGCGCCGAACTCCTGGCACAACTCGGCGACCTGCGCCAACTCCGCCGGGGTGAAGACCTTGCCGGTCGGATTGTGCGGCGAGTTCAGCAGCACCAGCCGGGTGCGCGGCCCGAACGCCGCACGCAGCGCCGCCGGGTCGAAGGCGTACCGGCCGTCGGCCGTGGGGCGCAGCGTCACCGGCCGGCGGACCGCGCCGGCCAGCGCGATCGAGGCGGCGTACGAGTCGTAGTACGGCTCGAAGCAGACCACCTCGTCGCCCGGTTCGCAGAGCGCGAGGATGCTCGCCGCGACCGCCTCGGTCGCGCCCGCCGTGATCACGATCTCGCTGTCCGGGTCGTACCCCAGGTCGTAGAACCGCCGCTGATGCGCCGCGACGGCCGCGCGCAGGGCGGGGATCCCCGGGCCGGGCGGGTACTGGTTCTGCCCGTTGCGGAGCGCCTCGGCGGCGGCGGCCAGCATCTCCGGCGGACCGTCGGTGTCGGGGAAGCCCTGGCCGAGGTTGACCGCGCCGGTGCGTACGGCGAGGGCGGACATCTCGGCGAAGATCGTCGTGCCGAACGGCCGCATCCGGGCCACCAGCGGGTCGACATCGGTGCTCGTCGTCACCTGCGCCAGCCTACGGCCATACCCGGCTCGGACCCCAGCCTCACTCGGGAGGCCGGGGCCGGAGCGGATGAGGGCGTTGGGTCGGGCGACGGCGCGTCGGACATGGCTGCTCCGGGCGGGAGTGGGTATGGGACGGACGGGCCGTGGACGGGAGCGCCAAACCCGCCGAGAGACTGTCGCACCCGAAGGCGTGTCGCAACCCCGCCCTCCGGAGCGGGGCGCGAGCTGCCTGTGACGCTCGTCCCGTTGCGGCCGCGCAGGCACTGATCGCTCAGATTCCGTGATTGATAACCCGACTTTCGAGCAACCAACATGAGTGAAACTGGGTTAGGCTGCGGGCCATGTGTGGAATCGTGGGATACGCGGGCGCGCGCCCCGCACTCGGCATCGTCCTCGACGGGCTGCGGCGACTGGAATACCGTGGCTACGACTCGGCAGGCGTCGCGATCGTCTGTGACGACAAGCTGCTGACCGAGAAGAAGGCCGGCAAGCTGGCCAACCTGGAGAAGGTGCTGTCCGAGCGGGCCGCCGACGACCCGACCTCCTGCGCGGCCAGCCCGATCGGCATCGGTGACGGCACCACAGGCATCGGGCACACCCGGTGGGCCACCCACGGCGGCCCGACCGACCGCAACGCCCACCCACACGTCGCCCCCGACGGACGGGTCGCGGTGATCCACAACGGCATCATCGAGAACTTCGCCAAGCTCCGCGCCGAGCTGGAGGCCGACGGCGTCCAGTTCACCAGCGACACCGACACCGAGTGCGCCGCGCACCTGCTCGCCGCCGCGCTGGCCGACCTGCGCGCCGCCGGCCAGCCGGACAGCCCGCAACTGCTCGCCGCCGGCATGCGCGTGGTCTGCCAGCGATTGGAAGGCGCGTTCACCCTGCTCGCGGTGGACGCCGCAGTGCCCGGCGCGGTCGTCGGCGCCCGGCGCAACTCGCCGCTGGTGGTCGGCCGGGGCGACGGGGAAAACTACCTGGCCAGCGACGTGGCCGCGTTCATCGAGCACACCCGGGAAGCGGTCGAGCTGGGCCAGGACCAGATCGTGCTGATCACCGGTGACAGCATCGAGATCACCGACTTCGAGGGCCAGCCCGCCGCCGGCAAGGACTTCCACATCGACTGGGACTCCTCGGCCGCGGAGAAGGGCGGCTACGACTGGTTCATGCTCAAGGAGATCGAGGAGCAGCCGCAGGCCATCGCCGACACGCTGCTGGGCCGGCTCACCGAGAGCGGCGAGATCGCCCTCGACGAGGTCCGCCTCAGCGACCAGGACCTGCGCGACGTCGACAAGATCTTCATCGTGGCCTGCGGCACGGCGTACCACGCTGGCATGGTCGCCAAGTACGCCATCGAGCACTGGACCCGGATCCCGTGCGAGGTGGAGCTGGCCAGCGAGTTCCGCTACCGCGACCCGGTGCTCGACCGGTCCACGCTGATCGTGGTCATCTCGCAGTCCGGCGAGACGATGGACACCCTGATGGCGCTGCGCCACGCCAAGGAGCAGAAGGCCCGGGTGCTGGCGATCTGCAACACCAACGGCTCGACCATCCCCCGCGAGTCCGACGCCGTGCTCTACACCCACGGCGGGCCGGAGATCGCCGTCGCCTCCACCAAGGCGTTCCTCACCCAGGTCGTCGCCTGCTACCTGATCGGCCTGCACCTGGCCCAGGTGCGCGGAATCAAGTTCGCCGACGAGGTGGGCGCGGTGGTCGCGCAGTTGCAGGAGATTCCCGGCAAGCTGCGTGAGCTGCTCGACCGGATCGAGCCCGTCCGCGAGCTGGCCCGGGAGCTGAAGTCCGAGCCGACAGTGCTGTTCATCGGCCGGCACGTCGGCTACCCGGTGGCCCTGGAGGGCGCGCTGAAGCTCAAGGAGTTGGCGTACATGCACGCCGAGGGCTTCGCCGCCGGTGAGCTGAAGCACGGCCCGATCGCCCTGATCGACAAGGGCACCCCGGTCATCTGCGTGGTGCCCTCGCCGGTGGGCCGGGGCATGCTGCACGACAAGGTCGTCTCCAACATCCAGGAGGTCCGGGCTCGTGGCGCGCGGACCATCGTGATCGCTGAGGAGGGCGACGAGGCGGTCGTCCGGTACGCCGACCACCTGATCTACGTGCCGCGTACGCCCACCCTGCTTGCCCCGCTCGTCACCACTGTGCCGTTGCAGGTGCTCGCCGCCGAGATCGCCGCCGCTCGGGGGCACGACGTGGACCAGCCCCGCAACCTGGCCAAGTCGGTCACCGTCGAGTAAGCCTCAGCGGCCCAACACGACCCGGGCCATCCCGTCCAGCGCGGGATTGCCCGGGTCCCAGTAACCGGTGTGCCCGCCTCGCCCACTGCCGAAGACCCGACCGCCGAACCCGGGATCCGACGGGTCGTGCCCGAACCACAGTTCGTGCCCGGTCTGGCCCGGCCAGCCCAGCACGGCGGCCAGCGGAGCCGTACGCAGCAGGGCCTGTCGGCCCAGCTCCTCCGGTGACCGGGCCGCCCGGATCACGTCGTCGGGGGCGCTGCTCGCCCAGACCTCCCCGGGTGGCACGCCCAACTCGGTGGCGTGCGACGCGCCGACACCGGGGGAGCCGACGAAGACCAGCGCGTCGGCGGCCAGGCCGTGCTCCCGGGCGGCCACACCCACCACCAGCGACCCGTAGCTGTGCCCGAGCACCGTCTGCCGAGCCGGCGGCCCGTCGTGGCTGACGCGCAGCCCCTCCTGGAAGCGGTGCAACGCCGGGCCGGCGTCCCGGGCCTGACCCGCCGAGGCGGCCTCGGTCAGCAGATCCGGAGCGTCGTAGTCCAACCAGAGCACCGCCGCGCTGCGCTCATCCGGGGCGAGCGCGGCGCAGCGCTCCAGCACCCGGGCCGCCCTGCCCAGCTCGCCGGAGGCGTCGTCCAGGCCGGCGGTCATCCCCGGCACGTAGGTCAGCACCCGGTCGGCGTGGTCCGGGTCGCCGAGCGCCACCACCGCCCGCCCCTCACCCGCCGAATCCAACCCGAGCAGGTACGCCCGCGGCGCCTCGCCGGCCGTCAGTCGCTCGACCAGCGCGTCCAGACCGGCCAGCCGTCCGGCCACCCCGCGCAACCGGATCAACGCGAGCGGCCCTGGCGACACCTGGGACAGCAGCCGTCGCCGCTCGGCCAGCAGCTCCGCACGCCAGGCGTCGAGCCGTAACCGGTTGGCCTGGTCGCGGACGGCAACCGGTAGCCCGTCCAACCGGCCGACCAGTGCCGGCTCGCGCCCGATCAGCCACCGTCGCTGCGCCGGGCTCAACCCGGACCACCAGGCGCTGACCAGCGCGGGTGCGGCACCGAGGGCCGGTCGGCCCGGCGGGGGCGGGGACGCCCAACCGGTGCCGGCGGCCCTCGCCAGGTCATCCAACCGGTCGGCGGCGACCCGGTCTGTGGCGGCTGCCCCGTCGAGCGCGGCCCGCAGGGCCGCGGCCACCCCAGCCGCTGCCACCCCGGCCCGCTCGGTGGGCCGAAACCGGGCGGGATCGACCCGCACCCCACCCGAACGGTCCACCAGCAGGCCGGCCGCCTCGGCCTGGGCGACCGCCTGGGAGAGCCGTGCCTTCGCCACCGCCAGCCCACCGGCCAACTCGGCCAGCACCTGGTCGACCTCGATCAGCGCGGGTGCGATCGAGGCCAGCTCGTCACGCAGACCGCCGAGTCGAGTGCCCGCCGCCGTGGCTGCCGCACCCGACCAACCGCCCCGCAACCGCCCGGTGGCCGTGCGCAGCTCGCCGAGGTGCCGATCGAGTGGCCCGGCCAACCCCGCCCACGCCGCCCCGGCGGCCCGCCACCCGCCCGGATCGACAGCCCACAGCTGTCGGTAACCGACACTGCTCACCGGGGTAGGGAGGCGAACCGGCCGGCGGCCCGGTCGTCCACCGTCTCGTACGCCTCCGCCGCCGCCCGGACCCCGCCGGAGGTCGCCGCGACCCCGGCACCCAGCCGGCAGAACCAGGCGTGCCCGGCCGCCTCCAACCCGGCCAACGCCGCGCCGGCTCGCCACTCGGGCGCCGCCACCACCAGCCCGGGCAACCCCGCGAGGCCCAACGCCAACCGGCGCGCCTCGTCGTCGAGCAGGACGGCGACAGCCCGCAACTCCTCCGGCTGGACGGCGAACGGCTCGTCGGTCATGACCACACCCCCGTGGACGATCGGCATCGACGCGCTGACGCTAGGCACGTACCGGAGGCCGCGCGGTGCCCTGTGGACAGCCGACGTCGAGGCGTACCCCGGGGTGTCCACAGGCGTTGCCCAGCGCGAGCCCGACGGTTAATCTGCGGCCTCGACCGCCGGTAGGGTGGTGTGGTGATCGTCGCTGTCGGCATCGACGTCGTCCTGGTCGACCGGTTCGCCCGGGCCCTGGCACGGACGCCGCTGCTCGCCGACCGGCTCTTCACCGAGGCCGAGCGGCACACCCGCTCCGGCAGCCCGCGCTCGCCCGAGTCGCTCGCCGCCCGGTTCGCCGCCAAGGAGGCGGTGGCCAAGGCGCTCGGCGCCCCGGCCGGGCTCAGCTGGCAAGACTGCGAGATCGTGCCCGACCCGGACGGCCGCCCCTGGCTGGCCGTCTCCGGCACTGTCGCGGCGGTGGCCGACGCACGCGGGGTCAACCACTGGCATCTCTCGTTGTCGCACGACGGCGGGATCGCGTCGGCGATGGTGGTCGCGGAACGATGACGTCGGCCGGGAGGGCCGGTCAGGTCCGCCCGCTAACGGAATGGGACACGGTGGCATGAGATCGGTGTGGCGGGTGGCCGACGTACGGGCGGCCGAAGCGGGGTTGATGGGCACGCTGCCGGAGGGGACGCTGATGCAGCGGGCCGCGGCCGGCCTGGCCCGCCGGGCCGCGCTCCTGCTCGCCGAGCGGGGCGGGGTCTACGGAGGCCGGGTGCTGCTGCTGGTCGGCTCCGGTGACAACGGCGGCGACGCGCTGTACGCGGGGGAGCGGTTGGCCCGTCGAGGTGTCCAGGTGTCCGCCCTGCTGCTCACCCCCGGGCGGGCGCACGCCGGCGGTCTGTCCGCGCTGCGAGCCGCTGGCGGCCGGCTGGTCCAGGATCCGACCGGCCCGGTCGACCTTGTCCTCGACGGCATCGTCGGCATCGGTGGCACCGGCGGGCTACGGGCGAACGCGGACGAGGTGGTCCAGCGCCTCGGCGAGCTGCGTGGACGCGACGGGGAACGGGCCACGGTGCTGGCGGTCGACGTGCCCAGCGGGGTCGCGGTCGACACCGGTCACGTGCCGCTGTCCGCGTCCGGTCGGCCCACCGCGGTCCGCGCCGACGTTACGGTGGCCTTCGGCGCGCTGAAGCCCGCCCTGGTGGTCGGGCCGGCCGCCGCGCTGGCCGGGCAGGTCGAGCTGGTCGACATCGGGCTGCGGCAGTGGCTGCGCGGCACTCCGGCGATGCGGGTCACCGAGTGGTCCGACCTCGTCGACTGGTGGCCCCAGCTGGGGCCGGCGTCGGAGAAGTACACCCGGGGCGTGGTGGGGGTGGCGACCGGGTCGGCGACCTACCCCGGTGCGGCGGTGCTCTCCGTGGGCGGCGCACTGGCCGGGCCGACCGGCCTGGTCCGCTACGCCGGCAGCGCCCGCGCCGAGGTGCTGCACCAGCACCCGTCGGTGATCGCCAGTGGGCGGGTCGCCGACGCGGGCCGGGTGCAGGCCTGGGTCTGCGGCTCCGGGCTGGGCACCGGCGCCGACGCGGCGGCCGAGCTGCGCGCCGTGCTGGCCGCCCCGGTGCCGGTGGTGCTCGACGCCGACGCCCTGACCCTGCTGGTGGACGGCTCGCTCGCCGACCGGCTGCGGGGCCGGGACGCGCCCATCGTGGTCACCCCGCACGACCGGGAGTTCACCCGTCTCTGCGGGGAGGAGCCGGGCGCCGACCGGGTCGGCGCCGCGCTGCGGCTGGCCGCCTGGATGAACGCTGTGGTGCTGCTCAAGGGCGACCGCACGGTGATCGGCACGCCGGACGGTCGGGCGTACGTCAACCCGACCGGCACCCCGGCGCTGGCCACCGGCGGCACCGGCGACGTGTTGGCCGGGCTGCTCGGCTCGCTGCTGGCAGCCGGGGTACCCGCCGATCGGGCCGCCGCCTCGGCCGCGTACCTGCATGGGCTCGCCGGGCGGGAGGCGGCCCGGGGTGGGCCGGTGACCGCGCCCGACGTGGCGACCGCGCTGCGTCCGGTGCTGGCCCGGCTGGGCTGAACGGGGCGGTTCCGGGTGCGGTGACCGGATCGCCGCGTCGGGACGTGCGTCGCCGCCCGCGGTGATCACGGCGGAAAGTAGGCTGGGCACATGTGGCAGGCCGAGGTACGCGTCGATCTTGACGCCATCCGCGAGAACGTGAGCAGGCTCCGCTCCGGCACCACCGCCGAGTTGATGGCAGTGGTGAAGGCCGACGGGTACGGCCACGGCATGCTTCCGGCCGCCCGCGCGGCGCTCGACGCCGGCGCTGACTGGCTCGGTGTCTGCACCCTCGACGAGGCGCTCACCCTGCGGCGGGCCGGGGTGACAGTGCCGGTGCTGGCCTGGCTGCTCGCCCCCGGGTTGCCGCTGCACGAGGGGGTCACCGCCGGGGTGGACCTGGGCGCGGCCAGCCTGGCGCAACTGGACGAGATGATCGAGGCGAGTCGCCTCGCCGGGCGCCCCGCCCGCCTGCACCTCAAGATCGATACGGGGCTGTCCCGGGGCGGCGCGACGGTCGCCGACTGGCCCGCGCTGCTGGACGCCGCCGCGAAGGCGCAGGCCGACAGCCTGGTCGAGGTGGTCGGCGTGTGGAGCCACTTCGTGTACGCGGACTCGCCCGGCCACCCCACCACCGACCGTCAACTGGCCGTCTTCCACGAGGGGCTGGCCATGGTCGAGCGGGCCGGGCTGCGACCGCGCTGGCGGCACCTCGCCAACTCGGCCGCCACCCTCACCCGCCCGGACACCCACTTCGACCTGGTCCGCCCGGGCCTGGCCATCTACGGGCTCTCCCCGGTGGCCGGCGAGACGTACGGGTTGCGGCCGGCGATGACCGCCCGCGCCCGGGTGATGCTCACCAAGCGGGTGCCCGCCGGCACCGGCATCTCCTATGGGCACGCCTACACCACCGACGCCGACGCGAACCTGGCCGTGGTGCCGCTCGGGTACGCCGACGGGGTCCCCCGGCACGCGTCCAACACCGGCCCGGTGCAGCTCGGCGGCGTACGCCGGACGATCTCGGGGCGGGTCTGCATGGACCAGTTCGTGCTCGACTGCGGCGACGACCCGGTGGCCGACGGCGACGTGGCGACGCTCTTCGGCAGCGGCGTCGACGGCGAGCCGACAGCTGACGACTGGGCCGAGGCGGTCGGCACGATCAACTACGAGATCGTCACCCGGTTCGGCGGCACGCGGGTGCCCCGGGTCTACGACGGCGAGAAACCATGAGCTATCGGATTCCGCGTCCG
The DNA here is from genome assembly GCF_018070325.1 of Micromonospora sp. H61. GTDB lineage: Bacteria > Actinomycetota > Actinomycetes > Mycobacteriales > Micromonosporaceae > Micromonospora > Micromonospora salmantinae. The sequence continues at coordinate 27,390 of NZ_JAGPXY010000018.1, forward strand.
CGGACGGCCGCGGGCCGGGTAGCCGGGATCGTCGGCGCGGCGGTGGGGGTGGCCGCGGCAGGTCTGGCGGCTGGCGTCGCTACCGAGCGGACCCTGGTCCGCCGGCTCAAGGCCGACCCGGCCGACCGCTACGCGCACGAGACGTTCGACAAGCAGCGGTACGACGAGGCGTTCCGCCTGGAGCTGCCGGACGGCACCGACATCCACGTCGAGGTGGTCGAGCCGACCCGGCCGGTGCCGGGGCGACCGACGGTGGTGCTGGTGCACGGCTTCTGCCTGGACATGGGGACGTTCCACTTCCAGCGCCAGATGCTCGCCGCCCGCGGTGACTACCGGATCGTGGCGTACGACCAGCCCGGTCACGGCCGATCCGGCCGCCTGGAGACCGGGGAGTACGACCTCGCGGTGCTCGGCCGGACACTGCGCCAGGTGATCGACCGGACCGCCCCGGACGGGCCGTTGGTGCTGGTCGGCCACTCGATGGGTGGCATGACGATCATGGCTTTCGCCGAGTTGTTCCCGGAACTGTTCGGTGACCGGGTGGTGGGCACCGTCCTGATGGCCACGTCGGGCGGGCTCGTCGCGGAGACCAAGCTGGTCGCGCCCGCGCTGCTCGGCCGGGTCGGTGGCCCGGTGCTCTACATGGTCAGCAACGCCACCCGGTACGGCGGGCCGGTGATCGACAAGGCCCGCAAGTCGACGTCGAACGTGGCCTGGTTACTGACCCGCAAGTACGGCTTCGGCACCCGCAAGCCCAGCCCGTCGCTGGTGTCCTACGTGGAGACGATGAACTCCCGGACGTCGGCCGACACGGTGACCCGCTACCTGCGGACCCTGGCCACCCACTCGCGCTTCCCGGCGCTGGCGGCGCTGGCGGCGGCTCCGGTGCTGGTGGTGGTCGGCGACAAGGACATGATCACGCCGGTGACCCACTCCGAGGAGATCGTCCGCCGGTTGCCGCACGCCGAGTTCGTGAAGATCAAGGACAGCGGTCACGTGGTGATGTTGGAGCACGCGGACGAGGTCAACGCCGCCCTGGCGCGGTTCCTGGAGTCACTGCAGAGCGTGGAGGAACGGTGAGTCACGTCGTCAAGCTGCCGACCGTCGAGGACACTCGGGACTTCGGCCGGCGGCTGGCCGGGCTGCTGCGCGCCGGCGACCTGGTGCTGTTGACCGGCCCGTTGGGCGCCGGCAAGACCGCACTCACCCAGGGCATCGGCGCCGGGCTCGGTGTTCTCGGGGACATCACCTCGCCGACCTTCGTGATCGCCCGGGTGCACCGCCCCGATCCGGGTCGGGGCGGCCGGGTGGCGCTGGTGCACGCCGACGCGTACCGGTTGGGTGACGCCACCGACCCACGCGCCGAGATCGACGACCTGGACCTCGACGCGTCGGTGGACGACTCGGTGACAGTGGTGGAGTGGGGCGAGGGCCTGGTGGAGCAGTTGGTGGACGCGCACCTGCGGGTTCGCATCGACCGCCGCGACGACGACACCCGCATCGTCGAGCTGGACCCGGTCGGCGGTGACTGGGCCCGGCGGCTCGCCGACCTGGGCTAGGTCGGCGGCTGTCGTACCCGATGCCTAGAGTGCGGGGGTCCGACCCGCGCTGTGAGAGGTTCCCGATGCCCGACGACGCCCCCGCCCTGGATCTGCTGGCCCTGCTGCCGGAGCAGTGGCGCACAGCGCTCACCCCGCACCTCGATCCGGCACGCACCGCAGCGCTGGGCGAGTTCGTCGCCCGGGAATACGCGACGCAGACGGTCTTCCCGCCGGTGGAGGATCTGTTCTCGGCATACCGGCTCTGCCCGCCGCAGGGCACCCGGGTGCTCATCCTCGGGCAGGATCCCTACCACCGGGCCGGGCAGGCACACGGTTTGAGCTTCAGCGTCCGCGACGGTGTGACGGTGCCGCCGTCGTTGCGCAACGTCTTCAAGGAGCTGGGCGAGGACGTTGGCGTCCCCAAGCCGCGCAGCGGCAACCTGAACGGGTGGGCCGCCCAGGGGGTGCTGCTGCTCAACGCGGTGCTGACCGTCCGGCAGGCCACCCCGGGGTCGCACGCCAACGCCGGCTGGGAAGAGTTCACCGACGCGACCATCCGGGCACTGGACGCGGCGCCGGAGCGGGTGGTCTTCCTGCTCTGGGGTGGCTACGCCCGCAAGAAGGCCGCGCTGGTCACCAACCCGCAGCACGTGGTGCTGGAGGCCGGTCACCCCAGCCCGATGAACCCGCGCGGCTTCCTCGGTAGCCGCCCGTTCAGCGCGGCCAACAAGGCACTCGCCGACGCCGGCCTGCCCACAGTCGATTGGGAGCGCACCGCCGGCTGAGCCGCTCGTCGACGTCCTGCTGCTGGTTTGGACCGGCACTGGCTCAGCCGTCGCTGGCCAGCTGCCGGTTCCGGTAGCGGCGCAGCAACTCGGCGGCGCGTGGCTCGCTCAGTTCCAGCTCGACCAGCGGCACCACCTGGTAACTCCGTCCACCGTGGCGCACCTCGATCGTCTCGGGCAGCTCGTCGCACATGGTGGCCCTGATCTCCCCGTACCGTGTCGACCACAGGTGTTCGCCCGGCTCTTCTGGCTCCAACCACACCCCGCCGAACTCACCCCAGCGGGCGTTCCACCGCTGCCCGTAGTTCGTCTCCAGCCAGCGGGTGAACGGTTTGGAGTCCTGCCAGCGCAGGGCGATCTCGAGCGCGTCGACCGGCACCGGTGCGCCCTGCAACAGCGCCGCAGCGCTCCCGGTGATCGCCTGCGGAAAGTCGGTGAGCCGATCCAGCAGCCGATCCAACCCCAGCCCGTCGATCCGTTCGGCGATCGGCCGGGCGGCCAGGTCGTCGATCCGGGCGTCGAGGTGCGCGTCCAACGGCTCGACCCCGACGACCAACTGCACATCCATCGCGGCAAGCAACCGCTCCAGTACGGCGATGGTAGGCGCCCGCTCACCGCGTTCGAAGCGGGCCACCGCTGCCTGGTCGACCTCGGCCAGCGCGGCCAACTGACGCTGACTCAGGTCGCGCAGATGTCGTTGCTGCCGTACGGCAGCGCCGAGAAGGGTGACAAGGCGAGTGGATGACATCCCGGCATGGTGGACCAAGGGCGAGACGTCCGCGATCCCGTTGCGGCAGATCGGCGGATGGCGGGTCGCCTTACTTCAATGAGCGTGATGTCTGTGAGTCATCACGATGACCCACAGACATCACGCTCATTCGGGAACGTGGCTCCACCGCTCATTCGGAGCGGCGGTGGCGGGGCGTGACCGGGGCGCGTGGGCGGGGCGGCTAGGCTGGCTTACCGTGCTCGTACTCGTGGTGGACAGCTCGACCCCCGCGGTCACCGCCGCGCTGGTGGAGGTCTCGGCAGACGGCGTGGCGTCGCGTGCGCACCGGTGCACCGTCGACGCCCGCGCGCACGGTGAGCTGCTCGCGCCCCAGGTGGATGCGGTCCTCGCCGACGCTGACGCGCGCCCGCGTGACCTGGCCGCCATCGTCGCCGGGCTCGGCCCGGGTCCGTTCACCGGGCTACGGGTCGGCCTGGTCACCGCCGCGACGATGGGTCAGGTGCTCGGCATCCCCACGTACGGCGTCTGTTCGCTGGACGCCATCGGTTACCCGGCGGCGTCCGGCGCGCCGGTCCTGGCCGCCACCGACGCCCGGCGCAAGGAACTCTACTGGGCCGTCTACGACGGTGCCGGCCAGCGGATCGTCGGGCCCGAGGTGTCCGCGCCGGCGGTCGCCGCCGCGCGCGCCCGCGAACTGGGCGCGACGATCGCGGTCGGTGACGGGGCACACCGGTACGCCGAGGTCCTTGACCTGCCCGTTCGGGTCGAGCCGCGCTACCCGGACGCGACAGTGCTGGCGTTGCTCGCCGCCGAGCGGGTCCGGGCGGGCGCGTCCAGTGAGCGGCTCACCCCGCTCTACCTGCGCCGCCCCGACGCGGTGGCGGCGACCGGCCGCAAACCGGTCCTGCCATGACGGCGGTACGGCTCGAACCGTTCCGCTGGTGGCACATCGACGACGTGCTGCCGATCGAGGCGGACCTCTTCGGCGCTGAGAAGTGGTCGCCCGCCATGTTCTGGAGCGAGCTCGCCAACGGGCACCACTACCGGATCGCCGTCGACGCGGACGGGTCGGTGCTCGGCTACGCCGGGCTCGCCGGCGTTCCGCCGGACGAGGTGTGGGTGCAGAACATCGCCGTCCGCCGGGACGCCCAGCGGCGCGGCGTGGGCCGTGCCCTGCTGGAGGAGTTGCTCGCCGAGGCGGTCCGGCGCGACGCCCGCAGCACCCTGCTGGAGGTCGCCGTGGACAACGCGGCAGCTCAGCGGCTCTACGCGACGTACGGTTTCGAGCCGATCGGGGTGCGGCGCGGCTACTACCAACCGAGCAACACCGACGCGCTGGTCATGCGGCGCGACGCCGAGTCGACCGGGGACGGACCACACGACCATGGCTGACGAACCACTGATCCTGGGTATCGAGACCTCCTGCGACGAGACCGGTGTCGGCATCGTGCGGGGGCACACCCTGCTGGCCGACGCGCTCGCCTCCAGCGTCGAGGAACACGCCCGGTTCGGGGGTGTGGTGCCGGAGGTGGCCAGCCGGGCACACCTGGAGGCCATCGTGCCGACCATGGACCGGGCACTGACCGAGGCCGGCGTCACGCTGGCCGACATCGACGCGATCGCTGTCACCTCCGGGCCGGGGCTCGCCGGTGCGTTGCTGGTCGGCGTCGCTGCCGCCAAGGGGTACGCGGTCGCCGCCGAGAAACCCGTCTACGGCGTCAACCACCTCGCCGCCCACGTCGCGGTGGACACCCTTGAGCACGGCCCACTGCCCGAACCCGCAATCGCGCTCCTGGTGTCCGGCGGCCACTCGTCCCTCCTGCTCGTGGACGACCTGGCCCGGGGTGTCACCCCGCTGGGCGCCACCATCGACGACGCGGCCGGGGAAGCGTTCGACAAGGTCGCCCGGCTGCTCGGGTTGCCGTTCCCGGGCGGTCCGCCCATCGACCGGCAGGCCCGGGCCGGCGATGCCGCCTCGATCGCCTTCCCCCGCGGTCTGACCGCCGCGAAGGATCTCGCCGTCCACCGGTACGACTTCTCGTTCTCGGGCCTGAAGACGGCGGTGGCCCGGTGGGTCGAGGCCCGTCAGCGTGCCGGTGAGCCGGTGCCGGTGGCCGACGTGGCGGCGTCCTTCCAGGAGGCGGTCTGTGACGTCCTGACCAGCAAGGCGCTCGCCGCCTGCCGGGCGCAGGGCATCGATACCCTGGTCATCGGCGGGGGAGTGGCGGCGAACTCGCGGCTGCGGGCGATGGCCGAGCAGCGAGCCGAGAAGTACGGCATCCGGGTCCGGGTACCCCGGCCGAAGCTGTGCACCGACAACGGCGCGATGGTGGCCGCGCTCGGTTCGCACCTGGTCGCCGCCGGGGTCGCTCCGAGCCGACTGGACCTGCCAGCCGACTCGGCACTTCCGTTGACAACGGTCAGCGTGTGACGGGAGCGGCGGACATGATCGTGCGGATGTGGGAGGCGCGCGCCGAGGCGTACGGAGTCGCCGACCTGATCACCTGGGTGTGCGACACCGCCCTGCCCGAGTTGGAGCACGACCCGCTCCATGTCTCCAGCGAGGTCTTCTCCTCCACCGACCACCGAGTGGTGGTGATCTCCAAGTGGCGCAGCAACCCCCGCCCGCTGCCGGACCCGCCAGCCCTGCTGGTGGCCCGCGCCCCGCACTCCTGGGACTTCACCCAGGTAGACCGCTGACGCGAGCCACCATCCAGGCCGCTGCCTGATCGGTCAGCTGCGGCGCAACATCCGGTAGGTGGCGATTCCACCCGTGCCCAGCGCGGCGAGGAAGACCAGCCAGACGACCGTGCTGCTGACTCCGACCTGCGGGCCGGAGTTGGCGGAGGCAGCGGCCAGGAGCCCGTCCTCACCCGGGGCGGGCAGCGCGGCCGGCGGCAGCTCCGGCCAACGGACCAGGCCGGTGCTCTCCAGCATCTGCATGTGGTGCTGGACGAACGCGTTGGCGTCCTCGCAGAGCTTGCGGACGGTGGCGTCCCGGGTGCTGGCGCGGACCGCGCCGATCACCGGGAAGATCTTGCCGTGGGCGACCCGGAGCCGGGTGACGAAGATCTGGTCGAACCGAGCGCCGGACGCCTTCTGCATCTCGGCAAGCCAGCCCTTCTGCTCGGCGGTCGGCTCGCTGGGGATCGTCGCGCCCAACTTGTTGGCCGCGTCGACCACGAGCTGGTCGAGCTTCTGGTGCTCGCTGGCGATGCCGGCGCCGATCTCCCGGACCTTCGCCGACTGTCCCTTCTCGGCGGCCATCTGGCCGGCTGGCATCTCCCACAGCCCGGCCAGCCGCACTCCGTTGAGCAGTGTCATGTCGGCGGCGTTGAGCTGCTGGCCACCGGCGGGCGCGGCGACGGCCACGCCGGGCAGGACACCGACCCCCGCGATGATCGCGATGAGCAGCATCGCCGCTCGGTGGGTCCGGGTGCCCAGTCGGCGGTGGGCGGATCTGCGCGGTGCCATGTCTGTGGTGCCTCCTCGGTCCGGACCGGAACGCGTCTGGACCGGGCAGCCGTACCCTGCCGGTTGCCCGTCCGCCCACTGGTACGGACTGATCGCGCGATCAGTTCATCGCGGAGCGACAGGGATCAGCGGGTGACGGCGAGCAGGCCGCCGAGCAGCAGCAGGGTGAGCGCCGCGGCGGCGAAGACCATCAGCAACTCCTGACGCCCGCGCCCGACCGGGCCGACGTCGACGACCGAGGTGGGCAGGGCCGGTAGATCGCGGGTCAGCGCGGCCAGGTCACCGAGGGTGCGCGCCGTCCACACCGCACCGGCCCGATCGGAGAACTCGTCGAGCGTCAGCCGGCCCGCCGCGGTGTGCTGGTGCAGCGCGGCGACCACCCGGTTGCGGTCGTCGTCGGAGGCGCGCAGCTCGACATCCACGCCGGACAGCGTACGCGGATCAGCCCACGTCGAGGGGGTCGGCGAGGAGCCGTTCGAAGGCCAGCTCGGCGGCACCGATCAGGGGCGCGTCAGTACCCAGTTTCGGCGTGCGCAGCCGGACGTGCTCCAGGCAGGCACCGAGCGCGTTGGAGTTGAGCCGGCTGCGGATCTGGGCCGCCGCCGCGAGGTAGAGGTCACGCATTGTCCCGCCGAAGATGACCATCTCGGGGTTGAAGACGTTCACCAGGTTGGCCACCCCGAAGCCGAGCCAGTCGCCGGCCTGGCGGACCGCCGTCTGGGCCCTGGCGTCCCCGCGGTCGGCCGCGTCGAAGACCTCCAGCAGCGCGTCACGGCCCCGGGCGTCGGAGCGTCCGGCGGCGCGCAGGAGGCCGTGCTCGCCGATCTCGGTCTCCCAACAGCCCCGGGAGCCGCACTCACAGGGCTTGCCGTCGCGGACCACCTTCATGTGGCCGACCTCGCCGCCGTAGCCACCGTGCCCGGTCAGCCGGCGCCCACCGGCGATGATGCCGGCACCCACGCCCACGTCGCCGTACAGGTAGAGGACGTTGTCGCAGCCTGCCGCCACACCTCGTGCGTGCTCGGCGAACGCGGCGACGTCGGCCACGTTGCCCACTGTGACCGGTACGTCGATGCCCAACTCGTCGGCGAGGGCCGCGCCGATCGGCTCGTCCACCCAACCGGTGGTGGGGCCGAGCCGGACCAGGCCGTCGTCCCGGCGGACCATGCCGCAGACCGCGACGCCGGCACCGACGCAGATCGCGTCTGCCGGCACCAGTTGCTGCATCTCCTTGACCGCGCCGGCCAGCAGTGGCGCGGCCTCCGCGGCCAGCAGCCCGCGCGGCCGGTCCAGATCCCGGCGGTCCAGGACCGCGCCACCCAGCCCGATCCGGGCGGCGCGCAGCCGGTCCACCTCCACCGAGTACGCGTACGCGTAGACCCGGGCCGACTCGGGCCGGACGACCAGTGACGGTCGTCCGGCTCGGCCGGTTTCCTTCGGTGCCCCTTCGCTGACCAGCCCCACCGCGGACAGGTCGGCGGTGAGCGCGCCGATGGTGCTGCGGTTGAGGCCCAGCGTGGTGGTCAGTTCGGCACGGGTGGTCGCCCCGTGGACGTGCACGTGTCGCAGCAGGGCCCCGAGGTTCTGCCGTCGGACGTCATCCTGGCTCGGTCCTGGGCGCATGCTGGTGCTACCTCCCGCGCGGTCAGCGGGTGCCGGTGGCTGCCGCGCGGCGGCGGGAGAGCGCGTCGACGCTGGCGGCGAGCAGCAGCACGACGCCGGTGACCACGTACTTGACTCCCGAGGTGTACCCCATCAGGCCCATTCCGTTTTCGATGACCGCGACCACCGCGCCGCCGAGTACGGCGTCGAGGACGCGGCCCTTGCCACCGAAGAGGCTGGTGCCGCCGATCACCGCCGCGCCGACCGCGTAGAGCAGTACGTTACTGCCCCCGGTGTTCGGGTCGACCGAGTTGGCCCGGCTGGCCGCCACGATGCCACCGATGGCGGCCATCGAGGAGCAGATCACGAAGACGGAGATTCGGATCCGGTCGACTCCGATGCCGGCCCGGCGGGCCGCTTCGCGGTTGCCGCCCACGGCGTAGATGTGCCGGCCGTAGCTGGTGCGTTGGAGCACGAAGGTCCAGATGATCAGCAGCACCGCGATGATCGGCACCACGATCGGCACACCCTTGAGCGAGACGATGAGGACGTTGCGGCTGCGCTCGAGGTTGAGCACGTACACAGCGGTGCCGAGGATGACGGCGAGCCCGCCGATCCGCAGCGCCACCACCGCGAGCGGGTCGGTGATCAGGCCGCGGGCCACCCGGGTGCGGTGGCGCAGCAGTTGCACCGCCGCGTAGCCGATGACCGCGAGGGCGGTCAGCGCCCAGCCCAAGGTGGGGCCGAGGTTGCGGTTGGCGATGGCGACCAGCACGTCGTCGCGGACGGCGATGTTGGTGCCATCCTTGACGAGCAGCAGCACGACGCCCTGGAAGGCGAGGAAGCCGGCGAGGGTGACCACGAAGGACGGAATGCCGATCTTCGCGACGAGCATGCCGAGCGTGCTGCCGATGACCACACCGGTGGCGACAGCGGCGAGCACGGCGACCCACCAGGGGTAGCCGAGCACTGTGACCACATTGGCCAGCACCGCCGCGCAGACGCCGCTGGCGAAGCCGGCGGAGAGGTCGATCTCGCCGAGCAGCAGCACGAAGACCAGGCCCATCGCGATCAGCGTGACCGCCGCGCCCTGGGTGAAGAGGTTGGCGAAGTTGCCGGCCGACAGGAACGACGACGGCCGCATGATCGCGAAGACGGTGCAGAGCACGATCAGGCCGAGTACGGCTGGTAGTGCGCCGACGTCGCCACCGCGTACCCGACTGAGGTAGTTGCGGAAGTGGCCTCCGATGGTCGGCGTCGGTGTGACGGCGGCGGGACCGTCCTTCCGCACGGCGGTGGTGGTCATCGGACGCCTCCTGAGATCGAGTCGGCCGGCTGCGGGCCGTCGCCGTTGCTGCCCGGGTCGGTGGCGAGGCCGAGCCCGCCCGAGCGCCCGGCGGTGATCAGCTCGACCACCTGGGCGTGGGTGATGTCGGTGGTCTTCACCTGGGCGACCATCTGGCCGAGGTACAGCGCGGCGATCCGGTCGGAGACGGCGAAGACGTCGTTCATGTTGTGCGAGATGAGCACCACGGCCAGGCCGTTGTCGGCGAGGCGGCGGACCAGTTCGAGCACCTGGGCGGTCTGTGCCACGCCGAGCGCCGCGGTCGGCTCGTCCAGGATGACGAGCTTGCTGTTCCACAGCACCGCCTTGGCGATGGCCACGGTCTGGCGTTGACCGCCGGAAAGGCTGGACACGTGCTGGCGCAGTGAGGTGACGGTGCGGATGGAGAGCCCGGCCAGGGTTTCGGCGGCGAGCTGTTCCATTGTCGGCTCGTCGAGGACGATGCCGCTGCGCTTCTCCCGGCCGAGGAACATGTTCTGCACGATGTCCAGGTTGTCGCAGAGCGCGAGGTCCTGGTAGACGACCTCGATGCCGAGCGTGGCGGCGTCGCGGGGGCTGCCGATGTGCACCGGTTCACCGTTGAACAGGAACTCTCCGGCGTCGGTGGGGTGGATGCCGCTGATGCACTTCACCAGGGTCGACTTGCCGGCGCCGTTGTCGCCGACCAGTGCGGTCACTTCGCCCGGGTGGACGGTCAGGGCGACGTCGCGGAGCACCTGGACGGGACCGAAGCTCTTGTCGATCCCGCGGAGTTCCAGCAGGGGGGTCGCGGACACGGGGGTCTCCTTCTTAAGGGAGGGTCGGGGCCCGTCCGGCGGGCGCCGCCCGGCACGGGAGGGTGCTCCCGTGCCGGGCGGCGATGGTCGTTCCGGCGGGTACTGCGGCGTCGGTCAGCTGATGCCGGCTTCGGCGCAGAACTTGGCGTACGCCGCGGTGCAGACTTCTTCCTTGGTCACGTAGCCGTCGGCGATGACGTCCTTGACGCTCTCCTTGTAGATGGCCTTCGGGGTGAGCAGCACCGAGGGGACGTCCCGGTCGCCGTCCTTGACCGTCTGGCCGGTGTCCTTCGTCTCGCCCTTGGCGAGGGCGATGGCCAGGTCGGAGGCGGCCTTGGCCTCTTCCCGGACCGCCTTGTAGACGGTCATGCACTGGTCACCGGCGAGGATGTTCTGCAGGCCCTCGGTGCTGGCGTCCTGCCCGGTCACCGGCACCTTGCCGTTGAGCTTGTTCTTCTTGAGGATCGAGATGGCCGCGTTGCCGAGACCGTCGTTGGCGGCCAGCACGCCGTCGATCTTGCCGTTGGCCTTGGTGAGCTGCTGCTCGAAGATCGTCGCGGCCTGCGCGTTGTCCCACGCCGGCACCGCGTCCTCAGGGCCCTTGACGTACTCCTTGGCGTCGAACTTCGGCTTGAGCACCGAGTCGTAGCCGGCCTTGAAGAGGGTGGCGTTGTTGTCGGTGGGGGAGCCGTTCAGGTACGCCACGACGGGGTTCTTGGCGCCCTTCTCGGTCAGGCACTTCGACAGACCCTCGCCCTGGAGCTTGCCGACGGTCTCGTTGTCGAAGCTGACGTAGTACTGGGCGGAGCCGCCGAGGGTGAGCCGGTCGTAGTCGATGGTGGCCACACCCTGCGACTTGGCCTTGTCGAGCACGGCCTTGCCGGTGCCGGAGTCCAGGTTGACGATCATCAGGGCGGTCACGCCGCCGGTGATCATCTGGTCGGCGATGGTCTGGAAGGCGGTCTTGTCGTTCTGGGCGTTCTGGATGTCGTACTGGACGCCGGCGGCCTTGAACGCCTCCTCCAGGAACCGACGGTCCGCCGTTTCCCAGCGGGCCGAGGACTTGCTGTCCGGGAGGATCACGCCGATCTTGGGGGTCTTGGCGGAGGCGGCCTTGTCGCCGGAGTCGTCGCTACAGGCGGTCAAGCCGCCGGTCGTGAGCAGGCCCACGGCGGCGATGGTGAGGATCCCCTTACGCATGTGCAGGGTCCTTTCGGAGGTGGGGGAGGTGTTGTTTTGTTGTGTCCGGCAACGTATTTCGCGTCACACCGGCTCCACAAGACCGCGCAGGTGCATAGTTTGTTGGGAGCGATAACAATTCAGCAACGCGACTGTTACTCCCCGGGTATCCCACGGGGGAGTCGACGTAACGACTGTCGTCAGTGGGTCTGCAACGGCGCGGTGCTGGCGTCGGTCAGCGCCACCAGATCCGCCGCGGCCAGTTCGAGTTGCAGACCACGCCGACCAGCCGAGACGTAGATCGTCGGGAGATCCAGCGCGGATTCGTCCAGCACCGTGGGCAACCGTCGACGCTGCCCGAGCGGGCTGATTCCACCGCGCACGTAACCGGTGGCCCGCTCGGCGACCGCCCGGTCGGCCAACCCCGCCCGCTTGCCGCCGACCGCCGCCGCGAGCGCCTTGAGATCCAGCTCGCCGGTGACCGGAACGACCGCCACTGTGAGCGCGCCGTCGACAGCGGTCACCAGAGACTTGAACACGCGCTCCGGTGCCACGCCGAGCGCCACCGCCACCAACGCGCCGTAGTTCGGGGCGTCCGGCGCCACCCGGTACGGATGGGTGCGATGCGGGATGCCGCGCTTGACCAACAGTGCCGTTGCCGGCGTGCCCTGTCCCGCCACAGCGACGAGGCTAGTCGAGACGGCGCTAGCCCACCGGCCGACCGATCAGCACCGTCGGTGCGCCGTCGACCCGGGTGAGCACCAGACTCGCCGCCGCGTCACCGGCCAGCCGCAGGTCCCGCCGGAGCTGCTCCGGGGTGAGCGCCGAACCCCGCTTGAGGATCTCCACCCGGCCCACCCGGCGCTCGCGCAGCAGCGCCCGCAGGCGCTTGAGCGAGAACGGCAGCACGTCGGTGATCTCCAGACAGCGCGCGTACGGGGTGCGGATCGGCTGGTCGGCGTAGAGGTAGGCGATGCTCGGATCACCCAGGTTGGCGTCCAGTTCGGTGGCCAACTCGGCCACGAGGTGCGCGCGCACCACCGCCGGGTCCGGGTCGTACAGGTAGCGGCGCGGCGGCCCGACCGGCGCCTCGGCGGCACCCGAGCCGGTGAGCTGGTGGCGGTGAGCCTCGGCGCCCCGCTGACGATAGAGGGTGGCGCGGCGGGGCACCTCCGCCAGCTCGCCGCACCAGAGCGCGGCCTCGACCAGGTCGCCGTCCACGCCCACCCACTCGGCCTCCGCGCCGGCCGGAATGAGCGCGTGGTCCAGGCCCGGCGCGACCTTCACCACGGTTCGCGGCACCCGCTCGGCCAGCCCGGTGACGAAGTCCCACGGTGGCGAGTAGGCGCGCGGGTCGAAGATCCGCCGCCCGGTGCCGGTGGTGCGGCGGGCCGGGTCGCAGAAGACCCCGTCGACCCGTGACACGTCGAACCCGGTCGCGTCGCCGCACTCGACGGTGAACAGCTCGGCCAGGCCGGCCGCGTCGGCGTTGGCGGCGGCCATCGCCGCGGTCACCGGGTCGGCCTCCACCCCGTACACCCGGATGCCGGCACGGGCGGCGGCCAGCGCGTCGGCCCCGAGCCCGCAGCCCAGGTCGGCCAGGGTGCGCACGCCGGCCGCGTACAACCGGGCGGCCCGACGGTCGGCGACCACCCGGCGGGTGGCCTGCTCCAGGCCGGGGCGGGTGAGGAACATCCCAGCGGCGGCCGGGCCGAACTTGCCCACCGCCCGATGACGCAGCTCGGCCTGGGTCAGTGCCGCCGCGGCCAACGTCGGCGGCACCCCGGTCGCCCGCAGCGCCGACGCCGCGACCAGTGGATCACCGCCGGCCAGGTCGGCCGCCGCAGTGAGCGCGGCCGACCCCTCAGGGGTACGCAGCGCCGCCAGTTGATCGAGATCCACCCGGTCATTGTCCCGGCCGCCCGGAAATCCTGGCTGGCGGGGCGCGACGCGCTGGCACTCTCCTTGACGGAGTGCTAGCCACGGAATAACCTGCGATTAGCACTCTCACCCTGAGGGTGCCAGCTTCCGGGTCTCGCGACCCGGGTGCGCACGCCAGGCGGACCGGCACCCGCGACGACGGCACCGCCCGGTGGCATGAGGCAGATTGACGCTGGTCAGCCCCGCTGGCCAGCAACGAAACCAGTACCCCAGGAGGGTATGCCCGTGACTACCGCGACCAAGGTTGCGATCAAGCCGCTCGAGGACCGCATCGTGGTCCAGGCGAACGAGGCTGAGACCACCACGGCGTCGGGCATCGTGATCCCCGACACCGCCAAGGAGAAGCCGCAGGAGGGCACTGTCCTCGCTGTGGGCCCGGGGCGCGTCGACGACAACGGCAACCGGGTTCCGGTTGACGTGCAGGTCGGCGACACCGTCCTCTACTCGAAGTACGGCGGCACCGAGGTCAAGTACGCCGGCGAGGAGTACCTGGTGCTCTCCGCCCGCGACGTCCTCGCGGTCATCGAGAAGTAAGCAACCGATCAGTGCCACTGCCCCGGTCCGGCTCGCCGGGCCGGGGCAATGGCGCTTCGAAGGGACATTAATGGCGAAGATCCTGAGCTTCTCGGACGACGCCCGGCACCTGCTGGAGCACGGTGTCAACGCCCTCGCGGACGCGGTCAAGGTCACCCTCGGCCCGCGCGGGCGCAACGTCGTCCTGGACAAGAAATTCGGTGCGCCGACGATCACCAACGATGGTGTGACCATCGCCAAGGAGATCGAGCTCACCAACCCGTACGAGAACCTTGGCGCGCAGCTGGTCAAGGAGGTGGCGACCAAGACCAACGACGTCGCCGGCGACGGGACCACCACCGCGACAGTGCTGGCCCAGGCGATGGTTCGCGAGGGTCTGCGCAACGTGACCGCCGGGACCAACCCGGCCGGCCTCAAGCGGGGCATCGACGCGGCGGCCATGAAGGTCTCCGAGGCGCTGCTCGGCCGTGCCGCCGAGGTCACCAGCAAGGAGTCGATCGCGAACGTGGCGACGATCTCCGCGCAGGACTCCACGATCGGCGACCTGATCGCCGAGGCGATGGAGCGCGTCGGCCGCGACGGAGTCATCACCGTCGAGGAAGGCTCGATGCTCACCACCGAGCTGGACGTGACCGAGGGTCTCCAGTTCGACAAGGGCTTCATCTCGCCGAACTTCGTCACCGACCTGGAGGGTCAGGAGTCCGTCCTTGAGGACGCGTACATCCTGGTCACCACCCAGAAGATCTCGGCGATCGAGGAGCTGCTGCCGCTGCTGGAGAAGGTCCTGCAGAACAGCAAGCCCTTGCTGATCATCGCCGAGGACGTGGACGGCCAGGCGCTCTCCACCCTGGTGGTCAACTCGCTGCGCAAGACCCTCAAGGTCTGCGCGGTCAAGGCCCCGGGCTTCGGTGACCGGCGCAAGGCAATGCTCCAGGACATCGCGATCTCCACGGGTGCCGAGCTGGTCGCCCCGGAGCTGGGCTACAAGCTCGACCAGGTCGGCCTGGAGGTGCTCGGCACCGCCCGGCGCGTCGTGGTCGACAAGGAGAACACCACGATCGTCGACGGCGGTGGCCAGAAGGCCGACGTCGCCGACCGGGTGTCTCAGATCCGCAAGGAGATCGAGGCCTCCGACTCCGACTGGGACCGGGAGAAGCTGGCCGAGCGGCTGGCGAAGCTCTCCGGTGGCATCGCCGTCATCAAGGCTGGCGCGGCGACCGAGGTCGAGATGAAGGAGCGCAAGCACCGCATCGAGGACGCCATCGCGGCGACCAAGGCTGCGGTCGAGGAGGGCACCGTGCCCGGCGGCGGCGCCGCCCTGGTGCAGATCCTCTCGGTGCTCGACGACGACCTGGGCTTCACCGGTGACGAGAAGGTCGGCGTCTCGGTCGTGCGCAAGGCGCTCGTCGAGCCACTGCGCTGGATCGCCCAGAACGCCGGTCACGACGGCTACGTCGTGACGCAGAAGGTCGCCGACCTCAAGTGGGGCAACGGCCTCGACGCAGCCAAGGGCGAGTACGTCGACCTGGTCAAGGCCGGCATCATCGACCCGGTGAAGGTGACCCGCAACGCGGTCACCAACGCCGCCTCGATCGCCGGTCTGCTGCTCACCACGGAGAGCCTCGTGGTGGAGAAGCCGGAACAGGCCGAGCCGGCCGCCGGCGGCGGGCACGGCCACGGTCACGGCCACCAGCACGGCCCGGGCTTCTGATCCGGTAGCGACACCCGTTCCGGGGCGCACCGCCGTACGGCGGTGCGCCCCGGCTCGTTCTCGCGGGCTGGTAGGTCATTACCGAACGCTGACGTTGTTGGCGACCGGGCGAGATGATCGCGCACACTGGGCCGATGAGCACCACGTCACGGCGGTACGCCGCGTTGGCCGGAATCACCGCCGCCGCCGTCGGGATCGGGATCGCCGAACCGGTCGCGGTGTTGACCGGTCCCCGGTCGGCGCCCCTGGTCGCGGTCGGCGGGGTGATCGTCGACGCCGTCCCCGAGTCGCTGAAGCAACTCGCCATCGACCTCTTCGGCACCGCCGACAAGATCGCGCTGCTGGTCGGCACTGCCGTGTTGCTGGCAGGCTTCGCCGCGCTCTTCGGCGTACTGGCGGTCCGCCGACTGGCACTCGGCCTGGCCGGTATTGCCGCGTTCGGCGCCATCGGCGTGGCCGCCGCGCTGACCCGCTCCGGCGCTGACCTCGCCGACGCGCTGCCGTCCCTGGTCGGCGCCGGTCTCGGTGCCCTGGTGCTCTGGCTGTTCATCGGCGGACCGTTCGAGCTGGACCCCTGGTCCTGGTCACCACCCACGCCGCCCGCCGACCCGGTGTCGTCCGCTGGCCCGGGGTCGTCGGTTGGTCCGGGGTCGCCGGGTGAGTCGGTGCCGGTGTCTCCGGCGGGGCCGGTGCCGGTGACTCCGGCCGGGCCGACGGCGGCTGTCGAACCGGTCGGGCCTGCCGAAGTGGACCCGGAGTCGCGGCGGCGGTTCCTCACCGGCAGCGGGGTGCTGCTGGGCACGGCCGTGGTGGCCGGCCTCGGTGGGCGGTGGCTGGCGGGACGGCGCGGTGTGTCCGCAGCCCGCGACGCGATCCGCCTGCCCGCGCCGGTCGCCGCCGCACCGGCCGTACCGGCGGGCGCGGACCTCTCACTGGCGCAGCTCGCGCCGTACGTCACCCCGAACTTCGGGTTCTACCGGATCGACACAGCGCTGGTGGTGCCCCAGGTCGACCCGGACACCTGGCGGCTGCGGATCCACGGACGGGTCGGCCGGGAACGCACCTACAGCTACGCGGATCTGCTGGCCCGACCGCTGGTCGAGCGGTACGTCACGCTGGCCTGCGTCTCCAACGAGGTGGGCGGGGACCTGATCGGCAATGCCCTGTGGCTCGGCGTACCCCTGCGGGAACTGCTGGACGAGGTCGAGCCGGACGACGACGCCGACCAGGTCGTCGGCCGGTCGGTCGACGGCTGGACCTGCGGCACCCCCACCGCCGCGCTGCGCGACGGACGGGACGCGCTGCTGGCCGTCGGGATGAATGGCGAGCCGCTGCCGGTCGAGCACGGCTTCCCGGTCCGAGTGGTGGTGCCGGGCCTCTACGGCTACGTGTCGGCCTGCAAATGGGTGACCGAACTGGAGCTGACCAGGTTCGCCGACTTCGACGCGTACTGGGTGCCGCGCGGCTGGTCGCCCCAGGGGCCGATCAAGACCCAGTCCCGGATCGACACGCCCAGAGGACGTAACCGGCTGACAGCCGGCCCGGTGACCGTCGCCGGGGTGGCCTGGGCGCAACACCGGGGCATCCGCCGAGTCGAGGTACGCGTCGACGACGGCCCGTGGCAGGAAGCCGCGCTGGCCCCGACCGTGTCGGTGGACACCTGGGTGCAGTGGTCCTGGCGCTGGGACGCCACACCGGGCGAGCACCGGCTTCAGGTCCGCGCGACGGACGCGACAGGTGAGACCCAAACCGAACGTACGCAGGACGTCGTCCCGGACGGGGCCACCGGCTGGCACACGATCACCGTCACCGTCCGCTGATCCACGCCATGACGTCGCCACCCGGGCGGTGTCCGTGACCTGCTCTGCGGGTCGCCGGGCCGGCTGGTTGACCGGTGGTACCCCAGAACCCGGTCCGCAGATCTTGGACACTTTCCGTTAGGGCCGGACGGAAAATGTCCAAGATCTGCGCACTCAGAGCAAAGAAACGCCGCTGGCCGGCGCCCCGGGTTGCGGGGTGCCGGCCAGTGGTCGGTGTGGTGCTGTGGTGTTGTGGTGTTGCCGTGCTGGGTGCTGGGTGCTGGGTGCTGGGTGCTTGTGGTGTGGGTCAGCTGTTCCAGTGCTGGGCGACGAGGTCGGTGGCCTGCTGCTCCCACTGGGCGTAGGCGTCCGGGTAGGCCGACACCTGTACGGTCTGGGCGGCGTCGGTCAGCGGCATGTTCTGCCACCCGTCGACCTGCTTGAGGCCCTTGAGGAACGCGGTGGTGGAGTACTCGGGGTCGGTGATCTGCTCCGGGGTGCCCCAACCCGAGCTCGGGCGCTGCTGGAACAGGCCCAGCGAGTCGTGGTCGTTCCGGTCGCCCAGGTGACCCAGGTTCTCCAGCTTGGATTCCTGCAGGCTCGTCGCGATCGAGATGACCGCGGCCCGCTCGGGGAGGCCGGCCTTCTTGGTGGCCGCGATGATGGCCTTCACGTTGGTGGTCTGCTCGTCGTTGAGGGTGATGTGGGACTGCTCGCCCTGCGGCTTCGGCGCCGCCGACTGCACGGCCACCGCAACCGCCTTGGCATCCACGGCCGGGGTAGCGGCGTGGGCGGCGATCGGGCCGGCGAACACACCACCGGCGAACGCGAGACCAGCAACAGACAGCATGCTCTTACGGAAGATCGTGTTCATGGGGGTAGCTCCTTCGGGGGTAGAACACCCACACCGCCAAAGAGGGGGACGGCGGTGATGGGTGTGAGCACCTCGTCCGGCGCTGCACGTACCAAGGGGAAAAGTCTTGGGGGGGTGACACCCTGTCGGGCGTCGGGGTCGGCGACCTGGCGAGCGGGGCTCGTGGCGCCGGGTCCCTGTGTAACGACCGGCGGGCCGGGGTCATTCCGGGGTCGGCCCATCCATGAGCACCCTCGTCGTGGCGGTGCCCGGTGGTCGTTCGTGGGGACTGTAACGACCCGGTGGAGGCTGGCATTCCGGCCTGCGCGACCAGCCCATGGGTGCGGCGGCCGGTCGGTGGTGCTGCGATCGTCAGGGTGTGTAACGACCCCGGCCCGGCCATGATTCCGGCCCACGAGTGCGCCCGATCACCGGACAAAGGTCGCGTACCTCGCAGCAGCCTAAGCCCTGCACCCGCCTGAATGCCCCCAGAATGGACAAACCTCCCAGGCCGTTTACTCTGCCTGCCCCTCGGACCGGCCACTTGGCATGATCCACTCGGGTTCTTGGAAGTCGGGGGGTGTCCGGGCCGACGGGATGCCCCGACATCAAGGAAGCCGTGTTGATCAAGGCATTGGCGGCGGCGGGGGCCTTGGTGGTGGGGGAACCGCATGAACGACAAGAAACCGCGCCCCCCAGGGTGAGGGCGCGGTTTCGTGGATGTTGGGGACGCGTCGGGTCAGGCGACGTTGCGTTGAGCCGGGACGGTCGACTTGTGCGGGCGGCCCAGTCGGGCCTCCAGCCGTGCGACGTCGACCCGGGCGTGCCGGCGGTCTGCCAGGTCCTCCCAGCCGACGGCGAGCAGCCGCAGGCGCTCCGACTCGCTGAAGCCGCCCCACACGCCGTAAGGCTCCCGTACCGACAGGGCATGGGCGGCGCACTCGGCGCGAACCGGGCAGGCGCGGCAGACCGACTTGGCAGCGGACTCGCGACGCAGCCGGGAAGAACCACGCTCACCGTCGGGGTGGAAGAACTGGGCGCTGTCGCGCCCTCGGCAGGCACCGAGTCGCTGCCAGTCCCAGAGATCGACGATGGGTCCGGGCAGTCTACGTACGTTCGACATCAGCACCCCTCCTCCCGCGCGGCTCCGCGAGAATCCTTATGGCCGGCATCCGGGCGGCGGGCCGCGCAGGCGCACCGTTCCCGGCCTGGATCTCCCGGTACCCGGGCTGTCGTCAACTCACACGTCTGTGATCGAAAACGTCCGGGAAATTGCGGCTTTTGCCCCATCTGTCGGAAAAGTTCGAAGGATTGCCGGGAACCCCCTCCCCAGCCGACCGCGTCATGGTCTGCTCGTTGGCGGAGAGGAGACCACAGTGCGTACCGTTCTTGTGTGCGTTCGGACACCACTCGCGGCCCAGCACCTTACTTCTGCTGCCGCGCGGCTGGGGTTGTCCGCGATCGTTCGTACCGCCGTCTCTGATCCCGAGGTGATGCTGCGGCTGGCCGAGCGACCGGCCGACGTGGTCCTGGCCGACACGGCCCTGACCCGGCCGGACAGCGCCGGCTTCGTCCGCCGGGTGTTGGCGCGTGCGCCGCAGGCGGCGGTGCTGCTGCTCGGCACCGAGGAGTCCGAGGCCGCGGCGGCCACCATCAGCGCCGGCGCCCGGGGGCTCATCCAGAATGTCGACCATGACCTGACCAGCGCGGTGGCCAAGGCGCTCCTGCTGCTCACGGCGCCTGGCCGAGCCTCCCGGCAGCGGATCACCGATCCGGCCCGCGACGCGGCGGCGGTGGGTGGTTCCGGCCGTTCCGGGCCGTCGCCGCGCGGTTCCGGTGAGCCCGGCTGGGCGGCCGCAGCCGCCGACGGGCCGGCCGGGGTGGCGTCGGTGCCGGTGCAGCGGGGCGACGACGAGGCGGAGGCGGGGACCGGCGAGTCGCCGGCGCAGACCGACCCGGGCCGTCCCGCCCCGAACGCCCGGCCCAGTCGGGCGTCGATCGGCCTCACCGAGCGTGAGCTTCAGGTGCTCCTCGGCATGGCCGAGGGCAAGAGCAACGCGGAGATCGGCCGGGAGCTGTTCGTCTCGGAGGACACCGTCAAGACGCACGCCCGCCGGTTGTTCCGCAAGCTTGGCGCCCGGGACCGGGCCCACGCGGTGGCGGCGGGCTTCCGCGCCGGTCTGGTCGCCTGACATACGCACGCCGCGCGGCTGCAGGGCACCGGGCGCGACTGCAGGGCACGCCGCGCTACTGTAAGCGCCCGGGGCGCGCCGCAGCCGGGGTACGCCGCGCGGCAACAGGGCACGCCGCGCGGCAACAGGGCACGCCGCGCGGCAGCGGGGGTACCCGCCGCCCGGCGGCGTTACTTGGTGGCGGTCGGGGCGCCCGGCTCGTCCTCGGTGCCCTCGGACAGGGTGTCGTGCACCCCGTCCGCGTACCCCCGGGCGTAGTCCCAGGTCACGTAGTGGTCCGGGTCCGGGTCGTAGGCGGGCTCGTGCACCCGGGGTCGGCCCGAGTTGAGCAGGTGCCGCAGGTTGCCGCGGAGCAGGTCCCAGTCGAAGTAGTGCGGCTCGCGACAGTCCTCGCATTCGATCACCAGCCCGCGAACCCCGATCGGGGCCAGCAGAGCCTGGTAGATCTCCAGGTCAGCGAGGTCTTCCAGCACATCCTGCCGCTCGACGTCGGTCAGCGGATCCGGCGTCGCGTCATCGCCCGGGTCATCCAGACCCGCGGTCGGATCGGCCGGGTCGCCATTGAACGGGTCGATGGGCTCGTCGTGCACCCCCTCACCGTAGACCCAACGCGGCGCGAACGTCCGCCCCCCGGCCTCCGCGCCGGCCCGGCCTGCCACGGACGGGTCGCCCAGCTCACTGGGTACGATGAGGCGACGTGCCGGCATCGTGGCGCGCTCCGGTGCCCGCCCGCGCCACCTCGCTGAAGCCCATCCGAGCAGCTCAGGGGAGCAATCGTGGAAAATTCGCCCAGCACCGATCTTCCGGCCGGCGTCGAGCACGCCGACCTGGGCGGCCACCTGCCCGAGCTGCCGGCCGGCTCCGCCCGGGTGGTTCCGCTCGGCCTCACCTTCGACGACGTGCTGCTCCAGCCGGGCGAGTCGGACGTGGTGCCCAGCCGGGTCAACACCCGGACGAAGCTCACCCGCAACATCGAGTTGTCCATTCCGCTGCTGTCCAGCGCGATGGACACGGTGACCGAGGCCCGGATGGCGATCGCCATGGCCCGCCAGGGTGGCATCGGTGTGTTGCACCGCAACCTCTCCCTGGAGGACCAGGCCCTCCAGGTCGACCTGGTGAAGCGCTCCGAGTCCGGCATGATCACCAACCCGGTGACCGCCAGCCCGGACGACACGCTGCGCGAGGTCGACGAGCTGTGCGGCCGTTACCGCATCTCCGGCGTTCCGGTGGTGGACGGCGACGGCCAGCTGGTCGGCATCGTCACCAACCGGGACATGCGTTTCGTCTCCGAGCCGAACACTCCGGTTCGGGAGATCATGACCCACACCCCGCTGGTCACCGCGCGGGTCGGGGTGAGCAAGGACGACGCCCTGGCGCTGCTGCGTCAGCACAAGGTCGAGAAGCTGCCGATCGTCGACGAGTCGGGCCGGCTGCGTGGCCTGATCACCGTCAAGGACTTCACCAAGAGCGAGCAGTACCCGGACGCCAGCAAGGACGACGCCGGCCGGCTGCGTGTCGCCGCCGCCATCGGTGTGGGCGAGGACGCGTACAAGCGGGCCCGTGCCCTGGTCGACGCGGGCGTCGACGTGCTGATCGTGGACACCGCGCACGGTCACCAGCGGGCCGTGCTGGACATGGTCCGCCGGCTCAAGGCCGACGTGGCGGTCGACATCATGGGCGGCAACGTGGCCACGTACGCCGGCGCGAAGGCGCTCGTCGACGCCGGCGCCGACGGCGTCAAGGTGGGCGTGGGGCCGGGCGCGATCTGCACCACGCGGATCGTCGCCGGGGTCGGCGTGCCGCAGGTGACCGCGATCATGGAGGCGGCCCGGGCCGCCCGCCCGGCCGGCGTGCCGGTGATCGGCGACGGTGGCATCCAATACTCCGGCGACATCGCCAAGGCCCTGGTGGCCGGCGCCGACACGGTGATGCTCGGCAGCCTGCTGGCCGGTTGCGAGGAGAGCCCCGGCGAGCTGATCTTCGTCAACGGCAAGCAGTTCAAGACGTACCGCGGGATGGGGTCGCTCGGCGCGATGCAGTCCCGGGGTCAGGCCAAGTCGTACAGCAAGGACCGTTACTTCCAGCAGGACGTGCTCAGCGACGACAAGCTGGTCCCCGAGGGCGTGGAGGGTCAGGTGCCCTACCGGGGGCCGCTGTCCCGGGTCGCCCACCAGTTGGTCGGCGGGCTGCGGCTGGCCATGGGGTACGCCGGTGCGGAGAACATCCCCGATCTGCACCGCCGGGGCCAGCTCATCCGGATCACCGCGGCTGGTCTGAAGGAGAGCCACCCGCACGACATCCAGATGACCGTCGAGGCGCCCAACTACCACACCCGCTGACCCAACACCCCCAACCACCTGGAGTCCCCCATGCGTGACGTGGTCGAGATCGGGCTGGGCAAGACCGCGCAGCGCGGCTACCACCTGGACGACATCGCCATCGTGCCGAGCCGCCGTACCCGCGACGTCGACGACGTCTCGACGTCGTGGCAGCTCGACGCGTACCCATTCGGCATCCCGTGCGTCGGCCACCCCTCCGACGCCACCATGAGCCCGGCCTCGGCGGTGCGGCTCGGTCAGCTCGGCGGCCTCGGCGTGCTCAACGTCGAGGGGCTCTGGACCCGCTACGAGAACCCGACCAAGGTGCTGGACGAGCTGGCCGGCCTCGACGAGGAGGCCCGCGCCACCAAGCGGCTCCAGGAGGTGTACGCCGAGCCGATCCGCCCGGACCTGATCGCGGAGCGGGTCCGCGAGCTGCGCGCCGGTGGCAGCACGGTGGCGGTTCGGGTCTCCCCGCAGCACACCCTCGCGCTGGCGCCGGTGATCCTGGACGCCGGGGTGGACATCCTGGTCATCCAGGGCACCATCGTCTCGGCCGAGCACGTGTCGACCACCGATGAGCCGCTGAACCTCAAGGAGTTCATCGCCGACCTCGACCTGCCGGTGATCGTCGGTGGCTGCACCGACTACAAGACGGCGCTGCACCTGATGCGTACCGGCGCGGCCGGCGTGATCGTGGGCATCGGTGGCGACGAGTGGTCGACCACCGAGTCGGTGCTGGGCATCCGGGTGCCGATGGCCACCGCGATCGCCGACGCCGCGGCGGCCCGCCGTGACTACCTGGACGAGACCGGCGGTCGGTACGTGCACCTGATCGCCGACGGTGACATCCAGACCTCGGGCGACATCGCCAAGGCGCTCGGCTGCGGCGCGGACGCGGTGATGCTCGGTGAGCCGCTGTCGCTCTGCGACGAGGCCCCCGCCGGTGGTGCCTGGTGGCACTCGGCGGCGAGCCACCCGTCGCTGCCCCGGGGTGCCTTCGAGGTCTCCGGTGAGCCGCTCGGGTCGATGGAGCAGCTGCTCTTCGGGCCGGCGGACGAGGCCGACGGCCAGCTCAACCTGTTCGGTGGGCTGCGTCGGGCGATGGCCAAGTGCGGTTACCGCGACCTGAAGGAGTTCCAGAAGGTCGGTCTGGTCCTCGACCGCTGACCGATCCGTCAGACGCCGGAAGGCCGGCCCCGCCTGGTGCGGGGCCGGCCTTCGTCGCGTTCAGCGCGGAGTCACTTCTCCACGTAGATGGTCAGGTCGGACATGTTGCGGTAGCTGGTCGCCGCGAAGTCGAGCGATTGGCCCTTGTTGTCCACGCCGCCGGGGGCGGTGTCCATCTCCCAGTTGGCGTGGTGGAAGTTGCGTTCGCCGATGGTCTGGAAGAACTGCTGGAAGTTGAGGTCGCCGTCGCCCAGCGGGGTCATCTGGTACCCGTTGGGCACGCTGGTGTCCCGGTCGCCGTCCTTGGCGTGGAAGAGCGGGAACCGGGTGGTCCGGTCGGCCACGGTGAGGATCGGGTCGAACAGGTCGGTCACCTCCTGGCCGGCCGGGTTGACGTACTTCTGGTGCTTGTAACGGGCCACGTAGGCCCAGTAGATGTCCAGCTCGAAGAAGACGTACCGCGGGTCGGTGATCTCGAAGAAGTACTCCAGCCGGCGGATGCCGGAGGACCGGGTCTGCCGGCCCTGCGCGTCGCGCGGGCCCCGGTCGATGAGGAAGTTGTACGCGGCGTCGTGGTTGTGCGTGTAGAGCCGCATGCCCCGGGCCTTGGCCTGCCGGCCCAGCTCGTTCCAGATGTCCGCGGCGGCGTCCCACTCGGCCTTGTACGCGCTGCTGGTCGGGTCGCTGCCGGTGCCGATGTTCTTCATGCCGAGTTCCTCGGCGATGTCCAGCTGTTGCTGGAAGGTGGCCGGCTGGATCGAGGCGTGGGTGCCGTTGGCCACCAGGCCGTTGTCGTCGAGGATCTTGCGGATCTCGGCGGGGGTGATCTGCCGGCCCAGGATCTCGGTGCTCTGGGTGTAGCCGGCGAACTCGATTTCCTTGTAACCGATCTCGGCGAGTCGGGCGAGGACGCGCTCGAAGCCGTACGGCACCCCGCTGTCGTCGGGTGCGGCGGTGATCCGGTCGCGGACGCTGTAGAGGATGATGCCGCGGTTCCTGGCCGGGATCAGCGGCTCCACCCGCAGCTTGCTCGCGTTGCCGGGGTTGGCGAGCGCGGGGGTGCCGGTGGCGAGGACGGGTAGCCCGGCCGCGCCGATCGCGGCGGCGGCGCCGGCGGAGGCGGCGAGCAGGGATCGGCGGCTGAGCCGGCCGGTGGGGGTGGCGTCGGGGGCGGTGTGGTCTGGCATGGTTCCACCTTTCGCGACGGTGGTCGGAGACAGACACTAACGTCGGTCTAAGTCGAAAGAAAGGTTCGATCGACGGCAGCTTTTGTTCGATTCGACGAAAGTCACTGATGATCGTCGATACCGGCCGCTCGGCCCGCGATGCTGACTACGCTCGTCCTGACCGGAACGCCGCGAAAGGCCGGAACGCCGCAGGAGGGGTGCGCGTGGTCCTGATCAGACGGAGACTGAGCGTCGCCGCCGCGCTGACCTGCGCGATCGGGCTGGCCGCCGCCGGTTGTACCGGCGATGACCGCGACGGCTTCCGGCCCGGCGCGGCCGACGTCGGCGACCCGTACGTGCCGGGGCACGGCAACGGCGGCTACGACGTCGGGCACTACGGCCTCGACGTCCGCTACGACCCGTCGACCGACCGGCTGACCGGTCGAGCCGTCATCACGGCCACCGCCACCCAGGACCTGTCCCGGTTCAACCTGGACCTGGTCGGCCTGGAGGTTCGCGCGGTCAGCGTGGGTGACGCGGCGGCCGAGCACAGACGCGGCGACGGCGAGTTGGTGGTGACCCCCAGCGACGGACTGCCGCGCGGCCGGCAGTTCACAGTGACCGTCGAGTACGCGGGCGTCCCCACGGCCGTCGACGACGGGGCGTTGGGCAGCGGCGGCTTCCTGCACACCGCCGACGGCGCGGTGGCGCTCGGCCAACCCGAGTCGGCCGCCACCTGGTTCCCGGTCAACGACCACCCGTCGGACAAGGCCACCTACGACCTGGCGGTGACCGTCCCGGACGGCCTGGCCGCGCTGAGCAACGGCGTTCCCGGGCCGAAGAGCAGCGCCGACGGCTGGACCACCTGGCGCTGGTCGGAGCGCGCCCCGATGGCCAGCTACCTGAGCACGCTCGTGATCGGTGACTACCGGGTGGTGACCGGCACGCACGCCGGCCGGCCGATGGTCACGGCGGTGGCCGCGAGCCTGCCGGCGACCGGCGGCGCGGCCACCTCGCTGGCCCGCACCGGCGCGATCGTCGACTTCCTGGCCAGCCGCTTCGGCCCGTACCCGTTCGACTCGTACGGGGGCATCGTGATCGCCGACGACCGGATCGGCTACGCGCTGGAGACCCAGTCCCGGCCGGTGTACGGGCCCGGCTTCTTCGCTGACGACCGGCCGAACCCGAGCGTCGTCGCGCACGAACTGGCGCACCAGTGGTTCGGCGACAGCGTGTCGCTGACCAGGTGGAGCGACATGTGGCTCAACGAGGGCTTCGCCAGCTACGCCGAGTGGTTGTGGGAGGAGCACGACGGCGGCCGGACCGCCCAGCGCAACTTCGAGATCCAGTACGCGGCGACCGACTGGACGCAGCCGTCGGTCGAGCCGGGCCGGGAGCAGATGTTCGGCACCGCCGTCTACAAGCGCGGGGCGCTCGCCGTGCACGCGTTGCGCCGGACCGTCGGTGACGACCTCTTCTTCCGCATCCTGCGTACCTGGACCAGCGAGCGGGCGGCGGGCAACGCGACCACCGCGGACCTCGTCGCGCTGGCCGAGCGGGTCGCCGGGCGGCAACTGCGTCCGCTCTTCGACGCCTGGTTGGTGGGTGGGTCGGCCCCCACACTGCCGTGACCCGGCCCCGCTGCCCGGTCGATATGCTGCCGCCTGCGAACGGCGGGTGGGTGCCCGTTCGCGCGGGACGGCGGAGGCCGTGACCGGCCACCGTGCGGAAAGGGTGTGGGATGCGGGGGACGCGGCACAGACTGCGAGTGGCTGCCGGCCTGCTGGTGACCGGTGCGCTCGCACTGTCCGGATGCGACTCGGCGGGGCCGGAGACGGCCCTACCACCGAGCGCGTCCCCCACGCCGGCGCGGACGTTCACAGCGGGCGCCGACGGGGTCGGCGACGCCTACTTCCCGACCTACGGCAACGGCGGCTACGACGTCGGGCGGTACACGGTGAAGGTGCGCTACGACCCGGCCAAGGACCAGTTGACGGGTACGACCACAGTGCGGGCCACCGCGACCGCTGACCTGTCGACGTTCAACCTCGACCTGGCCGGCCTGACCGTCGGCGCGGTCACCGTGGACGGCGCACCGGCGAGCCACAGCCGCAAGCGGAACGAGCTGGTGATCAAGCCGGCTTCCGGCCTGATCAACGGCAACGGGTTCGTCGCCGAGGTCACCTACGCCGGCAAGCCGAAGCCGCTGAAGAACGAGGCGCTCGGTGACGGCGGTTTCCTGCACACCG
Organism: Micromonospora sp. H61; assembly: GCF_018070325.1. Lineage (GTDB taxonomy): Bacteria > Actinomycetota > Actinomycetes > Mycobacteriales > Micromonosporaceae > Micromonospora > Micromonospora salmantinae. The sequence continues at coordinate 54,755 of NZ_JAGPXY010000018.1, forward strand.
CCGACGGTGCCATCGCGCTGGGTCAGCCCGAGTCGGCCAGCACCTGGTTCCCGGTCAACGACCACCCGTCGGACAAGGCTGCCTACGACTTCGAGGTCACCGTTCCGGACGGCCTGACCGCGATCAGCAACGGCGTTCCCGGCGGGAAGACCAGCACGGGCGGTTGGACCACCTGGAAGTGGTCGGAGAAGTCGCCGATGGCCAGCTATCTGAGCACGCTGGTGATCGGCAAGTTCCGGATCACCACCGGCGAGCACAAGGGCCGTCCGGTCTACAACGCGGTCACCACCACCGAGGCCAAGGGCAACGCGGACGCGTCGATCGCGCAGACCGTCGCTGTGGCCGACTACCTGGAGAGTGTGTTCGGGCCGTACCCGTTCGACGCGTACGGCGGGGTGGTGATCTCCGACAGCCGGATCTCCTACGCCCTGGAGACGCAGAGCCGACCGGTCTACGCGGCGAGCTTCTTCCGGCAGGGCGAGAACACCGAGGTCGTCGCCCACGAGCTGGCCCACCAGTGGTTCGGCGACAGCGTCGCGTTGGCCAAGTGGGAGGACATCTGGCTCAACGAGGGCTTCGCGACGTACGCGGAGTGGCTCTGGGCCGAGCACACCAGGGCGTACACCGCCAAGGAGGCGTTCGACAGTCGGTACGCCAGCATGTCCGCGCAGGTGTGGCAGACACCGCCGGGCAAGCCGGGCGTGGAGAAGCTGTTCAGCGAGTCGGTCTACCAGCGCGGCGGGATGACCCTGCACGCCCTGCGGGTGGCCGTCGGCGACAAGGCGTTCTTCGAGATCGTCAAGACCTGGGCGGCGGAGAAGCGCGACGGCACCGCCACCACTGCCGAGTTCGTGGCAGTGGCCGAGCGGATCTCCGGCAAGCAGCTCGACGCGATCTTCGACGCCTGGCTCTACGGCACCAGGAAGCCGGCCCTGCCGAAGCGGCTCTGAGCGGCGGTCAGTTCTTGACGACCAGTTTGGGGTTGGCGGCCAGGTAGGCGTCGGCGCGTCCGGCGCGGAGTTCGGTGAGGAACTTCCGGCCCTCGCTGGTCAGCTGTTCACCCCGGTAGGCGGTGCCCTTGCCGACGCCGGAACCGGGTAGCCCGACCAGCGTGAAACGGTTCTCCGGCAGGCCACTGAGGGCGTACGCGATGTCCACGATCCGGCGCCCGCCCACGTAGACCAGCGTGTCGCCCAGCGCGGAGACCACCTGGTCGACGCGCTCCGGTTGCCGGGCCAGGCCCTCGTCCAGGATCTTGCGGGTCATCGCCCGGATCAGCTGCTGCTGGTGACGCTGCCGGGCGTAGTCACCGCCGGTGATGTAGCGCTGCCGCGCGTAGTCGATCGCCTGCCAGCCGTTGAGGTGCCGGTCGCCCTTCTCGTAGACCTGCTGCGGCCCCTTGTAGCCGCCCGGCGCGCTCTCCCGGTGCTTGCCGTCCGGTCGGCGGTGCAGCGACTCGACCCGCTGGTCGACGTAGATGTCCACCCCACCCAGGGCGTCGACCAGCCGGTCGAACCCGTTGAAGGTGAGCACCGCGCCGGCGTCGATGCGCAGCCCGGTGTAACCGCTGACAGTGCTGCGCAGCAGCTCGTACCCCTGGGCGGTGCTGGGTTGTTTGGGTTTGCCCGGCACCCGGCTGCCGAAGCTCATCGCGTGCGTGAGTTTGGTCTTGCCGCCCTTGTAGCCGGCCTTCGGGAACGCCGGGATGTCCACCAGCAGGTCGCGGGGGAGCGAGAAGAGGTACGCCCGATCCAACCCTTTGGGTACGTGCAGCACCAGCACGGCGTCCGAGTGCGGCTCCCACCCGGGCACGCTGACCCGGGTGTCCACACCGACCAGCAGCAGGTTGAGCGGGCCGGTGATGTCCGCGCCCGGCGGTGGGCCGCTGGGGCTCGGCGTCGGCGTGCCGATGGGCGTCGGGGTCGGTGAGCCGGCCACCGGAGCGCCGCCCGGCTTGTTGTCGCCGGTCAGTCGGGTGATCACCACAGTGCCGGCCGCGATCAGCGCGACGACGGCCAGGGCCGCCAACCCCAGCAGCAGCCACCGTCGGCGCGGCGCCATCGACCCGAGAACCATGTTGGATTCCTTCCACCCGTCTGGTGAACAACGCTCCGACGGGTGCTCCGGGTTGCGGCCGGAAGACGCCGGGTCGGTCGGCCGGAGCATGATCGCGCGAAAAGTGCCGCTGGCGCGAGCGCTACTCGCGAGTAATGATGCGTCCATGCGGTACGACGTGGTCGTCATCGGGTCCGGCTTCGGTGGCAGCGTCACCGCGCTCCGACTGGCCGAGAAGGGCTACTCGGTAGCGGTGCTGGAAGCCGGCCGCCGCTTCGCCGACGACGAGTTCCCGCAGACGTCCTGGCGGGTCCGCCGGTTCCTCTGGGCACCGAAGCTGGGCTGCTACGGCATCCAACGGCTCACCCTGCTCCGCCCGGCCGACAGGCGATCCGGCGGCGGGGTGCTGGTGCTCTCCGGCGCCGGGGTGGGCGGCGGTTCGCTGGTCTACGCGAACACCCTCTACGAACCGCTTCCGGCCTTCTACAGCGACCCGCAGTGGCGGGACATCACCGACTGGCGCGACGAGTTGGCCCACCACTACGACCAGGCGAGGCGAATGCTCGGCGTCACCACGTACCCGGTGCACACCGGCGCGGACCGCGCCATGCGCGCGGTGGCCGAGCGGATGGGGGTGGGGCACACCTTCCACGCCACCCCGGTGGGCGTGCACATCGGCCGGCCCGGCCAGCGGATCGCCGACCCGTACTTCGGCGGTGCCGGCCCGGAACGCACCGGCTGCCTGCACTGCGGCTCCTGCATGACCGGCTGCCGGCACGGGGCGAAGAACACACTGGTGAAGAACTACCTCTGGCTCGCCGAACGGCTCGGGGTCACGGTCCGTCAGCTGACCACGGTGACCGCGGTCCGGCCCGCCGACGGCGGTGGGTACGAGGTGCACACCGAACGCACCGGGGCCTGGCTGCGCAAGGCTCGGCAGGTCGTCCACGCCGATCACGTGGTCTTCGCCGCCGGGGCACTCGGCACCCAGCGGCTGCTGCACGGGATGCGGGCCGACGGTGCGCTACCCGGGCTCTCGTCCCGCCTCGGCGAGCTGACCCGGACCAACTCGGAGGCGATCCTCGGCGCCTCGGTGCCACGCCAACGGGCCCGGTCCGAGCGGTTGGACTACACCGAGGGGGTGGCCATCACCAGCTCGTTCCACCCCGACCCGCAGACGCACATCGAGCCGGTCCGCTACGGGCGGGGCTCCAACGCGATGGGGTTGCTCCAGTCGCTGCTGGTCGACGGCGGCCCGCACCGGGTCCGCCGCTGGCTGGGCAGCATCGTGCGGCAGCCCCGGTTGGCAGCGCGGATGCTGTCGGTACGCGGCTGGTCGGAACGGACGGTGATCGCCCTGGTCATGCAGTCCGCGGACAACTCACTGACCACCCGGTGGCGGCGTGGCCCGCTCGGCAGCAGGTTGGTCACCGGCCCGGGCCACGGCACGCCCAGCCCCACCTGGATCCCGGCCGGCAACACCGCCGCCCGGATGCTCGCCGACGAGATCGGCGGCACCCCCGGCGGCTCACTCACCGAACCCTTCGACATCCCGATGACCGCGCACATCCTGGGCGGGGCGGTCATCGGGGCCACCCCGGCCGACGGGGTGATCGACCCCTGGCACCGGGTGTACGGGCACGTCGGGCTGCACGTGGTCGACGGCGCGGCCGTCTCGGCCAACCTGGGCGTGAACCCGTCCCTGACGATCACCGCGCAGGCGGAACGGGCGATGTCGTTCTGGCCCAACAAAGGCGACAAGGACCCCCGCCCGGCGCTCGGCGCCCCGTACCGCCGCCTCACACCCGTACCCCCGCGCCACCCGGCCGTCCCGCCGGACGCCCCGGGTGCGCTGCGTTCCTGAACCCTGCCGGCCGCCACGGCGAGCCGGTGCCGGCTGCGGCCGTGACTGTCGGTAGGCTTCGTGCACATGAGCCTGCCTCGCCCCGTCCTCGTGGTGGACTTCGGAGCCCAGTACGCCCAGCTCATCGCCCGCCGGGTCCGTGAGGCGAAGGTCTACTCCGAGATCGTGCCGCACTCGATGCCGATCGCCGAGATGCTGGCGAAGAACCCCGCCGCGATCATCCTCTCCGGTGGTCCGGCCAGCGTCTACGCCCCGGACGCGCCGCAGATCGACGCGGGCGTGTTCAGCGCCGACGTGCCGGTCTTCGGCATCTGCTACGGCTTCCAGGCGATGGCCCAGGCGCTCGGCGGCACTGTCACCAGGACCGGCAACCGTGAGTACGGTGGCACTCCGCTGCGACCCCGCCTCCTCGACCCCGGTGTGCTGCTGCGTGACCTGCCGGCGGACCTGCCGGTCTGGATGAGCCACGGCGACTGCGTCACCGAGGCGCCCGAGGGCTTCACTGTGACCGCCGAGTCGGCGGGCGCGCCGGTCGCCGCCTTCGAGGACCTGGCCGGTCGCCGGGCCGGCGTGCAGTTCCACCCGGAGGTCGGGCACACAGCGCACGGCCAGGAGATGCTGACCCGCTTCCTCTACGACATCGCCGGCATCGAGCCGACCTGGACTCCCGAGAACATCATCGACGAGCAGGTCGCCCGGATCCGCGCCCAGATCGGCGACAAGGAGGTCATCTGTGGCCTCTCCGGCGGGGTGGACTCGGCGGTCGCCGCGGCGCTCGTGCACAAGGCCGTCGGTGACCAGCTCACCTGTGTCTTCGTCGATCACGGCCTGCTGCGCGCCGGCGAGGCCGAGCAGGTGGAGAAGGACTACGTCAGCGCCACCGGCATCAAGCTGAAGGTGGTCGACGCCACCGACCGGTTCCTCGGCGCGCTCGCCGGGGTGACCGACCCGGAGCAGAAGCGCAAGATCATTGGTCGGGAGTTCATCCGGGTCTTCGAGGCCGCGGCCCGCGAGATCGCCGCACACGGCGACGTCGAGTTCCTCGTCCAGGGCACCCTCTACCCCGACGTGGTGGAGTCCGGCGGCGGCACCGGCACCGCCAACATCAAGAGCCACCACAACGTCGGCGGCCTCCCGGAGGACCTGAAGTTCGCGCTGGTCGAGCCGCTGCGCACTCTGTTCAAGGACGAGGTCCGGACGCTCGGCCTCCAACTGGGCCTGCCCGAGGCGATGGTCTGGCGGCACCCGTTCCCCGGCCCCGGTCTGGCCATCCGGATCATCGGCGCGGTCGACCAGGAGCGCCTCGACCTGCTCCGCCAGGCCGACCTGATCGCCCGCGAGGAGCTGACCGCCGCCGGCCTCGACCGGGGTGTCTGGCAGTTCCCGGTGGTGCTCCTCGCCGACGTGCGCAGCGTCGGTGTGCAGGGAGACGGGCGCAGCTACGGGCACCCCGTGGTGCTGCGCCCGGTCTCCAGCGAGGACGCGATGACCGCCGACTGGTCCCGGCTGCCCTACGACGTGGTGGCCCGGATCTCCACCCGGATCACCAACGAGGTCGCCGAGGTCAACCGGGTGGTCCTGGACGTCACCAGCAAGCCGCCGGGCACCATCGAGTGGGAGTGAGCGCCGCTCAGGCCGCCGGCGGCGGGCTGGACGGGGTCGTCGGCGGGTAGGGCGGCGTCGGGGCGTACCCCTGCGGTGGCCCGCCGGGCGCGGGCCCGGCGGTGGGCGGCGGGCCGTTCTGCGGCGCGACGCCCGCGGCGTGCGGCCAGGCCGGCGCGCCGGTGGGCTCCTCCGGCATCAGAAACCACATGATCGGGTACGCGAACAGCGCGAGCCCGCCGGTGAGCAGGCCGGTGACCGCGAAGATCACCCGGACCAGTGTGGGATCGACGGCGAAGTAGCGGCCGACGCCGCTGGCGACCCCGGCGACCATGCGGTCGGTGGTGGGTCGCCGAAGCTGCTTGTACGGGGCACGGGGAGCGGTGGTCGATGTCATACCCCCACGGTCCGCGCTGGCGCCCGGCCCGCCCTCGGTGACCGCCCGGATCCCTACCCTGACCAATCCCTGACCGGGAACAGATAGTCAGGAATCCGACTCTTTTCCGTTCCGGTAACCCGGCCCGGGGAGAATTTGCTTCCGTGACCACCTTGCTCAAGCCGCTCCGCAGGATCGCGGCATACGCAGTTTGTGCTGATTCAAGCGGCCGAGTCTTGCTGGTCCGCGCATCGGAGCGCTCCGGCACCCCCGGCGCGTGGTCGCTGCCCGGCGGGGCGGTCGACCACGGCGAGGACCCGAACCACACAGTCGTTCGCGAGACCGCCGCCGAAACCGGCCTCTCCGTCGCCGTCTCCGGCCTGGCCGACGTGCTCGCCGACATGCGGGCACTCCCCGACCGCGGCATCACCATCCACACCGACCGGCTGATCTACCGGGTGGCCGTGCGCGGTGGCACCCTCGCCGACCGGGTCGGCGAGCGCCCCACCGACCTGGCCCGGTGGTACACCCTCGACGAGGCGCGCGAGCTGCCGCTGCGCTCGTTCACCGCACGCGCCCTCGGGCTGCCCGCCTCCTCGGCCGACGTGGTCCCCGACGAGGCACCCGAGTTCCCCTCCTTCTACGCCGTGCCCGGCCCCGACGGGCTGCACCGGGCCCAGCGCTTCGCCGCGTACGCGGTCTGCACCGACCCCGCCGGCCGAGTTTTGCTCACCCGCATCTCCGACGGCTACCCCGGTGCCGGCTGCTGGCACCTGCCCGGTGGCGGCACCGACTACGGCGAACAGCCCGGCGCGGCACTCATCCGGGAGCTGATCGAGGAAACCGGCCAGGCCGGCCGCCTCGTCGAGCTGCTCGGCGTCGCCAGCCACCGCGACGCCGCCTCACTCGGCCCCGAGGGCTACCCGATCGACTGGCACGGCGTACGCGCCTTCTACCGGGTCGTCGTCGACCAGCCCAACCCACTGACCGTGGCCGACGTGGGCGGCTCCACCTGCGAGGCCCGCTGGTTCGGCCGCGAGGAGCTGGGCGCCCTCCCCACCGACCGCCTCACCGAGGTGACCGCCGAAGCAGTCCAAGCCGCCCAACTCACCTGACCCCGACCAGTCCGCGAGGGGTCAGCGCGTACCACGCCGCCGGCCGTGCCTTGCCCCACGCTGCCTCCAGCCTGTGATCAGCGCTGGACTCGACCTGCCGTGACGCGAATGGACTCCACAATGAGGGTTGATGGGGTGAAGCGGGCCGGTCGCGAAACGGGCTGAAGGGCGCTGAACGAGGCTTGTCGGTTGTCGTCAAGGGCCGGCTACCTCGGCCCGAACGCGCCGGCTCGCCAAGCTCCGCGGGTTCCCCGTGCACCGTCTCGCGTTGATCATGAAGTTATTGTCGGAACGCGAGATGGACGGCGATAACTTGATCAACAAGTGTGGGTGCGAAGCGGGGGCGAGCAAAGGTGCAATTCACGCGTCGAGTCGGGGCCTACGGGCTCTTGCGGGACTCGGGTCGGGTCTTTGTGGTTCGGGACGGGGCGCAGGGTGAGTTTCCCGGCGTCTGGCGGTTGCCGGGCGGTGCCGTCGGGCATGCCGAGGACCCGGAGCGTGCCGTGGTCCGCGAGGTCGCCGAGCAGGCCGGGCTGACGGTCGCCGTGACGCGACTACTCGCGGTGGTCGCCGATGTGGCCACCTTTCCGGAGGACAAGGCCGCGCTGCACACCGACCGGCTGTTGTTCGAGCTCAGCACTCCCCACGGCGCACCGTCCGACGGTTCGGGGCCTGAGAGCGCGCGGCTCGGGGGCGGGTTGCCGGGCGTCGAGGCTGGACTGGTTGATCACGCTTGCTGGCTTTCGCCGGCGGAGGTGGCGCAGTTGCCGCTGACCCCGTTCACCGCCGAGGCGCTCGGCCTGCCGGTCACCCCACTGCCGCCGCCGGCGCACCGGTCGCGGGACCTGTTCCCGCCGCAGCACCCCGACCGCCGGCTGCGCTTCGGGGCGTACGGGCTGGTCACCGACCCCGCTGGGCGGATCCTGCTCACCCAGATCGCAGCGGGCTACCCGGGGGCCGGGCTGTGGCATCTGCCCGGCGGTGGCACCGACCACGGCGAGCAGCCGGCCACCGGGTTGTTGCGGGAGTTGGTCGAGGAGGGCGGGCAGGTGGGCCGGGTCGTGGAGCTTCTCGGCGTCAACAATCTGCACAATCCGGCCGCGCTGGGCCCGGAGGGCCGACCTCTGGACTGGCACGGCGTACGGGTGATCTATCGGGTGCTGGTGGACGTACCCACCGACGCGGTGGTCACCGAGTCCGCCGGAGGGTCGACGGCGCGGGCGGGGTGGTTCACCCGGGACGAGGCGACTGACCTGCCGTTGAGCGACATCGCTGTCGTGGCAATCGGACAGAGTGGCCGATAGCACCCCGCTCGGTGAGCCGACTTGGTGACCCTCCGGTACAGTCAAAGGCGGGAATGATGGAGGAAACGGGCGATGACGCCCGGGATGGGAACAAGCGAGCGGTTCGAGCGGTTTAAGCCAGATATAAGTACCGCCGGCAGCTATCGCCAAGCCATGTTCCCCTATGCGATGGTGTACTCCGCAAAACGGCTGCCGGGCCATGCAAGGTCCGGCACGAGACAGCCGGACACCCGCCACTCGGCGGTCAGCAGATCCGGTGATGGAGGAAACGTGCCGAGAGCCCCATGGCGCCGGCGTCGTACTACTGACAGTCCGCGCCCAGCAGGGCGTCGCTGGGCGGGCCGGTTGCGCCGCAGCAGCACGTTCGCCCGCCAGGTGCTCTTGGTCCGGGTCGGTCGCCGCGACGGCGACCTGCACCCGACCGACCTGGCCCCGACCGAGCACCGGTACGCCGATCGGCAGCGCCGTCGCTACGGCCTGGACCGGCTCAGCCGGCCGACACTGGGCGTGGACCCGACACTGGGCCTGGACCGAGCCGACGCGGTCATGCCGGTCAGCCCGGCGATGCCGCCGATGACGCAGACCGACGAGGCCCACTCGATCCCACTGCTCCCCGGCGAGCGCACCATCGCGCGCCGGATGAAGTTCGGCCTGGTCAACGCCTGCACGCTGGCCAGCCTGATGCTCGGCATGCTGGCCATCTTCCTGGCCATGCAGGGCGAGGTGCGCATGGCGGCGCTCTGCCTGATCGCGTGCGTCGGCTTCGACGGTCTGGACGGCGCGCTGGCCCGACGGCTCGGGGTGGCCAGCCCGTTCGGCGCGCAGATGGACTCCCTGGCCGACATGTGCTCGTTCGGTCTCGCCGCGCCGGTAGTGGTCTACGCCTCGCTCGCCGGCTCCGTCTCCACGGCGGCGGCGGCGGTGGCGTGCGCCCTGGTCGCGGCGTGTGCCGCGATTCGACTGGCCCGCTTCAACGTCTCGCCGAAGGACGGCAGGTTCTTCTGCGGGGTGCCCACCACCATGGCGGCCGCGGTGCTCGCCGTGACGGTGGCGATCGGCCTGCCGGTGCCGGGCGCCGTGCTGGTCGCCGGGGTGGCGCTGCTGGCCTTCGCGATGGTTTCGAGCTTCCCGTACGCCAAGCTGGCCCGCCTGGTGAAGTTGCCGCCGTGGCTCTGGCTGGCCCCGGTGATCGGCGCGCTTGTCGACATCCGGCTCACGTTCGCCCTGATCGTGGTGGGCTACCTGGTCAGCGGGCCGGTTCTCTGGCTGCGGCAACGTCGTACCGCTTGATCTGAGCAGACAGAAAGAACGGGGCGCCGCGGACAGCGGCGCCCCGTTCCTCGTTTGCGGGTCAGCGCCAGCGGGCGATGACAGTTGACCCGCCGACCACCTTGTCGCCCGGCCCGACCAGCGGGTCCGCGCCCTCAGCGGGCAGGTAGACGTCGGTCCGGGAACCGAACCGGATCAGCCCGAAGCGCTCGCCCTTGGCCAGCAGCGCGCCGATCGGCGCGCGCTGCACGATCCGGCGGGCGATCAGCCCGGTCCGCTGCGCGACCACCACAGTGCCGCGAGCGGTGTCCAGCACTGTGTACGCGGCGACGTTGTGCTCGGCGTCCGGCTTCATCGCGTTGACGAAGCCGCCATCGGCGACGAAGTAGTCCACCACCTTGCCGGCGACCGGGGCGCGGTTGACGTGCACGTCCAGCACCGACAGGAACACCGCGATCCGCAGCCACTCGCCGTCGCCGAAGCGCTCGTCGTGCAGCCGCTGCACCGACAGAACCTTCCCGTCCGCGCTGGCGACCACGGCGCTCGGGTCCTCCGGCACGTCCCGTTCGGGATCCCGGAAGAACGCGGCGACCGGCCCGGCGGCCAGGGCCGGCAGCAGCCACAGCTTGGACGACGGGCGCGCCACCCGGGCCAGCGCAGCGAGGCCCAGCGCGATGCCCGCCGCCGCCACGCCGTTGGAGTCGATGTGCATGCCCCTGGTCACCGGCACGCTCGACGGCCGGTACGCGGGGGCCAGGCTGTCGGCCGTGGCCGGGCTGGCCGGGGTGAACCGCAGTCGGTAGACCCGCACCGGTGGGGAGTTACGCAGCACCAGGTCGGCGCCGACGCCGTAGAGGGCGTCCTGTCGGGCCAGCTCGGCGGCGGCACCCTCGGTCCGGCCGGGGGTGGCGGCGGTCGCCACGCTCAGCACCGCCCCGTCGGTCAGGTACTTGGCCAACCCCTCGACGCCGCTGCGGGTGGCCTCGGCGGTGCCGGTGAACGCCTCACCGGCGACGACGACAGCGGCGGCCTCGGCTTCGGCCAGTGAGTCGACGACGCTCACCCGGTCGGCGACCCAGCGGCCCTGGGATGTGACGTGCTCGCGGAGCGCCGCGGCGCCGAACGGCTCGGCGGGCACCACGGTGAGCCGGTCACCGGGGAGCAGCGCGTCGACCGCCGCGGCCAGCACGGCGGAGTCCGGGGTCACCCCTACCAGCAGGGCGGCCTTGGGGTCGTTGATCCGGGCCAGCTCGGCGACGAGGGTACGGGCGGCTCGCTCGCCGATGCGGACCGGACCGGACCGGCCGGTGGTACGCACGGCGGGGGACTGGGTCATGTCGGGCGGGCTCCTGACGGGGGTAGAGACGGGAATCGCGGCGGGACCGCCATGGGCGGGACGGGCCGGCCGGCGGAGGCGAGATCTCCACCAGCCAGCATATGCGTCCGTCCGCGCCGGCCGCACCGCCGTGGGGATGCGGTGCACCGACGCGGACAGCCGCCCGAGGTCAGGCTTCCCTGCGCGGACCCTCCCGGTCGTCACCCGCCTGGTCGCCGACGGCCTCGACCGGTTGGTCGGACCGGGTCGGCTCGTCCCCCTCCGACGAGGCCGGTCGGGCGAGGCTCCCGACGGTCGGCTCGTCGTCTCCGTCGCCGGGTTGGGCAGGGATGGGCTCGGTCGGCGGCTCCGACGGCGGGTGTGCCAGCCAGGCCGGGTGGATCACGTCGGTGGCCGGCGCATCCTGCGCCCGCACCTCGGCGGTCGGCGTCTCCAAGGTCCGGTCCGAGACGAGCGTCGGGTCCGAGGAGGGCGGGTCCCAGGTGGACCGTTCGGCTTCCCAGACCGGCAGGGCCGTGCCGGACGTCGACGTGGCGGCACCGGAGACCGGTACGGGAGCACCGGAGACCGGTGCGCCGGAGACGGACGTGCCGGAGACGGGCGCGACGGCCCCGGCCTCGGCAATCGGCTCCGACTGGTTCGGTCGACCCGAGCGCAGCGCGCCGACCAGCCCGAAGACCCCGATCAGGATGAGTGCGCCGGCCAGGAACCAGCCGACCGGCGGCAGCGCGAGCCCGAGCAGTTGGGCGAGCAGCCACCAGGCGGACAGCGCCAGGAACACGAGCCCGAAGGCGAACGACACCAGATCCGTGCGGTGAGCCTTCACCGGGTCACCTCCAGGTTGCCGGCATTGACATGGATGTAGAGGCGCAGGGTTCCGCCGCCGGGCCCGTCCGCTCCGACGTCGGTGGATTCCCGCAGGCGGCCGTCCAGCCCGCCGGAGCGGTTGCCGAAGATGGTGGCGTCACCCGCGTTGACGTCGGCCACTGTGGTGACGTCCACGTTCGGCGGCACGACCACAGTCGCCTGGCCGAAGTTGACGGCCACTGTCACCTGGCTGTCCCGTTTCGCGAAGTCGATCCCGCGCAGGTCGAGCACGGCGTCACCGAAGCTGTTCTCGTACCGGTCCGCCAGGTCGCGGTAGTCGGTGGGCGCCCAGGTCACTGCGCCGTCGACCCCCCGGATCCGGTCGTAGGACTCGGCGACGGTCGCCGTGCCCAGCGCCGCGGCGGTCACCAGACCGAGCGCGATGAGCCAGCGCGCCCGCCCGAACCACGTGCCGACCAGCAGGCCCAGCGCGATCGTGGCCAGCGCGGCCGCGAAGTACGCCGAGGCGCTGATGGCGAAGACGTCCAGCAGGTCGAGCAGGGCGACCAGACCGAGCACCAGGAAGATCAGCGAGAAGGTCACCGCGCCGAGCGGCGACCGCTCCTTGGGGCGCTTCGGCGGCTTCGGTGGCTTCGGCGGAGGAGGCGCGGCCGGGGTCGGCGAAGCGTACGGGCCGTGTGGCGCGAACGGGGGACGGTAACCGGAGGGCGGCGGGGCGGTCGGATAGCCGGCCGGGGCCGCGGGTGTGTTCACCGGTGCCGACGGCCAGCCGGCGCTGGGCATGGCGGTGCTCGGCCAACCGGGCTGGGCGGCCGTCGTGCCGGCCGCTTGCCCGGACACCGGGCCGACCCCGGACACCGGCTGCGTCGCGCTGGTCGGCGGCGCGTCGTACGCCGGGATGGTGACGGTGGGCGTCGCCCCCGTCGTCGCGGTGGGGTACCCCGGACCGGTGCTGAACATCGGCGGCGTCGCCGCCGGGCCGGTCGACGGCGCCACGCCGTACGACGGCCAGGTCACCGGTGGGACGACCGCGCCGGACGGTGCGGCGGGCGGCGGACCACCCGGGGTGCCGGGTCGTGGGTTGCGGCCGTCCCGGTTGAGCAGGAGCGCGCCGGCGACCAGGATGGCCGCGCCGAGCAGCACCGCGCGGAAGGCGTCGGTGACGATGTACGCGAAGCTGGCCGCGACCAGGATGCCTAGGACGATCACCGTCACCGGGGACATGCTGGAGCGACCGCGACCGAGCATTGACTCGACGGGGGACGCGGTGTCGCCCTCGTTCGGGATTATCAGCCAGGCGGCGACGTACACCAGAATGCCGATGCCCCCGAAGAACCCGAGCACCGCGAGCAGCACCCGCCAGAGCACCGGATCGGTGTTGGTGGCCCGCCCGATCGCCGCGCAGACACCGGCCAGATACCGGCCCTCGCGCGGCCGGACCAGCCCGTACCGCGAGGTGAAGCCGGTGCCGCCCAGCGGCGGTGGCGGCGCGGACGGACCGGGACCGCCCGGCCCGGTTGGCGTGCCGCCCGGGCCGTAGCCGGTGCCCGCCGCGAACCCCGGGCCAGGGCCGTAGCCGGCCGTGGGCGGCGCGTGACCGCCGGCCGGCTCGCCGGGCGCGGTGCCGGCGGTCGCGTCGGTGCCGGAGTGCGGACCGAACGTGCTGGGCTCGGTCCATTCGGTGGGCGTGGTGGTGGGCGGGGGCGGTGCTGAACCGCCCGGCTGTGCCGACCCCGGTCGGGGCGGCGGGGCAGCTTCCTCGGTCATGCCTCGATCCTGCTGCCCGGTCCACCCGAACGACCTCAGGACCCGACCCTGACCCCACCCTGAGATCCGGCGGCCGGAATGTCGGGGGCGTCCCCGTGGTCGCGGACGCCGCAGCGTGTGACGATCGAGTCACCGACCTCGACCTGTCCGCCACCGTGACCAGGGAGCCTCCGATCAGCACCGTGACCCCGCCCCCGCGCCTGTACCGCGCCCCGGAGCACCGGATGGCCGCCGGCGTTGCCGCCGGTATCGCCGACCATCTCGGCATCTCGGTGCTGCGGGTGCGCGTCGCGTTCATGGTCCTGCTCGGGCTGAGCGGGCTCGGCCTGCTGCTCTACGCCGCCTTCTGGGCGGTGGTGCCGCTGCGTCCCGGTGACACAGCGGTGCCGCCCCGGCGGGACGTCGCCCAACTCCTGCCGTTCGTGGGGATCGGGCTCGGTGTGCTGTTGATCCAGGTGATGGTCTTCGACTCGGTCGGCGCGGCGGGCACCGCCGGGTGGTTGGTGGCCATCATCGCGGTCGGCGCCGGGGTCATCTGGCACCAGTCCGCGCCCGAGCGGCGGCGGCAGTGGGGCGACGCGATGCCGGTGCCCTGGCTCGGCGCGGTCGTCGAGGAGAGCGACCGGCGGGCCTTCGTGCTGCGGTTCATCGGCGGGGGAGTGCTGGTCGCGGTCGGCATCATCGGCGTCGCGGCCGTCTACTCACCGGCACAGAACTTCGACGCGGTGATCAATGGCGTGATCTTCGCGTTGGTCGGGCTGGCGGGTGTCGGAGTGGTCGCCGCGCCGGTGCTCTGGCGGACGTACAGCCAGCTCCGCTCGGAGCGCGAGGGGCGCATCCGCGAGCAGGAGCGGGCCGAGTTGGCCGCGATGGTGCACGACCAGGTGCTGCACACGTTGGCCCTGATCCAGCGCAACGCCGGCGACGTCAAGACGGTGCAGCGGCTGGCCCGAGGGCAGGAGCGTTCGCTGCGCAACTGGCTCTACAAGCCGACCGCTTCGCCGAGCGAGCGCTTCGCCGCCGCTCTGGAGCAGGCCGCGGCCGAGGTCGAGGACACCTTCGCGATCAGCGTGGAGACGGTGGTGGTGGGGGACCGGGAGACCGACGAGAAGGTCGGGGCGCTGGTCGCGGCCGCGCGGGAGGCGTTGGTGAACGCCGCCCGGCACGCCGGTGTGCAGACCGTGTCGCTCTACGCCGAGGTGGAACCGGATCAGGTCAGTGTCTTCGTCCGGGACCGGGGGAAGGGCTTCGATCCGGATACCGTGGAGGACCACCGGCACGGCGTACGCGGCTCGATCATCGGGCGGATGAAGCGGCACGGCGGACGGGCCGAAATACGGTCCGGCCCGGGGGAGGGGACCGAGGTCCGGCTGATCCTGCCGATCTCCCGGGACTCGTCCGCAGCGGAGAGGAACAGATGACCATGGCCGAGCAGTCGACCGAGCACCTCGACCCGGCGGATGCCCGCCCCGAGCGGCTGCGGGTGTTCCTGGTGGACGACCACGCCATGTTCCGAGCCGGGGTGCGCGCGGAGTTGGGCGCCCACGTCGAGGTGGTGGGCGAGGCGAGCACCGTGGCCGAGGCGGTCACCCGGATCGCCGCCGTCGGCCCGGACGTGGTGCTGCTCGACGTGCACATGCCCGACGGCGGCGGTCGCGCGGTGCTGGAGGCGATGCGGCGTACGCACCCGCAGGTCAAGTTCCTCGCGTTGAGCGTCTCCGACGCGGCGGAGGACGTGATCGGGCTGATCCGTGCCGGCGCCCGCGGGTACGTCACCAAGACCATCTCCCCGGACGAGTTGGCTGCCGCGATCCGTCGGGTGGCCGACGGGGACGCGGTGTTCAGCCCACGGCTGGCCGGGTTCGTGCTGGACGCCTTCGCGGCCCGGCCGGACGCGCCGGTGGCCGACCCGGAGCTGGACCAGCTCACCAACCGTGAGCGTGAGGTGCTGCGGCTGCTGGCCCGGGGGTACGCGTACAAGGAGATCGCCAAGGAGCTCTTCATCTCCATCAAGACGGTGGAGACGCACGTGTCGAACGTGTTGCGCAAGCTTCAGATGTCCAACCGCTACGAGCTCTCCCGTTGGGCGGCGGATCGCCGCCTCGTGTGACGGCGGGTCGGCACCGACGAGGATCAGAGAAACGTCCGGCGCGCCCTCGTACACCCAGCCGATGATCGTGTCCGGGTAGCCGTGGGGGCCCTCATCCGGATGGGTCGAAACATGAGTCGTGACGGACGTCCCACCGGGCTCGGGTGACCTCGGGGCTCGTGCGGGGGCCGAGGCCGACTGTTCGGGTGGCGCAACGTATTTCCTGCTCAGTGCCGCCCGCGTCGGGCGTTTTATGATCATTTTTCAAGTATCGGCAACGTGGCGGGCAACTAACGGCTTGATAACGGCACCTTCACGGAAGAGGCCAGTGGGTGTCACAGTGGCAGCACCTCACCATCGGTGTGTGGCACTCCGTACGCCCCACGACCACGATTTCGCCGATCTCGGCGGCCCGTGGCTGTGTCGATTGCGTCGTGCCAAGCCTCGTTGGTGGGGGAGCCCGGCGGATCGGAACATCAGGGGTGTCCCCAACTTCCCTGTGGTCCCGGCGACCCGCGCCCCGGGGTGGTCGGGCGGTGTCACCCCCAAACGTGCGTGAAACCCACGACGGAACCTGGTTAGAAAGAGGAGGCCCCTCGGAATGAGAGTCTCGAAGCGGGCGACGAGCGCCATCGCGCTCAGCGCGGCTGCCGCGCTTGTCGCGAGCGGTTGCTCGAGCGGCGGCGACGGCGACACTGCCGCCAGCACGGATGGCTCGATCGTTGTTCACGGCGTCCAGCCGGAGAACCCGCTGGTCCCGTCGAACACCACGGAGACCGGTGGCGGCAAGATCATCGACTGGATGTGGACCGGCCTGGTCGAGTACCCGAACGACGGTGGGGCCCCGCGTAACGCGCTGGCGGAGTCCATCAACACCACGGACTCCAAGGTCTTCACGATCAAGATCAAGGCCGGTACCAAGTTCCACGACGGTACCGAGGTCAAGGCGAAGAACTTCGTCGACGCCTGGAACTGGGCCGCCTACTCGCCGAACGGCGCGCAGAACGGCACCTTCTTCGCGGACATCGCGGGCTTCGACCAGACCTACACCACGGACCCGGATGGCGCGGACGGCCCGAAGAAGGCCCCGACGCCGACGACCGACAAGATGTCCGGCCTGAAGGTCATCGACGACCAGACCTTCGAGGTCACCCTGGCGGCGCCGACCGCGGTCTTCCCGACCAAGCTCGGCTACAGCGCCTTCATGCCGCTGCCGGACGTGTTCTTCACCATGAAGCCGGAAGAGTTCGGCCGCAAGCCGATCGCCAACGGCCCGGTGAAGTTCGTGTCCTGGGAGGACAACGCCCTCATCAAGCTGACGCGCTTCGACGACTACAACCTTCGCGACAAGATGAAGGTCAAGGACGTCGACGTCAAGCTGTACCAGGACGACAACGCCGCCTACGCCGATCTGCTGGCCAACAACCTCGACTTCATGGAGGTTGTTCCCACCTCGGCGCTCGCCGGTGACAAGTGGAAGACCGACCTCGGTGACCGGGGCCGCTCGACCGTCACGCCGTCGACCGCGTTCATCGCGTTCCCGATCTACGACAAGCGCTTCCAGAACCCGAAGCTGCGTCGTGCCGTGTCGCTGGCGGTCAACCGGCAGGAGATCTCGGACAAGATCTTCTTCGGCACCCGCAAGCCGGCCGACAGCTGGGCGAACCCGCTGACCCCTGGCGCCAAGCCGGGCAACTGCACCGCCTGCAAGTTCGACCCGGCCACGGCCAAGACGCTGCTCGCCGAGGCCGGTGGCTTCACCGGTGAGATGGTCTTCTACTACAACGCGGACTCCGCCCACAAGGACTGGATGGACGCCGTCGCGCAGCAGGTCAAGACCAACCTCAACATCAACGCTCGGGCCGAGGGTGTGCCGACCTTCGCGGTGTTCCGCCAGAACATCAACGCCCACAAGATGACCGGCCCGTACCGTGCTGCCTGGCAGCAGGACTACCCGGACGTCGAGAACTGGGTCAACCCGCTGTTCGTCACCAACGGCTCCTCGAACGACGGCCTCTACAGCAACACCGAGGTCGACGCCCTTGCCAAGCAGGCCAGCGGCGCTCCGAGCCTGGAGGCCTCGCACGAGGCGTTCGCCAAGGCGGTCGAGAAGGTCGACCAGGACGTCCCGAGCATCCCGGTCTACTTCTACGGTCAGCAGTCCGGCCACTCGGAGAAGATCAAGAAGCTCGAGCTGAACAACGTCGGCGAGATCGACATCACCTCGGTCGAGCTCTGATCCGAACGGTCTGACCCCGGGTCGGGCTCGCCACATCCGGTGAGCCCGACCCGGGGCCGTTCCGCGATTGGGTGTTACAACACTCCACTCGCACGTTGTCACCACCGTGTCGGCCGTCCGACGCGCCCCCTGTCTGGAGGACCACCCCATGGGCCGTTATCTGTTGAGACGGCTGCTCCAACTCGTGCCGGTCTTCATCGGTACGACGTTCCTGATCTACTGGCTCGTCTGGGCCGTTCCGGGCGATCCGTTCGCCGGCAAGTGCGGCGAGCGTCGCTGCCCGGACCAGTACATCGCCTTCATGACCGAGAAGTACCACCTCGACCAGAACGTCTTCGTGCAGTACGGCAACTACATGAAGAACCTGCTCCAGGGCGACTTCGGTCAGACGTTCCAGCAACGCGAGATCAGCGACATCATCCTGACTGCGTACCCGAACACCCTGAAGCTGGCCCTCGTGGCGCTCGCCATCGAGGCGATCATCGGCCTCGGCGCCGGCGTGCTGTCCGGTCTTCGGCGTAACGGCTTCCTGGACAACCTGGTCCTGGTCTCCACCCTCTTCCTGATCGCGCTGCCGGTCTTCGTGGTCGGCTTCGTGCTGCAGTGGCTGCTGGGCGTGCAGTGGGGCATCATCAAGCCGACCGTCTCCTCCGAGATGCGGTGGTCCGAGCTGATCGTGCCGGGCTTCGTGCTGGGCAGCGCGTCAGTGGCGTACATCGCCCGGGTGGCGCGAACGAGCATCGCCGAGAACCGTCGCGCGGACTACGTGCGCACCGCCATCGCCAAGGGCCTGCCGATGCGCCGGGTGGTCGGTGTGCACCTGCTGCGCAACTCGCTCATCCCGGTGGTGACCCTGCTCGGCACCGACCTCGGTGCCCTGATGGGTGGCGCGATCGTCACCGAGGGAATCTTCGGCATCAACGGAATCGGCCGCCAGGTCTTCCGGGCGATCATCACCAAGGAAAGCGCCACGGTGGTAGGAATCGTGGTCGTCCTGGTGCTGGTCTATCTCGTGATGAACCTGCTGGTTGACCTGCTCTACGCCGCCCTGGACCCGAGGATCCGTTATGAGTGACCCGAGTACCGCATCGATCGTCAGCACCCCTGGCGCACACCCGACCGACTCCGCCGCCCCCGCCACCGCGGGCCAGCCGCAGAGCAACGAGAAGCCGCGCGGCCTGCTCGGCGACGCCTGGCGGGACCTGCGGCGCAAGCCGCTGTTCTGGATCTCGGCCACGCTGATCGTGATCTTCCTGCTGATGGCCACCTTCCCGGCGCTGTTCGCCCCGGGCGACGCGGTCAACGGCTCGCTGTCCCGCAGCCTCGACAAGCCGTCCGCAAATGGCTGGTTCGGCTACGACGTGCAGGGCCGCGACGTGTACGCCCGGGTCATCTACGGCGCACGGGCCTCCATCGTGGTCGCCGTGCTCTCCGTGATGGGCACCCTGCTCATCGGCGGAACCATGGGCATCATCTCCGGTTACCGCGGTGGTTGGGTGGACGGGCTGCTCAGCCGGATCGCCGACGTCTTCTTCGGTCTGCCGTTCGTGCTCGGCGCGATCGTCATCCTGACCACGTTCAACGGGTCGGGCGCCGGCAACAGCAAGGCCCAGATCATGGGCCTGGTGATCGCGTCACTGATCGTGCTGAGCTGGCCGGTCGTGATGCGGCTGATGCGCTCCTCGGTGCTCGCCACCAAGGAGGCCGACTACATCGTGGCGGCCCGCGCGCTGGGCGCCGGCACCGGCCGGATCATCCTCAAGCACCTGCTGCCGAACTGCCTGGCCCCGCTGCTGGTCTACGGCACGATCATGGTCGGCTCGTTCATCGGCGCCGAGGCCACCCTGTCGTTCCTGGGCGTCGGTCTGAAGTCGCCGGTGGTGTCCTGGGGCATCATGATCAGTGACGGGCAGAATTTCGTCCGGGTCGCGCCAGGGCTGGTGTTCTTCCCCGCCGCGTTCCTCGTCACCGCAGTGCTGAGCTTCGTGATGCTCGGTGAATCGGTCCGCGAGGCCCTCGATCCGAAACTCCGCTAGGGGAGATCCAGTGTCCGACATTCTCGTGTCCGAGCAGTCCGCGCCGGGACCCGGCGGGTCCGGGCGTCCCTCCGGCCGCCTGCTCGAGGTCGAAGACCTGCGGGTGGAGTTCCGTACCCGGGACGGCGTCGCAAAGGTCATCAACGGGGTCACGTACCACGTCGACGCGGGGGAGACCCTCGCCGTGCTCGGCGAGTCCGGCTCCGGTAAGAGCGTCACCGCACAGACCATCATGGGCATCCTCGACACGCCGCCCGGCTTCGTGACCGGTGGGCAGGTCCGCTTCCACGGCAAGGACATGCTCCGCATGGCCGACGAGGAGCGCCGCCGCATCCGCGGTGAGGGCATCGCGATGATCTTCCAGGACGCGCTCTCCGCGCTGAACCCCGTCTTCACCGTCGGGTTCCAGATCGCCGAGCAGTTCCGCGTCCGGCGGGGCATGGGCCGCGCCGAGGCCAAGAAGCGCGCGATCGACATGCTCGACCAGGTCAAGATCCCGAACGCCAAGGGCCGGTTCAACAACTACCCGCACCAGTTCTCCGGCGGCATGCGGCAGCGCGCGATGATCGCGATGTCGCTGGCGCTCGACCCCGAGGTGCTGATCGCGGACGAGCCGACCACCGCCCTCGACGTGACAGTGCAGGCCCAGATCATGGACCTGCTGGCCGAGCTTCAGCGCGAGCGGCAGATGGGCATGATCCTGATCACCCACGACCTCGGTGTGGTCGCCGACGTCGCGGACCGGATCGCGGTCATGTACGCGGGCCGGATCGTCGAGGAAGCCAACGTGTACGACCTGTACGCCAAGCCGGCGCACCCGTACACGCTGGGTCTGATCGACTCGATCCCGCGCATGGACGAGAAGGGGCAGCAGCTCCGGACGATCAAGGGCCTCCCGCCGAACCTGATGAACATCCCGCCGGGCTGCCCGTTCAACCCGCGGTGCCCGATGGCTCAGCCGGTGTGCCGGGAGAAGGTCCCGCCGCTGCTGCAGGTCGGCCCCGCCCGGGCCAGCGCCTGCCACTTCGCCGAGGAGCTGGTGAACCGTGTCTGAGAACATCCTCGAGGTCAATGACCTGGTCAAGCACTACCCCGTCACGCAGGGTGTGGTGTTCAAGAAGACCGTCGGTCAGGTCAAGGCGGTCGACGGGGTCTCGTTCGGTCTGCGCGCCGGTGAGACGCTCGGTGTGGTCGGCGAGTCCGGCTGCGGCAAGTCGACGCTCGCCCGGGTGCTGATGAACCTGGAGAAGCCGACCGCCGGCAACGTGGTCTACAAGGGCCAGGACATCTCCAAGCTGTCCGGTGGGGCGCTGCGGCGCCTGCGCCGGCAGATCCAGCTGGTCATGCAGGACCCGTACACCTCGCTGAACCCGCGGATGACCGTCGGTGACCTGCTCGGTGAGCCGTTCGAGATCCACCCCGAGGTGGCCCCGAAGGGCAGCCGCCGGGCCAAGGTTCGCGAGCTGCTCGACCTGGTCGGGCTCAACCCGGAGCACATCAACCGGTACCCGCACCAGTTCTCCGGCGGTCAGCGTCAGCGCATCGGCATCGCCCGCGCGCTCGCGCTGCGGCCCGAGATCATCGTCTGCGACGAGCCGGTGTCGGCGCTGGACGTCTCCATCCAGGCCCAGGTCATGAACCTGCTGGAGCAGTTGCAGGGCGAGTTCGGCCTCTCGTACGTCTTCATCGCGCACGACCTGTCGGTGGTCCGCCACCTGTCGGACCGGGTCGCGGTGATGTACCTCGGCAAGATCGTCGAGATCGGCACCGAGGACGAGATCTACGAGCGACCGACCCACCCGTACACCCAGGCGCTGCTCTCCGCGGTGCCGGTGCCGGACCCGACCCAGCGGCACAACAAGACGATCATCCGGCTCACGGGTGACGTGCCGTCGCCGATCAGCCCGCCGTCGGGCTGCCGGTTCCGGACCCGCTGCTGGAAGGCGCAGGACGTCTGCGCCGAGCAGGTCCCGCTGCTGGAGATCCGTCGGGACTCGGACCACCCGAGCGCCTGCCACTTCGCGGAGAAGCGCGAGATCGTCGCCAGCCACGAGGTGTGAGTCACCGAAACCGCCTGCCGCCGTCGCCACGACGACGGCAGGCGGTTTCGTCTGTCCGTGACCCGCATCGGCCGCGCGGCACCCGGCCGCCCACGCGGCGTCAGCAAGCACGACGGGCGGTGCGGCTCACCAGGTGGCCGTGGCCCGGTTCAGCGCGGGCTGGGGGCGGCTCACAGCGGGCCGCGGCCCGCGCGGAGCAACAGCAACGCCAGTTGCGTGCCGTCGGCGCCGAGCGCAACCCGGAAACGCTCCAGGATCTCCCGTTCCCGGGAGAGCACCAGGCGGGTCCCACCGGACGCGATCCGGGTCACCCCGACCTCCTGGGACAACGCGGCCCGCTCCTGCCAGAGCGTGATCAATGCGTGGTCGATCTCGTCGATCCGTTCCCTGATCTGCACGATCCGCGCCGAGGCGGACGGCTCCTGGGTGCCGGTCTGCTGCTCGGCCGGCTCGGCGTCCGCACCCGTCGGTGGTGTGGCCACCGCCGGCTCAGCCCCCTGCACGACGGGCTGCCCCGGTCGGATCGGGCTGCCGCTCTGCTCCATCACGTCTGTCATCATCGGGTACCTCTCGCACTGTGGTGCCCGGTGCCCGGAACCTGGGACGGAAAAAGCCCCGGACTCCAGGAGCCCGGGGCTTTAGCAGGTCTGAATCGATCAGGCGCGACCTACGGCAGCCGGACTCCCGGTGCCATAGTAAAAGTAGAAGCGCGCAGCGATCACGCCGTCGAGTATGCCCACGTCGTTGCCGGGTGCGCAAGCATTCGGCGTCGTGAAGGGCACCTTCCCGGCGGTTGGGCGTCCCGAATGGTGGTGCGCGCCGTCGGGCACGAGCTGCTGAGCGCCAGAGGCGCAGTGTCCGGCCCGCGGCATAGACTTGTCGGGCGATGCATCCTCTCTTCGACATCCCCGCGTCCCCGCCTGCGCCGGAGTCCGCGCCGGCCCGCCCGCACCGACCCGGGGCGGCCGCCGCGCGCCTCGATCCGCAGCAGCTGCTCGCCGGTCTGAACGGGCCGCAGCGCGACGCCGTCAGCCATGCCGGCTCGCCGCTGCTGATCGTGGCCGGCGCCGGGTCCGGCAAGACCCGGGTGCTCACGCACCGGATCGCCTATCTGCTCGCCGCTCGGGACGTGCACCCCGGTGAGATCATCGCGATCACCTTCACCAACAAGGCCGCCGGCGAGATGAAGGAGCGCGTCGCCGCGCTGGTGGGCCCCCGGGCCCGCCTGATGTGGGTGTCGACGTTCCACTCGGCCTGCGTGCGGATCCTGCGTGCCGAGCACCAGCACGCCGGCCTCAAGTCGACGTTCTCGATCTATGACGCGGACGACTCCCGCCGGTTGATGCAGTTGGTCACCCGCGAGCTGGATCTCGACCCGAAGCGCTACCCGGCGCGTGGGCTGGCCGCCCAGGTCTCCAACCTCAAGAACGAGCTGGTCGACCCGGAGCAGTTCGCGGCGCGGGCCACCGGGCCCAACGAGCGGGCGCTGGCCGAGGCGTACACGCTCTACCAGCGTCGGCTGCGTGAGGCACATGCCCTGGACTTCGACGACCTGATCATGACCACGGTGCACCTGCTCCAGTCCCACCCGCATGTCGCGGAGAGCTACCGCCGACGGTTCCGGCACGTGTTGGTGGACGAGTACCAGGACACCAACCACGCCCAGTACGTCCTGATCAAGCAGCTGGTCTCCGGCACCGACGGGCTGGAGCCCGCCGAGCTGTGCGTGGTCGGCGACGCCGACCAGTCGATCTACGCGTTCCGGGGTGCGACGATCCGCAACATCCTGGAGTTCGAACGGGACTTCACCGACGCGCGGACGATCCTGCTGGAGCAGAACTACCGCTCCACCCAGACCATCCTCAACGCGGCCAACGCGGTGATCGACCGCAACACCTCCCGCAAACCGAAGCGGCTGTGGAGCGAGGCCGGCGCCGGCGAGCAGATCGTCGGCTACGTGGCCGACACCGAGCACGCCGAGGCCGACTGGGTGGCCCGGGAGATCGACCGGCTGGTCGACGCCGACGAGACCCGCCCCGGCGACGTCGCCGTCTTCTACCGCACCAATGCGCAGTCCCGCGTCTTCGAGGAGGTGTTCATCCGGGTCGGCCTGCCCTACAAGGTGGTCGGCGGGGTGCGCTTCTACGAGCGCAAGGAGGTCCGCGACGCCTTGGCGTACCTGCGTTCGGTGGTCAACGACGACGACACGGTGAGCCTGCGGCGAGTGCTCAACACCCCGCGCCGGGGCATCGGCGACCGCGCCGAGGCTTGTGTCGAGGCGCTCTCCAGCCGCGACCGGATCTCCTTCGGCGCGGCGCTGCGCCGGGCCCGGGAGGCGCCGGGCATCTCCAGTCGGGCGGCCAACGGCATAGCCGATTTCGTGGCGCTGCTCGACGGCGCTCGCGAGCTGGCCGAGACCGGGACCCCGGAGGAGGTGCTGGAGGCGCTGCTGACCCGCTCCGGCTACCTCACCGAGCTGGAGGAGAGCCTCGACCCGCAGGACGCCGGCCGGGTGGACAACCTCCAGGAGCTGGTCAGCGTCGCCCGCGAGTACACCGAGCGGATCGAGGCGCTGGGCGAGGAGGGCGAGCGGGCCACCCTGGCCGGCTTCCTGGAGCAGGTGGCGCTGGTCGCCGACGCCGACCAGATCCCCTCCGACGACCCCGACCACCAGGGCGTGGTCACCCTGATGACGCTGCACACCGCCAAGGGACTGGAATTCCCGGTGGTCTTTCTGACCGGGCTCGAGGACGGCGTCTTCCCGCACCTGCGCTCGCTGGGCGACACCCGCGAGTTGGAGGAGGAGCGCCGCCTGGCGTACGTCGGCATCACCCGTGCCCGGCAGCGGCTCTACATGTCCCGGGCGGTGACCCGCTCGGCCTGGGGGCAGCCGTCCTACAACCCGCCGTCGCGCTTCCTGGAGGAGCTGCCGACCGAGTTGGTGCACTGGGAGCGCACCGAGGGGTCGTACACCTCGTGGGCTGGCGGGGGCGGCGGCGTCGGTGGTCGCGCGGACCGCGCGCCCGGCGTGCGCGGCAACTTCACCGGAGGCACACCGAAGGCGGCGCAGCTGGCCCAGCGGCTCGGCGTGGACGCCAGCCGGCTGACCACGGCCAGCGAGCTGCCGCAGGGGCCGAAGGTGTCAGCGGGCGACCGGGTCAACCATCAGCGGTACGGGTTGGGGCGGGTGCTCGCCGTCGAGGGGCACGGCCCGGGTGCCCGCGCGCAGATCGACTTCGGCGACCAGACCATGTGGCTGGTGCTCCGGCACGCCCCGGTCGACAAGCTCTGACCCCGTCGCGCCCGCACCATCGCACTGAAGCAGGGAAGGAGTGGCCTCACGCCACTCCTTCCCTGCTGTTGCGCGTGGACCGAGGGGGATGCCGCCTCAGCAGCCCAGGTCGACGCCACGGGCCCGCATGAACGGGGCCGGGTCGATCTGGTTCCACATGCCCTGGTGCACCTCGAAGTGCAGGTGCGGACCGGTGGAATCGCCGGTGGCGCCCTCGTAGCCGATGACCTGGCCGGCCTTGACCTTCTGGCCGACGGTGACAGCGATGCGGCTCTGGTGGGCGTAGTGGGTCAGGTACCCGTTGCCGTGGTCGATGAAGACGGAGTTGCCGTACCCGTCGGAGGCGTCGCCGGCCTGGGTCACGGTGCCGGCGGCCGCTGCGTGGATCGGCGTGCCGGAGGGCAGCGCCAGGTCGATACCGGCGTGCAGGGTGCCCCAGCGCTGCCCGTAGCAGGACGTGACGGCTGCGCCCGGCATCGGGTCGACCCAGGCGGGTGTGGGCCTGGTGGTCTTCTTCGGCTTCGGCTTGGCCTTCGCGGCGGCTTTCTTCGCGGGGGTCGGGCTGGCGCTGACCGCCGACGGGCTGGGCGTCGGGCTGAGCGAGGGGGCGACCGGGGTGCTCGACCCACGGACCGAGCGGTCGGCCCGGCTCGCGGCCTCGGCCCGGGCCTGGGCGTCGAGGGAGACGGCG
The DNA here is from genome assembly GCF_018070325.1 of Micromonospora sp. H61. Classification (GTDB taxonomy): domain Bacteria; phylum Actinomycetota; class Actinomycetes; order Mycobacteriales; family Micromonosporaceae; genus Micromonospora; species Micromonospora salmantinae. The sequence goes on from NZ_JAGPXY010000018.1 coordinate 80,678, forward strand.
GCGGGTGCCGGGTGGTCGCCGCCTGTGGTGGCGACGGCGACGCCACCGAGGCCGAGGGCCACCAGGGCGGCGGCGCTGAGCACGACGAGGCGGTTCCGCCGGCCGGCGCGCTGCGGCTGCTCGGTGTGGGGGGTGTCGGGGGTGTTCTCGTTCTGGACGGGGCTGTCTTCCTGCACGGCGGACCTTCAGAGTCGAGGGGCACTTGACCTCGAAATACTGGTGTCGGGCCGAGCCGGGGTGGGCGCGGGGACCGGGTGACCGCGCGGCGGGCGAAGTGATGGCTGCCCGGATATGACCCGCTCTACGGCGCTCTATCCGGAAAAGTGATCATGCTGTGTGGTGTCGCCGATCACAATCGCCGGTGTGACCCGGGATACATCCACCCGGCCGAGGCAACGAAAAACCGCCCGGATCGACAGATCCGGGCGGTCAACGGTCGTTACACAACGTCAGCCGGCGGCTACCTCGCTGTAGATTGCCTCGACTTGCAGCTTGATGTCCACTCCGCGTTCCTGGAGGAACGGCACCGGGTCGATCGGCTGCCCCTTGACATGGATCTCCAGGTGCAGGTGGGTGCCGTACGCGTGGCCGGTCTGACCCACGAGGCCGAGCTGGTCGCCCGCCTTGATCTGCTGGCCTTCCTTGACGCTCACCGCGGAGGAGTGGCCGTAGATGGCCTCGCTGCCGTCGGCGTGCTGGACGATCACCGCGTTGCCGTACCCGCCGAACCAGCCGGCCTTGGTGACCAACCCGTCGTGGATCGCCACGTAGGGCGTGCCCTCGCCGGCGACCAGGTCCACGCCGGTGTGCATCTTGCCCCAGCGGACGCCGTACGGGGAGTTGAAGTCGTAGCCCTGCAGCGGCAGCAGCCAGACCTCGCGCTCGACGCTGTCCTTGCTGCGGCTGTCCCGGGAGGCGCGGTCGGCGTTGTCCGCACGGGCCGCGGCGTCCTGGCTGGTGACCGACGCCTGCTTGAGCTCGTCGAGGACCGTCGGGCTGACGTCCTTGGCGTCCGGCAGGGCGCTCGCGCCGAGGGCCACGATGCCGGCACCGACGAACGCGGTGGTGACGACAGCGGCGTAACGGCTGCGGGGTGGGGTGGGTACGCGGCGGCGACCGCGATATCGATCGGGCTCAGACGACAGGCGCTGGCGCACGCACACCCTCCGTTGTCGGGGTTCCGAAGCGGCCGGTGGGCGTCCCCTGAAGGTCCAGTGAGACGTCCGCTGACCGCGTCGTCACCCGTCCATGGACCTGATGACAACCGTGGACACGTTAGCCAACCGCCAGGCGAGTCACAAGCTAGACGGAAAAATTGGCGTGTCGATCTGTCCGTTTGCGTCCGTGATTGTCATGCATCGCGACGCCGAACGGTGCCCCCGTCGCTGCCCGTTCGTCGCCGACCGTGACCGTTCCGGCGGAGTCGTCCGGCTTGACTCCGGGCAGTGTCGGGATGGTGTCCCCGGCCCTGCCGGCGGCGCGGTGGCGACGAAGCGGTGACGGCGCCAGACCGGACCTCTCCGGGTTGCGCGGTGGACACGCCGGGTAACGGCCGGTGACGGAGCCCGGATTTCCCGGGCCGGGCCCGCCGGGTTACCGTTCGTTAAGGTGAAGGCGGTCAAGCCGGTGAAAGGTGTGCGCTGATGAGCTCTCGGATTCGGGTCGTCGTCGCGAAGCCTGGCCTGGACGGCCACGACCGGGGCGCGAAGGTCGTCGCGCGCGCCCTGCGGGATGCCGGGATGGAGGTCGTCTACACCGGCCTGCACCAGACTCCCGAGCAGATCGTGGAGACCGCCATCCAGGAGGACGCCGACGCGGTCGGTCTGTCAGTGCTCTCCGGGGCGCACATGACGCTCTTCCGGCGGGTGCTGGAACTGCTCGGTGAGCGGGACGCCCGCGACATCGTCGTGTTCGGTGGCGGCATCATTCCGAACGGCGACATTCCCGAGTTGCAGAAGCTGGGCGTCGCGAAGATCTTCACGCCTGGCGCCACCACTCAGGCGATTGTCGAGTGGGTCCGACAGAACGTGGCCCAGCCGGTTTCCTGAGGCACGCCGATCTGCTGCGCCACCGATTTTGGGCACGGGGGAGGGGCCGGACGCACCCCTCACACGTCCGGCCCCTCTATGCACGATGCCCCGCCGCCACCCCTCGACCGACAGGGCATCGGCCGTATCCCGTCTTTGCGCTGTTCAGCGCTCCGACATCTGACTCAACGACGCCCCCACGGCAGGGTTACGCAAGCCGGACAACATCGCCCGGACGGTGGATGCCACCCGAGTCATGGCCGGAAACCGGCCACACCTGATCTCCGGTTGTGCATTACCGCACACCGTGCACCCGCTCGGTTGCCGGTGGTGCCGACCTCGCTAGGCTGCGGCCAATGGCCTGTTTCAACTGATGACAGGCGTCAAACTGTTTTCTGAACGCTGGTGGCGGCGCGACGGCGCGCCGCGGAGACGGGACGGGACGCGCAATCGTGGACCTGTACGAGTACCAGGGGCGGGACCTGTTCGAGCGGCACGGCTTGCCCGTGCTGGCCGGCGGCGTCGCCACTACCCCGGAAGAGGCCCGCGCGATCGCCGAACGCCTTGGCGGCCGTGTGGTCGTCAAGGCGCAGGTAAAGGTCGGCGGCCGAGGTAAGGCCGGCGGCGTCAAACTGGCCGAGGGTCCGGATGAGGCGGTGGCCCGGGCCACCGACATCCTCGGCATGGACATCAAGGGTCACACCGTCCACAAGGTCATGATCACGGTGACCGCGGACGTGGCCGAGGAGTACTACTTCTCGTACCTGCTCGACCGGGCGAACCGCACCTTCCTCTGCATCGCCAGCGTCGCCGGCGGCATGGACATCGAGCAGGTCGCCGCCGAGACCCCCGACAAGGTCGTGAAGGCCCCGATCGACGCCGTGAAGGGCGTGGACGAGGCCAAGGCCCGCGAGATCGTGACCGCTGCCGGCTTCCCGGCCGAGGTCGCCGACCAGGTGGTCGAGATCGCCGTCGGCCTGTGGCAGGCGTTCGTCGCCGAGGACGCCACCCTGGTCGAGGTCAACCCGCTCGCCAAGAACGGCGACGGCCGGATGCTGCTGCTCGACGCCAAGATCAGCCTGGACGAGAACGCGGGGTTCCGGCACCCGGACCACGAGGCGCTCGTCGACCAGGCCGCTGTGGACCCGCTGGAGCAGGCCGCCAAGGCCAAGGACCTCAACTACGTCAAGCTCGACGGCGAGGTCGGCATCATCGGCAACGGCGCGGGTCTGGTCATGTCGACCCTCGACGTGGTCGCGTACGCGGGTGAGCGGCACGGCAACGTCAAGCCGGCCAACTTCCTCGACATCGGCGGCGGCGCGAGCGCCGCGGTGATGGCGAACGGGCTGGAGATCGTGCTGTCCGACCCGGCCGTGAAGAGCGTCTTCGTCAACGTCTTCGGCGGCATCACCGCCTGCGACGAGGTCGCCAACGGCATCATCCAGGCGCTGGCCCTGCTCGAGCAGCGCGGCGAGCAGGTCACCAAGCCGCTCGTCGTCCGTCTCGACGGCAACAACGCCGAGGCTGGCCGGGCGATCCTGGACAGCGCGAACAACCCGCTCGTGCAGCGGGTGGACACCATGGACGGTGCGGCCGAGCGGGCCGCCGAGCTGGCAGCTGCGGGGGTCTGATCATGGCTATCTGGCTGACCAAGGACTCGAAGGTCATCGTCCAGGGGATGACCGGTTCCGAGGGTTCCAAGCACACCCGGCGGATGCTGGCTGCCGGCACCAACGTGGTGGGTGGCGTCAACCCGCGCAAGGCGGGCCAGACTGTCGACTTCGACGGCACCGAGCTGCCGGTCTTCGCGTCCGTCGCGGACGCGATGGCCGAGACCGGGGCCGACGTCACAGTCATCTTCGTACCGCCGCAGTTCACCAAGGCCGCCGTGGTCGAGGCGATCGACGCCGCGATCCCGCTGGCCGTGGTGATCACCGAGGGCGTCCCGGTGCACGACACCGCGTCGTTCTGGGCGTACAACGTGGCGCAGGGCGAGCAGACCCGGATCATCGGGCCGAACTGCCCGGGCATCGCCTCGCCGGGCGCGTCCAACGCCGGCATCATCCCGGCCGACATCACCGGCTCCGGCCGGATCGGCCTGGTCAGCAAGAGCGGCACGCTGACCTACCAGATGATGTACGAGCTGCGCGACATCGGTTTCTCCACCTGCGTCGGCATCGGCGGTGACCCGATCATCGGGACCACCCACATCGACGCCCTCGCGGCGTTCGAGGCCGACCCGGAGACCGACGCCATCGTCATGATCGGTGAGATCGGTGGCGACGCCGAGGAGCGGGCCGCCGAGTTCATCAAGGCCAACGTCACCAAGCCGGTGGTCGGCTACATCGCCGGCTTCACCGCTCCGCCCGGCAAGACCATGGGTCACGCCGGGGCGATCATCTCCGGCTCCGCCGGTACCGCCGAGGCGAAGCAGGCGGCGCTGGAGGCCGTCGGCGTCAAGGTCGGCAAGACGCCGACCGAGACCGCGAAGCTGATGCGGGAAATCATGTCCGGCAACTGAGCCGGTCAGGCATGACGAAGGGGGTCGACCGGTCACGGTCGACCCCCTTCGGCGTACGCGTCAGTCGTTGTTCCAGAACGGGTAGTTGCCGGTCGAGCGCAGGATCGCCCCGCCGATGATGTTGATCACGCCGAACGCGATGGCGAGGTAACCGAGCAGCGGGGACTGCCCGTACCGCCGGGCGTCGCGGATGGACAGGTAGCCGAAGACGATGCCGAAGATGCCGCAGCAGATCAGCCCCAGCACGATGCCCAGCACGCCCCAGAGGGTGGTCCGGTCGCGTCCTCGGGCCGGTGGTGGTGGGGGAGGCGGGTATGGCGTCGTCACAGCGTCCTCCGAGCGGTCATGGGCGACGTGCCGGCCCGGACCGCGACCGGCGGGCCCGTCCCGGGTGGCGGCGACTCGCGCCCCCTCAGGGCCGAGGCTAGACCGGCCCGGGTGGGCAGGACGTCGGTTCGGTGAACTCGCCGACCTTAGGAGGGGTTAACGGACTGCCACCGCCCGCGCGACGTGCCAGAGTAGAGCGGATGTCCCCCGTCACCCCTGATCGTCCCAGCCGTCCCGGCGGTGTGAGCGCCGACGACCGGCCGGTCGACCGCGCCGCACCGGCCCGGCGGGTGCCCGCGCCTCGCGCGGGCGGGTCGCCGCGCGGGCGGGCGCCGTTGCCCGTCGCCGCCGGGGTGGCCGCCTGCTGGGCCGCCCTCACCTCCTACCTGCCGGTCGCCGTCGTGCTCGGCCTGGTGCAGCTCGGCGCGGACTCCACCACAGTGACCGGCACCCTGCGCACCGCGCTGGCCGGCTGGCTGCTCGGGCACGGCGTGCCCCTGCACACCGAGACCGGGCCACTCGGGCTCGTCCCGCTGGCGCTGACAGTGCTCGCGCTCTGGCGGCTGACCCGCGCCGGCGTGCACGTCAGCCGCGCGATCGGTGCTCGCGACACCCGCTCACCGCGCCGGGCACTGCTCGCCGCGGTAGCGGTCGGCATCGCGTACGCGCTGCTCGGCGCGCTCGCGGCGGTGCTGGTAGGCACGGGTGGGCCGAATGTGTCGCTGGTCCGGGCGGGCGCCACGTTCGCGGCGGTCGGCACACTCGCCGCGCTGGTCGGCGCGGTCCGGATCACCGCAGTGACCCGGCTGCTCGTCACCCAGCTTCCGTGCCCGGTGCGCGACGGGGTTCGCACCGGCCTGGTGGCCGGGCTGCTACTGCTCGGCGCGGGCGCGGGCGCAGCCGGCCTGGCGGTGGCCACCGGCGGCGGCGACGCGGCCGACATGATCGGGGCGTACCGGACCGGAGTCGCCGGGCAGGCCGGCATCACTCTGGTCAGCGTCGCGTACGCGCCCAACGCGGCGGTCTGGTCGACCAGTTACCTGCTCGGGCCGGGGTTCGCCGTCGGGACCGACACCGCGGTCCGTACCAGCGAGGTGTCGGTCGGCGCGCTGCCGGCCGTGCCGCTGCTCGCTGGCCTGCCGCGTGGCCCGGTGGACGGCTTCGGCACCCTGCTGCTCGCGGTGCCGGTGCTCGCCGGGATGGTCGCCGGTTGGCTGCTCGCCCGGCGGGTGGCTCGACTCGCCGTGCAGGAGCGGGCCGCGCAGCGCTGGGCCGAGTTGCTGGCGCCGGCGGTGCTGGCCGGGCCGGTGGCCGGGGTGGTGCTCGGGGCGGCCGCAGCGGTCTCCGGCGGGCCGCTCGGCGTCGGTCGGCTGTCCCAGGTCGGGCCGGTGGGTTGGCAGGTCGGGGCGGTGGCGGCCGGTGTCATAGCGGTCGGCGCGCTGCTCGGCGCCGCCGCCACCCGGGCGCTGAGCCGCGGTCCCGCGCAGTAGAGCCGCCACCCGGGCGCTGACCTGTCGACCCGCGCTGTAGACGAGCGCGGGGCGCCCCGGGTGGAACCCGGAGCGCCCCGTCGAATCTGAGCCCGTCAGGGCTGGGTGGGCAGGTTGACCTGCGCCACGACGCTCAGGATGAGCAGCAGGATGCCCAGCCCGACGCCAACCGCGCCGCAGATCAGACCGGCCTTGGCCTGGCCGGCGTTGTTGGCCTGGCCCTGGGCCACCTTCTGCTTGGCGAGGTAGCCGGTCACGATGCCCGCGATGCCGACCGGGATGCCCAGGTAGAGGCAGCAGATCAGCGGGATCGACGCGATACCGAGGATCATCGACACCAGGCCGAGGGTGTTGTTCTGCCCCTGTGCCTGCGGGTACCCGGCGTTCGGGTAGGTCGGGCCGGCGCCGTACGGGGGCTGCTGCTGCGCGTACGGGTCCTGGTACGGCGGCTGCTGACCGTACGGCTGCCCCGAGGTGGGCTGCTGACCGTACGGGGCCTGCGGCGCGGCGTACGGGTCCTGCGGCTGCTGACCGTACGGCTGGCCGGAGGTGGGCTGCTGGCCGTACGGGGCGGCCGGCGGCTGGGGAGCGGTCGGGTCCTGGTTGGGCTGCTGGCCGTACGGGTCCTGACCGGGGTTACCGGGCTGCATTCGAGAAGCTCCTTGGACTGGTTCCGTCAGTTGGTGCTCTTTGTTTCCATCCATGATCGCGGTCAGTCCTCCCAAAGCCCAGTACAGCAACAGGACGACATGTCTCCCAAAGCAGGCAAAAGGCCCTTGTCAACCGCTTGGTGTGCCGGATCAGGGGCGGTGTGTGGGCCGGCGCGGCGTTCGGCCCGAGCGAGCGGCAGCGTACCGGGTCGACGCACGTCGGCACTGCCGAAGATCGGCGTACCGCCCAGTCGAAGGGTGTCCCTGACCTGCCCGATAGGGTGGCCCGGTGACCGAGCCCGCGCCTGTCGCCCGCATCGTCGTCCTCATCTCCGGCTCCGGGAGCAACCTTCAGTCGCTGCTGGATGCCGCCGCCGACCCCGCGTACGGCGCACAGGTCGTCGCGGTCGGCGCGGACCGCGACGGCATCGCGGGCCTGGACCGGGCCGACGCGGCGGGGGTGCCGACCTTCGTCGAGCGGGTCCGCGACCACGACACCCGGGAAGACTGGGACCGCGCGCTCACCGCGCACGTCGCGAAGCACCAACCCGACCTGGTCATCTCCGCCGGTTTCCTCAAGCTGGTCGGCCCGCACTTCCTCGCCGCCTTCGGTGACCGCTACCTGAACACCCACAACACGCTGCTGCCGGCGTTTCCCGGCATCCACGGCCCGCGTGACGCCCTCGCCTACGGCGTGAAGCTCACCGGAGCCACCCTCTTCTTCGTCGACGCCGGCATGGACACCGGGCCGATCGTCGCGCAGGTCGCGGTGCCGGTGCTGGACGACGACGACGTCGACACGCTCACCGAGCGCATCAAGGAAGCCGAGCGACGCCAGCTCGTCGAGCAGGTCGGTCGGCTGGTCCGTGAAGGCTGGACCATCACCGGAAGGAAGGTCACGGTTCCGTGAGTCCCACTCAGGACGGGCGCCGCCCGATCAGGCGGGCGCTGGTCAGCGTCTACGACAAGACCGGGCTGGTCGAGCTGGCTCAGGCCCTGCACGCGGCCGGTGTGGAGATCGTGTCCACCGGCAGCACGGCGGGCACCATCGCGGCAGCCGGGGTGCCGGTGACGTCGGTGGAGACGGTGACCGGGTTCCCCGAGGTGCTCGACGGCCGGGTGAAGACCCTGCACCCGAAGGTGCACGCGGGTCTCCTCGCGGACCTGCGCAAGGACACGCACCTGGCCCAGCTCGACGAGTTGGGCGTGGCGGCGTTCGACCTGCTGGTCTCCAACCTCTACCCCTTCCAGGCGACCGTCGCCTCCGGCGCCGACGTCGAGGAGTGCGTGGAGCAGATCGACATCGGTGGTCCGGCCATGGTGCGGGCCGCCGCCAAGAACCACGCCTCGGTCGCCGTGCTCACCGACCCGGCCGGTTACCCGGCGTTGCTCGGCGCGCTCAGCGAGGGTGGCTTCACAATGGCCCAGCGTCGTGCGCTGGCCGCCCGGGCGTTCGCCGACATCGCCGAGTACGACGTCGCGGTGGCCCAGTGGTGCGCCCAGGAGTTGGCACCCGCCGACGACTGGTGGCCGCAGTTCGCGGGGCTGGCGCTGCGCAAGTCGACAGCGCTGCGCTACGGCGAGAACCCGCACCAGCCCGCCGCGCTCTACACCGACCCGGACGCCCCGGCCGGGCTGGCCCAGGCCGAGCAGCTGCACGGCAAGGAGATGTCGTACAACAACTACGTCGACGCTGACGCCGCCTGGCGGGCCGCGAACGACTTCTCCGACCAGCCGGCGGTGGCGATCATCAAGCACGCCAACCCGTGCGGCATCGCGGTCGGCGCGGACGTCGCCGAGGCGCACCGCCGGGCGCACGCCTGCGACCCGGTGTCGGCGTACGGCGGTGTCATCGCTGTCAACCGGTCGGTCTCGGTCGAGTTGGCCCGGCAGGTCGCCGAGATCTTCACCGAGGTGGTGGTCGCCCCCGGCTTCGACGAGGGCGCGGTCGAGGTGTTGCAGGGCAAGAAGAACATCCGGCTGTTGCGGGCACCGGCCTGGAAGCCGGCGCTGGTGGAGTTGCGGCCGGTGACCGGTGGTGTGCTGGCCCAGGTCGCCGACCGGGTGAACGCCCCCGGCGACGACCCGGCGAGTTGGCAGTTGGTTACCGGCGAGGCCGCCGACGAGGAGCTGCTGCGGGACCTCGCGTTCGCCTGGCGGGCGGTCCGCGCGGTGAAGAGCAACGCGATCCTGCTCGCCAAGGACGGCGCCACCGTCGGCGTGGGCATGGGTCAGGTCAACCGGGTCGACTCGGCGCAGCTCGCGGTCAGCCGCGCCGGCGCCGACCGGGCCCGCGGCTCGGTCGCCGCCTCGGACGCGTTCTTCCCGTTCGCCGACGGCCCGCAGATCCTCATCGACGCCGGTGTCCGCGCCATCGTGCAGCCCGGCGGCTCCATCCGCGACGAAGAAGTCATCGAAGCGGCCAAGAAGGCCAACGTAACCATGTACCTAACCGGCACCCGCCACTTCTACCACTAACCCCACCCCGGCTCCCCGTCCCACCGGCGCTCGACCCCGGCGATCATGAAGTTGTTGCCCTGCACGTCGGCGTGTCTGGGCAACAACTTCATGATCAACCGCAGGGGTCCGGCGCGGTCAGGCCGGGGTGGGGCGGAGTTCGGCGAAGTGGCAGGCGGAGGGGTGGGGGTCGGCTGCCCGCGGGACCGTCGCCGGGTCTTCGACGGCACAGATGTCCTGGGCCTTCCAGCAGCGGGTCCGGAAGTGGCACCCGCTCGGCGGGTCGGCCGGGCTGGGCACGTCGCCGACCAGCCGGATCATGTTGCGCTGGTCGCGGGCCTCCGGGTCCGGCACCGGCACGGCAGAGAGCAGAGCCTGGGTGTACGGGTGGGTGGCCCGCTCGTAGATCTCGTCCTCGGTGCCGATCTCGACGATCCGGCCGAGGTACATCACCGCGACGCGGTCGGCGATGTGCCGCACCACCGACAGGTCGTGCGCGATGAAGATGTACGAGAGCCCCAGCTCGCCCTGCAACTGCTTGAGTAGGTTGATCACCTGGGCCTGGATGGAGACGTCGAGCGCCGACACCGGCTCGTCACAGACGATCACCTCGGGCTTCAGCGCGAGGGCGCGGGCGATGCCGATGCGCTGACGCTGACCGCCGGAGAACTGGTGTGGGTACCGGTTGATGTGCTCCGGGTTGAGCCCGACCAGGTCCAACAGCTCCTGGACCCGCTTGGCCTTGCTGCCCTTCGGCGCGGCATCCGGGTGGATCTCGAACGGCTCGCCGATGATGTCGCCGACGGTCATCCGCGGGTTCAGCGAGGTGTACGGGTCCTGCATCACCATCTGCATGTTGCGGCGCAGCCGGCGCAGCTCAGCCCCGGAAGCCTTGAACAGGTCCTTGCCCTCCAGGGTGGCGCGTCCGGAGGTGGGCGTCTCCAACCGCATCAGCAGCCGGGCGAGGGTGGACTTGCCGCAGCCGGACTCGCCGACCACGCCGAGCGTCTCACCCCGACGCAGCTCGAAGCTCACCCCGTCGACGGCCTTCACCGCCCCGATCTGCCGCTGGAACAGCACGCCCTGAGTGATCGGGAAGTGCTTCACCAGGTTGTCGACGGAGAGGATGGTCTCGCCGCGGACCTTGGTGGGGTTAGCGGGCGACGCTGTCATCACGGACCTCCTGCGCGAAGTGGCAAGCGCTGGTCCGGCCGTCGCCGAGGACCAGGTCGTGCGGCACCTCGTCCACGCAGACCTGCTGGACGTACGGGCACCGGGGGTGGAACGGGCAGCCGGACGGGATGCGCATCAGGTTCGGCGGCAACCCCTTGATCGTCGACAGTTCCTGGCCGCGAACGTCCAGGCGCGGGATCGACTCCAACAACCCCTTGGTGTACGGGTGGGCGGGCGCCTTGTAGAGCGAGCGGACGTCGGCGTGCTCGACGATCCGGCCGGCGTACATGACAGCGATCCGGTCCGCGACACCGGCGACCACACCCAGGTCGTGGGTGATCAGGATCATCGCCATGTTGAGTTCCCGGCGCAGGTCGGCCAGCAGGTCCATGATCTGGGCCTGCACTGTCACGTCGAGGGCCGTGGTGGGCTCGTCGGCGATCAGCACCTTCGGGTCCAGCGCCAACGCCATGGCGATCATGACGCGCTGCCGCATGCCGCCGGAGAACTGGTGCGGGTAGTCGCCGATCCGCTTGGCGGCACCCGGGATCTTGACCAGGTCCATCAGCTCGACGGCCCGACGTCGAGCGTCGGCCCGGGACATGCCGGCACGCTGGCGCAGCGTCTCACCGATCTGCCAGCCGACCGGGAAGACCGGGTTGAGGGCGGAGAGCGCGTCCTGGAAGATCATCGCGATCTCCTTGCCGCGTACCTGCCGGCGTTGCTCCTCGGAGCGGGTGAGCAGGTCCTCACCCCGGTAGAGGATCTGGCCGGAGCGGACGAACGCGGGCGGGGTGTCCAGGATGCCCATGATCGCCTGGGCGGTGACCGACTTGCCCGAGCCGGATTCGCCGAGCACGGCAAGGGTCTCGCCGGCGTCCAGGTGGTACGACACACCGTTGATCACCCGGGCGACACCTTCGTTGGTGCGGAACTCGACGTGCAGGTCCCGCAGCTCCAGCAGGTGACCGCCCTCAGGTGTGGCAGAGGCGGGAGTTGGATTGACGGTCATGGTGTTCTCACCGCAGCTTCGGGTCGAAGGCGTCACGGATCGCGTCGCCGAGCATGATGAACGCCAGCACGGTCAGCGCCAGGAAGGCCGACGGGACGATCAACGGGGTGGCCGCCTCCCGCATGTGGATCCGGCCGGTGTCGATGTCCTGGCCCCACGAGATGGTGGGCGCCTTCAGGCCGATGCCGAGGAAGGACAGCGTCGCCTCGGCCGCGATGAAGGAGCCGAGCGCGATGGTCAGTACGACGATCGCCGGGGCCAGCGAGTTCGGCAGGATGTGCCGCCACATGATCCGGCTGTTGCCGGCGCCGAGCATCCGGGCCGCCGCGACGTAGTCCTGCTCCTTCGCGGTGATCACCGAGGACCGGACCACGCGGGCGGCCGTGGTCCAGCCGAGGAGAGCCAACACGAAGACGACAGCGCCGATCCGAGCCGCCTGGCTGTCACTGGACACCCGCTTGAGCAGCACGATCGCGGCCAGCAGCAGCGGAATGCCGAGCACCACGTCGATCACCCGGGAGAGCACCGCGTCGACCCAGCGGCCGAAGTAACCGGCCAGCATGCCGACCACCAGCGCGATGATGCCGGTGCCCAACGCGGCGAGCGCACCCACCAGCAGCGACGCCCGGGTGCCGTAGACCGCCCGGGAGTACGTGTCGCAGCCCTGGAAGTCGTACCCGAAAATGGCCCCGCCGGACGGCCCGGCGTGCTGCCGGGAGAGCAGGCAGTCGTTCGGGTTGTTGGCCGTGAAGACCCCCGGGAGCAGCGCCATCAGGGTGAAGATGACGACCAGTGCCAGCGAGATCCAGAAGATCGGGTTGCGGCGCAGGTCGCGCCAGGCGTCCCCGGCCAGGCTGCGGGGCTTGTTCGCGGCGCCGACCTGATTGGGCGTGCCCGGCTCCCCCGAGGGGCCACGTCGCGCGGCCTGGTTCTCGGTGGCCGCCACGGTCTCAAAGTCACTCATGCCTGCACCTCGCTGCGCTCGGCGCCGGCACTGTCGCTGCGCTCACTCATAGCGGATCCTCGGGTCGAGTACGGCGTACAGGACGTCCACCACCAGGTTCGAGACCAGGTAGACCACGACGAGCACGCTGACGATGCCCACCACCAGGGGGCCGTCCTCGGTGCGGATGCCGCGGAAGAGGTTGAAGCCCACGCCGGGGATGTTGAAGACGCCCTCGGTGATGATCGCGCCGCTCATCAGGTTGCCCAGTTCCACACCGAGGAAGGTGACCACCGGGATCAGCGAGTTGCGCAGCACGTGGACGACGACGATGCGCCGCTTGACCAGACCCTTGGACCGGGCGGTCCGGACGTAGTCGGCGCGCAGGTTCTCCGCCACCGAGGCCCGGGTGAGTCGCAGGGCGGTCGCCAGCGACAGCGAGCCGAGCACGATGCCCGGCAGCAGGAGCGCGTAGAACGTCGGGTCGGAGCCGGCGGTGGGTGGGAAGAGCTGCCACTTGACGCCCAGGAAGTACTGCGCCAGCGGCGCCAGCACGATGGTCGGGATGCCCAGCACCAGCAGGGTCAGCACCAGCGTCGAGTTGTCGAAGATGCTGGCCCGGCGGATCCCGGCGAGCACCCCGGCGGTGACGCCGAAGATGATCGCCACGGCGAGCGCGATGAGCGCGAGCCGCACGGTGACCGGCCAGGCCTGCTGGAGGATGTCCCCGATGCTCCGACCGGTGAGCGACTCGCCCAGGTTGCCCTGGAGCAGGTCCTTCACGTAGTCGAAGTAGCGGTAGAAGAAGCCGCCGACGCCCGTCTGATCCAGGTTGTACTTCTCGGTCAGGTAGGCCCGTTGGGCTGGCGTCACCGGCCGTTCGCCGGCGAGCGCCTGGATCGGGTCGCCCTGCCCGGCGAATGTCAGCGCGTAGACGATCAGGGTGGTCCCGAAGAACGCCAGGACCATCTGCAGTAGGCGCCGCAGGATGTAGCGGAACATGCTTAGCAGTCTCTCCGGAAATGTGCGAAAGGGTCGCAGGACGGCATCTCTGGTCGTACCCGAAATATCCGAGACGTGCCGTCCGGCCCGGGGGAGCCGGCACCACCGACGCCGGGCACGCTGCTGCGGCCCGGCCCCGGTGGTGCGGTCCGGGCCATCCGGGCGTCGTCGCCCGGATGGCCCGCACCATGGTCAGCTCAGCTGGCTGCTTCGATCTTGACGAGGTTGACCCGCTGGAACAGGTCCATCTCCACGTTCTTGACCTTGGACGAGTGGCCGAACACGTTCTCGCCGAAGCGGAGCGGGATCACCGGCATGTCCTTGGCCAGGATGTCCTCCGCCTGCTGGTACTTGGCGATCGCCTCGTCCTGCGTCTTGGCGGCGGAACCCTCCTTGACCAGCTTGTCGAACTCCGGGTTGCTGTAGCCGTAGTAGTTCGACGAGCCGTTCGTGCTGTACAGCGGGCCGAGGTAGTCCTCCATGGTCGGGTAGTCCATGACCCAACCCATCCGGAACGCACCCACCGGCGTCTTCTTCTCGACCTTGGTCAGCAGGTCGGCGAACTTCGGCTCGGCCGAGCCGACCGCGTCGACGCCCAGGTTGGCCTTGAGCTGGTTGACAGTGGCGTCGACCCAGTCCTTGTGCCCGCCGTCGCCGTTGTACGAGATGACGATCTTCGACGGACCGCCGGCGGCCTGGTAGAGCTTCTTGGCCTCGGTCGGGTTGAACTCGGCGGCCTTGCCCGCGGTGTTCTCCCGGTAGCCCGGCAGGACCGGCGAGACGAACGAACGCGCCGACGTCTGCGAACCCTTGAAGACCGACTTGGTGATCTCGTCACGGTCGATCGCCATCGAGATGGCCTTGCGCACGTCCGGGCTGCTGTAGTCCTTGTCGAACGTCGGGAACGCGAGGAACTGGAACGACGACATCGGGCTGGTCCTGTACCGGTCACCCAGGTCGCTCGGCGCGGTGCTCAGGCTCTCGGTCGGGATCGTGGGCAGCACGTCCAGGTTGTCCGCCAGGACGTCCGCGTAGGCCGCGGTGAGCTGCTGGTAGATCCGGAACTCGATGTTCTTGACCTTGGGCTTCTCGCCCGGGTACGCGTCGTAGCGCTCGACGTCGATCTTGCTGTCGTGCTGCCAGGTGCCCTTCATCTTGAAGGGGCCCTGCCCGATCGGCGCCTGCTCGTAGGAGTCCTTGAGCACGCCCGGGGCCGAGAATGCGGCGTCCGGCATCGGGTAGAACGAGGTGTAACCGAGCACCGTCTTGAAGTCGATGTACGGCTCGGAGAGCGTCACGGTGAAGGTGAGGTCGTCGACCTTCTTCAGACCGGACATCTCCTTGGCCTTGGGCGTCTTGCCCTGCAGGTCCGCGTAGCCAGCGATCTTCTCGAAGAAGTAGTTGCTGTCCTGACCGTTGGGGGCGTACGCGCCGTAGTTCCACGCGTTGACGTAGTCCTCGGACGTGACCTTCTCGCCGTTGTGGAAGGTGAAGCCGTCCTTGAGCTTGATCGTCCAGACCTTGTTGTCGGACGAGGTGATCGACTGCGCTGCGACCTCGTACGGCTTGTTCTGGGCGTCGTAGTCGACGAGCGGGCTGAACAGGCCGGTGAGCACCTGCGCGCCGGACACCTCGGTGGTGTTTGTGGGAACCAGGTGCTTCGGCTCGGCGATCTGAATGCTGACCACCGAACTGTCGCTGCCACCGGATCCACCGTCTCCGCCGCTGCCGCAGGCCGCGAGGCCCAGCGTCACCGCGAGCGGGAGGGCGGTCCAGGCGGCGAGTCTACGAACTCGCATTGAGCCTCCTCATCTCCTCACGCTGCGCAGTCAGGCCCGACGCTGGGTTACGCTGCGCAACAAGCGGTAACGGTAGGTCGGCGACGGGCCTTCGACAACGACGCGGTTGCGAGTGAGTAACGGTCCGGGGGTGCCCCTCTTGTCGGGGACGAGCGAATCTGCTAGCCCAGGCCGGGTTTAGCGGCGGTGGCCTGCGGAAATCGCGATGGTTGACGGCGCGTTTGGCCCCGCTCGGCCGTCCCAGCGCCGCCTGGGGCAGGCGTCCGGTCTCCGCAGTACCGACTCGGCCTGTCTGGTTCGACCGTGATCGAACCCACAGATCGTCACCGAAAGTGACTAGCAACACCTCACACACGGTTACCCCAGCGGCGGTCACCCCACCGTGGCCGGCCGGCCCGATGACCGCCCCACCGAAGCGGGCGGCGGACGGCCCGAGCGAGGTCGTCTGATCCGCAGGCGGTGGCCGTGAGACGATCTGGTCGTGACGGCGACGCTTCTGGACGGCAAGGCAACCGCAGCGGAGATCAAGGACGAGCTGCGCATCCGGGTGAAGGCACTCGCGGAACGCGGCATCACTCCAGGGCTCGGCACGGTCCTGGTCGGGGCGGACCCGGGCAGCCAGGCGTACGTCAACGGCAAGCACCGCGACTGCGCCGAGGTGGGCATCGCCTCGATCCGCCGCGAACTGCCTGCCGACGCCACCCAACAGCAGGTCGACGACGTGCTGGCCGAGCTGAACGCCGACCCGGCGTGCCACGGCTACATCGTTCAGCTGCCGCTGCCGGCCCACCTGGACACCCAGCGGGTGCTGGAGTTGATCGACCCGGACAAGGACGCCGACGGCCTGCACCCGGTCAACCTGGGTCGGCTCGTGCTCGGCTACGACGGTCCGCTGCCGTGCACGCCGCGCGGCATCGTCGAGTTGCTCCGCCGGCACGACGTGGCGCTGCGCGGGGCCACCGTCGCGGTGGTCGGTCGCGGCAACACGGTTGGCCGACCGCTCGGCCTGCTGCTCACCAGGCGCAGCGAGAACGCCACTGTCACCCTCTGCCACACCGGCACCCTCGACCTCGCCTCGCACACCCGGGCCGCCGACATCGTCATCGTCGCGGCCGGCGTACCGGGTCTGCTCACCGCCGACATGATCAACCCCGGCGCTGTGGTGGTGGACGTCGGCATCACCCGCGTGATCGGCGCGGACGGCAAGGGCCGCTACACCGGCGACGTGGACCCGGAGGTGGCCGAGACGGCCGGCGCGCTGGTCCCCATGCCCGGCGGCGTGGGCCCGATGACCCGGGCCATGCTGCTCACCAACGTCGTCGAGCGCGCCGAGCGCGGCTGACCCGCACATCGGCGGCGCCGAACCAGGACGGCGGTGACGTTCGCCCCATCCCGGCGATGGCCGCCGCCCCTGGCCTGATCGGTGCCAGGATGACTGATACGGTCCGGAAAACCGACTGGTATCAGGGAGTGGGACGACCATGGGTAAGAAGGTCACTGTCGTCGGGGCTGGCTTCTACGGCTCCACCACCGCACAGCGCCTGGCCGAGTACGACGTCTTCGACACCGTAGTGATCACCGACATCGTGGAGGGCAAGCCCGCGGGCCTCGCGCTCGACCTCAACCAGTCCCGGGCCATCGAGGGCTTCGAGACGAAGGTGGTCGGCGTGACCACCGGCCCCAACGGTGAGGGCTACGAGAGCATCGAGGGCTCCGACGTCGTCGTGATCACCGCTGGTCTGCCGCGCAAGCCCGGCATGAGCCGGATGGACCTGCTGGAGACCAACGCCAAGATCGTCCGCCAGGTCGCCGAGAACGTCGCCAAGTACGCCCCGAACGCCGTCGTCATCGTGGTCTCCAACCCGCTGGACGAGATGACCGCGCTGGCCCAGCTCGCCACCCAGTTCCCGAAGAACCGGGTGCTCGGCCAGGCCGGCATGCTCGACACCGCGCGGTTCAGCAACTTCGTCGCCGAGGCGCTGAACGTGCCGGTGGCCTCGGTCCGCACGCTGACCCTGGGCTCGCACGGCGACACCATGGTCCCGGTGCCGTCGAAGAGCACCGTCAACGGCAAGCCGCTGCGCGACGCCATGCCGGCCGAGCAGATCGAGGAACTGGTCGTCAAGACCCGCAACGGTGGCGCCGAGGTGGTCGCGCTGCTCAAGACCGGGTCGGCCTACTACGCCCCGTCCGCCGCCGCGGCCCGGATGGCGAAGGCCGTCGCGGAGGACTCCGGCGAGGTCATGCCGGTCTGCGCCTGGGTCGACGGCGAGTACGGCATCTCCGGTGTCTACCTGGGTGTCGAGGCCGAGATCGGCGCCGAGGGCGTCAAGCGGGTCGTCGAGACCGACCTGGACGCCGACGAGCGCGCCAGCCTCCTGGAGGCCGCCGAAGCCGTCCGCGCCAAGCAGGGCGACATCTCCAGCATGTAGTTCCCCCGAACCACAGCACCAGCGAAG
>NZ_JAGPXY010000177.1 GCF_018070325.1 Micromonospora sp. H61
TTGGCGACGAGACAACGACAACGGCCCCTGATCAGCATCTCTGCTGGTCAGGGGCCGTGTCTGCACCTGGTGGCGGGTAGAGGATTCGAACCTCTGAAGCTTTCGCGACGGATTTACAGGGCGTCCGTGATCTTGCCTCGGTCAGCACCTCTGAGCTGCTGCTTCTCGCCGCCTCACCGACACCGACCGATCAGCCGCCCACCATGTGCCCACGCCCCACGGCACGGTGCGAGACGCCTGATGTTCAGGCGGCTCTCCATTCATCGGTTGCGCAACCGACCTCAAAGCTCGACCAGCCGTCCGCCTCACAGCGCTACGCGCCAAGAAGCCGTGGAAACTCTGCGAGGAAGACTGAGCGAAGTCGTTTAAGCAACATTCCCAGCAATAGCACGAAGTGTGCGAGTGACGCCGTCACGACTATAGACCAGGGTCGCTGCGCATCCTCTATTCCGGCGAGCGAGCATACCCCCAATATGATCGCAACTAGGAGGCCAACGCCAAGTGTGTAGGTAATGTTTGCTTGCAGTTCATGGAGGAGTCGATATTTGTGTGCGTTGTCGGCGCTGACTTTACCGGTCGGTCGACCTTTAAAGCGGGCGGCAGTGTCAAATAGTAGAACGAGCAGGTTGAACAATAGTCCGGTAAGGATGGACAGGGCGGCAAGCAGATTGTCGATTCCCTTGACATGCCAAGAGAGAAGGTAGGCGGCCGCCCCGACCAGGACTGGCAGTCCGTAGAAGAAGATCAGATCTGAAATCCTGACGCGACCAGTCCTAGCATCGCGCATAGTATCAAGGTGATCCCGGATGATCGGAAGTACACTAGCCTTCATCATTCGCTATCACTAGCTTTCTGGCGAGGATGTCGGCCGTCCAGAAAAACTCTGTGCCGGCATAGTCGGACTCGCGAATAGACAGGTCCTTCGCTAGTTCCGCGACCACCTCAGCGGCGACCTCATGCACGGTGCCGTCGGTGGGGCGACCGCTCGGTATGTTCTTGTTCTCTGGAAGAGGGAATGTTACGCGAGGAGGGCGTTCCTGAGTAACGGTGAGCGTCCGCATGGACTTTCCGACCTTCACCTCTAGTTTTATGTCGTGGTAGTCCAGGCCACGAATCTCTAGCAGCGCCGGGAGGCTGTTGTCGTTTAGGGCGTCGCGCACCTTCTGCTTGGGAAATGCCAATGCACGGTCCGGCTTAAGGACTAGCTCCATGATTCCCAGCTCTTCTTCGTGAGCGCCTAGATTGTACTGATCCGCAACGTCGCTCGGAATCCCATAGCGCACTAGGCGGATCTTCTTTAGTTCGCCTTCTTCGATGGATGCCTTCACTGCCGCCTCAGGGGCGAGCGGACTGAGCTCGACGGAGAAACCAGGAAATCTTGCTGCGAATGTACGTGTCAGGATGTGGTCTAGTGAGGACTTGAGCCCTCGGACGCCGACGCGTTCTGTCAGGAAGATCCCCGCTAATGAGTTATGCGGGATTACGAATAGGTTTCGTAGGGGGATTAGCTCAGCCTCGTTTGCCTGGCGTTCGTACGTATCCTGGTGTGTTTCAACATCGCGCAGAGTCGACTGGTGTCCGTGGCTCCCTGAGCGGACTGTTGTGTAAATTGACCGGTCCTCGGCCCGCACCGTCTCGGCGATTAGGTACTTTCCTTCATCCTTGTGCTGGTATGGAGTATTGATGAGGCCGTTAAAAAATGCGTAGAGAAAGGGTGCAAGGTCGGAGGCGGACCCATCAAAGTTGTCAAGGGGTAGGTAGTTGTCGGAAGACTTTGATGACATTCGTGGGCGGACTCTGATGGTGTAGGCGGCGAGGCTGTATTCCGGCATAAGTTCCTCCGGTGGGTGATGGGGATGTCTCGTCACCCTAGTTTCGAGCGCAGATCTGACCGTGTGTCTGTAAGGAACCGGTCAGCAGTCGTTGGCGGAGGCGGGGGGCGAGCGTAGCGGGTGTCGTACATGTGTTCTAAGTTACGACCTGGGTGCGACATGCAGTGGACCGGCTCACGAGTTGGTGCGCCTCGATGACGCCTACGAGCTCGCCCAGTTCATCGGCACCAACATGACGGCGTTGAACGCAGAGGTGGTTGCGGAAGCCCGCCGGCTGGTCGAGTGCGACCCCGGACCGGTCGGAGAGGCTACTTCCTGACTGGCAGGGGTTCATCCGAGGGCATCGCTGATCTTGTCGTTCATGGTGTCGTCTCCCCCGTCGATGCAGTTGGCGTAGACGCGGAGCAGGACGGCGACGCCGTGGCCCAGGCGCCGGGCTACCTCGGTCGGCGGGACGCCGGCATTCAGCCAGAGGGAGGCTGCCGCGTGCCGCAGGTCGTACTGCCGGCGGACGAGCGGCGAGGCAACCTGCGATTCGGTCAGCGCCTTCTCGCGGGCGAGCTTCCACCACCGGTCGTAGACCGACTCCGACAGCGGCCCACCGTGCAGGCCCCGGAAGAACCGACCGTCCGGGCCAACCCCGTGATTCTCGACGTGCGCGCACAGCAGCTCGACGAGCCGGGGCGGGATCGGGACCGCCCGAGTCTCAGCCCTTCCCCGGTGCTTGAGTCCGCGTCGCTCGTGGGAGCCGCCGTCATCGGTCCAGTGCGATCCGGCACGCGGCG
>NZ_JAGPXY010000178.1 GCF_018070325.1 Micromonospora sp. H61
TGAAGTGCGGCGGTCGCGGCAAGCCGGCCCCGGTCATGATGACCCAGACGATGGGCCTGGGCGGGTGCGTGCCCAACGTCAGCCCGTTCGTCGGCAACGGGCAGTTCGTCAGCGGACCGTGGGCGCCATCCTGACCTGGCTTCCCTGTCTCAACGAAGCGCAGCGACTATGTGCCCAACGGAGGTAGACGGATTGCCATCCGGGGGCGGGTCGAGTCGATCAGCCCGCTGACAGGCGTCCTCAACCCGGTCGCGGAAGTTGCCGAAGTCGAGCCTGGTCTTGTCCCAGGAGGGGTCGTGCTCCCGCAGCAGGTCGCGGGCCCGCTTGGCGTTCTCCACGAATCGGGTGCAGTTGCCGTAGTGGAGCAGTAGCCACACCTCGAAGCAGGGATTGGACCAGGCCAGATTGACGTCGTTAGCGGCAGATTCGCGGGTCGCCGGCTCAGTGGCGAAGTCGTCGACATCGCAGACGGCCCACGCCTCGTCGAAGTCGTCGCGCTGCCGACGCCGCGCCGCACCTCGTACCACGTTGACCGGCGAGCCGCGTTCTGCCACGACGACCACCCGAGGACGCACCCACGCCTCCTGCTTGAGGCCGTTGAAGTAGTCCCGTTCCGTGGATTCACCATTGGTGGCGATCAGCACGGTTGTCCGCTGCTCTCGGGTCGATGCGCGGCGTCGGAGGTCGGTCTCGCGGCCACGGCCGGACCGTATCGAGCCCGAGGCACGCCGGTCACCCTGCCGGGGCGTCATCCGATCCTCCACGGGTGGCAAGGGCCTGCTCAAACAGGTCGGTGGACAGGTTGGGAACTGCGCCATAGTTGCCGTTCAAGTAACGGCGCTGACGGTTCTCACCTTCTTTCCGAGGCTTGAAGTCGGTCAACGGATACAGCGAGGAGGCACCCTCGTTGTCCTTCTCCACGAACCAGATCTCGTCGCGGCGGAGGATTTCTTCAGCGTCGAGGGTGCCGAGCAGGGCGGCGTCGTGGCTGGTGAAGATGAGTTGGCCGCCAAGGGGGTTCGCGGCCGGGCTGCGGAACAGGCTGATGAGCTTGGCGGGCAGGATCGGGGGCAAGCTCGCATCGATCTCGTCGATCAGCATTTTGGTGCCGGTACGTAGCATCGCTGCGGCATGCAGACCCAGGGTCAGCAGTTGCCGGGTGCCCGTCGACTGGTCCTGCAGGTCGAGCAGTGCGGTGCCGTGCGGACCCTGATGAGCGAACTGGACGCGGGGCGAGGGCCGGATAGCCGCGACGGCTCTTTTTAGTCGGTCGCTTGATCTCCTGGCTGGCAGGTCGGACCAGACGGCCTGATCATCACCCGAGTCAGAGGCGATCACGACGTCGACGATCCCCACATCGGCGGCCTGCAACAGGTCAACGACCAGGCGGCGTACCTCCTCGGCATCCGATTGGCCGATACGGACGAGGGCGGACAGCCCAGAGTTGGGGTCAGTCCGTTGGCCGGTCAGGTAGAACCACCGGTAGGTGTCGTGCAACGGCTGTGGGTTTGTCGGATCCGGTTGGG
The DNA here is from genome assembly GCF_018070325.1 of Micromonospora sp. H61. Classification (GTDB taxonomy): domain Bacteria; phylum Actinomycetota; class Actinomycetes; order Mycobacteriales; family Micromonosporaceae; genus Micromonospora; species Micromonospora salmantinae. The sequence continues at coordinate 1,527 of NZ_JAGPXY010000178.1, forward strand.
GGCGGCTCTGGCCGAAGCGCGCGACAGTGCTGAGAAAAAGAGCTGTTGGCGCGGTGATACCAGCAATCTGCTCCAAGTCGCTGCGCCGGCCCGACTCCTCGCCCCAGTTGAAGACGTCGCCGTCGCGCTCGAATACGCGCCGCCGGCGGCCCAGCGGATAGTGGTAGAGCCACTCCTCCAGCACCCGGTCGTCGTCGATCGTGAAGCCATAGGTGTGTCTGACCCCGCCGAGCCGAAGGTCGACGACATAGCGCGATGGCTGGACGGCGACCTCCGGGTCCAACCGGAACGGCTCCCGGGACAGGCCCACACCGGGCTCAACCGCCCGGTCGGACTCCACGACCATATGCCGCATGAACGCCAGCGCGCCCAGGCAGTTCGACTTGCCCGACGCGTTGGCTCCGAAGATGCCGACGACTTGGACCGCCTGCGGAGCCGGCTCGTCGGCCTCGGCCCCGTCGCCGTAGACGGGCGTCAGGTTCAGCTGATGCTCGTCGCGAAACGAACGATGGTTGGCGAAGCGAAAACTCAGCAGCATTGGCCGCGTGCCCCTAGCTCGTGGGCGGTTACAAGTACATCTCTGCGAGTAAACCACGAGAAGGCGGCACAAAGGGCCGACGCAGGCCAGCCTTGCCGTTGGCGGCGCTTTTGATCACGGCGCTATGCCGTCAGTGCCGAAGCTGCGCGCCTCAGGCCCGTGAGGAGAGGTTGACTGCCTCGGCGAGGATGGCATCCAGCTCGTCGTCCGTGATGTGGCGGGGCAGCCTCGGCCAGGAGGCGGGCGTAGCGGCCGGCTTTGTCGCGGGCCACCTCGGCGTCCGCGACTGCCGCGCTCAACCAATGCACGATGGCGTCCGCCATCCGGGCTGCCGCCTCCGCGTCGGAAGCGGCCTGGTCCAACACCCGACGTCCCTGACGGGCAGCTTCGATGGCGACGCGAAGGGACGCCTTGACCTCGCCAACACAGATCGTGGTGGTCGGTGATCAGCCAAGGACGCTGATGTAGCGGCGTGCCGCCTCCGAGCTGCCCTGGACGAGTGCCATGGCTT
>NZ_JAGPXY010000179.1 GCF_018070325.1 Micromonospora sp. H61
AGGTGAACGAGACGGAAACTGAGACGTCGGGACGGCGGCGCGGGGTCTCCCGGCCTGACGCTGCCTCTGCGAGCCTGCCGGTCCTTTGGTGACGGCCTTGTGGAGGGCCTGCCCGAAGGTAATAATCTGACCACCGAAAGTGATGGTCCTGCTCTCTGACGGACGGATGGCACCCGTGTCGAAGTACACCATTGACAGCATTGGTCTAGGCGCATTGCTAGCTCAGCGGAGATTCGGGGTGCCAACTTATCAGCGTGCGTTTGCCTGGGGCTCGGGAGAAGGCCGCGATGAGGTGGAAGATTTTTGGAACGACCTTCTGGAGGCATTCGAAAGCAAGTCCGACGAAGCCTACTTCCTGGGCACGGTTGTCTTGTCGGAAAATTCAGATTACGTCGAGACTGATACTGTTATTTCGCGATCCTTCATCATCGACGGCCAGCAGCGGTTGACCACTACTTTTCTCCTTCTTCTTGCGGTCCGCGATGCATTCAAACAGAGGGATGACAATCGCTCATCCGACATTGAACAGCAGTACATCGCATCCCGTGATCTCCGGACTCGCCAAGTTGAGTCCAGGCTGCAACTCGGCGCTACCGATAACGAATATCTTCAAACCCTGATTGAGGGTAGCCCTAAGCCGCTCGATCGGCAGGCCCCGCCAAGCCATAAATTACTGGCCAAGGGCCTAAATTTCCTTAAGGCTAAGGTGGAAGAAGATGCCGCCAACGCTGGAGCCGCTTGGGCTGCCAGGCTTGTTGACTGGGTTGAGTTCATTCATGAGCGAGCCTTGGTTATTACAGTGACGGTTCCGACCGAGTCCGATGCCTTTCTTATTTTTGAGACGCTGAATGACCGAGGAATCGACCTAACCATTGCGGACCTGACCAAGAACTACATCTTTAGCCGCGCGGGCGGCCGATTGAGTGAATGCCATGAACGCTGGATAGCGACGACTTCGTACATCGAACAAGCAACGGGCACTGGAAGTAAATTCACGGACTTCCTCCGGTATTACTTTACGAGTCAGCAGGGATCAACCCGAGAGCGGGAAATCTTCGTTCGAGTTAAAAACCGTAAGCTGACCACCGCTGCTGATGCAGTGGCCTTCAGTGATGAACTCAAGATGGCGGCACGGGCTTATAGCAGACTTTTAGGAGCGGATCCGACCTATTGGCCGTCAATCCACCCAGAGGCGGCGAGCTATGTCGAAGCACTGCGAATTCTTGAGGTCGAACGTCTTCGCCCAGTGCTATTGGCTGCGATGCTCAAATTCCCTAATGCCCAACTAAAAGCGTTGCTGAAACTCGCCGTTTCTGCGGCTGTTCGAATGAGAATATCTAAAACGGCAGAGGGCAGTAAGGCGGATCGAGCGATCTCGGAAGTTGCCCAGGCGATTTCACAGGGCAAGACGACCAAGGCTGCCGCAGTGATCTCGCAGCTAGGGGAGATTTTGCCATCCGATGAGCAATTTCGTAATGACTTCGCGACGGCGGCTGTACGGCGCCCCTCTTATGCGCGCTACTATCTGAGGTCGCTTGAGATTCAGAACAATCAGCCCAGGAAAATCCCTGAGTTTGTGGCCAACCCAAACGCAGGTGAACTTAATCTAGAACATGTTCTACCTCAATCGGCCGGCGCGGAGTGGGATAGTTACATTCCCCGTGATCGCCACACCGAGTATGCGTATCGCCTCGGTAATCAGGTTCTTCTGAGGGCTACTGAGAACAAGAGCATCGGGAATTCCGCGTTCGCAGAAAAGAGGCCAATTCTCGCTGCGTCCAGTCTCTCGCTCACGCAGACGGTGGGGGATAAAGAAGACTGGACTATGGAAGAGATCGAGGCCCGGCAGCGAATGCTCGCTGACCTTGCGATTGAATTCTGGAAGCTACCCTGAGGCCCGGCCCAACTAAACCCCGGCCCTGGCCGTCGTTTGATCGCTGCATGGCGCGGCCCTCGCCTTAGGGCATCGGGCGATGTCCCGCATCGTCGTAACCACTACGTCTGCCTCCCGGAAGGGTTCGACCTTCCACTCACGGTTGGCGTACCCGACGATGCCGAACCCTGCCGCTCTCGCTGCCAATGTCCGACAGAGAATAACCGATCAGAGTGCAATTTCCCGGTGAGGCGCCGAGTGTTTGTTGCAGCGGCCAATGCTGGCTCAAGCTTCGGCTTCATTCGCGCCGGTTCGGCGTGTGCCCTAGCAATGACCGGGGAAATGCGTTCCGGCAAAGTCAAGGTGAAGTGCTCGGACTGCGATGGGAAAATATTGACCTGGAAAGGAAGTTGCTTCGCGTCCGAAAGAATCGCCTGCGACCTAAATGCTCATGGTTCCACCGATCCGTGCGGCAAGAAAGCGGGATGCTGCGGCTGTTCACTACGCCGTTCGGCCGCGCGCTCAACCCGAATGCCGACTACCACGAAGGGAAGAAGCTGCTCATGGGACGCGGGCGTTAGGGGTGCCCGGTTCCATGACGCCCGCCACACCGCCGCCACTGTCCTCATGCTGCTGGGTGTTCAGGAACGCGCCGTCATGAGTGATGGGTTGAGC
>NZ_JAGPXY010000180.1 GCF_018070325.1 Micromonospora sp. H61
CCACCAATGAGAGATCGCTTCTTGGCTGCCATGCTGGTGAGGTCCGCCCCTTCTCGTCTGCATCGAGAATCTGTGGACACGTCATGTCCGGTGAAGTCACGAACGAGCTAGTGGGATCACGGCGTGGCAAGAGACTGCTGCACGAGCGTGAGAACGAGCGGAAGGATCCGATCGTTCCCGCCGACCGTCGCAGCGGAGTCCGCACTGTGTGGCGTTCCGTCGATGTCGACCAACTGAACGCCAGACTCCCTGGCGATCACGACGCCCGCAGCCGTGTCCCATGGCTTGTTGTTGAGCATGATGAAGGCATCGATCTTGCCGTGGGCGAGCCATGCCAGGTCAATTGCGGCCGATCCGTGCATGCGGATCCGTTGAACATTCCGAGCTAGTCGATGTGTGATCGCGAGCCGCTGAGCGTTCTTAGTTGCCGCATCAACCCCTACGGCGTAGTCGCCGATAGCGACGACGGCGTCTTTCAAGTCTGCTGTACGGCTGGAGTAAATACGCTCCTCGTTGGCGAAAGCGCCGTATCCTTCGGCGGCGTGGTAGCGGGTTCCTAGGAACGGTAGGTCGATGACGCCTAGGACCGATCTTCTTCTGCGGATAAGACCGAGGGAAATGGCGCACAGGGGTGAGCCGTGCACGAAGTTGACGGTGCCGTCGACCGGATCGAGTGCCCACATGAGTTCGGTGGCATCGCCACTCAAGCCGTGCTCCTCGCCGAGGAAGCCAATCTCGGGTGCCTTGGCAGCCAGGAGGTCGCGGACCTGTTGCTCGATGGCGTAGTCCACCTCGGATGCCATGTCGCGGTCACCCTTGCTGGTGAGTGTGCCTGGCCTCAGGGTCCTCATGATGTGGTGCGCCAGGTCGACAGCCTCGTGTGCGAGGGGCAGGAGGCGTGCAAAGTTGTTCATAGGTCCCGGCTGCGTTCCCACAGTGAGGTGAACATCCCGTCGTACACCGGGTAGAGGCCGGGAGTGAGAGAGTTGCGCTCGACGACCATCGTCGGGGAGTCAACTCCGCGCATCTGCGGTAGATAGGGCTGGATGATGCAGAGTCGGTCGTCAATCAAGAGCACGTTGGCGCGGACGGTTTCGTCGTACACGCGGATAGCCAGGCGTTCGCGAGCATCCGCCGGGAGCCGATTGCGGATGCGCCCGGCGAGATTCTGGATGTTGAGTTCGGTGAGCGCGCTGAGGTGACCGTCTGGATAGTCGTCCTCACGCTCTTGCCTTCTAATTGCCTCGCCGGCGGGGTCGAGAAACATGCAGCGGAGATGGGCGCCGGCGGCCAGGAGTTTGAGGAGTTGGTTGTCGGCATACTGCTGGCAGAGAATGTTGAGCGACAGTCCGGCAGCCCGAATGTCCTTAGCGTCGTCGAAGAGGACGTGTGGTGGCAACTTCGCGGTGAACTCCGACCGGCTGGAGTAGATCGCGGTGACATCGGCGTACCGCTCTCGGATACCTTCGTTGACCGGTCGGCTGCCCGCGGCGCGTTCGGCCTGGGCGGTAGTTGCCCGCGTGCGGTTGCCACCGTTACCGGCAGGACGGGACGTGGCCTGGGACGGGTGTTCGCCAAGAAGCAGCGTCATCCGCGCGTGGCCAGGCATTGCAAGGCCGCTGCAAATGCGGATTAGTACGTCGATGCTGCTGACCCGACGGGTGCCGCTGATGATCTCGCTGACCTGAGCCTGACTGAGGCCTGTAGCAACGCCGAGGTGGGTGTGGCTGGCGCGGGTTACCCGCTGGACCAAGCGGAAAACCTGTGCAATGTCGCGGGCGGCCAAGGCGTCGATCATGTCGGTGTCGTCCCAGAGCGGAGGGGGCACGGTGAACGCTGCGGCTGCCCTAACGCTCATTCGTGTGGCTCCTTCCCGAATGTGGGGTGGTGGGTCAGCGTATCCGGCGGTCATATAGCCGGAGCCGATCGACATTCGAGGTGGATGAAAGTTACCTGCTCAGGTACTACCCGCTGTGATGGATGGTGATGGCCGCGCCTGGCAGGTTCGGCGCATGGCGGAAGAGAAACAAGCTGCGCGGGCCACCTGGCGGGTGTCGCAGTGATCGGGACAATGAAGGCCGGCGACATGGTCTACCTGACGACCGCCGCGAGCGTGCAGTTCCTACGCCCGATCTTCGTACGCGTCATCCGCGAGCTGCCCGAGCGGCACACGTACGACGGGTGGGTCTGGATTGAGGGCTACCAGCTGAATTCGGCGGGCGACGCGGTCGCGCAGCGCGAGCTGTACGTGATGCGTGCGGGCGTGCGGTTGCAGGCCCTGCCCGTCAAACCGACCAGCAAAGCCAAACGTCGGCGGCGTCCCGTGCGGGTCGGATGACCGCCCGCCCCCGCCCGCACCTGCCGATGCGCCCGGCGTGGCTGTGTCGCAACTGCGCCGCGCCCTGGCCGTGTGGCCCGGCGCAGCTCGCGCTCGTGACCGAGTTCTACGGTCATTCGATCGCGCTGGCGTTCTACCTGGCCGCGTCGATGCAGGAGGCGATCGACGACGTTTACGGCCTGGGGCTTCGCC
>NZ_JAGPXY010000181.1 GCF_018070325.1 Micromonospora sp. H61
TCAGACCGTCGTCGTCGGCGGCTGCCGCTAGCGCCTCGGTGACGGGTTCCAACACCAGCATTTCGAGGTCGAGCCCAGCTCGCCTGACACTGTTCAGCCATTCGTTGGGGCCGACGAAGCGGGCGCCCTTGCGGTAGCCCCACCGGTCGGTGTCGGTGGTGAAGTCATCGGCGGTGATCGTCAAGGCGTCTCCGATCGTTCGGGTTCAGCCGCGCGAAGCGGCGGAGTCGTAGAGCAGCACGGCCCGTGCCCTCGCGTGCCGGCGCCGCAGGAACTCGTCGTTCTCCGGGTCGAGGTGCGCCAGCGCTTTTTTCTGAGCTGTTGTGCGCGTTGTCAGCCCAGCTTCACCAGCCGACCCAACGGGTGGGCGGAGGCTCGCCGAATGATGTCCTTAGACGTTCACCTTTGCGGTGGGACACGGCTTCCACAGAGTCGACGAACTCCTCCGGGTAAGTGGTGGTAGGTCGGACTGGGTCATCGGACCTTGTCGACCTAGCCGAGGTGCCGCTGCGGTAGCGAGCGCGTCAGTTGCGGGCGATCGGCCACCTGCGGATGGCATGCAGTACACGGGTAGATGCGGGCACCGAGGGTCGCGTGCAGCCATCTGCGGTTACGAGCCGCCCTGATGCGGCATCCACAGGTCCATCTGGTCGGGATGCAACGGCCGGTGGACGTGAGGGTCGCGAGACATCCGGACGCCCGTACGGGCCGGTTGGAAGCGATCGGGTGGACCGCTTGACGTCTACGCGAGGCGAGGTTGGTCAAATCGTCCATCCAACTCCGCATCACAATCGCCCTGGACATGCTCAGATGCGGCAGCGTCATCATCACGAAGCGGGTCGGGATAGATGATGATGCCGGCGGCATCACTAACCCGCCGCGAGGCGGGCAACTCAGCGGGTATCAAACTGATGCGTCGTCTGATGCAGGCACTTCGACGTCCCGCCAATGCATGTGGTTGAGGATCAATCCCTGAATGTGGACAATCCGCCACACCCCGATCGCTGCCCAAGCCGCGGCCCCGCTCAACGGCATGGCCCAATAGGCACCCTGCAACGCGGGGTAGAGCGCAGCCGCAGCCACGCCGATCGCCGGTAGCCATCCGAGACTGATCGAGACTGCGGGCTGCTCATCGGCCGTGTTGCGGCCGATCATCGGTCCCCCTCGCGGTGGCGCAGTCTCGACTAGTCGTCGTATCTGCGTTCCTCGTAGTGCCACTCCTCGTACCAGACTTCGTCAAGGTCATCAGCGTCATCAACATCGTCGACGTCCTCGACGTAGGTGACGTACTCAACGTCCTGCCGACTGCGGTAGATCGCGATGCCAATGCCGACGACGGCGATGAGGCCGACAACTCCGGCGGCACCTTCCGTGGTCACGTTGTGACGGTAATGGCGAAGCTGTGGAGAGGGCTTCTGCTGTCGGCTAGACGACTACTCGCCGGGCGCACCCCTGGGCGGGGACAGATCACCTCAGCCCTGGCAGATGCGGTTGAGAATGGCCCGCCGTGCATCCTCGTTACGCCGGTGGTCGTCCATGTGTGCCAGCAATGCCCCTTGCCGCGCCTTCTGCCCAGCCTCATCTGCGGGGGACTGCAGGATCAGCGATGCGACCAGTCGGAGTGGGTGCTAACCCTCGTCGCCGCGTGAGGCTGGACACGGATTTAGCGCACCCAGCTCACGAACCGGGCCCACGTCTCACCCGACATCGTCACCGGCAGATCGTTGACGGCGGCGGCGTACACGGCGCCCATGTACATGGCCAAACCGATCCGGTCCCGGCCGTACGTCTCAGCGAGGCGGACCTGTGCTGGGGCACACGGCCAGTCCTGCGAACAGGTGCCGCACGCCCACTGCGGCAGGCGCGGCGTGTGCTGGCCGTCCAAACGTCGGTCGAGTGCGTCGACCGCCCGTTGCCCTCGGGCGCGCTCAACTTCCCACGCCTCGTGCACGGTGGTCGGAACCGGAAGCATCATCGCCGGGCACCCTCCGTCAGTGGCAGAGGGGCGCCCGGTCATCTCCGGCGCGGACGCCCCCCCGCCTCTTGAGTGAGGGTCCGGGAGCCGGATATCACGGTCGGTGATGTAGGTGGTACGGCGCGTACTACCTCGTGTATCCCACCAGGTCAGCCAGCACGGCCAGGTTGTCCGTCATCGCCCGTCGGCGGCCTACATCGATCGTCTGCACGATGTCCCGGCCGTACCGCTGGTGGCGTAGCCACGCCGGTGCGAGCCCGCCCAGCCCGGTCAGGATCGTCTCCGCTTCCGCGAACTGGCGGCGGGCGGCGTGCGCCCAAGCCACATCAAGGCGGTGCCGCTGCCAACTCGACCCGACCGGCGTTGGCCCCGCCGGTACCGCCTCGGCCAGCGTGAGCACCCGCCCTGGGTCGCCTGCCACCGCGGCGTTCTCAACGCGGGCCATCTGCACCCTGCCCGCGTCGAACCCGCCGACCATCAGCAGGTGCTCCCCGCCCGGGTCCCGCTCGCCGATCCGCACGGCTGCGGCGGCAGCCGCGTTGACCATCTCGGC
>NZ_JAGPXY010000182.1 GCF_018070325.1 Micromonospora sp. H61
CCCCCGGCCCGCGCCGCCCCCCGCCCCGTCGATCTTGCACTTTCTGTCGTCGCATCACCGGCATACCGGGATGAATCAACGACAGGAACCGCAAGATCGGCGGCGCGCGGCGCGGGGCGCGGGGCGCGGGGCGCGGGGCGCGGGGCGCGGGGCGCGGGGCGCTGTGTGGCGACAGCAACACCAGGGATGTAGTGGCGGATCTTGCCGGCGGGCGGCTGGCAGCGGGCAGCAGGCCGGCTCGGTTCAGCTGATGAGGGGGCGGAAGGTGCCCAGGGCGAGGCTCGTGGTCAGGGCGGCTGCGGCGAGTACGACGGCCCCGGCGATGAGAAGGACGTCGGCGCGGGTGAAGTGCTGGTGGCGGGCGACGGTACGGGGTGTGCCGGCGTCGAAGCCACGCGCGTCCATCGCCACCGCCAGCCTGGTGCCTCGGCGGATCGCCCCCACCAGCAGCGCGAACGCGGTGGAGGCGAAGAGCCGCAGCTTCGCCACCGGATTGCGTCCCGCGTCGACGCCCCGGGCGCGTCGAGCCATGCTGATCATCTGCCACTCCTGACCGAGCAGGGGCACCAGCCGGAACGCGGCCAGCGCCCCGATGGCGAACCGGGCCGGCGCCTTCGCGTTCTGGATCAACGCGTCGGCCAGGTCGGTGGGGTCGGTGGTCGCGAAGACGATCACACCGGGCAGGGCCACCGCGAACACCCGCAGGACCAGACCGAGCGCGGTGAGCAGGACGCCGGTGCTCACCAGCACCGGTCCCACGTCCAGCAGGACCCGACCGGACCGGTCGGCGGCGAACAGCACCAGGGTGACCAGGATGCCGGCGGCACTGAGCAGCAGTGGCCAGGCCCGCCGGGCCAGCACCCGGTAGCGGATGCCGAACAGCGGCAGGACGGCCAGTTCGAGGGCGATGGCGATCGCCGGGGCCACCGGGTCCAGGGTCGCCAGCAGGGTGAACGAGAAGACCAGTGCGGCGGCGACCTTCGCCACCGGGTTGCGGCGGGCCAACGGCGCGTCCGGCGCGGCGACCGGCTCGATGCTGATCATCGGTGGTCGTCCGGTGCACGGTGCAGGGTGACGGTGCGGTCGGCGAGCGCGGCGACGAAGTCCGCGTCGTGGGTGACAGTGACCACGCCGTGCCCGGCGTCGCGCAGGTCGGCGAAGAGGTCGACCAGCTCCCGCCAGGTCCGCCGGTCCTGACCGAAGGTGGGTTCGTCGCAGATCAGCAGGCGTGGCGCGGTGGCCAGGGCGGTCGCCACGCTCAGCCGTCGCGCCTCGCCGCCGGAGAGGGTGTACGGGTTGGCGGCGGCGAGCCGGGCCAGCCGCAGCCGGTCCAGCAGCCCGGCCACTGTCTCCTTGACGGCGGCCTCGGGTTGACCGGTGCGGCGCGGGCCGAGCGCCAGCTCGTCGAAGACCGTGCTGGTGACGAACTGGTGCTCCGGATCCTGGAAGACCGACCCGATTCGTCGGGCCAGCGCGGGCGCCCGCCACCGGTGCGGGGGAGTGCGGTGGTCCGCGCCGGCCAACTCGGCGGACGCGGTGACCCGCCCGCTGCCGGGCCGGAGCAGACCGCCGAGCAGCAACGCGAGGGTGGACTTGCCGGCGCCGTTGGGTCCGCGTACGGCGAGTGCCTCACCGGCGCGTACCGCCAGGTCGGTGGAGCCCAGCCGGGGTGGCAGGCCGAGCCGGTCGGCGGTGAGCAACAGATCCCCGGGGCCGGCGGTGGCCGGCCGGGGCGCGATGGGGTGGCCGGGCACCCAGACCCCCTCGGCGGCCAGGGCGGCGCCGTGGGCGGCGAAGACCGCCTCTGGTGTGCCGTCCGCGCGGACGCCGCCACCCGGTTCCAGGACGACCACCCGGTCGACCAGTGGCAGTGCCTCGGTGACCCGGTGCTCGACCAGGATCAGCGTGGTGTCGGCGTCCAGCGCGCCGGCCACCGCGTGTCGGACCAGTTCGGCCCCGGCCGGGTCGAGGTTGGCGGTCGGCTCGTCGAGCAGCAGCAGGGCGGGGCGCAGGGCCAGGGCGCCGGCCAGGGCGAGGCGTTGCTGCTCGCCGCCGGAGAGCGCCGCGGTGTGGCGGTCGCGGGGGTACGGGAAGCCGACCCGGTGCAGCGCCTCGTCCACCCGGGGCCAGATCTCGTCGGCCGGCACTCCCCGGTTCTCCAGCCCGAACGCGACGTCGTCGCCGCAGCGCGCCATCACCAGTTGGGTCTCCGGATCCTGGAAGACGATGCCGACCCGTTCCCGCCCCTTGCGTGGGTCGAGCCCGTCGATCTCGACGGTGCCCTCCTGCTCGCCGGAGTCCTCGGGGAGCAGCCCGGCCAACGCGCTGAGCAAAGTGCTCTTGCCAGCCCCGGAGGGCCCAAGAAGCAGAACCCGCTCCCCAGCCTCGACCCGCAGGTCAACCCCGCGCACGGCCCAGGCGCGCCGCCCAGCGTGCCGCCACCCGAACCCCCGCAGCAGTACCCCGCCCCCCCAACCCCCCCCCCC
>NZ_JAGPXY010000183.1 GCF_018070325.1 Micromonospora sp. H61
ACACACCGCAGTACGCCAACACGCCCTGAAGCCACTCGGAGACGACACCACCAAGATCCTCACCGACCAGACCAAGACCAGACTTGCCGAGCTGTTCACCGACTGGCGAGCCGACGGAGACGTCCCGCCAAGCGGATAGCTGCGCAAGGTTGTGCTCCCCGTGCACGACGGCGCACTCGTTCAAGGCAGGTGCCCACTCCCTTACGACAATCGGCAGACGCCGGGGCAGCATCAGAGTGAGCGGGCCGACCTGAATATGAGGTAGAACCTGTAGTCGTAACTCGGGCACGATGCCCGGATGATGCTGCTGGTCCCCGCGAACCCTCTACGGCCCCGCCGGCCCGATGACCACTTCGCGGCCGAAGCCGACGCGGCCCGCGCCGCCGGGATCGACGTCGCGGTAGTCGACCACGACACGCTGACCCGCGGCGACCCGCAGCGCGCGGTCATGACCGTGCCCGCCGGCGGCGTCGCGGTCTACCGCGGGTGGATGCTTCGCAGCGACCAGTACGCGGCTTTCGCCGACGCCCTCGCGGCCCGGGGCGTGACCCTCCGCACCAGCAGCGACCAGTACCGCCACGCCCACGAACTCCCCGGCTGGTACCACCAACTTGCCCCGGTCACCCCGACCTCCACCTGGACAACCAGCGCTTAACTGCTCATCGGCCGGGAGGAACGAGCAGTCGCGGTCAGGGCGCTGGTGGATCGCGCTTTGACGGCCGTAGCGGCTTCCTGACCATCAGCGCATCGACCAACTTGGAAGGCTTTCACCCGGCTCTGACTTATGCCGGCGGCAACCGGCACGAGCAATGTTAGGAGCCAGTACGTCTTTCCGCGTCGGGCGTTCACTACTTGCCTTGCTCCGCTAGCGCCAGATCGTCATCAATCGCTTCTGCTGTGAGCAGGAGATTGATTTCCCTGTCCTTGAACTTGAAGTAGAGCAGCAAGCCTGTCGCGGTGGCTGCCAACGCGTTACCTGCCGCAGCACCCCACAAAAGCAGCGAGTCGCCCGCCCCGGCACCGATAAGACTGGCCGTGACGATCGAACCGCCAAGTGCGCTCGCCTGGAGGGTGGTGTGCACGCGGCGCGCCCGTCTCGCCGAGGCGTAGTAGAGGCGACTCTGCCCAGCCATGCGCCGAACGTACTTCGGCGTGTCGTATCCCAGTTTCCGGTCGAGCACAATCATCATCTGGGCAGCAGCGACCTGCTCCTCTGTGGTGCCCGTGTGCCCATCCAGCTCAGACTCTCGCAGTACGGGCGCAGGGAAGGCATGAAGGATCAAGTGCTCGTCTCGTTGGGAGAGTTCCGACAGGGCAAGCTGTGTCAGGACTCGCAGTCCGGCTGCACGGCTGGCGGGTGAGTCGTCATGGGCAAGCTCAGCGGCCCACGTGAACCGGCGCCACCACTCCTCGCGACGTGCAGCTATGTCTCGCTGCACGGTCGCACGATCGTTGCCTCGAACCGACAGCCGCACGCCGACAAATGCGCCGACTGCCGCTATCAACCCCGTCATCGTCTGCACCCACGGGTTCAGCGTCGTCCCCCTGTCGTTTCGGCTGAGAGCCCCGGAGACCAGAGGCTGAGGATGACGCGCTCCAGGATGCCGACCCTTCATACAACCAAGCAGACGCCGGTGCCGCCCAACCTGGCGCTGCCTCTGTCCGAGATGCGGGCAGAACCCTCATAGACGTTGACCGTGCTTACGCCCAATGAGTGCCAGCTCAGTGATCTTGGTTGCCATGGGGAAACCGACGTGCAGAGGGCCACGGCCTTCGTCTTCGACCATCTGGCTCAGCTCAGAGATCAGGCTGGCTTGCAGGTCAGCGGGGGTGACATTCCACGTATCCCTGATTAAGTTGAAGTACCTCTCGTAAGTGCACGATCCGCCCACAGCCAAGTTGTCGAAGACTGGAAAAATCCGGGGAAGCAGAAAGTGGCAGAACTTTGACCGGAACACCGGAGAGCTCGTCGGCTTCAACCGCGCGACCACCTCAGGGAACGCCCGCACTCGATCCCAGGTGACTTCGGTAATGTCGTTGTCCCTCACCGGCGCGCACGCCTGATGCCAAGCGCTGGCCAGGTCATCCCGGTTGGCGACCAGTAGACCGGTCACCTCGGCGCGGGAGAACGGCCGCAAAGCCCGCCACAAGGTCAGCCGCGGCAGGAACCCCGCCCACCAGTCGTCCAAGAACACCCCGTTCGGGTTCTGAGCAGCCAACACCTCGTAGTCCGCGTTGTGGAAGTCCTTCGGCCACCCTGTGCTTGTCTGCCACCACCGGACACCGACGATAAAGTCGCGCTTGTCGATTGGTTTCACGAGCCGCATCCTATGACTCGACAGCGACCGTCGACACCAGTCAATCGACACTCAAAGTTGGCCAGCCGTACCGGAAGGCCCGCTGTCAGCGCGGTTGGTCGACCCCTAAGGA
>NZ_JAGPXY010000184.1 GCF_018070325.1 Micromonospora sp. H61
GCAGTCTCGGCTGGTCAGCTGCGTGGCGGCAGGGGTCATAACGCGCCGTTCGCGCGCAGTTTGTCCAGTAGCAGGTGAAAGTAGACGAGGCCCTCGTAGGGACGCCACGGAGATGTCAACTGCTGGATACGATCGTAGGTCGGCTTGCCGGCGAGGTGGAACAACCGTTGCAGGTTGTTCTGCGCCCCGACGTCGTCGCCCGGGAAGGTGTCCAGCCTTCCGAGTCCTCGCAGCAGTACATACTCCGCGGACCACCGGCCGATGCCGTGCACGCGCGACAGCGCGGCGACAGCCTGGTCGTTGTTCAAGCCCTCAAGCCGCTCCAGATCCACACTCGTGTCGACGACATGGACGGCGAGCTGCTGGATCGCCCGCGCCTTCTGGCGGCTGAACCCGAGCTCGCGAATCGCTTCCTCGCCCACGTCGGCCAGGTCGGTCGCTGCGGGGAACGCGTGCCGCACACCATCGTGATCAACAAGGTGCGGCCCGAATCGCTGCGACAACCGGTTCAACACGATGATCCCCAGATCCAGGGTCACCTGCTGGCAGGCGATCGCATTGACCAGTCCCTCGAAGACGGTCGGAAAGCGAGGCGGGCGCAGCCCGCGGAACCGCTGCACCAGCGGACCGATGGCAGGGTCGTCATCGGCGAGCTCGTAGAAGGGCCGCAGATCGACCGCTAGCCCGAACATCTTCTGGACGAGCAGGCCGGCCTCGTTCAAGGCCCGCTCGCTGATGGGTGTTGCCGATTCCACGGTGACCATCAGCGTCGGTTGGACGCCGGTCGTCGCCTGAACGGCTGTCAGCCGTGCGGGGTGTCCGTCGGCGATGATGACGCGGCTGTACTGGCCGTCGTCCCACCGGTCGACGGTGTTCTTCCAGCGTCGTCGCAACGCCCAGGCCATCAGATCCAGCCGAAATGGAGAGGGTGCAGGCAGAACAATCGTGGCTTGTGCCATATCCGGTCTCAAATACTGTAGCGGCGGGCGCGGCGTACCCGTTCTGGTGACGGCCCGGGGACGGCTGCGGTGAGCCGGAACCGCCCGACCATCGGCGACCCGCGCTGCAAAGGTCGTCCGGGATGTTCCGGGAGGGAATGCGTCACGGAACACCGCACGTCCGGTCGGCGAGCATCATGCGGCTACACCGAGTGTGCTGCGGGCCTCGCGGATCATCTGGTGGGTGAAGCCCCATTCGTTGTCGTACCAGGCCATCACCTTGACCAGCGTGCCGTCCACGACGCGGGTCAGGTCCAGGTCGATGACAGCGGCGCGTGAATCTCCGACGATGTCGGCGGAGACCAGAGGATCCTGCGAGACACCGAGAATGCCGCGGTAGCGCTCGTCGGTGGCCTCTTGCCGGAACGCGGCGTTGACTTCCTCAACGGTGGTCGGCCGGCTCGCGACAAACACGATGTCGGCGACCGACCCGACCGGGATCGGTGCGCGTACCGCGATGCCGTCGAACCTGTCGGCCAGCTCGGGTACCGCGCGGGTGGTCGCCCGGGCCGCCCCGGTCGAGGTCGGCACGAGGTTAGCGGCCCCGGCCCGACCGCGCCGGAAGCTCTTGGCGGGGCCGTCGACCAGCTGTTGGCCGGCGGTGTAGGCGTGGATGGTCGTCATCACCGCCCGTTGGACACCGATGTGACGGTGAGCGATTTCGATGACCGGGGTGATGCAATTGGTGGTGCAGCTGGCGCAGGAAACGATCTGTGGTGCGCCGTCGGGACGGTTCACGCCGTGCACCACGGTGGGTACCGCCTCCGACGATGTCGGGGCGGACAGGATCACGAAGGAGGCGCCGGCTTGCAGGTGCTTCTTCAGCTCGTCCTCGGTTTTGAAGACGCCGGTGCATTCCAGGACCAGGTCGACGCCGAGGTCGGCCCACGGCAGCTTCGCCGGGTCGCGTTCGGTGAACGTCGCGATCCGTCGACCGTCGACGAGCAGCGCCCCGTCTTCGGTCCTGACCCGGCGGTGGTAGCGGCCGTAGACGGTGTCGTACCTGAGCAGGTAGGCCAGGTTGTCGACGTCGGCGACATCGTTGACCGCGACGAGGTTCAACCCGTCGGCGTCCAGCAGGATCCTCAACGCCGCACGGCCGATGCGGCCCAGCCCGTTGATCGCCACGTTCGGCATCTCAGACCACCTTCCTCTAGGTTCATTGGGTTTCGTTCCGCGCGTACCTGCCGGTGAAGGATGTAAGGCAGTCGCCGGCGCCGGTCGGGGCGTGTCGTGATCATCTGGCACCCGGGGGTGCCAGCTAGTCCATTCGGTCGCCGTGCTCCGGATTCAGGTCGCTCAGGTACTTGTCGGCGCAGCGACGCGCGCAGTAGCGGACAGAGATCAACGTGACAACGCCCAGAACCAGCCCTAAGCCGATCTTGTCGGCGTTCAGCAATGCGACAGCGATCGTG
>NZ_JAGPXY010000185.1 GCF_018070325.1 Micromonospora sp. H61
GACCTGAGGCGGGTCGACATCGAGAGCAAGACCGACCTCTTCGCGCAACTCTCGCCGCAGCGCGGCCAGTGGCGTCTCGCCGTCTTCGACGCCACCCCCGGGAGTGATCCAAACGGCGATCGTGCCAGCCGGATCGGGAATGGCGAGTCGTAGCAGCAGAACCCGGTCGTCCTCATCGACGACGACCGCACGCGCCGATCGCCGCAGGTTCACCGTCGACATCAGGACACCCTACGGGTCAACGATCACCGTCGACACCCGCGCTCACGACCTTGATAGCTACCCGCCGCTAATCGGGGCTACGGGTAAGTGAGTTAGGAGGTTCCAGAGCAGACTGGCGGTGTAGTGGAACCTGGAAGGGCCGGGGTGTGGGCCGGATGCCTTTGCGCGCTGTTCTGGACGCCGCACGAGACTGCGGCATCCGCACGTGTCGCTGAACGCGGAGTGGGCGAACTCCGCCGCGAAGCTGTACGCCGCTGAAGCGGTTTTGCACAGCTGAGTCGTTCGAGGGAGGGGATGTTGCCAGCCCGTGGCCGGAACCGCGTAGTTGCTCGCCAGTCGCGGCAGGATAGAAGCCGACTTGTGGCGTGGTGAGCACGCCTCGAAGGGGAGTGCCAGGGCGGGAGTCCAGAACAGGAGGGGAGTACTGGACCCCCGCATGATTTGGCTATACGACTCTGAGGGCAGTCGTCAAAGGTCGGGCGCCCTTGCCCGTGTCCCTCAGCACAAGCACCGTCAGGTGCTTGTGAAACCAGTGCCGCAAGACATTGGCGAGCACCAGCTGTGATCTTGCAATCAGCTTCGGAGTAACGTCATTGCACAAGACGGTGCTCAAATGATGTGCACCCTCTCGACTTCCCCGTCCGGGTGAATGACCCGGATGCTTCCCCCGCCTCGCTTGCACATCTCCTGGATCACGGCGTAGACCTGCAGGGCACGGTTAACCGTATCGGTTTTGGAGTCCCCCGATTCCTTGCTCGCTTTTTCCAGGGCCTCGCTCGAACGAGGCGTCAAGTTGACTGTAAGGCGCACTAGCTGACCTCCTGTGCCCGTACTCCCTGGCGGGAGGTCGTCGGCCTTAGGGGTGTCGCGCCGCGGCGCCGAGGGGGAGGACACTTGCGGGCCATCCTCATCGGGGTGGGTACGGATGTGTTCTTCAGTGCCTTGACGGTCGAGCACGCTCGTCCTTACTGGCATTGTAAGTTCATCCCCTTTCATACCCTTTCCTTGCTCGGAATGTCGCTAGGACAGGTGGCTTCACCCTCTCCGGTTGGAGAGTTGGCCCTACGGGGGCAGGCGAAAGCCACCTACACGCAGTAACGACATAGTCACCTCCCAGGTTCGGGTTGTACGGCACTTACGCGCCGGTAGTATGCATCTTTGCAGTATCTCTTGCCTAGCCCGAACCTGCCACCCGGGATCCGCAGGTGCGGTAGTCTGACCCATTCCCCTTCCCCACCGTACAGGCGCAAGACGTCGGGCTGCATCCTCTGGACGTATGAGTGCTGCATGATCACCGTACGTTTGTACGCGTAAGGCGCGTACCCGAGTGGCTTTCCGATGCGCGTGACGGTGTACTCTCGGTCAGGTTCGATGGTGCACGCAGGGCAGCCCCTCGTCGGGGGGCGGCCACGGTGGGCAAGCTAAGAAGTGGCCTCAAGAAGGGGTTGAACATGGCGAAACCGCCGCGGCAGCCGGAGCAGGTGAACATGGACCTGACGGCAGAACCCGGAGAAGGCGTCCCAGGAGAACGGGCTGATCCCGTAATCCGAAGGAACACGGTCAACATCAAGTTCTGGGTCAACAGGGTGCTAGGCCTCGAGCTCGGTCTAGAGGAGTCCGAGACGAACGCCCGAAGCGCCTCCGTGGTGCACTTCGCGGTCATCACAGGACTGACCATGATCATGCTCTTCATCGTCTGGGCCATGAGCCACAGCACGGTGCTCAGCCTCGTCGCCGGCGCCATCACGATGGTGGCGGGAATCCTCTTCGTGCGCACTACCCACGCGCACAAGCGGGGAGCTGAATCTGATCGACCGGGCGCCTGAGCAGGGCCCCGGGTCTCGTCGACCCGGGGCCGCCTGCCTCTGTGTGAGCATCGGGATGACGGTGAGATGCTGCCATCATCGCGTGGCACAGATCCAGTACTACTAAGCGCGAACAACGGCGGAAGATGCCGAACCGACGGCGTTTCGGCCACGTCCGGGACTGACGTTCAGGGTCGGGAAGCCGGGGCACTCACTTCCAGCGGAAGTGGACGAAGAGGCGGCCGAAGTTCTTCGAGTCCTTTTCGACCCGGTGGTAGAGCTGCTTGACGTCCTTCTGGTCGAGGAACCGCAGCACCCGCTTCTTGAGCTGGCCGGACCCCTTGCCGGGGATGATCTCGACGAGGGTG
>NZ_JAGPXY010000019.1 GCF_018070325.1 Micromonospora sp. H61
GGTCACGGGAACCGCGCAGCGGCTGGTCGAGTAGGCCGACGGGGCGCTGCCCACCGCCCGGTTCGTCCGGGCCCGGGCGGCCGCTCGGGAAGCCGGCCGGCCGCGTACCGAACTGGTCGCCGCGAGCCGCGCCGCGCTGCTGCTCGCGGTGCGCGGCGAGCTGCGGGCAGCCGAGCAGGCGGCCAGGGACGCGCTCGGCATGCCGCCCTGTCGGGGCTGGTCCTGTCGGCTCGACTGCGGCCACGCGTACCTGGCTCTCGCCGTGGTGGCGCTGCTGCGCGACCAGCCCGAGGAGGCCACCGCGAATCTCGCCCTCGCCCTCCCTGCACTCGACGTGACCGGCGGCTGGGCCGGCGACCCCGAGGTGGGCGGCGACTGGCCGGCCGCCGCCTCCGACGAACCGGTGGCGGCGGCGGGGGCCGCGCTGTGCCGGGCGCAGCTACGCCGCGACTCCGGCGACCCGGCGACCGGCCAGCGGCTGCTCGTCCGGGCCCGGGAGGCGCTGGCCGACCGGCCGTCCGCCGACGAGCTGACCGGTCTGCTGCGGGCCGCCGAGGCCGAACTGCGGGCCGCGCGGGGTGACCTGGACTCCGCCCGCGACCTGCTGGGCGACGCCGCGAACGAGGGGGCCGACCCGGTGCTCGCTGTGACGTTGGCGAAGGTGCACCTGCGGGCCGGCGCCGCCGCCACCGCCGAGCGGACCCTGCCGGACTGGCAGGCGCCGGCCGCCACGGCCTGGCCGCTACCGGTACGTCTGGACGCCGGTCTGCTCGACGCGGTGCTGGCCCAGCGCGCCGGGGACGGGCGTCGGGCGGGTCGGATCCTGGAGCAGACGCTGGACCTGGCCGGCCCACAGGGCTGCCGGAGGGTCTTCACCCGCGCCGACCCACCCGTGCGGGACCTGCTGGCCGCGCACCTGGACGCGGGCACCGCGCACTTCACGCTGGTCAGTGACCTGGTGCGGGGCGCGGGACAGGGCGCGGCCGGGCCGGCCGCCGGGCCGAGGGGCGCGCTCGACGAGCCGCTCACCGAGCGGGAGCTGACCATCCTGCGCTACCTGCAGAGCATCCTGTCCAACGTGGAGATCGCCAGCGAGTTGTCCCTCTCGGTCAACACCGTGAAGACCCACGTCCGCAACATCTACCGCAAACTCGACGCGACCCGCCGGCGCGAGGCGGTCCGGCGGGCGCGCGAGTTGCGGCTGATCTGAGCGGGTCAGGCGTTGGCGGCGGCGTCCGCGGCCGTGAGCAGGTCGGGCAGGTCGTACCCGCCGTCGTGCCGGATGCCGTTGACGAACAGGGTCGGGGTGCCGTTCACCCCGCTGCGGATGCCCCCCACGAAGTCCCGGCGCACCCGGTCCGCGTGCGCACGGTTCTCCACCTCGGCGTTCAACTCGTCCGGCGGCAACCCGACCTGCTCGACGCCGAGCGAGAGGTGCACCGGGTCGAGCTGGTCCTGGTGCTCGTAGAGCCAGTCGTGCATCTCCCAGAACCGGCCCCGCACCCCGGCGGCCTCGGCCGTCTCGGCGGCCCGTTCGGCGTACGGGTGCACGTTGGCGATCGGGAAGTACCGGTAGACCAGCCGTACGGTGTCGGCCCGCTGCCGCAGCAACTCGTGCAGGTTCGGGTACGCGGCACCGCAGAACTGGCACTGGAAGTCGCCGTACTCGACGATGGTCACCGCCGCGTCGGCCGGCCCCCGGATGTGGTCGTCGGTGGTCACCGGGTCTCGAAGTCGGGCGGTGACCTGCAGTGGCGTACTCATCCGGCCATCACCTTCCGATCGGCGGCGAGTTGGTCCAGCGCGTCGAAGATGCCGTCCGCGCCCGGGTTGACGTCGGGCGGCGACAGGTAGCTCCAGGTCACCTTCCCCGCCGGATCCAGCACCACGAGCGCGCGAGCCGCCTCACCGTTGGGCATGTACGCGCCGTAGCTGCGGGCCACCTCGCCCTTGGGCTCGAAGTCGGCCAGCAGGGGGAACTCGATGCCCCGGCTCTCCGCGAACGCCCGGTGTGACCAGATGCTGTCCACCGACAGGCCGAGCACCACCGCGCGGTACTGGGCGAAGACGGGAGCCGCCGACTGGTAGAGCGACATCTGGTCACCGCAGACCGGGCTCCAGTCGGCGGGGTAGAAGGCGAGCACGACCGGCCGGCCACGGAACTGCTCGGGCCCCAGCAGAGCCCCGTCCGGGGTGGCCGGCAGGGTGAAACCGGGCGCGGTGCGTCCCGGTTGGATCAGCCCGTTCGGATCACTCATGCCACCAGCCTGCTCCCGGGGTGGGTGAGAAGGACTCACCCACCCCGGGTGGTTCCGCGCCCGTTCAGCGCCCGCTGAGCGGGTGCCCGCGCCCGCTCAGCGCAGCACCGGGGCGACAGCGATGTGGTTCTGCACCTCCCGGATTCCCGGCGCGGACCAGGCCACCTGCTCGACCTCGGCCCGTTCGGGCATCGAGTGCACCAACCCGGCGAGTATCGCTGTGTCGCCGTGCACCCGGACGCTGATCCGTTCGGCCTCTGTCGCTCCGGCCCGGGCGAGGGCGTCGACGATCCGGTCGGCCAGGTCGCGGGCGTCCGGCGCGGTGGCCGGTCGGACGGTGATGCCGTTGCTCACCCCGCGTACGCCGGTCAGCCGGGCCACCGCGCGTTCGGCGGCTCGCCGTTGGTACTCCCACTCGACGTCGCCGTGCAGGGTCACCCAGCCGGCCGAGACGGTGACCTGGAGCTTCTCGATGGGCACGAACGCGTCCCACTCCAGCCCGTGGCTGGCCGCGGCGGCCAGGTCGGTGTCGGCGCGCTCGGTGTCGTCGGTGAGCTGTACGGCCACGTCGTTGGCGACCGCCCGGACCGAGGCGACCCGGTGGGCGGCCCGTTCGGCGGCCCACTTCTTGGCGTAGCTGTCCACGCGGCCGGTCAGGGTGACGACGCCCTCGGCGACGGTCACGCCGATCTCGTGCGGCTGCACCCGCGGTTCCCAGGTCAGCTCGTCGAGCACGGCGGACTGGATGTCCTGGTCGGTGCGGTTGATCTCCGCGATGGCCATCTGTCCCTCCTCCGCTGTTCCGATGGCGGACCGGGTGGTGGCCGCGGCCTGAGGTCCGCCGTGCTGCGATCCTGCCGCCGCCCCGGGTGAGCCGCCCTCGCCCGGACCGGGTGACGGCGCGGCCCGACCTGGGCGGCAGAGGTGGGAAAGGCTGACGAACATCGATGATGGGAGCGCTTCCAAAGCGAGCCGATTTCGGTTACGGTAATCGCGTTCCTCGATCGCGGGAGCCGTCGCGTCGGGTGGTGGAGCCAGGGCAGCTCTGCCCGTCCCCGTCGTCGTGCCCGTCCCCCGGGCCACGGCGTCACCCAGGCGATCGACCCCGTCCCCCGGGGCTCCATCCCGAGAGGAACCGCAGATGCGGAGAAGTCTCGCCGGCACGGTCGTGTCCGTGCTGGCCGCCGCCACAGCCGTCGTGGTGGTCCCGTTCACCGCCGCCGGGTCGGCCCCCACCCCGGCCGCGGCGGAGGCGTACACCTGGCGGAACGTCCCCGTGGGCGGTGGTGGCTTCGTGCCCGGCATCGTTTTCAACCCCACCGAGAAGAACCTCATCTACGCGCGCACCGACATCGGCGGGGCGTACCGCTGGGAACAGACCAGCCAGTCCTGGACGCCGCTGCTCGATTGGGTCGGCGCCGACCGGTGGGGCTACAACGGCGTGGTCAGCATCGCCACCGACCCGGTGCAGACCAACCGGGTGTACGCCGCCGTCGGCATGTACACGAACGGCTGGGACCCGAACAACGGCGCGATCCTGCGCTCGGCCGACAAGGGCGCCACCTGGCAGGCCACCGAGCTGCCGTTCAAGAACGGCGGCAACATGCCGGGCCGGGGAATGGGGGAGCGGCTCGCCGTCGACCCCAACCGGAACAGCATCGTGTACTACGGCGCCGAGGGTGGCAACGGGCTATGGCGCAGCACCGACCACGGCGTGACCTGGGCCCGCGTCGCCGCCTTCCCCAACGTCGGCAACTACCGGGCGGATCCCAGCGACCCGAACGGCTACAACGGCCAGAACCAGGGCCTGACCTGGGTCAGTTTCGACAAGAGCACCGGCACCGCCGGCTCCACCACACAGACGATCTACGTGGGCGTGGCGGACAAGGAGAACCCGGTCTACCGCAGCACCGACGGCGGCGTCACCTGGGCGCGCATCCCCGGTCAGCCCACCGGCTACCTGGCCCACAAGGGGGTCGTCGACCCGGTCGGTGGTCACCTCTACATCGCCACCAGCGACACCGGCGGCCCGTACGACGGCGGCAAGGGCGACGTCTGGAAGTTCACCCGGTCGACCGGGGCCTGGACGCGGATCAGCCCGGTGCCCTCCACCAGTGCCGACGCCTACTTCGGCTACAGCGGGCTGACCATCGACCGGCTTCGCCCGAACACCCTGCTGGTGGCCACCCAGGTCTCCTGGTGGCCGGACGCCATCTTCTTCCGCAGCACAGACGGCGGGGCGAGCTGGACGCGAATCTGGGAGTTCAGCAACTACCCGGAGAGGTCCCGCCGCTACACCATGGACATCAGCTCGGTGCCCTGGTTGACCTTCGGTCTCAACCCGGCACCCCCGGAGGACGCGCCCAAGCTCGGCTGGATGAACGAGTCGGTGGAGATCGACCCGCACGACTCCAACCGCATGATGTACGGCACCGGCGCCACCATCTACGGCACCACCGACCTGACCAGGTGGGACACCGGCGGTCAGTTCACCCTCCGGCCGATGGTCCGGGGGCTGGAGGAGACCGCCGTCCTCGACCTGATCAGCCCGCCCAGCGGCGCACCCCTGATCAGCGCGCTCGGCGACGTCGGCGGCTTCCGACACACCGACCTGGACGCGATTCCGTCGATGCTGTTCACCCAGCCGGTGTTCACGTCCACCACCAGCCTCGATTACGCCGAGAGCAAGCCCGCGGTGCTGGTGCGCGCCGGCAACTTCACCGACGCCGACCGGCCCAACGACAGTCACGTCGCCTTCTCCACCGACGGCGGCGCCACCTGGTTCCAGGGCACCGAACCGTCCGGGGTCAACCTCGGCGGCACGGTGGCCGCCGCGGCCGACGGCAGCCGCTTCGTCTGGGCACCCGGTGACGCGGGCCAACGCGTGGTCCACTCGGTCGGTTTCGGCAACTCCTGGGCAGCGTCGACCGGCATCCCGGCGAACGCCATGATCGAGTCCGACCGGGTCGACCCCACCCGGTTCTACGGCTTCAGCGGCGGGCGTTTCTACCTGAGTACCGACGGCGGGGCCAGCTTCACCCCGACCGCTGCGACCGGGCTGCCCAGCACCGACGTGCGGTTCAAGGCCCTGCCGGGCCGGGCCGGCGAATTGTGGCTGGCAGGGCCGGGTGGCCTGTGGCGTTCCACCGACGCCGGCGCCAGCTTCACCAGGCTGGACGGCGTCAGCGCCTCCGGCAACGTCGGTTTCGGCAAGGCGGCACCCGGGCGGACCAACCCCGCCGTGTTCCTCTACGGCACTGTGAACGGTCAACCGGGCGTGCACCGCTCCGACGACGCCGGCGCGACCTGGGTACGCGTCAACGACGACCGCCACCAGTACGGCAATCCGAGCGAGGCGCTGACCGGCGACCCGCGTGTCCACGGTCGGGTCTACCTCGGCACCAACGGTCGCGGCATCCTGGTCGCCGATCGCACCGGCGGCGACCCCCCGACCACGCCACCGCCGACGACCCCGCCGCCCACCACGCCGCCCCCGACCACGCCGCCGCCGTCCGTCGGCTGCGCGGCGACCTACCGGGTGACCGGCTCCTGGTCCGGCGGTTTCCAGGCCGAGCTGGTGGTCCGCAACACCGGAAGCGCCCCCATCGCCGGCTGGACGCTGGGTTGGACCTTCACCAACGGCCAGCGGATCGACCAGCTCTGGGGCGGCACCCACACCCAGACCGGATCGGCCGTGTCGGTCCGGGACACGGGCTGGAACGGCGCGCTCGCGGCCGGGGCCAGCACCACCGCCGGCTTCCTCGGCTCGTGGGCCGGTAGCAACACGTCCCCGGCCATCACCTGCACGAGCCGCTGAACTGGTGATCCGGGTCGGGACCCCCGGATCACCACCAGACACCGGTCCGCCGGGCCGCCTGAGGGGTCCGGCACCCGGCGGACCGGGTCCACCCCGGCGCCACGGCGGGCCCCGATCGACCTGAGTCGATCGGGGCCCGCCGTGGCGCTGTCGTTCAGATGGCGGGGGAGTTGGGGCGGTCGACGTCGACGAACTCCACGTCGTCGACGGCACTGTCGTCCCGGCTGCCGGCGGCCCGCGCGGCGGAGCCGACGGCCCAGCCGACGGCCGCGCCGACGAGCGCGGCGCCGATCAGGAGCGTCCACGGCAGTGCCGGCTGACGGCCGGCGAGCGCGTCGAAGGCCAGCGAGGCGCGACGTCGCGCCTCCTCGGCGGCGGATCCCACCAGGTCACCCGCCCCGTCGGCAAGATCGCTGCTGTTCTGGCGGGCCGAGCGGGCGGTGTCCCGCACACTGTCTCCGGCATAGCTGACGGCCGAGAGCAGGTGCTCCCAGGCCTGGTCCGCGATCCGCTCCGGCTTGCTGCGGCGGTCCAGCAGGTTGGTTCCGAACATCGTGGTTACCTCCTCGGGTGCCGAAGCCGCCGGCCACTTCGGACTTCGGCGTCTTTCCAGCGCGTCACGGTGTCGCCTACCCCGCAGTGCCCCGCGTCAGCCGGACGCAAACCCCGACCTCCGCGGAGCACCGGTAGCTCGGCGCGCCGGGACTCGGCGCGCCACCGAATCAGCGCACCGCCGACACGGCGACACCGCGGGCGAAGTCGTCGTCGTCATCGTCGTCATCGTCGCCCCCGCCACCGAAACCGCAGGCCAGGACGAGGGCGAGCAGAACACCGACGCCGGCCAGCCCGGCAAGTCGCTTGATCATCGAAGATCCTCTCCGTCGCGGTGGTGTCCCGGTCGATGCTAGGGCGCGTCGGCAACCGGGGCACGGGTCGCGCCGGCCGGCGGTGGGCGACACGCCGACGGCACACGGGGCAGACGTACGTCATGGGCCGGTTGTCGGGCGCGCCGGGCCCGGACCGCTACCCTGGTTCGGCGGCGGGCCGGTCACGACCGATCGTCGATGGTCAGATAACGAAAAGTCTTGAGTAATCAGATACTGAAAAGTGCGGATATGGGTGGCTTTGTGGGCCCGGATCCGCGAATTGCTCATCCCGAGGGGTGGCGACCGAGGCCGTCGGAGGAATACTCTCGGTCGCGGCCCGCGTACTGATGAGGCGCCCGGGGGACGGGCGGGTGGAGGTGCTCGCGTGAGCCTGTCGATCGTGAAGTCGGTTCTGTCCGGTGGTGTCGTGGAGATCGCCCCGCGGGGTGAGATCGACGTCGACACAGCGTACGAGGTGCGCGAAGCGATCGCAGAGGTGCTGGCCAAAGGCCGCCCTCTGCGCATCGAACTCAACATGAGGTTGGTCACCTTCATCGACTCGGTCGGCATCAGCGCCATGGTCGCCGGCTTCCAGACGGCCGAGGTCAGTGACGTCAAGCTGGTGGTCACCGAGCCGAGTCGGTTCGTGCACCGGCAGCTCTGGGTGACCGGCCTGCTCGGCCTCTTCGGCGCCCCGGAGCCCTACTTCGCCGGCGCAGCCACCCCCGAGGTGCTGCCCGGCGCCTGAACGCGCCGGGCGTCCCCGTCAGGGCTGCTCGTCCAGGCCGGTCAGGTCGATGTCGGTCGCCTCGGTGACCGCTCGGACGGCCGTCACCGACGCGTACCCGGCGGCCAGCAACGCCACGTCGGTGCCCGGCTGTGCGGCCTGCCCCGGCTCCTCCAGCGAGGTACGGACGAACCCGTGGCCGGACTCGGCCACCGTCATCTGCACCTGACCGAAGCTGGCCAGGGTGCCGCGCCGCACCCCGCGCAGCTGCCCGTGCGGCAGGTCCGGGGTGTTCACGTTGAGCACGCTCTCCATCGGCGCGGAGGTCAGGCGGGGGAGCAGGTCCAGGGCGACCCGCGCGGCGGTGCCCCAGTGCCGCTCGGCGTCGCGTACCCGGGCTGCGGCGTCCACGGCGGCGCCACCGCTCGCGGCCGTCGCCTCGCCGGCCGAGAGCACGTCCAGGGAGACCGCCATCGCCCGGCAGCCGTTGGTGGCGGCGGTGAACGCGGCCCCCACGGTCCCGGAGTGCAGCACCGCCCGGCCGGCGTTGGCGCCCCGGTTGACGCCGGAGAGCACCACCGACGGCGGTGGGCCGAACGCCCCGTGCAGGGCGATCAGCGTGATGAAGCCCGGGGACCCGGCGACCCCGTACGCCGGCACACCCGCCAGGTCCGGCAGCGGGTGGTCGTTCACGACGACTCGCCCGTCGCGCTCCATGGCGCTCATCGCGGCGCTGGTACCGCTCGCCTCCTCCATCGGCGCGGCCACCACGACGTCCAGGCCCCGCTGCCGTGCCGCCCAGGCCAACGCCTGGATCCCCGGCGCGGCGATCCCGTCGTCATTGGTGATCAACACCCGCAGCGTCATCGCTCGACCACCCGGCCGGCCAACTCGTCCGGGGTGGTCCGCTCCTGTTGCCGGCTGTCCGCCGGCACCAGCCGGACCCGGTCCACCAGGCCGGTGATCGAGTCCAGTCGTCCGGTGCCCAGGCCGTGCCGGGTCACGTTCAGCGCGCCGGCGGCGGCCCCGGTGCGGATGGCGGTCCGAATGTCCCCGCCCTTGGCCACGACCGCCGCCACTCCGGCCGTCATCGAGTCGCCAGCGCCGCGTGGGTCGGCGGCCTCCAGCCGGGGCATCTCGACCTGGAACAGCTCCCCGTCGATGAGCGCCAACGCCGGCTGGTCGGCGCGGCTCACCACCACCGTCTCGGCGCCGCCCGCGTGCAACTCGTACATGGCCCGGGTCAGCTCCTCGGTGTCGTCGCTGCGGGCGCGGCCGTCGCGGATCAACTCCTCGTGACTCACCTTGAGGAAGAACACCCCGCTCTCCAGCACCGAACCGAGGTGATCGCCGGAGAGGTCGACCACCACCCGGCCGCCGTTCGCGCCGAGGTCGGCGGCGAAGCGTCGGTACAGGTCGGCCGGTACCAGCCACGGTTCGTTCGGCCCACTGAGGATGCTCACCGAGGCCCGTAGGCCCTCGCCGAGGGCGAGGTTGTACAGCTCGTCGATCTCGTGCCGGCTCAGCGGCTGCCCGGGCACGTCGGCGACCTCCTGCCGGGAGCCGTCGCGGCGATCGTGCACGTACCCGCCGCTGCCGGAGTCACGGACCACCACCTTGAGGTCCACGCCCTCGCTGACCAGCAGCGGCTCCAGCACCTGGCCGATCTCACCGCCGAGGGCGGCGCAGAGCACCACGTCGACTCCGAGGGAGATCACCATTCGGGCCTGCCAGACGCCCTGCCCGCCAGGGTGCAGGTGCAGCTCGGGGTGGTCGTTGGGCTGGTCCACGGTCACCGTCAGCTGTGGAGTGGGCGCGAATACCATCACGTGCCCGCTCATCGGTCGTCGCCGTTCATGCTGGCCGCCCTCCGGCATCTTCGGAAGATTTTGTACTAACCGACCTTAGTGGCGCAGGTGGTGGCGGGTCGTCGCATCGGCCCGGTCCGCGCGGCGCTGAGGGCCCGGGGCGTTGCCAGCCAGACATCGGTACGGGACGATCGGGCGACCAACGACGGCGGGAGACGGTGTGCTCAGCAGCGATACCTTCAGCTACACCGTCCAGGCCCGGTGCTCACCCGCCGAGGCGGCAGCGTTGCTCAGCGACCTGACCCGGCAGGGCGAGCTGCATCCGCTGATCGTCCGGGTTCGCCGGGTGCCGCCCCGGCCCGGCGCCCAGGCCAGCTACACGATCAACGACCGGTTGGCGGCGGGTCCGCTGCGCTTCCGGACCACCTACCACGCGGACGTGCTGATCAACGAGGCCGACGAGATCGTCATGGTGGCCCGCCAGTGGCCGGCCACCACAGTGCGAAACCACACCCGACTGCGCGCCGAGCCGGACGGCCTGGTCCGCATCGACGTCGAGATCACCCTGACCGCGCCGACGCCGCTGTTCCGGTACGCGTTCCGCCAGGCCCAGGCCGCTCACCTCGCCCTCGCCACCCGGCTGGGCGCCGCCCTCGACCGCACCGGCACCCCCCCAAACCCGGCCTGACCAGCCCCCCGCCCCGCCCTGCCCCGCCCCACCCCCTGCGTCGATCTTGCAGTTTCGGTTGTCGATATCGGTGGGATGCCACATGTGTCGGGACAGTAAGTGCAAGATCGCGGGGCAGGGCGGGGCGCGACGTGCTTGGCGGGGGTTGCGTCTAGATCGTTGTTGCGGCGCGATCACGGGTTGTGCGGGCCGCTCGGGTGGCGGGACGCCGGCCCCACGGCTTGTAGGTGGACAGCACCGTCGCGATGACCATCAGGCTGGTCGACACCGCCGGCGCGATGACCAGGTCGGCGCGATCCCGGGCGGGCAGGGCGGCCCCGACCGCTCCGGCGTGACGCAGGTTCGGGGTGAGCAGGAACAGCACCAGCCCGACCATCACCGTGGTCAGCACGAGCTTGACCAGCACCCAGCGGTGGCGCAGCAGGCCCCACGGGGTGAGCAGCGAGCTGGCGACGCCGATCAGCCAGACCAGGACGCTCAGCGGCGCGAACAGCACAGTGCCGACCAGGGCCGTGACCGGATAGACCACCGCCGGGTCGGCGCCCCGCTGAACGGCGATGCCGAGGGTGAGCAGCACCAGGTCGGCGCCGAGCCAGCCGAGCGAGGTGACGAGGTGCAGGGTGAGCAGCGCCTTGCGGGTGGTGGGTCGGATCCGAGGCATACCGCGATGCTGCCCGCCGACCGCTGCCGGGTCGTCCGACGAGCGACGACATCAGGGGTACGCCCGGCGACGTAGCCCGGCCCCGGACGCACGTGATGCCTGTGAGCCACCGGGGTGACTCACAGGCATCACGACGCGTGGGTCAGTAGACCGACAGGTGTACGTGGTTGGTGTGGTCGGTGGACGGGGTGCCGTGCGCCCCGCTGTACGACTTCCACCCGCTGCTGGGCAGCCAGATCTGCCTGTACCAGATCACGTAGAGCACGGCGAGCCGGTCCGCGTTGCGGATGAAGTACGCGGCCAGGTTGTTGCCGTACGTCTTGTCGCCGCCGGTGGCGTCCCCGCCGAAGCCGCCCTTCTGCGCCGCGAAGTCGCAGGCCCGGCCCTTCGGGTGTTCACCGGAGCCGCTGGGGCGGTGGCACGAGACGTACCGGGTGAATCCTGCGGCCTTGGCCTGGTTGAGCGCGTGCAGGGTGCGTGGGGTGATGCAGCCGTTGGCCGGGGTGGGGTCGTTGACGCTGCACGACTCGGAGGGCCAGGAGCCGTCGGAGTTGCGCGGTGCGGCCTTCGCGTTGGCGCTGGAGGTGCCCCGGTTGGAGCCGCCGTCGGCGGTGGTCTGCGGTTTGGGTGTGGTGGCCACGGTCAGGGCCCGTTCGGCCTGCTCCTTGCGCTTGGCCATCACCGCGACCTGCTTGCGCTGTTCGTTGATCTCGCCGTCCAGGGCGATCCGGGTGCGGTTGGCCTTGTCCTTGCTGTTCAGCAGGTCGCGCAGCACCCGGTCCTCGTTGGCCGCCACCGCGTCCAGCGCGGCCGCCCGGTCCATGAAGCCTTCCGGAGTGTTGCTGTTGAGCAGCGCCGACATCGCACCGAGCCGGCCGGTGCGGTAGGCCACCTCGGCGATCTCGCCGACCTTGCCGTTGCGCTGGCCGATCTCGACCTCGATGGTCGTCAGCTGGGTGGCGAGCTGCTTCTGCCGTTGCACGGAGGTGTCCAGGGCGCGCTTCGCGTCCAGGTAGCCCTTGCTGGCCGCCTCGAGTTGGGCGCGCAACGCCGGGGTGCCGCCCTCCTCGTCGGAGTCGGGTGCGGCGGCCCGCAGGCCGGTCGGGGGGGAGGCCGAGGCGGTGCCGGCCGGAAGCGCGACGCCGAGGGCGAACATCGCGACGATCAGTGCCGCCAGTCGGGCGGCGGGTGGTCGTGCTGGTGCCACTGCGCATGTCCTTCCGTCAGCCGCCGACCGGGTTAGCTGACGGGTTCGGGACGGAAGATCCCTACCGCTGACGCGGATACACCCCAGGAACATGGTTCCCCGGTTCGCCCAGTTGGGCGATTAGGCGGCGACCGCCACCGGCGCCGGGAGGGCGCCGCCTGGTGGAGGCCGGGACCGAGCCTACCGGTGCGGATGGGGCCGCTGCAGCCAATGTGACGGACGGTGCGTGCGTCAGCACGGAAAATTACGGCTCCGTCACCATTCGATGGAGCCGCACGCTCCGGAAGCGGCGCCGGGCTCGATCTGCAACGTCGCGTGCTCGATGCGGAAGTCGTCGTGCAGCGCCGTACGCGCCGCGGTGAGCACCGCGCCGACCTCCGCGCCGGGTGCCATGGTCAGGTGAGCGGAGGCCACCTCCATGCCCGAGGTGAGCGTCCAGACGTGCAGGTCGTGCACCTCGACGACACCGGGGACGGCGGCGAGCCGGTCGTGCACGGCGGTCACCTGGAGGTGTTCCGGGGCGGCCTGCACCAGGATGCGGACGGCGGCGCGGGCCAGCCGCCAGGTGCGCGGAAGGATGAACACGCCGATGGCGACCGCGACCAGGGGGTCGGCCCACCACCAGTCGGTGACGGTGATGAGCAGCGCCGCGCCGATGACGCCGAGCGAGCCGAGCAGGTCACCGAGCACCTCCAGGTAGGCGCCCTGGAGGTTGATGCTCTCCCGGGCTCCGGCGCGCAGCAGCGCGAAGGCGGCGATGTTGGCGAGCAGGCCGAGCACGGCGACCGCGAGCATCGGGCCGGCGACGACCTGGTGCGGGTCGCCGAAGCGGCGGATCGCCTCGATCACCACGTAGATCGCGACGCCGGAGAGCAGGACGGCGTTGGCCAGCGCGGCGAGCACCTCGAGTCGGTAGAGCCCGAAGGTGCGCTGCGGGTCGCCGGTGGCCCGCCGGGTCGCCGTGATGGCGGCGAGCGCCATCCCGATGCCGAGCACGTCGGTGAACATGTGCCCGGCGTCGGAGAGCAGGGCGAGCGAGCCGGTGTGCAGGGCGGCCACCGCCTCGACCACCATCAGGGTGGTGAGCAACCCGAATGCCGCCCAGAGTCGACCTCGGTGCTGGTGTGCGGCATTGGCGACGGACCCATGGTGGTGGTCATGATCTGCGCCCACGAGAACCACCTTCCGCCGCTGGTCGGGACCCGGTCAAATGTATGCTCACATCGCTATGTGTGCAAGTGTACGGGCAGCGCCTTCCGCCGGCGGCAGTCCGCGCGCGTCAGCCGGTCGGGTCGATGGTGGTGAGCCGCTGGGTGGCCCGGGAGAGCGCCACGTACAGGGTGCGCACCCCGGCGCCCGGATCCGCCCGGATCTCGCTCGGCGCGACCAGCACCACCCCGTCGTACTCCATGCCCTTGGCCTCCAGGCTGGTCACCACCTGCAACCTCGGCGCGCCGAGCGCGCCCAGCCACCCGGCGACCTCGTCCCGGCGGGGGACCGGCGTGATCACCCCGACCGTCCCCTCCACCTCGGCCAGCAGGCCGGCGGCGGCCTCCACTGTCGCGGTCTCCAACCCCGTCGCGGGCACCACCAGCTCCACCGGCTCGACCCCGGTGGAGCGGACGGCGGTCGGCAGCGGCAGGTCCGGGTAGAGCCGACGGATCTCCGCCGCCGCCACCGCGAAGATCTCCGCCGAGTTGCGGTAGTTGGTGGTGAGCGTGAAGTCGTGTCGCTTGCGCCGGCCCAGCGCCTGGTCGCGGGCCCGGGTCAGCTCGTCCGGATCGCCGGTCCACGCGGTCTGCGCGGGGTCGCCCACCACGGTCCAGGAGGCCAGTCGGCCGCGTCGACCGATCATCCGCCACTGCATCGGCGAGACGTCCTGCGCCTCGTCCACCACCACGTGCGCGTACTCCCGGTAGTCCTCCGGACGCTCCCGGGCCGCCGCGCGGGCGGCCCGCTGCCGTTCACCGAGGGTGCTCAGCTCACGGACGCCGCCGGCGAGCTGGAACGGATCGCGTCGCGCGCGGGCCGGCTGCGCGGGCTTACCGAGCAGCGCGTCCAACTCGTCCAGCAGTGCCACGTCGGCGATCGTCAGCCCGGCCGGGTCCAGGTTCCGGTACGCGGCATTGAGCAGCCGGATCTCCGCCGAGGAGAGGATCCCCCCGGCGTACCGGCGTAGCCGGTCCGGTTGCGCCAGCCAGCCGAGCACGTGTCGGGGGTGCAGCCGGGGCCACCACGCCTTGAGGAACTCCCGGAACTCCGAGCGCTCGGCGATCTCCGCCTCGAAGGCCGGTTGCTCCGGCAGCCGACCGCTGCTCAGCTCACGGGCCTGCGCCCAGAGCGCGGCGAACACCCCGTCGAAACCGGCCCGGCGCACCTCGTTGCGTCGTGCGCCGCGTTGCAGCGCGCGGTCCCGGATCCGGTCCAGCGCGGCCCGGTCCAGCCGCAGCAGCGTGCCCCGATAGAGCAGCCGCAGCTCACCCGGGCCGCCCGGCACCGCGTCGCGGGCCGCCCGCTCCAGCACCCGGCGCATCCGCAGCGAGCCCTTCACCGCCGCCACCTCGGGCGGGTCGGGGCGGGTGGCGGTCATCCCCGGAAAGAGGGTGCCCAGCGAGTGCAGCGTCGCGGTGTCCTCACCGAGCGACGGCAACACGGAGCCGATGTACTCGACGAAGACCGACGACGGGCCGACCACCAGGATGCCGCCGCCGGCGTAGCGGCTGCGGTCGGAGTACAGCAGGAACGCGGCCCGGTGCAGGGCGACAGCGGTCTTGCCGGTGCCGGGGCCGCCCGCGACGATCGTCACCCCGGAACCGGGCGAGCGGATCGCCTCGTCCTGCTCCCGCTGGATGGTCGCCACGATGTCGCGCATGCCCCGGCCGGTGGCCTTGGACAGCGTGGCCAGCAACGCGCCGTCACCGACGACAGTCATCCCCTCCGGGGCGGCCGTCGGGTCCAGCAGGTCGTCCTCGATCCGGGTGACCCGCTCGGCGCGGGACTGGATGGTGCGCCGCCGCACCACGTCCAGCGGCTGCGCCGGGGTGGCCTGGTAGAAGGCGGCCGCGGCCGGCGCGCGCCAGTCGACGACAAGCGTGACGGCGTTCTCGTCGCGGATCCCCAGTCGCCCGACGTGCAGCACCTGACGGTCGCGCAGGTCCAGCCGGCCGAAGACCAGCCCCTCGTGCTCGGCGTCCAGGGTGTGCCGCCGCTGCGCCGCGTGGAAGACCATCGCGTCGCGCTCGACCAGAGCGCCGTGGGTGCCCACCCGGGCCATCCGGTAGCCGTCACGCTCGGCGCGGACGGCCGACTGCCGCAGCTCGGCCAGTCTGGCGTACACCCGGTCGAGGTGTCGTTGCTCGACGGCGATCTCCTGCTCCAGGCCGGTCTGGTCGGTCAACGCACGCTCCTTCAGAGGTCGCCGGCAGGCGGCGGAAACCGCGCGGGCCAACCGAGAAGAGTACGGCCCTGGACCCGACCCGCCGCGCCCGAGGTGCGCGAACGTGCTCAGGCACCCGACCCGGCGGTGGCCGCGCCACGGTGCGCCGACGCCGATGCGCCACGGTCGGACGGCGACGATTCGGCGAGCACCCGTCGTACGACGCCCGTGAGCGCGGCGTTGACCTCGTCCGGACGTTCCATCATCAGCATGTGCCCGGCGCCCGGGCAGACGGTCAGCTCGGTGGCCGGCAGAGCCGCCGCGATCGACTCGGCGCACGGCGGTGGGGTCAGTCGGTCCCGGTCGCCGACCAGCGCGGCGGCCGGCAGGTGGGCCAACGCGGCGAGGGTGTCCAGGCGGTGCTGGGTGCCGATGGAGGCGCGGAACCCGCCGATCGAGCGCAGCGAGGCCCGAGCCACCGCCGACGTCACCAGGCGGATGTCGGCCGGCTCGCAGCGGTCACCGAAGAGCATCCACCGGATGCTCGGTTGCAGCGCGTTCAGTAGTGCCCGGGGCGCGCGCCACGAGCCACACCGGGCCAGCACGCCGGCGCCGGTCGTCTCGGCCAACCGGATCAACCGGGCGATCCGCGGCGAGAGCCCGTACACGGTGTGCGTGTGCCCCTCGGCGGTGGTCGAGACGAAGACCAGGCCGGCGGTACGGGCGGCGAAGTGCACAGGGTGGCGGTGGGCGTACTCCATGATCGTCATGCCGCCCATCGAGTGCCCGACCAGCACCACCGGGCCGGTCGGCGCGACAGCGTCGATCACCGCGGCCAGGTCGTCACCCAACTGGGCCACTGTGGCAGTGGGCAGCGCCATGCAACTGGACCGGCCGTGTCCCCGCGCGTCGTAGGCGACCACCCGCACCGCACCGCCGAACGGCGGCGCCGTGAGCGCGTCGACCTGTCGGTGCCAGGCGCGCCCGTCCAGCGTCCAGCCGTGCAGCAGGATGACGCTGACCTGGGCGTCCGTCGGACCCGTCGCCTCGACGTTGAGCCGTACGCCGTCCGGCAGACCGACCTCGAACCGCTCCGGCATCGCCACCTCCCCAGGGCCGCCCAGTACCACCAGCACCTCCGATACCCGGCGGTAACACCGGCTACCCGCCATGACACCACGCCAATCACGCCCTGGCGAAGATTCCCGACCTCGCCCGTGCCGGACGGCGGCGGGCCAAGCTGAACGGCATGGGGTCGTCGGGAGCGCCCATGGGTGCGACGTCGGGGCAGGGGCGGCAGGCCGGCGGCACGCCCCGCGCCGCGCTGGCCGACCTGCTCGCCGGCAATCGGCGGTTCGTCAGCGGCCAGCCGGTGCACGGACACGACGTCACGGCCGCCGCCGCGGCCTCCGGCGACCAGCAGCCGTACGCAGTGGTGCTGGGCTGCATCGACTCCCGGGTGCCGCTGGAGGCGATCTTCGATCAGACCTTCGGCGCGATCTGCGTGATCCGTACCGGAGGGCACGTCCTCGATCGCGCGGTCTGCGGCTCGATCGAGTACGTGGTCGGCCAGCTCGGCGTACCGCTGGTGATGGTCCTCGGCCACGAGCGGTGCGGCGCGGTGCAGGCCACTGTGGAGGCGCTGCGCACCGGGCAACGTCCCGGCGGGTCGCTGGCGCACCTGGTGGACGAGATCGCCCCGGCGGTGACCGAGGCGGGGCTCGGCGATCCGGCGGTGCAGCCGCTGGCGATCCGCCGGCACGTCCGGCGCACGGTGCGCACCCTGCGCGAGGACGTCCTGCTGGCCGGGCCGGTGGCCGCGGGCCGGGTGGCAGTGGTCGGCGGCCTCTACGACCTGGCCACCGGCGAGGTCGCCCTGCTCGATCCAGGCTGACCCGGCCCGCCGCGCAGCCCTCCGGACGTGCGAAACCGCCCGGCGGGACTTCCCGGCGGGCGGTTTCGTTGGTGCGGTGGGGGAGGGCTCAGCCCTCGAAGACGCCGGCCGCGACCAGGCGCTTCTCGGTGGCCTCCCAGCCGTCACCCGGGTGGGTGGCAGCCAGGTTGTTGATCTCCGCCCGGATCTTGGCGGCGTGGCCGGCGGCGGCCAGCACGCGGATCTCCTCGACGAAGGCGTCGGAGTCCGTGCGCAGGTGCGCGGTCTTGCCGTTGGTCAGGTTCCGCACGTAGGCGTGCTTGCCGCCGTTGAGCGGGATGAGGTACTTGAACTCGCCCAGCACGCTGAGGGCGCCACCCTGGCCAGCCTGGCCGGCCCGGACGGACGCGCGCGCGGTCTTAGAGGTGTTGCTCGCCACGGAGGTACTCCTTGCAAGACGTACGGGAGGACTGGACGTCCGGGGGCTGTGTGCGGGTCGTACGTGACTCGACCCGCGAAGGTGTAACGCGGCATAAGCCGCCGGTGGAACTGTACAGGACCACGACATCATGCTGGTCGTCGCGGTGTCCTGAGAGGCAACGGCGACCACCCGTCCGGCTATTCCACCCGGCGATTTTTCCGATTCCCTGGCGCACCACGCGTCACAGGAGTCATCATGTGTTGCAGCAGCCACCTGGGTGGACGAGGTCGTAGGGGAAGACGCACCTCGCTCTCCGGGAGGTCACCGTGCCAACGCGTGGCGTCGTATACGTCCATTCGACCCCGCTCGCCGTGTGCTCACACGTCGAGTGGGCGATCGCGCGCGTCCTAGCCGCGCCGGTCAACCTGCAGTGGACGGGTCAGCCCGTCGACCCCGGCGCACGCCGGGCCGAGTGCGGGTGGACCGGTCGTCCGGGGACGGGCGCCGAGCTGGCTGCTGCCCTACGGCAGTGGCCCATGATCCGTTTCGAGGTCACCGAGGAGCCGAGTCCCGGTGCCGACGGTGAGCGCTTCATGTACGTGCCGGCCCGTGGCCTGTTCCGGGCAACGGTCGGCGTGGCCGGCGACATCCAGCTCGGCGAGGACCGCCTTCGGGCGCTGATGGCGGCCTCCCGGGCCCCCGAGGCGCTGGCGCACGCCCTCGACAAGGCGCTCGGCACGGCGTGGGACGCTGACCTGGAGCCCTACCGGTACGCCGGCGACGGCGCCCCGGTGACCTTGCTCACTCGGGTTGGCTGACCCGGTCGGCCGGCCGCTGGCCGTGGGCCGTCACACCGGTGACGACCGGTAAGGTCAAGTTGCCCCGATAAGGGAGAAGCTGGTGGGATGGGCGGCGTGTCGAATCGCCCGTGGCGCGCCAGTGTCGCTGTCGCCGCCCTGACCGCCCTGCTCGTCTCCGGCTGCTCAGGTGACCCGGAGCGTCCCACCCCGACGCCCAGCCCGGTCGGCACGTCCGCGGGCCCGAGCGTCCCGGCCGCGCCGCCGGCCAGCGACCCCGCCGGCCGCGCCGCCGCGCTGGTGGCGACGCTGTCCGACGAAGACCTGGTCGGCCAGGTGCTGATGCCGTACGCATACGGCGACTCGGCGACGAAGGTCTCCGCCGGCTCGGCGGCCGGTAACCAGGCCCTCGCCGGGGTGGACACCCCCGCCGACATGATCGCCAAGTACCGACTGGGTGGCCTGATCCTGGTCGGCTTCAGCGCCGACGACCCGACCAAGGGCAACCAGGAGACCACGAACGTCGACAACCCCAAGCAGGTGCACGAGCTCACGGCCGGACTGCGAACCGCCGCCGGTCGGCTCGCCGCCGGTTCGGCGCCGCTGCTCATCGGCACCGACCAGGAGTACGGCGTCGTCACCCGCGTGACCGACGGGGTCACAGTGCTGCCCAGCGCCCTCGCGGCCGGCGCGGCAGGTGACCCGAAGCTCACCGAGGCCGCCTGGCGGGCCGCCGGCGCCGAGTTGGCCGCGATGGGCATCAACATCGACTTCGCCCCGGTGGCCGACGTGCTGGCCACCCGCAGCACCGTGATCGGCTCCCGGTCGTACGGCGCCGACCCGAAGCAGGCCGCCGCGCAGGTGGGCGGCGCGGTCCGCGGCCTGCAGGCGGTCGGGGTCGCGGCCACCCTGAAGCACTTCCCCGGGCACGGCCACAGCGCCGACGACTCGCACCAGGACCTTCCGGTGCTCACCCAGTCCGCCGCGGCGTTGCAGAGCGGGGCGTGGCCGCCGTTCACCGCCGGGATGGACGCGGGCGCGATGGCCGTGATGTCCGGTCATCTGGATGCGCGCGCGATCGACCCGGGGACCCCGGCGACGTTCTCGCACAAGCTGCTCACCGACGTCCTGCGCGGCCAACTCGGCTTCCAGGGCGTGGTGATCACCGACGGGATGAACATGCCGCCCGCGATGCGCTGGGCTCCCGGCGAGGCGGCGGTCCGGGCGCTCAACGCCGGTAACGACCTCATCCTGATGACCCCGAACGT
The DNA here is from genome assembly GCF_018070325.1 of Micromonospora sp. H61. GTDB lineage: Bacteria > Actinomycetota > Actinomycetes > Mycobacteriales > Micromonosporaceae > Micromonospora > Micromonospora salmantinae. Next base: position 19,768 of record NZ_JAGPXY010000019.1, read on the forward strand.
CGGTCAGGCGTACGACGGGCTGCTCGCCGCGCTGCGCGGCGGATCGCTGACCCGCACCCGGCTGGTCGAGGCGGTCACGCGGGTGCTGACCATGAAGTTCAAGCTCGCGGAGCTGCCGGCGGCGCAGATGTCCACGCTCAACGCCCCGGAGCACCGGGCGGCGGCCGACGCGCTGGCCGCCGCCGCCGTCACGGTGCTGAAGGGCGCCTGCGGCGGAGCGGTACGCGGGCCGGTCACCGTCACCTTGTCCGGCGGTCGGGACGGCACCCGGGCCACCCTCACCGCCGCGCTGACCGCCGCCGGGGTGCAGGTCAAGCCCAGCGGCGGCACGATCGTGCACCTGGTGGGCTACGGCGACGGCGCCAAGGACCTGAGCCCCGACGCGGCGGTCACGGTCGCCATGGACACCCCGTACGTGCTGGCCGACGCGAAGTCACCGACGCTGCTGGCGACGTACTCCTCCAGCCGGGCGTCGATGACCGCCCTGGCCGCCGTGCTCGCCGGCAAGGCCCGGCCGGGCGGCCGATCCCCGGTGGCCGTTCCCGGACTGCCCGCGACGACCTGTCGCACCTGACCGACCGGGAGCGGACGGCGCAGCGCCCACCTCACTCGCCCTTCGCGAGCCCTCGCACCGCGAGCCGGTACGCCGGCAGCACGTCGGTCCGTTCGGTGATCAGCCCCTCGTTGACCGCGAAGACCAGCGTCTGCCCCGCCGACTGGACGGCCAGCGCCCAGTTCCGCGACTCCTCCTCGGCCAGCGGGTTGGTGGCGAGCCAGGTCGTCTCGGTGGCGTCGAAGCCGCCGGCGCGGAGGTCGCGGAACTGTTGACCGGCGACCGTCTCGCCGGCCCCGGCGGCGAAACTCTCCAGCGCGGCGCGCGGCGTGACAGTCGGCGAGTCCGCCGCCCAGATCCGCAGGAATCCGCCGCCGGCCGAGCGGCCGTCCACCTCGCAACGCACCGTGCTGCCGCCGCGCTTGGTGAGCGCCTCGCCGACCAGCTCGGCCAGCTCACCCTTGGCAGGCTCGACCGCCTTCGCCGTCCACCCGTCGGCCAGCGGAAACGTCACCGGTACCGGGCAGGGGGAACCGGTGCCGCCGGTGGTGCCGCCGGTCGACGCCGGGGTCGTCTCGTCGTACCAGGGCTCGCCCGTGGCCTGTGGGGCCGGGCCGCCGGCCGCGGACCCGGCGGGATCGGCGGCGGCGTCGCCGCAGCCGGCCAGCAGGCCGAGGGTGAGCGCCGCCGACACGGCGACGCGGGTACGAATGTCCATCGTGGTGATCCCCGTCAGTCGATCTTCAGTTGGCCCATCTAAGCCGTGCGGTCCCTCGACGTCAATCGGGATCGTGCGCCCGCGCCACGGAAACCCGGTCGCCTCCGCGCCGGTCGGTCTGACAGCCTCACCCCATGGGAGCGGCAGCAGGATTCCGGCACGTGCAACGGGCGGACGGCACTGTGGTGATCACCCACCACGGCCGGGTCGCCGGCACGCTGCGCGGCGCTCGGGCCGCGGAGTTCCTGGCCGAGGTCGACGACGACCCGCAGTTGGTGATGGCCCGCTGGACCGGCAACTACCGCCACGGCAACGAGCGCACCGCCAAACAGCACCCCCGCAACCGAGGCTGAACGACGAAAGAACCCCTCCTCGTCGAGAGAAGGGGCCCTTTCGCAGGATCTCAGGGGCGGGCGAAGACGAGAGCCACGTTGTGGCCGCCGAAGCCGAACGCGTTGTTCAACGCGGCCGGGATCTCCATGTGGCGGGCCTTGTGCGCGGCGACATCCAGGGTGAGGCCCGGCTCAGGGTCGTCGAGGTTGATCGTCGGAGGGACGACACTGTCGCGGATCGCCAGGATGGTGGCGATCGACTCCAGCGCACCGGCCGCACCGAGCAGGTGACCGGTCATCGACTTCGTCGCGGACAGCACCGGGTGGTCGCCGAGCGCCTTGTGCAGCCCGCCGATCTCCAGCATGTCCCCGACCGGGGTCGAGGTGGCGTGCGCGTTGACGTGCACGATGTCCCGCTTGGCCACGTCCGCGTCGGCGATCGCCTTGGCGATGGCCCGGATCGCGCCCTCGCCCTCGGCGTGCGGCTGCACGATGTCGTACGCGTCGGAGGTGATGCCGGCACCGGCGAGGCGCGCGTACACCCGGGCGCCCCGGGCCGCGGCGTGCTCGGCCCGCTCCAGCACCACGATGCCGGCGCCCTCGCCGAGGACGAAGCCGTCCCGGCCCCGGTCCCACGGGCGGGAGGCCCGCTCCGGGTCGTCGTTGCGGGTGGACATGGCCCGCATCGAGCTGAAGCCGGCGATCGGCAGCGGGTGGATGACCGCCTCGGTGCCGCCGGCCACCACCACGTCGGCCCGGCCGGAGCGGATGATGTCCAGGCCGAGGGCGATCGCCTCGGCGCCGGTGGCGCAGGCGCTGGCCACCGAGTGCACGCCGGCCTTGGCGCCCAGCTCCAGCCCGACCCAGGCGGCCGGACCGTTCGGCATCAGCATCGGGATGGTGTGCGGGGAGACCCGCCGTGGCCCGGACGCCTCCAGGATGTCGTCCTGGGCGAGCAGCGTGGTGGCACCGCCGATGCCGGAGCCGACGCTGACGGCCAACCGCTCCCCGTCGAGGTCGGAGCCGGCGAGGCCGGCGTCCGCCCAGGCCTGCTGCGCCGCGATGATCGCGATCGCCTCGGAACGGTCCAGGCGGCGCAGGCGGACCCGGTCCAGCACCTCGGACGGCTCCACGGCCAACTGGGCGGCGATTCGGACCGGCAGTTGCTCGGCCCACTCCTGGGTGAGGGCACTCACCCCGGAGCGGCCGGCGAGCATTGCGTCCCAGGTCGACGCGACGTCCCCGCCAAGCGGGGTCGTCGCGCCGAGCCCGGTGACGACGACGTCTGGACGACTCATGATCAGGACTGCGCCGCGATGTAGCTGACAGCGTCGCCGACGGTCTTGAGGTTCTGCACCTCGTTGTCCGGGATCTTGACGCCGAACTTCTCCTCGGCCGCGACCACTACCTCAACCATGGAGAGCGAGTCGACGTCGAGGTCGTCGGTGAAGGACTTCCCCTCGGCCACGTCGTCCGGGTTCACCCCGGCAACCTCTTCGAGGATCTCGGCGAGGCCGGTGGTGATCTCGTCACGGGTCATTGCGGTTGGTTCCTTTCATCGGGGTTCTCCGGCGGCCGGCGTCGCCGACCGCCACTCCTGGACGCGTACGCGCCCGAGGGGGTCAGGGGCAGCGGACGACCTGACCGGCGTAGGTCAGGCCACCGCCGAAGCCGAACAGCAGCACCGGTGCGCCCGAGGGCACCTCCCGGCGCTCTACCAGCTTTGACAGGGCCAGCGGCACGCTCGCCGCGGAGGTGTTGCCGGACTCGACGATGTCCTTCGCGATGATCGCGTCGGGGATGTTGAGCCGCTTGGCGATGCCGTCGATGATCCGCGCGTTGGCCTGGTGCGGCACGAACGCGGCCAGCTCCGACGGGTCGACCCCGGCCCGCTCGCAGGCCTGCAGCGCGAGCGGCGCGATAGCGGTGGTGGCCCAGCGGAACACCGCCTGCCCCTCCTGCTGGATGTACGGGCGCCAACCCTCGATGCGGACCGCGTCGCTCTTGTCCGGCACCGAACCCCAGACGACCGGGCCGATCCCGGTCGGCTCGTCGTCGGCGGTGGCGGAGACCACCGCGGCGCCGGCTCCGTCCGCGAAGATGATGCAGGTGGAGCGGTCGGTCCAGTCGGTGAAGTCGGACAGCTTCTCCGCGCCGATGACGATCGCGTTGCGCGACGCCCCGGCCCGGATGGCGTGGTCGACGGTGCCCAGCGCGTACGCGAAGCCCGAGCAGGCGGTGTTGAGGTCGAACGCGCCAGGGGCGGTGATGCCCAGCTTGGCGGCGACCCGGCAGGCCACGTTGGGGCTGCGGTCGATGGAGGAGCAGGTGGCGACCACGACCAGGTCGATGTCGGCGGCGGTCAGGCCCGAGTTGGCCAGCGCCTTGCCGGCGGCCGCGGCGGCCATGTCGGCGACCGTCTCACTGTCGGCGATCCGCCGGCTGACGATGCCGACCCGGTCGCGAATCCACTCGTCGTTGGTGTCGACGAGCTGGGCGATGTCGTCGTTGGTCACCACCCGGGAGGGCTGGTAGTGCCCCATCGAGACGATGCGACTGCCAGTCATGAACGACCTCCGATACGGGCGATCAGGTCCCGTGCGGCCGGCAGGTCGTCCGGGGTGTTGAGGGTGACGATCTCCGGGGCGCCGTCGCCCTTGAGTTCCCGCTTGACCAGGCCGGCGAGGGTGCCGGCCGGGGGCAGTTCGATCACGCCGGTGACCCCGAGGTCGGCCAGCGTACGCATGCACAGGTCCCACCGCACCGGTGCGGTGACCTGACGAACGAGGCGCTGCACCATGGCCGCGCCGTTGTCGACCGCGGTGCCGTCGAGGTTCGACAGCAGGGTCCGGGCCGGGTCGGCGGGGGTGATCCCGGCGGCCTCCGCGGCGAGCGCGGTCTCGGCCGGAGCCATGTACGGGGTGTGGAACGCGCCGGCCACCTGGAGTCGGATGATCCGGGTCCGTGCCGGCGGCGCGGCGGCGAGCTTGTCGAGCCCGTCCAGGGCGCCTGCGGCGACGATCTGCCCAGCGCCGTTGCGGTTGGCCGGGTAGAGCCCGTTCGCCTCGATCGCGGCGATCACCTCGTCGGGATCACCACCGAGCACCGCGGCCATTCCGGTCGGCTCCAACGCGCACGCGGCGGCCATCTCCCGGCCGCGAACCCCGGCCAGGGCGATCGCGGCGTCGGCCGACAGCACACCGGCCAGGGCGGCGGCACCCAACTCGCCGACGCTGTGGCCGGCGGTGAGCGCGACGCCGTCCAGGGGCAGGTGCTCGGCCGCGAGCAACGCCGCGGCGACCAGCAACGGCTGGGTGCGGGCGGTGTCCTTGATCTCGTCGGCGTCGGCGTTGGTGCCCAGGTGCAGCAGATCGACCCCGGCCAACGCCGACCAGTCGCGCAGTCGCGCCTCGGTGCCGGTCAGGTCGAGCCAGGGGGTCAGGAAGCCGGGTTTCTGAGAACCCTGGCCGGGACTAAGTACGGCGAGCACGTCTATGACTCTCCCGGATAAAGGCGGGTAACGCGGTGCCGCCTTCGACCAAACCACACTAGGCCCTTTAGAGGTTTCCTACAAAGATCGGCGGGGATCATCCTCGGTTTGGGCGGATTTCCGGGTAGCCGGGGTCATTGTCTGAGTCGGGACCGGCGAGGCCAGCGGGGCGACCGGATCCAACCGACCCACGGTCAGCGCGACCTGAAGGGCGAACGCGTCGCGCGGCGACAGCGGCGAGAACCCGGTCACCTCGGCGATCCGGCGCAACCGGTAGCGCACCGTGTTCGGGTGCACGAACAGTGCCCGGGCCGCGCTCTCCAGCGTCCCACCTGCGGCCAGGAAGGCGTCCAGCGTCGCCAGCAGTTCCCCACCGGCGCGCACCAGCGTCGCGTACACATCGTGACGCAGCCGCCGACGGGCCTCGGCGTCGCCGGCGAGGGCCCGCTCCGGCAGCAGGTCCGCGGCCGGCACCGGCCGGGGCGCGCTCGGCCAGGCTGGTGCGGCCCGAAAGCCGGACAGCGCGGCCCGTGCCGACTCGGTCGCCTCGTCGAGACTCGGTACGGCGGGACCGACCACCACCGGGCCGTCCCCGAACGCGCTCAGCAGCTTCGCGGTGGCGGTCAGCGGGTCAGGTGCGCCGCCCAGCACGATCACCAACCGGTCGCCGTGGACGCCGCCGATCACCTCCACGCCGATCCGGCGGGCCTGCCGGTAGACCACGTGCAGCACCGCGGAGACCTCGCCGCCGGGCGACCGACCGACAGCCACCGCCACCGGCGGCGCGTCCGCCCAGCCGAGCGCGGCGGCCCGACTGGCCAGGACGTCCGGCGAGTCACCGCGCAGCAGCGCGTCGACAAGCAGCGCCTGCAACCGGGCGTCCCAGGCGCCGCGCGACTCGGCGGCCCGCGCGTACACCCGGGCGGCGGAGAACGCGATCTCCCGGGAGAAGCGCAGCACCGCCTCGCGTAGCTGCTGCTCCTCACCCTCGGCGGCCAGGTGCGACACCTGCTCCTCGACCACGTCGATCGTCACCTTGATCAATGCCACGGTCTGCTGCAGGGTGATCGACCGGGCCAGCGCCTGCGGGGCCGCGGCGAAGACCTCGTCCGACACCTCCTGGGTGCTGTCCGCAGTGCCACCGCCGTCGCGCAGCCACTGCACCAGCGACCTCGCGCCCGCCTGGGCCACCAGCATCACCCAGGAACGCTGGTCGGCCGGCAGCGCCCGGAACCAGGGCAGCGTCTCGTCCATCCGGGCCACGCTGGAGGTGGCCAACGCCCCCGCCGATCGTTCGATCCGGCGCAGCGTGGCCGACAGCTCCCCACCGCCCGGCGTGCTCACCGCCCTAGCCTGACACGTCGTGAGCAGGCCAACCACGCCGGCACCGGTCCGCCGACCACCGTCGGTGTCCGTCTCACGGCTGTGGGGGAGCGGGCAGGCCCACCTCCTGGGCAAGGATCGCTGCCTGCACCCGGCTGCGCAGGTCCAGCTTCGCCAGGATCCGGCTCACATGGGTCTTTGTGGTGCTCTCCGCCAGCACCAGTCGATCGGCGATCTGCTGGTTGGACAGGCCCAACCCGAGGCAGGCCAACACGTCACGCTCACGTGGGGTGAGGGTGCCCAGCGCCGCCCGCGCGTCCGCCGACGCGCCCGGCGCGGTGGCCGCGAAGGCGGTGATCAACCGGCGGGTCACAGTGGGCGCGATGAAGCCGTCGCCCCGCGCCACCGTCCGTACCGCGCTCACCAGGCCCTCGGCGTCGGTGTCCTTGAGCAGGAACCCGGCCGCGCCGGCCCGTAACGCCCCGAAGACGTACTCGTCCAGGTCGAAGGTGGTGAGCACCAACACGTCGGCGAGCCCGTCGCCGACGATCGCCCGGGTCGCGGAAATCCCGTCCCGACGCGGCATCCGCACATCCAGCACCGCCACGTCGGGGCGCAACTCCCGGCACAGGCGCACCGCGGCGTCGCCGTCGGCCGCCTCGCCGACCACCTCGACGCCCGGTGAGCTGTTCAGGATCAGGACCAGTCCGGCCCGTACCGCCGGCTGGTCGTCGGCGAGCACCACCCGTACCGTCGCCGGGCCCGCGTCGTCCGGTGGCCTTGCCGGCCCGGTCACCCGCCCTCCCCGGTGGGCAGGGCCGCCCGCACCTGCCAACGGCCGTCGTGCGGCCCGGCGGTGAACCGGCCGGCCAGCAGCGTGGCCCGCTCCCGCATGCCGATCAGCCCGGCCCCGGCGCCCGGCAGCCCGGCCCCGCCCCGGCGCACCGGGTTCTCCACAGTCAGCACCACCTCGGCCGGCCGGTACGCGATCGTCAGCTCCGCCTCACCCGTGCCGTGCTTGAGCGCGTTCGTCAGCGACTCCTGCACGATGCGGTACGCGGCGAGGTCCACCCCCACCGGCAACGCGCCCGGCGTGCCATCGGTCCGGACCCGCACCGCGAGGCCGGCCGCCCGGACCCGGTCGACCAGTCCGTCCGCCTCGGCCAGCCGCGCGGTGACCACCTCCGGCGTGGCCGGGTCTGCGCTGGTCCCGGGCTCGCGCAGCACCTCGATCATCTGGCGCATCTCGGCGAGGCCCTGCACACTGCTCTCCCGGATCACCCGCAGCGCCGACTCCACCTGACCGCGATCCAACCCGGGCACGGAGAGCACGGCGGTGGCGTGGATGGCCACCGCGCTGAGGTGGTTCGCGACCACGTCGTGCAACTCCCGGGCCATCCTGGCCCGTTCGGCGCTGACCGCCTGCCGACGGTCCAACTCGACCAGCCGGGCGGTCTGCTCGGCCCGCGCCCGCTCGGCGGCGGCCTGGTCGCGGTACTGCCGCACACTGATGCCGGTCAGGACCGGCAGCACCCCGGCGAGCACCACCAGGACCCCGAGCGCCGCCCCGCGCCACTGGCCGTACCCGAGCACGCCGACGACCACCCCGACCAGGCTCAGCGCCACGGTGATCCGCAGCAACCACCGCCACAGCCGGGGCGGGCCGTACACGCAGGCGTCGTAGAGCACCTGCGTGTAGACCAGGACCGTGCCCAGCGAACTGCCCAGCGCCGTGTCGACCACCAGCGCGCCCGTCCCCACGGCCAGGCTGGCGCGTGGTGCGACCCGCCGTAGGCCCACGGCGACGCAGACCGCCACCAGCGGCGGCAGGAACAGCGCCGACGGCACGTTCCCGTCCGGACGGACCTGCGGTTGCCAACCCAGGCCGTGCAGCATCAGGCCACCGGCCAGTGACGCGCCGGCCAGCACGAGGTCGCGGCCGAGGGTGCCGGAGTCGAGCCACGGTGGCGCACGCATGCCCCGATCCCACCACAGCCGTCGCCCGCCGAACTCCCACCGGGGGAGGACCTCGACCGCGCCGCCATGCGCCGAAAGGGGTACGCGGACCCTTACCGACCGCCGGTGTGTGCCCTCGGCCGGGACGCCCCGGGTGAACGGCACCAGAAGAAGCTGTGAACTGCGTAACCGGCCCCCGCGCTCAGCGGCGTCTTCGAGGACCGGCCGGTCCGGACCCCGGGTACGCTGCGCGCGGCCCGTCAGTCCCGGCCAGTACGGTGACAGGGCACCTCGGGGAGAGCACCCGAGGGTGAGGCGAGCGTGAGGAGACCGGGGATGGCGCACGGGGAGGCCGAGCACGGCTGCGCCCAGGGCGAGCCCTGCCGGCCGGGGCACCACGACCCGCAGGCGGCTGGCAAGCACCGCCGGCCGGTCGGCGGCGCACCATCGCACCCGGTGGAGCCGCTGCACGGGCGCGTCGACGACGAGCCCCTGCTGCCGCGTCAGCGCTCCGCCGAGCCCGCCGGTCTCGCCGAGCCCGACTCGGACGTTCCCGCTGGTTGCCTCAGCGAACTTCCCGGCTGGGCCGGGGCACATCGGCACGGCGCGGTCCGACCGCGGCCGCGGGCCACCCGCCGGGAGCGCCCACCGCGCCGCTGGTGCTGAACACCGGCGACGCACCCGCTGACCAGCGAGTGCCTCGGGTCAGCGGGTGCGCCAGCTCAGCGTGTGCGGCGGCGGATCAGTAGGGCGATCCCGGCGAGGCCGACCGTGATGGTCAGCATCACGCCGACGTTGAGCAGCAGCAGGCGTTGCAGGTCGCCGAGCGCCTCGTCGAGGTCCTTCGCCGGGTCGAGCGTGTCCTCCGGGAGGACACGCTCGCCGCCGCCCGCGCCGCCACTGACCGTGTCGAACTGCCGCTCCAGCGGCACACCGGCGGTGCGCAGGGTCTCGGACATGCTGAGCCGACCCAGGAACCAGCCGGCGCTGGTCTTGCGGCCGTCCGGCTGCTTCGCCGGCCGGAAGACGCGGGGGCCGCCGATCGCCTTGGGATAGAGGTCGTAGGTCTGCTTCGGCGTCTCGCCGGCGAGCACCACGACAGTGTATTTCGGACCGAGGTTGGCTGCCTTCGGACCGGTCGGCATGCCAGTGCGAGCGAGGAAGTTGACCTGGTCGATGACCGCGCCCACGAGGGCGGGCTCCTTGTCCGCGTGCAGCCGCAGCGGCGCGGACAGCCCTGTGCCGGTGATGTCCACTCCGGCGGGTGCCGGCTTCGGCGCCGCCGAGGCCGAGCCGGCGGTGCCGAGCGACAGCAGTGCCACCGTCAGCGTGCCCGCCAACACGGCGGCGAACCGCCTCATGTGTCGGACCATCCCGCCTCCTCGCCCCGTTCGATGGATGGCTTCGTCGTGACGTCTGGACCGATCTGCCGGTGCGGCATCGACCGGATGGTCGCGTCCACTCCTACAGACTCCGCAGAACGTCGATGAGTTGCAGCTTTCGGAACAGTATTTGGAACTATCTGCGATCTCTGCTCGACTAATGAGGAGCCGTTTGATCAGCGGGCGGATCGTACCCTTACGGAGGGGTTCATGGGGGGCAGGGTTACACGTACGGTGCGGGTCATGCCAGTGGTGCTCGGCGTGGCGTTCGGTGTGTCGTTTCTGGTGCCGGCGACCCCGGCCGCCGCCCACAACCAGCTGACCGGCAGTAACCCGCGTGACGGCGCCCGCGTGGCGTCGGCACCCGCCCGGGTCGAGCTGCGGTTCCTCGCCAAGCCGTCGCCGACCACGACGAAGATCACAATAACCGGACCGGACAATGTGGTCGCTGGCGGGACTCCCGCCTTCGACGGCAGTCGGGTGCGGGTGCCGTTCAAGCCGGCCGCCGCGGGGCTCTACATCGTCGGCTACCAGCTCGCGTCGTCCGATGGGCACCCGGTGAAGGGCGAGGTGCGGTTCACCCTCACCACCGGCACCGCGGCCGACCCGTCCGCCTCGCCGTCGGCCGCCGGCACCAGCCCGGCCGGCTCGCCTTCGGCTGCCACGTCGGCCGAGGGCGCACCCTCTGCCGGGCCCGCGTCGGTGACCCCCGGCAGCTCGACGGCCTCCACGGTGCCGGCGGCGTCGGAGCGGTCCGACTCCGGCGGTCGCTGGTGGATCTGGGCGCTCGGCGGCCTGTTGCTGCTCGCCGCACTCGGGGCCGGCCTCGTGTTCCGCCGACAGCGACGAGCTCGGTAACCCTCTGATCCTCGCCGCCCCCCGGTGGGTCAGGTGCGCGGGTCATCCTTTGCTCTGCACCCGCGGATGCGACGGCTACGGTCTGCGACCGGCGCCTATTGGGGTGCAGAGCAAAGGACAGGGCGATGCGGAGTTGCACCGGCGACGCGCTCGTGACGCGTCGACGAGCGACAGTCAGACCAGGCGCAGGCGGGCGGCGCGCATCCGGGTCAGGGTGCGCTCGCGACCGAGCACCTCCAGCGACTCGAACAGCGGCAGACCCACGGTGCGGCCGGTGACCGCGACCCGCACCGGCGCCTGCGTCTTGCCGAGCTTGAGGCCCCGCTCGGCGCCGACCGCCTCCAGGGTCGACTTCAACGACTCGGCGTCCCAGGACTCCAGCGCCTCGAACGCCGCGACGGCGTCGTCCAGCAGCTCGGCGGAACCGTCCTTCATCGTCTTGGTCCAGGCGGCCTCGTCGATCAGCGGTGAGGCCAGGAAGAGGAAGTCGACGTTCGGCACGATCTCGCTGAGCACCGCGATCCGCGTCTGGGCCAGTGCCGCCACGGCGGCGAACGCGTCGGCGTCGAACTCCTCCGGCTGCCACGGCGGCGGCGCGATGGTCCCGGTGCCGGTCAGCCACGGCTGGCAGGCGTCGATGAACTCGGCCACCGGCAACGCGCGAATGTACTCGCCGTTGAACGCGCGCAACTTCTTCTCGTCGAAGAACGCCGAGGAGAGGTTGACCTCGTCCAGCCGGAACTCGTCCTCGATGACCGACCAGGGAACGATCTCCCGGTCGCCGGAGGGGGCCCAGCCGAGCAGCATGAGGTAGTTGCGCATCGCGCCGGCCAGGTAACCCTCGTCGCGGTACGCCTCCAGGGCGACCTTGTCCCGGCGCTTGGAGAGCTTCTGCCGCTTCTCGTTTACCACCACCGGCACGTGCGCCCAGATCGGCGGCTTGACCCCGAGGGCTTCCCAGAGCAACTGCTGCTTGGGGGTGTTGGGCAGGTGCTCCTCGGCCCGGATCACGTGGGTGATGCCCATGGTCATGTCGTCGACGACGTTGGCCAGCAGGAAGACCGGCGAGCCGTCGCCCCGGGCGATGACGAAGTCCTCGATGAGCTTGTTCTCGAAGGTGGGCTCACCACGGATCAGGTCGACCACCACTGTCGCGCCCTCGTCAGGCGTACGGAAGCGCAGGGCGTGCCCGGGGCCGGGGCCGAGGCCACGGTCGCGGTGGTAGCCGTCGTAGCCCTGGTACTGCGAGCCGGTGCGGGCCTGCACGTCCTCGCGGGTGCAGTCGCAGTAGTAGGCGCGGCCCGACTCGTTCAGGCGCGCGGCGGCGGCCCGGTGCTCGCCTGCGTTCGCCGACTGGAAGTACGGGCCCTCGTAGCTGCCCCGGGAGATCCCGATCCAGTCCAGCGCGGAGAGGATGCCCTCGGTCCACTCGGGCTTGTTGCGCGCCGCGTCGGTGTCCTCGATGCGCAGCACGAACACGCCGCCCTGCTGCTTGGCGTAAATCCAGTTCTGCAGCGCCGAGCGGGCGCCGCCGACGTGGAACATACCGGTCGGGGAAGGGGCGAAGCGCACACGTACTGTCACGTCCCCCAGCCTACGGCGGTACGCGACTGCTTTCCGCCACCGCCCCCTAGGGCACCGAGCGGATCTTGACGACCAGCGCGCTGCCGAGCAGGGTGACCACTGCGGTGACCGCGTAGAGCGTGGGATAACCGCCGAGGTACACCACGAGCGGGGCGGAGAGCGCCGGGCCGAGCACCTGCGGCGCCGAGTTGGCGATGTTGATGACGCCCAGGTCCTTGGCCCGGTCGGTGGCCCGGGGCAGCACCTGGGTGATCAACGCGGCGTCCACCGAGAGGTAGACGCCGTAGCCGGCGCCGAGCAGCAGCGCCGCGACGATCGCCATCGGCCAGACCGGCGCCACCGCGAGCAGCAGCGCCGCCACCGCCATGATCAGCCCGGAGACGATCACGTAGATCTTGCGGCGGCCGGAACGGTCGGACATCCGGCCGGCGACCACGGCGGTCAGCATCATCCCGAGCGTGTAGAGCAGGATCAGCACCAGCAGGCCGCCCTCGGGGTCGGGGTGGCGCACCCCGTCGCTGAGGAAGTACAGCAGGTAGAGGGTGCCCAGGGCGTTGCCCAACTGGACCAGGAACCGGGTGATCCAGGCCCAGGCGAAATCCGGGTGTCGGCGGGGGCTGATCCACATCGAGGCCAGCAGCGCCCGCGTCCGGATCGCCGGTCGATGGGTACGCGGCAGCGGTTCGTCGGGGGTGAGCAGCGCGAACGGCAGCGACAGCAGCAGGATGGCCACGGCGATGGCCAGGTAGCCGGCGGCGTTGCCGGTGACCACGGCGGTGACCAGCACAGCGCCGAGTACCAACCCGAGCGCCTGCGGGATGCCCACCCACCCCGAGACCCCGCCGCGCTGCCGCACCGGGACCCGATCCGGGATGGCGGCGGTGAGGCTGGCCAGCATCGCGTTGAAGCAGACCTGCGCGGCGACCCAGCCCAGGGCGACGCCGAGGATGGTCCGTTGTTGGGCCAGCAGCACCAGGGCCGCCGCCCCGAGCACTGCCCCGCCCGCCGTCCAGACGTGCCGACGACCGAACTCGCGGCCGGCGATCCGCAGGCAGGTCCGGTCGGAGAACGCGCCCGCCAGGGGGTTGGCCAGCACCGCGGCCAGCGCGCCGAGGCCGGTGACCACGGCCAGCATGTTCTCCTTGTCGCCGGGCGCGATCTGCTCGATCTGCTGCGGCAGCAGCACCTGGATGGGCGTGAAGAACGCCATCCACACGCCGAGGTTCGCCGCGAAGATCAGGCCGATCCAGCCGCGCCGCACCGGCACCGTCGGTTCGGCGAGCGCCGCCGGCAGCGACGCCGGCGTCGGGTCGAGGGTGGTCACCGCGCCGACCCCGGCCGGCTGGCCGTGATCACGTCCCGCAACCAGGTGTACGACGACTTCGGCGTACGCCTCTGGGTGGCGTAGTCGACGTGCACCAGACCGAAGCGCTTGGTGAACCCCTCGGCCCACTCCCAGTTGTCCAGCAGCGACCAGACGAAGTACCCGCGTACGTCCACCCCGTCGTCGATGGCGGCGCGGACCGCCCGCAGGTGCCCGTCGAGGTACGCGATCCGCTCCGGGTCGGCCACCTGCCCGTCGGCGTCGGGTGCGTCGTCGTACGCGCAGCCGCCCTCGGTGATCTCGATGGGCGGCAGCGCGTCGCCGTAGGTGTCGCGCAGCCAGCCGAGCAGCTCGCGTAGCCCGTCGGGGTCCACCGGCCAGTCGAAGGCGGTGCGCGGGTAGCCGTCCAGCGGCACGAGGTCGAACGGCAGTGGTGAACCCTCCTCGGCCGCCCGTACGCCGGTGGGGTTGTAGTAGTTCACCCCGAGCACGTCGATCGGCGCGGCGATCGTGTCGAGGTCGCCGGGGTGGATGACGCCCGGGTCGAAGCCGGGCAGCTCCGGGTAGCCGCGGCCGAGCAGCGGGTCGGTGAAGAGCCGGTTGTGCAGCGCCTCGTACGCCGCCCCGGCGGCCCGGTCGGCGTCGCGGTCGCCGAGCACCCGCACCGGCGAGTAGTTGTTGGCGATCGCCACCGGGCTGGCGGTGTGGCTCCGCAGCGCGGCGACGGCGAGCCCGTGCCCGAGCAGTTGGTGGTGGGCGACCGGGAAGGCGTCGAAGAGCAGCATCCGGCCGGGGGCGTGCACACCCATGCCGTAGCCGAGGCTCATGTGGATGAACGGCTCGTTGAGGGTGATCCAGAGCCGGACCCGGTCGCCGAGGCGGGCGGCGCTCTTCTCGGCGTACTCGGCGAAGCGGGCGGCGGTGTCGCGGTGCATCCAGCCGCCGGCGTCTTCGAGGGGTTGCGGCAGGTCCCAGTGGTAGAGGGTGGCCACCGGGTCGACGCCGGCGGCCAGCAACTCGTCCACCAGGCGGTCGTAGAAGTCCAGGCCGGCCGGGTTGACCGGGCCGGCGCCGGTGGGCTGGACCCGGGGCCAGGCGATGGAGAACCGGTACGCGGAGACACCCAGACCGGCCAGCAGCGCCACGTCCTCGGTGTGCCGGTGGTAGTGGTCGCAGGCCACCTCGCCGCTGCTGCCGTCGCTGATCCGCCCGGGGGAGCGCGCGAAGGTGTCCCAGATGGACGGAGCTCGGCCGTCGGCCGTGGTGGCGCCCTCGATCTGGTGGGCCGATGTGGAGACGCCCCAGCGGAAGCCGGTGGGGAACTGGGGCATTGGTGCGGTCGACATGCGCCCTCCCGGTCAACGTGAAACGTGCTCGGGACTTTAGGGCGCTCTCGATGAATGCGCCATAGGCCGGCCTGGCGCAATGCGCAATGGTTGATCGGCGTGTCTTTTTCCGAACCCGTCCAGGTAAGTCCGATTTAACGCATAGAGTGCCGATATCGTGTGATGTCCTCACCGGAGGAAAGACGGAAATGATCCTCGTGGAACGCAGTGCGCACGTGGCGGCGCCAATTGAAGTGGTCTGGGATGTCGTACAGCGGGCCGAGCAGTTGCCGGCCTGGCTGGCCGGGGTCCGAGCGGCCGAAGTGCTCTCGGGAGAGGGCTTCGGGCGGCGACAACTCGTCCAGGCTGGGCGCGGCTCGGCGCATGAGGCCGAGGTGATCGCCTATCAGGAGCCGACGCTGATCGGCTGGCGGGAACGGGCCAAGGGCGCTGGATCTCGGGCGGAGGCACGCACCGAGATCTACGTCCAGCTCACCGGAGACGAGGAGGAGGGCGGGACCATCGTGCGCCTCATCGTGGTCCGCTGGCCGGCCGGCCCGGTCAAGGCGGCCATGCTGCGCCTCGGACTGCGTCGGGTCGGCGCCGACCTGGAGGACTCGCTGGCCCGGCTCACCGACCTGGCCGCCGTCGGCTGACGAGCGCCCATCCTCCCGGCGTCACCCGCGACGGCGGTGGTCCGGATCCCCGCCAGGGCCCCCGGACCACCGCCGCTCCGTACCCCAAAAGGGCCCGGCGCTGATGCGCCGGGCCCTCCTCAATGGTGCTGAATCAGCTGTCGCCGCCGGTCTCGCCGACCGGGGCGGCGTTGACGTCGTCGATCGCGTACTTCTTGGCGGCCTCGGCCGGCACCGTGGTCGCCACCGCGCCGCTGCGGGCGAGCTGCCGCAGCGTGGCCACCACGATCGACTCCGCGTCGACGTGGAAGTGCCGGCGCAGCGCGTGCCGGGTGTCCGACATGCCGAAACCGTCGGTGCCGAGCGACGTGTAGTCGCCGGGTACCCAGCGGGCGATCAGATCCGGTACCGCGCGCATGAAGTCGCTGACCGCGATCTTCGGCCCGTCCGCCTCGGCCAGCTTCTGCTGGATGTACGGGACCTTCGCCTCGGCGCCCGGGTTGAGCAGGTTGTACTCCTCGGTCTCCACCGCGTCGCGGCGCAGCTCGGTCCAGGAGGTCACCGACCAGACGTCGGCGCCCACCCCCCAGTCCTGGGCGAGGAGCTGCTGGGCCTTGAGCGCCCACTGCATCCCGGTGCCCGAGGCGAGCAGGTTGGCCTTCGGGCCGTCGACCTGCGGTGCCGGCGAGTAGCGGTAGATGCCCTTGAGCAGGCCCTCCACGTCCACGTCGGCCGGCTCGGCCGGCTGAAGCGTCGGCTCGTTGTAGACCGTCAGGTAGTAGAAGACGTTCTCCTGCGCGTCCCCGTACATCCGGTGCAGACCCTGCTCCAGGATGTGCGCGATCTCGTACGCGAACGCCGGGTCGTACGCCACCACGGCCGGGTTGGTCGCGGCGATCAGCAGCGAGTGCCCGTCCTCGTGCTGAAGGCCCTCACCGTTGAGCGTGGTCCGACCCGCTGTGGCGCCGAGCAGGAAGCCCCGGGCCATCTGGTCGGCCGCGGCCCACAGCCCGTCGGCGGTCCGCTGGAACCCGAACATCGAGTAGAAGATGTACATCGGGATCATCGGCTCGTCGTGCGTGGCGTACGCCGAGCCGGCCGCGGTGAACGAGGCCACCGAACCGGCCTCGTTGATCCCCTCGTGCAGGATCTGCCCGGAGGTCGACTCCTTGTACGACAGGAACAGCTCGCGGTCGACCGAGGTGTAGCGCTGGCCGTGCGGCGAGTAGATCTTCGCGGTCGGGAAGATCGAGTCGAGACCGAAGGTGCGGGCCTCGTCCGGGATGATCGGCACCCAACGCTTGCCGAACTCCTTGTCCTTCATCACGTCCTTGAGTAGACGGACGAAGGCCTGCGTGGTGGCCACCTTCTGCTTGCCCGAGCCGCGCTTGATGTCGGCGAACCGCTCCGGGCCGGGGATGGCCAGCCGCTTCGTGCTGGTCCGCCGGGAGGGCAGGTACCCGCCGAGCTGCTCGCGCCGCTCCTTGAGGTACGCCAGCTCCTCGGACTTCTCGCCGGGGTGGAAGTACGGCGGCAGGTAGGGGTTGTCCTCCAGCGCCGAGTCCGGGATGTCCAGGTAGAGCCGGTCGCGGAAGGTCTTCAAGTCCTCCAGCGTCAGCTTCTTCATCTGGTGGGTGGCGTTGCGGCCCTCGAAGTGCGAGCCGAGGGTCCAACCCTTGATCGTCTTCGCCAGGATGACTGTGGGCTGACCGGTGTGCTCGGTGGCCGCCTTGTAGGCCGCGTAGAGCTTGCGGTAGTCGTGCCCACCCCGCTTGAGGTTCCAGATCTCGTCGTCGCTGAGCGGCTCGACCATCTTGCGGGTCCGTGCGTCACGGCCGAAGAAGTGCTCCCGCACGTACGCGCCGGACTCCGCCTTGTAGGTCTGGTAGTCACCGTCGGTCGTGGTGTTCATCAGGTTGACCAACGCGCCGTCGGTGTCCGCGGCGAGCAGCGGGTCCCACTCACGACCCCAGACGACCTTGATCACGTTCCAGCCGGCACCCCGGAAGAACGCCTCCAGCTCCTGCATGACCTTGCCGTTGCCCCGGACCGGGCCGTCCAGCCGCTGCAGGTTGCAGTTGATCACGAAGGTGAGATTGTCCAGCTCCTCGCGGGCGGCGACGCCGATGGCGCCGAGCGTCTCCGGCTCGTCCATCTCGCCGTCGCCGAGGAACGCCCAGACGTGCTGCTGGGAGGTGTCCTTGATGCCGCGGTGCTGCAGGTACCGGTTGAACCGGGCCTGGTAGATCGCGTTCAGACCGCCGAGGCCCATCGAGACGGTGGGGAACTCCCAGAAGTCCGGCATCAGCCGAGGGTGCGGGTACGAGGGCAGCCCACCACCGGGGTGCGACAGCTCCTGGCGGAACCCGTCGAGCTGGTGCTCGCTGAGCCGCCCCTCCAGGAACGCCCGCGCGTACATGCCCGGGGAGGCGTGGCCCTGGTAGAAGATCTGGTCGCCACCGCCCGGGTGGTTCTTGCCCCGGAAGAAGTGGTTGAAGCCCACCTCGTAGAGCGACGCCGAGCTGGCGAAGGTGGAGATGTGCCCGCCGACGCCGATCTCCGGGCGCTGCGCCCGGTGCACCAGCATGGCGGCGTTCCACCGGACGTACGCCCGGATTCGCCGCTCGACGTGCTCGTCACCCGGGAACCAGGGCTCGCGCTCCGACGGGATGGTGTTGATGTAATCGGTGGTGGTCAGGGGCGGAACCCCGACCTGGCGCTCACGGGCCCGCTCCAGCAGGCGCAGCATGACGTAGCGGGCGCGTTTGGCTCCGCGTTCGTCGATGACACCGTCAAGCGACTCGACCCATTCGCTTGTCTCTTCAGGGTCGATGTCCGGAAGCTGGCTCGGTAGGCCGTCGCTGATCACCGGGCGCTTGCGTTCCGTAGCCACAGGCGTTCCCTCGGTTGTGTGTGGGATAGGTCTCTAGCGCCATCCTGCCCCCTGGTGGCACCCGTCGTCACGTCTAGGTGCCCCCGACGCGATGCTGAACACAGGTACTCGCCGGTAACTTAGCGCGACGGCCCTGTGGAACCTGAGCGGTTTGACCGCCACTCCTACCGTTACCGCCATGAACGGACGCCGTGTCGCGGTCGCCGCGAGCATGATCGTTTTTGGGGTGGTTGGCCTGGTCATCGGCGCGGTCGCCCTCGCCTCCGGCAGCCTGCCGATGGTCGGACTGGTGGCCGTCGGCGCCCTGGTGGCCGTGCTCGGCGCGGGCCTGCTGCGCGACGCGATCCGCGCGGCCCGTCTGAGCGGCCAGGATGGCCGTCGTCGCGGGCGTCCGGACCCGGACGGCGGCGGGTACCACTTCCACCCGATGCCCGCCGGTGACGCCGGGAGCGGGCACGTCGGCCGCCAGCGGGACGGCGACCACGACCGCTCCGACGATCCGGAGCCCGCCGGCGGCAGCAGCGACTCCGGGGGAGGCTGGTCCGGCTGGGGCTGGTCCGGCGGTGACTCCGGTGGCGGGTGGTCCGGTGGCGGCGACTCTGGCGGCGGTGGCGGCAGTTCCTGACCGCACCCTGCGGCAGAATGCGACGTATGCGCAGCGACGTGATCACCGTCCAGACCGGGTCCCGACCGACCGTCCGGGACATCACCGCGGAGGCCCAGCAGTTCGTCTCGGGCGAGGGCGACGGCCTGCTGCACGTGTTCGTGCCGCACGCCACCGCCGGCCTGGCGATCATCGAGACCGGGTCGGGGTCCGACGACGACCTGCTCAGCGCCGTGGACGACCTGCTCCCCACCGAGGACCGCTGGCGGCACCGACACGGCTCGCCCGGCCACGGCCGCGACCACGTGCTGCCGGCGTTCATCCCGCCGTACGCCACGCTGCCGGTGCTCGGCGGTCGACTGGCGCTCGGCACCTGGCAGTCGATCTGCCTCGTCGACACCAACGGCGACAACCCGACCCGCCAGGTCCGCTTCTCCTTCCTCCCCGCCTGACCACCGTCCCGGTCCGTCGTCGCCGTCGTCCCGCCTCAAGATCCGCACAACATCCCTGAAACTGTTGCCTCAATGCACGGCGAGGCAACAAGATCCCTGATGTTGCGCGGATCGTGAGGCGTAGAGCGGGTTACGGGCGGACGGTCTCCTGGTGGACGGTCTGCTGGCCGGGGTCCGCGGACGGCGCGGCAGTGCGAGCCGCTGACGGGAGCGGGTTGTCCGCCGTCTGGTGCAGGCCGGGCACCCGGTCCTCGATCACGAACGAGGCCCGCGTGTACGCGGGCGCGTCCGGCCGAGTGACGTACGGCAGTACGTCGAAGTCGGCCGTGAGCTGCCCCGGAGTGATCGTCGTGCGGACGTACCCCCGCAGGTTGTTCTGGAAGCGTAGGTGCGGGTTGAACGCGAACCACGGGTGCGAGCCGGAGACCGAGTCCGCGCCGTCGCCGGTCGAGGTGATCGACGAGCAGACCAGCTCGGTGCCGACGGTGCGCGAGGTCGGGTCGGAGTAATCCAGCTTGAGGTCGCTGGCCCAGTGCGCGTGCACGTCGCCGGTCAGCACCACCGGGTTGCGCACCCCGGCGCCGAGCCAACCCCGGGTGATCCGGTCCCGGGAGGCGACGTAGCCGTCCCAGGCGTCCATGCTGGTGACGGTGAGCGGGCCGGCGTTGTTGTCCCGCTGGGCGAAGAAGACCTGCTGGCCCAGGATGTCCCACCGGGCGTCCGAACGGCGGAAGCCGTCCAGCAGCCACGCCTCCTGCTCCGCACCGGTGATGGAACGGCCCGGGTCCGATGCCGCCGCGCAGTCCCGGTAGCCGTCGCCGCAGGCCTGGTCGTCGCGGTACTGCCGGGTGTCGAGCATGTGGAACGTGGCCAGCCGCCCCCAGCGCACCCTCCGGTAGAGCTGCATGTCGATGCCCCGGGGGATCGAGGTGCGTCGTAGCGGCATGTTCTCGTAGTACGCCTGGAACGCCGCCGCCCGACGCGCGGGAAACTCGGGGTCCGGCGCCTCGGGCACCTCGTCGGCCCAGTTGTTCTCCACCTCGTGGTCGTCGAACACCACCACCCAGGGCGCCACCGCGTGCGCGGCCTGCAGGTCGGTGTCGGTCTTGTACTGGGCGTGCCGCTGCCGGTAGTTGGCCAGCGTCCGCGTCTCCGGTCCCTCATGGTCACGCGGGTTGCCACCCGGGACGTTGTACGTGTCCGGGGCGTATTCGTACTGGTAGTCGCCCAGGTGCAGGATCAGCTCCGGCTCGGTCTCGGCGAGGCGGCGGTAGGCGGTGAAGTAGCCGTGCTCGTACTGGGAGCAGGACGCGAAGCCCATCGCCAGGGCGGCCGGCATGCTCGACGGTGAGGGAGCGGTGCGGGTGCGCCCGATCGGCGAGAGGTGTCGCTCGGCGCGGAACCGGTAGAAGTATTCGCGCCCGGGCAGCAGGCCGGCCAGCTCCACGTGCACGCTGTGCGCCGAGCGGGTGCGGGCGACCGCGACCCCACGGCGCACCACGTGCCGGAACCGCTCGTCGGCGGCCAGCTCCCAGTGCACCGGCACGTCGCGGTCCGGCATTCCGCCGAGGCCGTCCTCGGCCAGTGGTTGCGGGGCCAGGCGGGTCCACAGCACGAAGCCGTCGTGGTCGGGGTCGCCGGAGGCGACACCGAGGGTGAACGGGTAGGTCAGCGGCCGGTGGGCCGCCGCCGCGCCGGCCGCCACCGGCAGCCCGGTGACCGCGCCCGCGGCGCCGAGTGCGGCGCCGGACAGCAGGATGGTACGTCGGGACAGTGACACGAAATCCTCCCCAGAATCCGATCTCTCGTGACTAGGGGAGCCTCGCGAGCGTTGGTGGCCGGGAGGTGACGGCGAGGGCCCCGGTCCGTCGCCGGCAGTCGAACACCGATGATCGCGGTCGATCCGCCCCCGCGGGGTTCCAGTCCTCGCCGAGGAGTTTGATCGGTGACCTGGGCGGTGAGATGGCGTGCGTACGATGTGGTCGTGACGCGGCAGATGGGTTCCGCGGTGAGCGGTCCGGCGGATCGGGCCGGTCTCGCCGTCGATGTGGTGCGGCGGATGGCGCACGTCACCGCCGCGTTGCGACACCGGCAGGGTGCCGCGTTCGCCGAGTTGGGGCTCACCCCGGCGGCGGCCCGGGCGCTGGGGGAGTTGGACCCGGACCACCCACTGCCGGCCCGGGATCTCGCCGGTCAGTTGGGTTGCGACCGGTCGAACGTGACGGTGCTGGTCGACAAGCTGGAGCAGGCCGAGCTGGTCGAGCGCCGCACCGACCCGACGGATCGGCGGCAGAAGACACTGGTGGTGACCGAGGAGGGCCGCGTCGTGCGAGCCCGGGTGATCGAGGTGATGTCCGACTCCCGACTCCTGTCCGGGCTGAGCGACGAGGAGCTGAGCACCCTTCGTGACCTGGTCTGGAAGGTGTCCGACGGCGGCTGTCCGGAGTCCTTCGGGCCGGAGTGAGCGCACCCCCGCCGGCCGTGTCCCACTGGGCGAGCGGGGCTTCCGTCGGTAATGCTGTCCGACGTGACCACCCCGCAAGATCTCGACGACCGGTTCCGGGAGACGCTGGCGGCGCTGCCTGCCGCCGAGCGGCGGCGTGACCCCGCCGACCCGGTCACCGACGACGCCCCGCTGAGCGGCGCGCAGGTGCTTGACCTGTTCGACGCGCAGGTGACCAGCCGGCAGCTCGACCTGGCCGGCCGCTGGTTGCGCAGCTTCGGGGAGGGCTTCTACACGATCGGCTCGGCCGGGCACGAGGGCAACGCCGCTGTCGCCGCCGCGCTACGTCCCACCGATCCGGCGCTGCTGCACTACCGCTCGGGCGCCTTCTACTGCCTGCGCGCCGCCCAGGTCGCCGCCGACCCGGTGCTGGCCACCGACTCCGAGCCGTCCGCCGACCCGACGTTGGCCACCAACTCCGAGCCGTCCGCCGCCGCCGACCAGGACGTCGACCGAGCGCGGGCCGTTGGCGTCGAGCGGTCCGCCGACAGTGAGTCGACAGTCGACGGGGCGTCGACCCGCGAACCCGAGTCGACCGCCGATCCGCAGGTGTCCGAATCGGAGCCGGCCGGGACCGCACCGACCTCGGCGACCGGAGCCGCCAACGGGTTCGCGGCGTACGCCGACGCGGCCCGGGACGTGCTGCGCGGAATGGTCGCGTCCAGCCTCGAACCGATCGCCGGGGGACGGCACAAGGTGTTCGGCCGGGCCGACCTGGCCATCGTGCCGACCACCTCGACCATCGCCTCGCACCTGCCCCGCGCGGTCGGAATGGGACTGGCAGTGGAGCGGCTGCGCCGGCTGGATAGCGCCGGACGGCGTACCGGGGCCGGCGTGCGGGTCGGCAGCGGCGCCGGCGCCACGCACGCCCCCTGGCCACCGGACGCCATAGTGGTCTGCTCCTTCGGCGACGCCTCGGTCAACCACGCCAGCGCCACCGCAGCCTTCAACACCGCCGGGTGGTACGACCACGCCGGGCTGCGGATTCCGGTGCTCTTCGTCTGCGAGGACAACGGGCTGGGCATCAGCGTCCGCTCGCCGGAGGGCTGGGTCGAGGCGACCCTGCGGGCCAAGCCGGGCATCCGCTACTTCAACGCGGACGGAGCCGACCCGGTGCGGACGTACGAGGTGGCGGCGGAGGCCGCGGCCTGGGTACGCCGCAACCGGCGGCCCGCCGTGCTGCACCTGCGCACCGTGCGGCTGATGGGGCACGCCGGGGCGGACGCGGAGTCGGCGTACCGGAGTCCGGCCGAGCTGGCCGAGGACCTGGCCCGGGACCCGGTGGCCGCCACCGCGCGGCTGCTTGTCGACGCCGGCGTCGCGACCGGCGAGGAGCTGCTGGCCCGGTACGACGAGACCGGCTGGCAGGTACGCCGGCTGGCCGAGGAGGTGCTGGGCGAGCCGAAGCTGGCCTCCGCGGCCGACGTGGTGTCGACGCTGGCCCCACGACGTCCGGTGCGGGTGGCGCGGGCGGTGGCCGACGCCGCGGCGCGGGCCAGCGGGCCGGGCGCCGGCGCCCGGGCGGAGGCGTTCGGTGGGAAGCCGCCGGAGCTGGCCGGGCCGATGACCCTGGCGCAGAGCATCAACGCCGCGCTCGCCGACGGGATGCTCGACCACCCGCAGATGGCGCTCTTCGGTGAGGACGTGGCGGCCAAGGGCGGCGTGTACGGGGTGACGAAGGGGCTGCGCGACCGGTTCGGGGCGGCCCGGGTCTTCGACACCCTGCTCGACGAGACGTCGGTGCTCGGGCTGGGCCTCGGTGCCGGGCTGGCCGGGATGCTGCCGGTGCCGGAGATCCAGTACCTGGCGTACCTGCACAACGCCGAGGACCAGCTGCGCGGTGAGGCGGCCACCATGCGGTTCTTCTCGCAGGGTGCGTTCCGCAACCCGATGGTGGTGCGGGTGGCGGGCCTGGCGTACCAGGAGGGGTTCGGCGGGCACTTCCACAACGACAACTCGGTGGCCGTACTCCGGGATGTGCCCGGTCTGGTGGTCGCGGTGCCGGCGCGGCCGGACGATGCCGCGCCCATGCTGCGGACCTGTCTGGCGAGCGCGGCGGTGGACGGCAGCGTCTGCGTGTTCCTGGAACCGATCGCGCTTTACCATACCCGCGACCTGTACACGGAGGGTGACGGGGAGTGGCTGGCCGGCTATCCGGAGCCAGGTGGGTGGGTGGCCGGTCACGTGCCGATCGGGCGGGCCCGGGTCTACCGGGTCGGCTCGGCGGACGACCTCACCATCATCACCTTCGGTAACGGGGTACGGATGTCGCTGCGGGCCGCGGCCGTCCTCGCCGAGGAGGGGGTGGGCACCCGCGTGGTGGATCTGCGCTGGCTGGCTCCGCTGCCGGTGGCCGACATCATCCGGGAGTCCTCGGCGACCGGCCGGGTGCTGGTGGTGGACGAGACGCGCCGCTCCGGCGGGGTCGGCGAGGGCGTGATCGCCGCGCTGGTCGACGCCGGATATGTCGGTGCCGCACGTCGAGTGGCGGGAGTTGACTCGTTTGTACCATTAGGTCCGGCAGCACGTCACGTACTGGTCTCCGCCGAAGCCATTACCGACGGTGCCCGTACGCTGCTGGCACGGTAAATTCCGTTCCACCCGGTGCGCCACTTGCGCGAAGACCAACAACTGTGTGGACTTTGCCTGACGGCGTCGCACCGACGCCGCGAGCAGGGACGAGATGAGGAGGCACGCGACAGTGAGCGCGACCGCTGGTCAGGCCGCCGACGGGGTACGCAGCCTGGCGGACCGGTTCGGAATCGAACCGGGGATGGTCGTCATGGAGATGGGGTACGACGACGACGTCGACCAGGATCTCCGAGACGCCCTGACCGACCGCTGTGGAGATCTGGTCGACGAGGACACCGACGAGGTGGTCGACGCGGTGCTGGTCTGGTACCGGGACGGCGACGGTGACCTTTTCGAGTTGCTCGTCGATGCCCTCGGCCCGCTGGCCGACAACGGCGTCGTGTGGCTGCTCACCCCGAAGGCGGGGCGCGAGGGTCACGTCGAGCCGAGTGAGGTCGCGGAGTCCGCGCCCACCGCCGGCCTTCAGCAGACCTCGACCGTCAACGCCGGCCGGGACTGGAGCGGCGCCCGTCTGGTGCTGCGTCGAGGGGCCAAGGCCAAGAAGTAGCCAGCGCCGATCCGCTCGCCCGACGGTCCGCCCACCGCCGGGTAGCAGGCTGACGCGGTCGCCCCGACTCGACGCGAGGAGAGTTCGCATGCCCATCGAGGTTGGTGCCGAAGCACCCGACTTCGTGCTCAAGGACCAGAACAACCAGGAGGTCCGCCTATCGGACTTTCGGGGCAGGCGCGCCGTGCTGCTGGTCTTCTACCCGCTCGCCTTCACCGGCACCTGCCAGGGCGAGTTGGGCGAGGTGCGCGACAACCTCGGCGAATACGTGAACGACGACGTGCAGGTGCTTACCGTCAGCGTCGACTCGGCCTACAGCCACAAGATCTGGGCCGACCGTGAGGGCTACCAGTTCCCGATGCTCGCCGACTTCTGGCCGCACGGCGCCGTCGCCCAGGCGTACGGGGTCTTCAACGACGTGGCCGGCTTCGCCAACCGGGGCACCTTCCTCATCGACAAGACCGGTGTGGTCCGCTTCGCCGAGATGAACGGCCCGGGCGAGGCCCGCGACCAGCAGGGCTGGCGCAAGGCCATCGCCGAAGCGACAACCTGACCGGGGTACGCCGTGCGCCCGGGTCGGTGGCGGGCAGGTAAGCTTGCCAGCCACCGGCCCGCCACACGGGCGATCCGGGCGCGTAGCTCAGTGGGAGAGCACTCGCCTTACAAGCGAGGGGTCGCAGGTTCGAAACCTGCCGCGCCCACCCTTCACCGCCAACGAAGCCTCCCCGAGAAAATCAGTTCCCGGGGCGGAGCACTCGGAGCAGGGCGGTACGCAGCGCGTCGGCAGCCTCGGCGTGGGTCATCCGGCCGGCGTCGACCTCCTCGCCTGCGGCGTGGCCGATCTTGATCGTGATCGCGGCGAGCCAGTCGGCGGGGAGTCCTCTGTCGAACTCGCCGCTCGCCTGACCGCGCTGGATCACCCGAGTTATTCGTTCGGCGACCGGGGCGTGGCGTGCCACGTCGACGTCCGGGCTCACCGGAAGTGCCGCGATCTGCTGGACCAGGACCGGATAGCGCGCCGCGATCTGGGCACCGGCCTCGAGCACCCGGATCAGCGCGTCTGCGGCGGCACCGGTGTCTGGCTCGGCGGCGTCCATCGCGGCGACGGCGTCGTCGGTGATCCGGTCGACGATGGCGGCCATCAGGTGCTCGCGGGATGGAAAGTGGGCGTAGACGGTCTGCCGGGTCAGCCCTGCATCGGTGGCGATGGCGTCGAGGCTGGCATCGGGCTGCGCGTCGAGTAGCCGGATTGCCGCATCGAGGATCGCCCTGTAGTTGCGACGGGCGTCGGCGCGACGGTTGCGCTCCACTGAACGACTCATCTCTTACACCTTGCCAAATTTCTCGGAGATAGATATTTTACGAGCTGTAAAGATTCAGCGGGGATCACGAGCTGATGGTGGGTGAGATGGGCGCGCTCGATGGCACCGACCCGAAGAAGTTCATCACCGACTTCTTCACCTCCTTCATGAGCGACCTGGCTCGCGGTGACGAAGACCCGACGGTGATCGTTGATCGGTACCACACGCCCGACATTGTGCAGGTCGCCGACGGCAACCTGATGGACCGCGCCAAGCTCATCGCGCACACCCGACCGGCCCGGAAACACCAGACCGGCGCCCGGTGGGAGGTGCATGAGGCGATAGCGGACGAGGACCGTATCGCCGCCCGCTACACCCTGCACTTTCAGACCTCCAAGCGCGAGGGCAGCGTCGACGTCCACTTCTTCGGGCAGTTCGCTGCTGATGGGCGGATGCGCCGGGCGCACATGCTCACCCGATCGGTCCCCGCCAAGGTCAGCGGTGCCGCTCCAGCCGAGGTCAGCTCAGAGTCCTCGCCACCAGAGGCACCCGACCGACGGCAGTCGCCGGCATGACCGTCAGCAGCTATCGGGTGATCGGTATGGCCTGCGGGCACTGCGCAGGCTTCGTCACCGAGGAGATCGAACGGATTCCCGGTGTCACCACTGTGGCAGTGGACGTCGAACGCGACACCGTCACGGTGACGAGCGATGGACCTCTCGACATCGCCGAGGTACGTGCCGCAGTCGAGGAAGCCGGCTACGAACTGCCCTGACGTCCAGCGGTACCGCAAGCCCGGCGGCACACCTGGATCGGTCCAGGTCAAATACGAGCGATCCCTGGCAGTTCAGCAGGGCGGCACTCGGCGTTTCCAGTTGCTGAGTTGCCACCGATCAGGCAGAAGGCCAGCGCACCTAACGAGAGGTGACAGGGACGCAAATTGCCACCGGCGACGGCTCCAGATTCGGGCACCGCCATGATGGGCTGGTGCAGGACACCGTCGCCGTCGCGCTGATCACCTCACTGTCCACGCTGGCCGCCGCCGCCCTGACCGGGCTGGTCGGCGCGCTCAGCACCCGTCGGCAACTGGCCCACCAGCTCACCGTCGCCAGACACGAGAGTGTCGAGCGCCGGGCGACGCGTCGCGATGAGCTGCGGCGGGACGCGTACGTCGGGTTCCTGAGCGCCTGCGACCAGGCGTACCGGCAGTTGGACCGGCGGTGGCTCGACGTCGGCGGGGGCGAGCCGGTGCCCGGCTACGACGAGGCGTACGCGGCCATGCGCGCCGTGGACGAGGCGTACAACCTGGTGTTGCTGGAGGGCCCGGCGGAGGTCGCGGTGGCCGGCCGGGCCGTGTTGACCAGCCTCACCACCGAGTACGCCGACCAGCGCCGGCTCGCTGACGAGCCGGGCGACGGGGGCGCGCCGCTGCGCGACCGGCACCGGGAGCGCTGGCTCGCGGCGATCGAGGTACGGACGAAGCGCCGAATCTCGTTCGTCGACGCGGTGCGCGCGGTGTTGGGTCACGAAGGGTGACGAGCCGGCGTTCCTGCGTTGAGGCCGGGCGGCGCCGGATGGCGCGGCGGCACCGCCCGGGTTCCTCAGCTGGTGAAGCCGCCGTCCACGTTGACCACCGCACCGGTCACGTAGCTGGCCTCGGGGCTGGCCAGGTGTGCGACGGTGGCCGCGATATCGGCGGGGCGAGCGTACCGGCCGACGGCGGTGAATCCGCTGATCGCCGCCGCGTTCGGTCCGTCCGCCGGGTTGGCGTCGGTGTCCGTCGGCCCGGGGTTGACCAGGTTGACGGTGATGGCCCGTGGGCCCAGTTCACGGGCCAGGCCCCGGGTCAGCCCGACCAGAGCGGTCTTGCTCATCGCGTAGAGCGTCAGCCCGGGAAATACCGCCCGTTCACCGACGTTGCTGCCGATGCTGATGATCCGTCCGCCGTCGCCCAGGTGCCGCAGCGCCGCCCGCGCGGCGACGTACGGTGCCCTGATGTTGACCGCGATCGTCTGCTCCATCTCTGCCGAGCCGAGGTCGTCCAGGGCGCCGACCAGGAACACCGCGGCGTTGTTGACCAGGATGTCCAACCGACCCAGTTCGGCGGCCGCCCGGTCGACCGCGCCCCGCACGGCGGCCGGGTCGGCGCCGTCCGCCTGGATTGCCAGCGCTCTGCGGCCCAGCGCCTCGATCTGCTTCACCACGGTTGCGGCCCGCTCGGCGTCCTGCCGGTAGGTCAGCGCCACGTCGGCCCCGTCCTGTGCAAGGCGCAGCGCGATGCCGGCTCCGATGCCCCGGGAACCCCCGGTCACCAGGGCGACCCTGTTGTTGAGTGTCGTCGTCATGCAAACGATCATCTGGCCGCGCAGCCCTCCCGTCTGGCGGCCATCGGACGTCTCGCTCCGACCTCGAGGTCCGATACCCGCGATCATCGACGGCCTGCGGACCTGGCGGTCCGCCATGATCCGCGCAACGTCGCGGATCCTGCCGCCTCACCAGGCGACAAGACAGCAGGATCACCGAAGTTGCGCGGATCTTGCGAGGTGGGGGAGGGTGGGGCGAGCGATTCGGGGAGCGTGGTCGTGGAACTGGCAGGCATTGGCGCGGTGCTCTTCGACATGGATGGCACCCTTGTCGACTCCGACGCCGCTGTGGAGCGGGCCTGGGAGCGGTGGGCCGCCGAGTACGGCGTCGACCTGGCGGCGGCGTTGGCGATCGCGCACGGCAGCCCGGCCGACCGGACCATCCGCCGGCTGCTGCCCGCGCTCGACGAGGCGGCGGTCGCCGCCGCCGCGGCACGACAGCTCGCGTTGCAGTACGACGACCTGTCCGACGTGACGGCCACCTCCGGGGCGCACGAGCTGCTGAACGCGCTGGCCCGGCTGGGCTTGCCCTGGGCGGTGGTGACCAGCGCCGACACGCCGCTCGCCGAGGCCCGGCTCGGCGCCGCCGGCATCAAGGCGCCGGTGCTCGTCACGGTGGAGGACGTCAGCGTCGGCAAGCCGGACCCGGAGGGCTACCTGCGGGGCGCGGCGCTGCTGGGCGTACCGGTGGTGCGGTGCCTGGTCGTCGAGGACGCCGAGGTCGGCCTGCGGGCGGGGCGGGCGGCCGGGGCGATGACCGCCGCGCTGAAGGGCCTCGACGGCGACCTGCGCCTGCACGACCTGGCCCAACTGGCGCACCAGCTGGAGTCGGCACCCACTGTGCCCTGACCCGCCCGGCGATCACTGGTGCGGGCGGGAAATGGAAGTTCCGAGGTGGCCACCCGCTCGCGACGACGAAGGGGAGACGCTGTGGAGTTGACGTTGACGCCGATGACGGCACAGGAGTTGGCCCGCCTGCTCGGATCACTGGAGCAGGGGTACGCCGAGGACCTGGTGGCGCACCGGGGGATGACCCCGGAGGCGGCCCTCGACCGGTCGGTCAACCAGATCCGGGAGTCGCTGCCGGCGGGCGCGGCCACCGAGAGGGCCCTGCTGCGGGTGGGCCGGGTCGGCGACACCGAGATCGGCTGGATCTGGGTGACCCTGCCGACGGCCGCCGCCCCGGACCAGGCCTGGATCCACAACATCGAGGTGCACGAGGAACACCGGGGACGCGGGTACGCGCGGCGGATGATCCAGCTCATCGAGGCCGAACTCGCCCAGCTCGGCGTGCCCGAGCTGGGTCTGAACGTCTTCGGTACGAACACCGTGGCGATCGGCCTCTACCGCAGTCTGGGCTTCGAGGTCACCTCGCAGCAGATGGCGAAGCGCCTCACCACGGCGGGCTGAGCCGGCGGCGGCCCCGCTGACGGGTCCCTTCGGCAGGACTGTTCACCTGCCCAGCGGGAAACCGGCGCGGACCGCACCTGGGGAGGAGCGACGGATGACGCACGGCGCCGGACTGACCATCGGTGTGCTCGGCTCGTACGGTGGGCGAAACCTCGGCGACGAGGCGATCCTCACCGGCCTGCTCACCGATCTGCGCACGCAGGAACCGAACGCCCGGATCATCGTCTTCTCTCGGAACCCGGAGCACACCCGGGCCGCACACCCGGACGTCGAAGCGGTGCCCTGGGAGGGCGTGAGCCGTACCGACTCGGCCCTGGTCCTGGCCCAGCTCGACCTGCTCATCCTGGGCGGTGGCGGCATCCTGTACGACCGGGAGGCCCGCCGTTACCTGCGGGTGGTCCGGGTGGCCCAGGAACGCGGCCTGCCGCTGATCACGTACGCGGTGGGGGTCGGGCCGCTCAGCGACGGGGTGGACACCGGCATGGTCCGGGAGACGCTCGCCAGCGCGACCCAGGTGACCGTCCGGGACCAGGAGTCCCGGATGGTGCTGGAGGAGGCCGGCCTGCTCAACCCGATCACGGTCACCGCGGACCCGGCGTTCCTCCTGCAACCGGAGGAGTTCCCGGCCCACCTGCTGGCTGAGGAGGGTGTGCCGGTCGGCAAGCGCCTCGTCGGGATCAGCGTGCGGGAGCCGGGCCGGGCCGCCGAACGCCTCGACGTGGACGGCTACCACCGGCTGTTGGCCCAGATCGGTGACTTCCTGGTGCACCGGATCGACGCGTACGTGCTGTTCGTGCCGATGGAGCGCGACGACATCCGGCACTCCCACGGCGTGCTGTCGCACATGGTCGCCGCCGAACGAGGTCGAATCCTGCACGGCACCTACTCTCCGCAGCAGGTGCTGGGGCTGATGCGCCACTTCGACCTGGCCGTCGGCATGCGCCTGCACTTCCTGATCTTCGCGGCGATGGTCGGTACGCCGTTCCTGCCCCTGCCGTACGCCGGCAAGGTCTTCGACCTGGCCCAACGGCTCGGCGTGCCGGCGCTACGCGGCGTGGAGCGGGAGGTCGAGGGGCCGCTGCTGGCCGAGGTGGACCGGCTCTGGGACGAGCGGGAGCAACGCGCCGAGGCCACCGCACGACGGGTGGCGGAGGTGTGCGATCAGGCGCGGGGCACCTCGGAGGTCACCCGCGGCGTGTTGGAGAGCCTGCGCAGCCAGGCCCTCACCCGGGTCTGAGCGGGCGGTCACACCGCCGGGCCGGTCCACCGGTAGCGCCACTCGCGGGCCTCCTCGCGGGCGGTCTCCAACTCGTAGATCTGCGCGTTGGCCAGCCCACCGGAGCCGAGGTGGTGGTGGGTCAGCGGCGGGCGGCCGTTGCTGTCCAGTTCGACGGTGATGGTCTGCCCGTCCGCCGTGCCGCCGACGAGAAGGATCTGCACGGATGAAGCCATGCGCCCATCCTGCCCGGCGAAGCGCCCGACCGCAGCGGATAGCGGGGCAGCGGGGCGCCCGGCCCGTGGCTAGGGTCGGCGGATGGAGCAGACGATCGATCCCACGCTCGGTCCGGTGCTCGCCCGCACCGGCGACGAACGCGCCGTCCTGACCTCGTTCCTCGACTTCCACCGGGCCGTGGTGCTGCGCAAACTGCGCGGTCTCTCCGACGCCGACGCCCGACGCCGGCTGGTGCCGTCGACGACCACGCTCGCCGGGTTGGTCAAACACCTGACAGTGGTCGAGCGGAACTGGTTCCCGACCCTGCTGGCCCCCGAGCCCGGCGACGTCTACCTGACCTCCGAGGAGGACGCGCTCGCCAGCTTCACGCTGAGCGACCAGGAAAGCATCGGCGGGCTCACCGAGGCGTACGAGCGGGCCTGCGCCCGCTCCCGGGCGGTCGCCGCGAGCATCGACCTCGACCACGTGGTGCCGCACCCGCAGCTCGGTGAGGTGTCGCTGCGCTGGATTCTGGTGCACATGATCGAGGAGACGGCCCGGCACGCGGGCCACGCCGACATCCTGCGCGAGCTGACCGACGGCGAGGCCGGCGCGCTCTGAGCCCCGCGATCGTGCACTTTCTGTGGCGACAAAAGGTGCACTGTTCGCAGAACGCCGACACGAACTGCAAGATCGCGTAGGTGGGGCGGTGGGTGCGGCCGTCTGGTCAGGCGGGCCGCCTATTCTGGGGGCGGGCGGCGACTAGGGGGAGCAGGTGCTGGTCATCCACGGGCTGTGGTTGCCCGGCGGCAGCTCGACGGGCGGCCTGGCCGTCTGGGCCGAGGACAGCGCCGCACCGATTCCCGCTGCGCGTTCGGGCCGGCCGGCCCGGGAACGCCGGCATCCCTTCGCCGCCGGGCACACCGACCTGGCCGCCGTCCTCGCCGACGCCGCCGAGCCGAGCCGGCCGGACACCGCGCTGCTCACCCTGCCCACCCTGGCGGGCGCGCCGACCGACTCACCAGAGCTGATCCGGACCACCGTCGCACCTGCGGTCCGCGGCCGGCTCACACTGGCCGGGTGGCGGGTCCCGACCCTGGTGTACGCCCCGGACGACGCCCTGTCGCTGCTGCGAGCCCTGGACGACATCCCAGCGGTGGCCGGGGCCACAGTGCGGCACCTCGCCGAGCTGGCCGACTTCGCCGCCGACCTGGTGACCCGTGGCCGCGTCCTCCCCGGCGTGCGCACGACGACGGGCGACCAGCCTCCCGGTGCTGGCACGACGGCGGGTGACCGGATGCCCGGCGCTGGCGCGACGGCGGTGTCGGGCGATGCCGGGCAGGTGCCCGCGCAGGCGGTCTGGCGTCCGCTGCTGACCGGCACCGACGCCGCCTGGGCGCGCTCGCTGGCGCTGGCCCTGCCACCGGCCGCCCGAGCCGCCGTCCTGCCGCCTGCCACCGCCGCGCTAACGGCGCCGACCGCCGCCGCCGCGCAGGGGCTCACCGGGAGCGCCGCCACGTCTGCTGCGGCGACCGTTGGTTCGAGTGGACCTGAGCTGACCGCTGCCGCCCTGGTCGCGGATGCGCTGGACGCGTTGACCGACGCCGCCGCGAGGGCTGCGCTGGCGAGCACCACGCTGGCCCGGGGGCTGCGCCCGGGTGGTCCGGCGCCGGCCTGGTTGGCAGCGCTCGCCGGCCCGCAGCGGGACTTCACCATCGACCCGGCCGGGCTGTCCACTCTCTCCGCCGAACTGGACGCCTGGCAGCGCGACGCCGCCGGTGGCCCGGTGCGGGCCAGTTTCCGCCTTGTGGAGCCGGCCTCCGACGAGGTCACCGAACCGATCCTGGCCACCCGAGCGGTGCCCGCCGACGGTATGCCGGTGCCCGCCGACAGCGCGCCGGTGTCGGTCGGGTCGATCGGTGCCGCGCGCTGGCGGTTGGAGTTCGGATTGCAGGCCGCGGACGAGCCCGGCCTGCACGTCGACGCCGGGGACATCTGGCGAGCGCCGCAGACCCTCGGCGGCCTGGTCGGCCGGACGTCCAGTCCGCAGGAGACGCTCCTCGCCGAGCTGGGCCGGGCCAGTCGGCTCTGGCCGGACCTGGACGCCGCGCTGCGTACCGCCGCCCCGGAGGCGATGGAACTCGACGTCGAGGGGGCGCACCGGTTCCTCAGCGCGGGCGCCCCGGTGCTGCACGCGGCCGGTTTCGGGGTGCTGCTGCCGTCCTGGTGGCAGCGTCCGTCGGCGCGACTGGGCGCCCGGTTGCGAGCGCGCAGCCGCACCGCGCCGGGCACTGTGGGTGGCGCCGATGCCGGAGTCGGCCTGGACGCCCTGGTCGACTACCGCTGGGAGATCGCGCTCGGTGACCAGCCGCTCTCCGCCGAGGAGTTGGCGGCGCTGGCCGAGACGAAGACCCCGCTGGTGCGGCTCCGTGGCCGGTGGGTGGAGCTGGACCCGGGGCGGCTCGCGGCTGGGCTGCGCCTGCTCCGCTCCGCGGGCGAGCTGACCGTCGCCGACCTGCTCCGCCTCGGGCTGGCCGACGGCGAGGCCACCGGCGAACTGCCGGTGCTGGAGGTGACCGCCGACGGGGCGCTGGGCGACCTGCTCGCCGGCGCTGTCGAGCGGCGGCTCACCCCGCTGGACCCGCCACCGGGCTTTCGGGGGACGCTGCGGCCGTACCAGCAGCGGGGGCTGGCGTGGCTTGCCTTCCTGCGCTCACTCGGTCTGGGCGGTGTGCTCGCCGACGACATGGGGCTGGGCAAGACGGTGCAACTGCTCGCGCTGCTCGCCGGGGACCCGTCGGAGGCCGGGCCGACGCTGCTGGTCTGTCCGATGTCGCTGGTCGGCAACTGGCAGCGGGAGGCGGCCCGGTTCACCCCGGAGCTGCGGGTGCACGTACACCACGGTGCCGAGCGGGCGCGGGGGGCGGAGTTCACAGCGGCCGCGCACGGCGCGGACCTGGTCCTCACCACCTACTCGGTGGCCGCCCGTGACGCCGCCGACCTGGCCGGCATCGACTGGCACCGGGTGGTGGTGGACGAGGCGCAGGCGATCAAGAACGCGTCGACCCGGCAGGCAGAGGCGGTTCGCGCGCTGCCCGCCCGACAGCGGGTGGCGGTGACCGGCACGCCGGTGGAGAACCGCCTCGCCGACCTCTGGTCGATCATGCAGTTCGCCAACCCGGGTCTGCTCGGGCCGGCCGCGACGTTCCGCAAACGGTTCGCCGAGCCGATCGAGCGGCACGGCGACGTCGAGGCCGCCGAGCGGCTCCGCCGGATCACCGGCCCGTTCGTGTTGCGCCGGCTCAAGACCGACTCGTCGATCATCTCCGACCTGCCAGAGAAGCTGGAGATGGAGGTGCTCTGCAACCTCACCGCGGAGCAGGCCGCGCTGTACCGGGTGGTGGTCGACGACATGCTCGCCCGGATCGAGACCAGCGACGGCATCGAACGGCGCGGCCTGGTGCTGGCCACCATGACCCGCCTCAAGCAGGTCTGCAACCACCCCGCCCAGCTGCTGCGCGACGGCTCACCGCTGGAGGGCCGCTCCGGCAAGCTGGCTCGGCTCACCGAGATCCTGGAGGAGGTGCTGGCGGCGGGGGAGCGGGCACTGCTCTTCACCCAGTACGCCGAGTTCGGTGCGATGTTGCGGGGTCACCTGTCGGCGCGGTTCGGCCGGGAGGTGCTGTTCCTGCACGGTGGCCTCGGCAAGGCCGAGCGGGACGCCCTGGTGCAGCGTTTCCAGTCGGCGGAGGGTCCGCCGCTGTTCGTCCTCTCCCTCAAGGCCGGCGGCACCGGGCTGACCCTGACCGCCGCGAACCACGTGGTGCATGTGGACCGGTGGTGGAACCCGGCGGTTGAGGACCAGGCCACCGACCGGGCGTTCCGGATCGGGCAGCGCCGACGGGTGCAGGTGCGCAAGTTCGTGTGTGCCGGCACTGTCGAGGAGAAGGTGGCCGCGATGATCGCCGACAAGCGCAGCCTGGCCGAGCGGGTGGTCGGCACCGGCGAGCAGTGGATCACCGAGTTGTCCACCGGCCAGTTGCGGGACCTGTTCGCCCTGGAAGCCGGCGCGGTGGTCGAGTGACGGATTTTGCCGACTACGGGCGCCCGCGTCGGGTCGACGGGGGTCTGCGGGCGCGCAGTGCCCGGGGCGCGATCGGCCGGTCCTGGTGGTCGCGGCGTTTCCTGGAGGTGCTGGAGTCGTTCGCGCTCGGCACCCGGCTGACCCGGGGCCGGTCGTACGCGCGGGCCGGTCAGGTGCTCACCCTCGACATCACACCTGGGCGGGTCAAGGCGGTGGTGCAGGGCTCCCGGCCGCAGCCGTACCAGGTGTCTATCGCGCTGAAGCCGTTCCCGGCGGCGCTCTGGTCCCGAATCGAGGACGAGCTGGCCGGGCAGGCGTTCTTCAGCGCCCGGCTGCTCGCCGGAGACCTCCCCGACGAGTTGGAGGAGCTGTTCGCCGCCGCCGGCGCGCCGCTCTTCCCGGCCGCCGTGGACGAGTTGACCCAGCGCTGCAACTGCCCCGACTTCGCGGTGCCGTGCAAGCACCTCGCGGCGACGTTCTACCTGCTGGCCGAGGCGTTCGACGCGGACCCGTTCGAGCTGCTGCACTGGCGCGGTCGGTCCCGGGCGGAGTTGCTCGACGCACTCCGCGCCCGGCGGGCCGCGACCACCGGTGCCATACCGCCGCCCCCACCGGTCGACCCACCGTCCGGACCGGACGGTGCGGTGTCGACAGTGGACGCCGGTGCGCCGGTCGGTGCCGCCCGGGCGCTCGCCGGGCTGTCGGCGACGCCGCTGGCGGAGGCGGCGGACCGGTTCTGGTCAGCGTCGGTGCCGCTGCCGGATCGGCCGCCCCGGCTGGTGACCGGCACCGACCTGCTGCTGCGCCAGCTCGGAGCGCCGGCCCCGGCCATCGGTGGGCCGGGACTGCTCGAACGGTTGCGCCGCGCGTACCGGGCGTTCGGTCCGGCCGACAGGTGAGCTGTCGCGTCCACCGGTTGAGCCGTCCCGTCGAGCGGTCGAGCAGTCACGTCCAGCGGCGGCGGAACCGCCACATGATCGCGGCGTTGGCTACCAGCACCACCGCGCAGATCGCGCCGGTGAGTCGGCCGGCGAACACGGCTATCGCCGGCAGCGACGCCCACAGCACGATGGTCAACAACATCAGGTAGCGGCCCCTGCGGGCTCGGGCCCGATGGTCCAGCCGGTTGAAGAAAGCCGGGTCACTTTCCCGGAGCTGACGGGTGATCTGGTCGAATCTGCGCTGATCCTCTTTGCTGAGCATGGCGCTGCCTTCCCCTCACGCGTTCAGCGGTTCGGCGGCATACCCGCTGCGGTGGCGGCTCACGCTCGCCCGTTGCTGCTACTTTTCCTCCACGCGAGCGCGCTTCATGTCCGGCTTACCTGAACCTTAAGTTTGCCTTTGGTGGTGAACGGCGCCGAAACTGTCGCGTACGGCAGCGTGGTCCGATCCGTGCTCGGCTGCCGCGCGTAGGCCCTGCTGGGAAGGTCTGCGGGCGGGTCCGTCCCACCGCCCACCGCCGAGGTCGCGTTGAGCGCTGTCTTAAGTGCCCTCACGAGTGGGTTCCGGCCACCTTGAAGGGCCCTGGGGCCTTGGTTACCTTGCCGTAGCAACCCCCTCAGGCAACAGTCGCCGCACCTGCCGCACCTGCCCGGTAGCAGCTTCCGGCGCTCATCAGAAATCGGGATTGGTACATGGCCGACCAGAATGTGCCACCACGTCGACCGCGGGACGACCGCGGTTGGGACGGACATCAGCACCCCAGCGCTGACGGCTACGGCGACCCCCACACGCCCGCGCCCTACGGCTACGACTCGCCCCACCCCCACCAGGGCGGCTACGCCGCGCCGGCCGACCCGCGTGAGCAGTACGCCGGGCAGCCCGCGCCCGCCCCGCGCGGTCCGCAGTGGGTCGGCCCGGAGGGCCTCGGCCGTCCGGCCCCGGCACGGCCGGCCGGCACCGGACTGCCCACCCTCGACGATGACAACGAGCCGGGTCGCAAGGTTGGCCGACGTAAGGCGATGGTGGCCCTCGGTGGCACCGCCGCCGTCGTCGCCGGTGGTGCGGCGCTCGCCATGACCCCGCAGATCCGTGGCCTCTTCGGCGACGAAGCGGCGGCCGGCGACGCGACCGGCAGCACGGTGACCGACGGCACCGCGGCGCGGCCCAGCGGCCAGCAGCCCAGCACCGTGCGTACCTACACCGAGCAGAACGAAAGCTACATGGGTTCGCGGGCCGGTGAGGCGCTGAAGAAGAACGCGCCGGCCGGTGGGCGGACCTTCTCCGGCCCGGCGGCGGCCGCGGCGGCGACCAAGGTGACAGTGAAGACGGTGCTGGCCAAGGACCCGATCCTGCACCTGGCCCGGCGCGCCACCTTCGGCGCGACGCCCGCTGTGGTCGCCGACATCAAGCGCGAGGGCATGGACGCCTGGATCCGCGCTCAGCTGGACCCGGAGAAGTTGGAGCCGAGCAAGGGCGAGCTGAAGCTCGCCGAGCTGCCGACCCAGAAGCTCTCCGTGCAGCAGCTGCGTGACCAGCGGGACAAGCTCAACGAGCAGGACGCGCACCCGGAGCGGGAGATGGTCGACGCCACCATCGCCCGGCAGATCTGGTCCAAGCGCCAGCTGTTCGAGGTGATGGTCGACTTCTGGAACGACTTCCTGCACGTCGCCGCGGACTTCGACGGCGGCGAGGTTTACCGCAGCTCGTTCGACCAGGACGTCGTGCGCAAGCACGCGCTGGGCAGCTACCCGGAGATGCTGGTCGCCGCGAACAAGCACCCGGCGCTGCTGATCTACCTGAACCAGAAGGACTCCCGCAAGGACGCGATCAACGAGAACCTCGCCCGGGAGAACCTCGAGCTCTACTCGGTCGGCGTCGACGGCGGCTACAAGGAGCCCGACGTCCGGCAGGCCGCCATGTTGCAGACCGGCCGCGGTGTGGACGACAAGGGCAAGTACGTCTTCCGCCCCGAGCAGCACTACGTCGGCAAGGTGAAGATCCTCGGCTTCACCCACGCGAACAACTCGGCCGACCCGAAGAAGGCCGAAGCGGCGATCGACGCGTACATCACCTACATCGCGACGCACCCGTCGACAGCGAAGTACGTGGCGCAGAGCCTGGCCACCCGGTTCGTCTCGGACACCCCACCGAAGTCCCTTGTGGACCGGTTGGCCAAGACGTACACCACGAACAAGGGCATGATCAAGCCGGTCCTGATGACGCTGTTCTGCTCCTCGGAGTTCTGGGCCGGGGTGGGCCAGAAGGTGCGCCGGCCGATGGAGTACCTGGTCGCCACGTACCGCACCCTGGGCGTCTCGCCGGAGGCGTCGCCGAAGCACAACAACGGCGACAGCAAGCGCACCGCGTACGCCCGGGGGCTGCGCCAGATCCACGACAAGATGCGCGAGCTGGGCCAGTCCCCGATGGGTCATCCGACCCCGGACGGCTACCCGGACGTCTACGTCGCGTGGACCTCGGCCGGCACGATGGTCAACGGCTGGAACGAGGCGGGCGAGATCCTCGCCGGCTACCGCACCACGTTCACGTACACGGCGCCGGAGAAGCTGGTCGCCAAGCCACCGGCGACGGCCGGGGCGTACGTGGACGCGCTCTCGCTGCGGCTGGTGGGCCAGAAGTTGAGCACGCGGGAGAAGAACCTCATCCTCGGCGTGGCCGGTGTGGCGGCGACCACCAAGGTCGACGCCACGTTCAACGGGGCCATCACCGCCGTCGCGCGGGCGATCCTCGCTTCCCCCCAGCACCACCTCCGGTGAGGCACCCGATGGAGAAGACTGTGTACAACTCTTTCCCCCTGCACCCCGAATGCCCCGACGTGCGACGGCTGGCCGACAACCCGGCCGAGGCGTTGCTGCGCGCCGAGGCGGACATCGTCGCCGCCGAGAACGCCGCCGAGTTCGACAGGTACCGCACCCTGGAGGACCTGGAGGAGGCCCAGCAGGACGGTCGCGGCGTGACCCGGCGGACCTTCGTCGCCGGTGCCGCGGCCACCGCCACCGCGCTGGCCACCGCCCAGTTCGTCACCACCTCGGCGTCGTTCGCGGCGACCAAGACCGGCACCCTGATCCACGTCTTCCTCTACGGCGGGTTGGACGGCCTGAGCCTGATCGCGCCGGACAACGACGCGGTGCTCAACAAGGCCCGGCCCGACCTGCTGCTCGGCAACGACTCGCTGTCCCTGGGCCGCGGCTTCAAGCTGACCAGCGCGTTCAAGCCGCTGGAGAAGTGGCTCACGGCCGGCCAGCTGGGCTTCATCCCGGCGGTCTCCGACGAGCGGCTGTCCCGCAGCCACTTCCAGGCCGCCGACGCCTGCAACCTGGGTGGGCTGCCCAACGAGACCGGCGGCCGGGGTTGGCTCGACGGTCTGGTCGACAACCTGGGCAAGGGCACCGCGTTCCGCAGCGTCGGCATCGGCAGCACCCTGCCCCGCTCGCTGGTCGGCAACAACGGCGCGCTCTCGCTGAACAACGTCGGCTCCCTGCGGCTCAACGGTGACGAGCGGTTCCGGGCCGCCACGGAGAAGGCCATCAAGGGCCTCTTCACCGGGATCAACCACCCGGTCGAGGAAGCCGTGCAGGAGGGCATGGGCGCGCTGGCCACCGCCCAGAAGCTCGCCGCCAAGCCGTACCAGCCCGCCGAGGGCGTCAAGTACGAGGGCGTCGGCAACGCGTTCCAGCAACTCGCCCAGCTGATCAAGGGTGGCGCCAACGTCCGGGTCGCCACCGTCGGCATGGGTGGCTACGACACCCACGAGAACCAGGGCACCCGCGAGGGCGGCCAGCTGTACCGCCGGCTGAACGAGCTGGCCAGCGCGATGGCCGCCTTCTTCACCGACCTCGGCCCGAAGGCCGCCGACGTGACGATCATGGTGTCCAGCGAGTTCGGCCGTCGGGTCGGCTCCAACAACAACGGCACCGACCACGGGCACGGCGGCGTGGTCACCCTGCTGTCCGGCAAGAAGCTGGCCGGTTCGCTGCTGGGCACCTGGAACGGTCTGGACAAGCTGGACTCCGGTGACGTGCCGGAGTACAACAACATGTTCAACGTCTACGGCGCTGTGGCGCAGGGCCGGTTCGGGCTCACCAACGCGGAGGTCGACAAGGTCT
This sequence comes from Micromonospora sp. H61, assembly GCF_018070325.1. GTDB lineage: Bacteria > Actinomycetota > Actinomycetes > Mycobacteriales > Micromonosporaceae > Micromonospora > Micromonospora salmantinae. The sequence goes on from NZ_JAGPXY010000019.1 coordinate 60,495, forward strand.
TCCCCCGCCAGAAGTACGCCCCGATGAAGCTGTACGCGTGACGCATTCGCACACCCACGCCGCCGGCCGTCGTACCGGGACCTCGTCCCTGCACGGCGGCCGGTCGGCTGCGCCCGTACCCCCGCAGATCCCGGACCGGCGCGGGCCCGGCGGCCGCCGGCTGCTCGGCGTGCTGCTCCTGGTCGGCCTGCTCGCCAGCGTGCTGCCCTGGTGGCTGGGCACCCCGGCCGGATCGCTGCGGACCACCGCGGCCACCGTCACCTCGGCCGGCCGGATCACCGGCCTGGTCGCCGGCTACCTGCTGCTGGTGCAGGTGCTGATGATGAGCCGACTGCCGGTGCTGGAACGGTGGATCGGCGGCGAGCACATGGCCCGCTGGCACCGGGACATCGGCGCCACCCTGCTGGTCAGCGTGCTGGCGCACATGTCGCTGATCCTGGTCGGCTACGCCGACCTGCGTAACCAGTCGGTCCTCGCCGAGGTCGGCACGTTGCTCGGCGACTACGAGGACATGGTCTCGGCGTTCGTCGCCACCGGCATCATGATGCTTGTCGGCTTCAGCAGCATCCGGGCGATCCGGCGGGCGTTGCCCTACGAGCTGTGGCACCTGCTGCACCTGTCCAGCTACCTGATCCTGCTGCTCGGCTTCGGCCACCAGTTCGCCCACGGCGCGCAGCTCTACCGGCCCGGCCCGGTGCGCACCGGCTGGATCGCGCTCTACCTGCTGGTGGTCGCCGCCCTGCTCTGGGGCCGCGTCATCGCGCCGCTGGCGTTCAACCTGCGCTACAAGCTGCGGGTCGCCGACGTGGTCGCCGAGAGCCCCGACACCATCTCCATCTACCTCACCGGGGAGCGGCTCGGCAGGCTGGCGATGCTCGGCGGTCAACACTTCCGCTGGCGGTTCCTCACCCGGGGCTGCTGGTGGCAGTCGCACCCGTTCTCCGTCTCCGCCGCCGCCAACGGCCGCTGGCTGCGGGTCACCGTCAAGGTGGTCGGCACCCACACCGCCGACCTGCGCGACCTGGAACCGGGCACCCGCGTCTGGGCCGAAGGCCCGTCGGGCACCTTCACCTCCGCGCACCGGCTCCGGGAGCGGGCGCTGCTGATCGCCGGTGGCAGCGGCATCACGCCGATCCGGGCCATGCTGGAGGAGTTGCCGCCGGGCGCCGCGCTGATCTACCGGGCCCGCACCCCTGCCGACGTGCTGCTCAGCCGCGAGTTGGACTGGCTGGCCCAGGAACGCGACACCTCCGTCTGGTACGTCATCGGCTCCCGCGACGACCCCGGCCCCCGCCAGTTGATGAGCCCGGACGGGCTGCGGCAACTGGTGCCCGACGTGGCCCGGCGCGACGTCTACCTGTGCGGGCCGCCCGGTCTGGTGGAACAGTCGGTGCGGGCGCTGCGGCGGGCCGGCGTGCCCCGACGGCAGATCCACCTGGCCACGTTCGAGCTGTAGGAAGGGCATCCCCCATGCGTCGCGCACTCCTCGCGATCACCGGCCTGGCCGCCAGCACCACCGCGCTCGTGGTGTTCAAGGGCTCGCCCGGCACCAGCCAGGTCGCCCAGAACCTGCCGACCGCCCAGCCGGTCAACCCCTCCGGGGCGGGCACCGACCCCGGCGCCGCCGCGGGCGCGCCGGGCACCGACCCGGCCGCCGGCACGCCGACGTCATCGGGAAGCGCCAAGCCGTCGACGTCGCCCAAGCCCGGCAAGACCACCGCGCGCCCGTCGGGCACCAAGACGACGAAGGCCCCCAGCGCTCCGCGGACCACCACCAAGGCGCCCCAGTCGACCACCCGCCGGGTCACCGGCAACGGCTTCGAGAACGAGTACGGGTACGTGCAGGTGCAGATCGTGGTCTCGGGTAACCGGATCGTCGAGGCCGTCGCGCTGTCGCTGCCCAGCGGGGGTGAATCCGACATCCACAGCGGCGACGTCCGCAACCGTTACGACGGCAGGGGCGGCGAGGTGGTGCAGAAGCAGAACGCGAACCTCAACACCGTCTCCGGTGCCTCCGAGACCAGCAACTCCTACAAGCAGTCGCTGAGGTCCGCCATCGAGAAGGCCTTCTGACGTGCGGGCCACGCTGACCCGACCCGGGCTGTGCCGGGTCGAACAGATCATGGGTACGGCGATCACACTGGACCTCGCCGACGATCTGCCGCCGGCGACAGTGCGCGAGCTGGCGGACGAGGTCTTCGCCTGGATGCACGAGGTGGACACGCGGTTCAGCACCTACCAGCCGGACAGCGAGGTGTGCCGCTTCGACCGGGGTGAGGTGCTGCTCTCCGAGGCGTCAGCGGACCTGCGGTACGTGCTGGAGACCTGCGCCGACCTGTGGGGCGCCACCGACGGGTTCTTCGACGCGTACGCCACCGGTCGGCTCGACCCGTCCGGCTACGTCAAGGGCTGGGCCGCTCAGGTCGCCTCGGACCGCCTCGTCGCCGCCGGTGCCGTCAACCACTGCGTGAACGCCGGCGGCGACGTACGGGTGCGGGGCCTGTCGCCGTCGGGGGAGCCGTGGCGCATCGGCATCCGGCACCCGTGGGACGCGATGGCGGCCTGTCTGGTGCTCAGCGGGACCGACCTGGCCGTTGCCACGTCCGGCGTGTACGAGCGGGGCCGGCACGTGCTGGACCCGCGCCGGGGCGCACCGGCCAGTGGGCTGCGCTCGGTGACTGTGGTCGGCACGGACCTCGGGTTGGCCGACGCGTACGCCACCGCAGCCCTCGCCATGGGCACCCCCGGCCTCAACTGGCTGGCCCGCCTGGACGACCACACCCACGCGGCGATAACCGACAACGCCCGCCAGTACCACTCGACCGCCCTCCCCCTGACCAACTAGGGCCTTGCGCGCCCCTCCGCTCCCCGCGATCTTGCACTTTCTGTTGCGCTTTTGTCCCGTTCCGTGGAGATTGTCGGGACAGAAAGTGCAAGATCGCCGGGGGTTGGGTGTGGGCGCGGCGACCGGCTAGCGGATGGGGCGGTGGGTGCCGGCTGGGCGGGAGCCGGTGGGGCGTGGACGGCCGGGGCGGGACCCGGACGGACGGGTGCCGGCCCAGCGGCGCCCCGGGTGGCTGCGCCGGGGCGGCTCGGTGCCGCCGGGGTGAGGCGCTCTGTCGTTTGTGGACATCGTTCCCCCGTTCGTGGCGCGCGTTCGCACCGTCCCCCTGTCAACGAGGACCGACGCCTCGGCGACGCTGTCGGGCACCGGATCGAATCGTCGACAGGGCCGGTTTCACATGCCTCGTCGGGGCAGCGGCAGGTGACCGGGGAGCAGGTCGGGGGCGAGCGTCACCCCGGCGGCGCGCAGCGCCCCGATCAACGTGTTCTGCACGAGGTACGAATCCGGAAGCTGCCAGCGCGCCTGCTCCGGGGCGACAGCCCAACGGACGGTGCCCTCCGGCAGCCGGGTGGGCGGCGCGGGGATCCACGAGCCCGGCCCGTGCCGGACCACGTGGAAGCAGTGCTCCAACTCCGGCCGGAGCGGGTCGCCGGGGCGGACCAGGAACATCCACCGCCCGGTGGGCGTGACCAGCACCGGTCCGCGTACGCCGGTGCCGGCCGGGTGGATCTGGACCGCGTCGAGCACGTGTCGGCCGAGGTGGGCTGGCACCTCCAGCACGTCGAAGGCCCGGCCGGTGGGCAGCAGCACCCCGTGTGGTCGGCTCCGCCACCAGGTCGCCACCCGGGCCGGGTCGGCGCTGGCGGCCAGCTCCCAGTTTTCCAGGGCGGGGTGGCAGCCCACTGTGGGACAGCCGGCCCGGCCGCAGACGAAGCGGCTGCGGGCCAGACAGGCGCCCGGGGTGACCTCCCAGCCGTGTACCGCGTACCGGATGGCGACCCGGCGCAGCCGGACCCGTTCCAGCGGCGACAGTTCGGCAACGCGCGGTACGACATTCCCCCACATGTGTGCCAACTCCTCTCGTCGGGCCCGGCGTTCGCCAGGTCGCATGTCGAGCACCGTCACTGCCGTAACCCACGATCGTTGAGGTTGACGAACGGCTCGTGCAACTTGCACGAAAAGTACGAGGACTAGCTGTACGGCTGACGTACATCCTGTGCGACCAGCGAAAACCTGAAGATGAACGGCAGTCGCCGCACCCGCGGACATCGCCCCGACTCGATTGGTCGTCGGTGGCAGGGGAGGATGGGGAGATGGACGAGCTACCCATAGGACGGCGAGTGGCCTACTGGCGGGGGCGACGCAAGATGTCGCAGCAGGTCTTCGCGGACCGGCTGGGCAAGTCCAAGAGCTGGGTGGACAAGGTCGAACGCGGCGTCCGCCGATTGGACAAGTTCTCCGTCCTCTACGAGATCGCCGACATCCTCCAGATGGACGTGCAGCTGCTGATGGGCAAGGACCCGGAGCGGCGCGCCGACGCCCTCAACTGCATCGACCAGGTCGAGGTGCAGGAGATCCGGGCGGCGCTTGAGCGCTACGACTCGATGAGCGCGTACTTCGACGCGGCGCCGTACCCGCCGCCGATGGACGACATGCGCAAGGCCGTCAACCACGCCTGGCTCACCTACCAGTACGGCCGCTACGGGATGCTCACCCGGGCGTTGCCGAAGCTGCTGCGCGACGCCCAGGCGGGCGACGCCGCCTACGGCGGTGAGCAGGCCGCCGAGGCGGCCCACCTGCTCGGCCAGGTCTACCAGATCGCCTCCTCGGTGCTGCGCAAGCTCGGCGAGTGCGAGCTCGCCTGGTTGGCCGCCGACCGGTCGATGGCGGTGGCCCAGCGGGCCGACGACCCGCTGCTCGCCGGGATCGCGACCACCCGGGTGTGCAACGCCCTGGTCGCGATGGGCCGGGCCCGCCCCGCGCTGGAGCTGAACGTCCAGATCGCCAACCGGCTGGCGCCGGGTGGCAGCAACGAGGTCTCCCCGGCCCGCCTCTCCGTCTACGGGATGCTGCTGCTCCAGGGCGCGATGGCCGCGTCCCGCATCGGTGACTCGGCCAGCGTCGACGACCTGATCAACTGCGCGCAGGAGGCCGCCACCCTGCTCGGCGGCGACCACAACCACTACTGGACGTCGTTCGGCCCGACAAACGTCGAACTGCACCGGGCCGCCGCCGCTGTGGAGCTGGGTGACGGGGGGCGGGCCGTCGAGGTGCACCAGCTGCGCATCGCGGAGCCCGCTTTCAACGCGCTGCTGCCCGAGCGCCGCGCCCACCACCTGCTCGACATCGCTCGCGGGTACGCCCAGATAGGTGACGTGGCGAACGCCGGCGAGATGCTGCTGCTCGGTGATCGGCTCGCCCCGTCGGAGATCCGCTGCCGGCCGATCGCGCACGAGGTGATGTCCGACATCCTCCGTCGCACACGTGGTGCGCCGCCTTCTCCGGTAGCGGAGTTGGCTGAGCACATGGGAGTAGGGGTATGAGCGCGGAGCCGGTCTGATGGCCGGTGCAGCGCGCAACAGCGGGCACCGCGAGGTGCTCTACGTCATCGCCTGCGGTTCGCCGCTGGCCCGGCACGTCGGTCGGCTGGTCGACCTCGCCCAACAGGACGGTTGGGACGTCTGCGTGGTCACCACGCCGGACGGCGCGAAGTTCGTCGACCAGTCGGCCCTGATTCGGCAGACCGGCCATCCGGTGCGGACGCACTACAAGAACCCCGGTGACCCGGACGTGCTGCCGCCCGCCGACGCCATGATCGTCTGCCCGGCCACAGTCAACACTGTCAACAAGTGGGCGGCCGGGATCACCGACACGCTGGCGCTCGGGCTGTTGGTCGAGGCGCAGGGCAAGGGCGTCCCCATCGTGGCGGTGCCGTACACCAACGCGGCGATGGCCTGCCACCCGGCGTTTCGTGCCGGGGTGGCCCGGTTGGCCGAGTGGGGTGTCACTGTGCTCTTCGGCGACGATGTGATCGCTCTGCATCCGCCCGGAACGGGGGAACAGCACCTGCACGCCTTCCCCTGGGCGATGCCGCTGGCCGCATTGCAGACCATCTCCTGGAGCGCCGCCTAACGCGTCCGGCAGATCTTCCACCCGACGCGGCCGGGCCGGGTGTCACCGCCCGACGGCCCCGACGCCGGTAAGCTGGCCCGCCGTGAGCACAAGCGGATCCGCCCCCACAGTCAGCGACGTGGTGGTCGCGCTGGAACGGCGCTTTCCGCCGGTCTGGGCGGAGGAGTGGGACCGGGTGGGCCTGGTGCTCGGTGAGCCGGCCGCCCCGGTCCGCCGGGTGCTCTGCGTGGTCGACGTGGTGCCCGAAACTGTCGACGAAGCCCTCGCCGCCGACGCGGACATGATCGTCGCGCATCACCCGCTGCTGCTGCGCGGGGTGTCGTCGGTCGCCGCGACGACCTTCAAGGGGCGGATCATCCACCAGTTGATCCGGGCCGGGGTGGCGCTCTACGCGGCGCACACCAACGCCGACGTGGCCTCGCCGGGCGTCTCCGACGCCCTCGCCGCCCGCTTCGGGCTCACCGGTCTGCGCCCACTTCAACGACCCGCGCCCGGCTCGCCCGCCCACGGCGACGACCGGGGCTTCGGCCGGATCGGCGAACTGCCCCAGCCGATGACCCTCGCCGAGCTGACCCGGCACGCGGCAGCGGTGCTCCCCGTCACGTCCTGGGGAGTTCGCGCGGCGGGGGATCCCGGGCGTATGGTTCGTACCCTCGCCGTCAGCGGCGGGTCGGGGGACAGCTTCCTCGGCGCCGCGACCGCCGCCGGGGTGGACGCGTTCCTCACCGCCGACCTGCGGCACCACCCGGCCGGCGAGCACCTCGCCGCCGATGGTCCCGCCCTGATCGACGCCGCCCACTGGGCGACCGAACGACCGTGGCTGGACGACCTGGCCGCCTTCCTCCGGGAGGCGCTGGACGTCGAGACGCTGGTGTCCGACCTGGACACCGACCCGTGGACCGTGCACGCCGCCGCACCCGCTGTGGACGACAAGGAGCCCGACCGTGAAGGCTGACCCCAAGGTGCAGCGCCGCCTGCTCGACCTCCAGGCGATCGACACCAACCTCGCCCAGCTCGCCCACCGCAGGCGAACGCTCGCCGAGCGGGCCGAGCTGGAGTCGCTGGCCCGGGAACTGTCGTCGATGGAGGACGAGCGGGTCCGCGCCCAGGTGGCGGTCGACGACCTGGACCGGGACATCGCCCGGTTGGAGAAGGACGTCGAGCAGGTCCGGGCCCGCAAGGAGAAGGACGAGAACCGGCTGGCCGCCGGCACCGGCCCGGCCCGCGAGCTGGAGGCGCTCCAGCACGAGCTGGTCTCCCTCAAGCGCCGCCAAGGCGACCTGGAGGACGCCGAGCTGGAGCTGATGGAGCAGCGGGAGACCGCGCAGGGCGTACTGGACGGCGTCGAGCAGCGGCTGGCCGAGACCCGCGACAAGCGGGCCGCTACCGAGCAGCGCCGCGACGAAGCGCTGGCCGAGATCGCCAAGGAGGAGGAGTTCAAGCGGGGCGCCCGTCAGCCGCTCGCCGCCGACCTCCCCAGCGAGCTGGTCAACCTGTACGACAAGATCCGCGAGGACACCGGGTTGGGTGCCGCGCTGCTCACCGGGGGCCGCTGCGGCGGGTGCCGCCTGGACCTGTCCGGCGCCGACCTGGCCCGGATCCGCAAGGCCGCCCCCGACGACGTGGTCCGCTGCGAGGACTGCCGACGGATCATGGTCCGCACCAACGAGTCGGGCCTGTAGGTCGTGGCGCCGCGCGTGGTCTCCATGGAGGCCGACGGTGGGTCCCGGGGCAACCCCGGCCCCGCCGGCTACGGCGCGGTGGTCCGCGACCCGGAGACCGGCGAGGTGCTCGCCGAGCGCTCCGAGTCGCTCGGCACCGCCACCAACAACGTCGCCGAGTACCAGGGCCTGATCGCCGGGTTGACCGCCGCCGCCGAGTTGGGCGCCGCCGAGGTGGACGTCCGGATGGACTCCAAGCTGGTGGTCGAGCAGATGTGCGGCCGGTGGCAGATCAAGCACCCCGGTCTGCGGCCCCTCGCCGCCCAGGCCGCCGCGCTGGTGGGCCGGTTCACAGCGGTCCGGTTCAGCTGGATTCCGCGCGAGCAGAACCGGCACGCCGACGCCCTCGCCAACGCCGCCATGGACGCCGCAGCGGGTCGTCCGTCGGCGACCGCGGCCCCGGCCCGTCCTGCCACGACTGCGGCCGCCGGCCAGCCCTCGACGCCGCCCGCCGTCCCGATCGTCGGCAGCGACCCGGCGACCGCGCCGGCCTCCTGGGAGCCACGGCCGACCTTCACCGCCACCCGACTGATCCTGGTCCGGCACGGCGAGACCGCCTACACCGAGCAGCGGCGCTACTCCGGGCGCGGCGACGTGCCGCTCTCCGAGCGTGGCCGGGCCCAGGCCCGCGCCACCGGCACCCGGGTGGCCGAGCTGGCCCCGTCCGTCGCGGCCGTGCTCAGCTCACCGCTGTCCCGGTGTACGGCCACCGCGGCGTCGATCGCCGAAGCGCTCGGCGGCGACGTGCCGGTCCGCACCGAGGACGACCTGATCGAGTGCGACTTCGGCCAGTGGGAGGGGCGCACCTTCGCCGAGGTACGCCAGCAGTGGCCGGGGGAGATGGACGCCTGGCTCGCCTCACCCCGGATCGCGCCGCCGGACGGGGAGTCGTTCACCCAGGTCGCCGAACGCGCGCACCGCGTCATTTCCGGGCTGCTCACCGCGTACCCCGGTGAGACCGTGGTGGTCGTCTCGCACGTCTCGCCGATCAAGCTGATGCTGCGCGACGCCCTCGCGGCCGGCGACGGTTTTCTGCACCGGCTCTTCCTCGACGCGGCCGGCATCTCGGTGCTCGACATGTGGCCCGACGGCGGCGTGGCAGTGCGCACCGTCAACGACACCGCCCACCTCGCCACCCTCGACTGAGCCGCCACACCCTTCGTTCGTAACGGCCGGTCGGCCGCGCCGTTCGGCGCAGCCGACCGGCCGTTCGGCGCAGCACCTTCCGAACGGGTCAGGTGACCGCCGTCACAGAGTCGTAGCCTCCGGCCGTTACATCGGAAGCCACGACTCCCCGGAGGTGTGTCAGATGGCTGCACCCGAACCGGAGGCGCCGCCCACGGCGCCGACCAGGGCGAAGGACCACAGCCCCTGGAACTGGTTGCTCTTCATCCCCATCGTGGTGCCGCTGATCCCGGCGTTCTTCAATGGCGACTCGCCCCGGGTCTTCGGCTTCCCGCGCTTCTACTGGCTGCAACTGGCCTTCATCCTGCTCGGCGTCGGCACCACCACGTTGGTCTACCAGATGACGAAGAAGCGGGGAGGCCGCTGATGTGGCGCGACCATCTCACCGAGATCATCGTCTTCTCCCTGTTGTTCCTCCTGGTCAGCGTGATGGGCTTCGTGGCCGCCCGGTGGCGGGCACCGAAGGACATGGCGCACCTGGATGAGTGGGGGCTGGGCGGGCGCAGCTTCGGCGGCTGGATCACCTGGTTCCTGGTCGGCGGTGACCTCTACACCGCGTACACCTTCGTGGCGGTGCCGGCGTTGATGTTCGGTGCCGGCGCGGCCGGGTTCTTCGCCGTGCCGTACACCATCGTCATCTACCCGCTGGTCTTCCTGGTGCTGGTGCGACTCTGGTCGGTGTCGCACCGGCACGGGTTCGTCACGCCTGCCGACTTCGTCCGCAACCGGTTCGACTCGCCGGTGCTGGCGCTGCTGATCGCCATCACCGGCATCGTCGCCACCATGCCGTACATCGCGTTGCAGCTGATCGGCATCGAGGCGGTGCTCAAGACGATGGGCGTCACCGGCGACAACGCGCTGGCCCGGCACCTGCCGATCATCATCGCGTTCGCCATCCTGGCCGCCTACACGTACCAGTCGGGGTTGCGCGCGCCCGCCCTGATCGCGTTCGTCAAGGACAGCCTGATCTACATCGTCATCCTGGTGGCGGTCATCTACCTGCCGTACAAGCTGGGCGGCTGGGGTGACATCTTCGCCGCCGCGGACGCGAAGTTCGACGCCTCGCCCAACCCGAACGACGGCATCCTGCTCAACGGCAACAACCAGCTTCAGTACGTGACGCTGGCGCTCGGCTCGGCGTTGGCGCTGTTCCTCTACCCGCACAGCATCACCGGTGTGCTGGCCAGCAGGAACCGCGACGTGATCAAGCGGAACATGTCGGCGCTGCCCGCGTACAGCCTGCTGCTCGGGCTGATCGCGCTGCTCGGCTACATGGCCATCGCGGCCGGTGTGAAGCCGCTGCCCGGCAACTCGGCCGGCTCGGTGGACAACAACACCATCGTCCCGCTGCTGTTCGACCAGCAGTTCCCGGACTGGTTCGCCGGTGTCGCGTACGCGGCGATCGGCATCGGCGCGCTGGTGCCCGCGGCGATCATGTCGATCGCGGCGGCGAACCTGTTCACCCGCAACATCTACAAGGAGTACCTGAAGCGGGACGCCTCCCCGGCCCAGGAGGCGAACGTCTCGAAGATCACCTCACTGGTGGTGAAGGTCGGCGCGGTGGCCTGCATCGTCTTCCTCGACCCGCAGTTCTCCATCGACCTCCAACTGATCGGTGGCGTGATCATCCTGCAGACGCTGCCGGCGGTGGCGCTGGGCCTCTACACCCGCTGGTTCCACCGCGCCGGCCTGATCGTCGGCTGGGTCGCCGGCATGGGCTTGGGCATGTGGATGCTCTACCAGGTGGCCAGCCCGACCCGGAAGCACTTCGGCGGCTCGGCGTTCCCGCTGTCGGAGTTCGGGTTCGACACCACCCGGACGATCTACGTCGGCATCGTGGCGGTGGCTGTCAACCTGGCCGTGGCGGCGCTGGTGACGCTCGCGCTGCGGGCCGCGAAGGTCGAGGAAGGAGTCGACGGCACCGAGCCGGACGACTACTTCGCCGACGAGGGCGACCCCCGGGTCACCCCGGGCACCGACAGCGACGCCGACTCGGCCCGCGAACCGGTCGCCTGACCTCAGGCACGTACGCCCGGCGCCGACGTGGGTCGGCGCCCGGGCGCACCTGTTCCCCCGTGCGCTGTCCCCCGCGCCCCTGTCCTCGCGCCCCGTGTCCTCGCGCCCGGCGTCTTCCGCGTCGATCTTGCAGTTATGGTGCCCGGCAGGTGGTGATTCAGACCGTTTGTCCCCCACCATAAGTGCAAGATCGACGGGGCAGGGCGGGGCAGGGCGAGGCTGGACAGGAGGGCTGGGCTGGGGCTCGGCGGGGTGGGGGTGGATCAGCGGATCAGCGGGGGCGGTTGCGGTTGATCAGGGCCTGGTTCAGGCGGCCTAGCAGGGCCGCCAGGGTGGAGCGGTCCTCGGGAGTCCAGTCGGCCAGCATGTCGCCGTAGAGGCGGGTGCGGGCGGCCTGGACGGCTGCCATCCGTTGCAGACCGGCCGGGGTGGGGGAGATGACGGTGCCGCGGCCGTCGGACGGGTCCGGGGTGCGGGTGATCAGGCCGTCGCGCTGAAGCGCCGACACCTGCCGGGTGACTGTCGAGCCGTCCAGGTTGAGTCGGGCGGCGAGCGCCGAGACGTTCTGCGGGCCGGCGTCGGCCAGGTGGCGCAGGATGACGTACGCCGCGCGGTCCAGCACCCGGTGCTCGGCGGTGCCGGTGGCCCGCCGGGTGGCCTCGCCGAAGCGCATCAGCAGGGCCACCTCGGTCTCGATGCGGCCGAGGGTGCTCTCGTCGTGGTCGTCGCTCATAGCTGTACGATACAGGATAAGTAACTGTACGATACAGCTATCTGAGGAGTCGGAGTGGATCGGCGTTCCGAACCGAACCGCAGTGCCATCTACGCCACCACGCTGGTGGCCTTCCTCGCCATCGCCGGCATCGCCGTCGTCGACCCGATCCTGCCCGCCATCGGCGAGGCGATCGGGGTCACCGCCTGGCAGGTCGAGCTGCTGTTCACCGCGTACATCGCGGTCATGGCCCTTGGCATGATCCCGGCGACGCTGGCCAGCGGCCGGTTCGGCTTCAAGCCGGTGCTCATCACCGGCGTCTCAGTGGTCGGCCTCGCCGCGATCCTCGCCTCGTTCAGCGACAACATCGTGCAGCTGTCAGTGCTGCGCGGCGTCTGGGGACTGGGCAACGCGATGTTCTTCGCCACCGCCATGGTGGTGCTGGTCAACCTGGCCGTCGACCGGGAATGGGTGGTAGGTCTCTTCGAGACCGCCCTCGGTCTCGGCTTCGCCGTCGGACCGCTGATCGGTGGCCTGCTCGGCGAGGTCAGCTGGCGGCTGCCGTTCTTCGTCTGCGGCGTCTTCATGGTCCTCGCCCTCGGCGTGGCCTCCCGCAAACTCCGCGAACCCACCAACCGGCAGGCACCGGTACGCGTCGGCCAGATCTTCGCCACCTACCGCCGGCCGGCGTTCATCGCCCTCTGCGTGGTCACCGCCGCGTACAACTTCGTGTTCTTCGTGGTGCTCGGCTACACGCCGCTCTTCCTCGGCCTGGACGTCATCCCGCTGGGGCTCGCGTTCACCGGCTGGGGGCTCGGCCTGGCCGCCGGCATCATGGTGATCGGCCACCGGCTGGCCCACCGCATCGGCGCGGTACAGACCGTCGGCGTGGCCATCGCCGGGCTGCTGGTCTGCATGGTCCTCTTCGCCACCTCCACCAGCACCGCCGAGGCGCTCGTGGTGCTGGTGCTCGCCGGACTCTGCATGGGGCTAGCCAACGCCAACCTCACCGACCTGGCGCTCGGCCTCGGCTCCAGCGACCGACGCGTCGCCACCGGCGCGTTCAACCTGGTCCGCTGGGGCGCCGCCGCGCCGGCACCGATCATCTCCGGCAAGCTCGCCGAGCAGTCGCTGTCGCTGCCGTTCTGGGTCGGCTTCGGCGTGCTCGCCGTCGGAGTGCTCGTCTACCTGGCCTTCGCGCACCTGATGGCCGCCGGCTACGGCGAACGGGTCCTCTGGTCCCGCTGGAACCGCGCCGCCGCCGACACCGAACACGAGCCCGTCGGCGAAACCTACTGACCGCCGGGCGGGCCGTTCAGTTCAGGGCGCGCCAGAGCAGGTAGAGGCCGATCGTCGTACCGAACACCACGATCACCGTCTTGAGCACCACCGGCGGCAGCCGGCGGACGAGCCGGGCGCCCGCGTACCCCCCAATCAGGGTGGCCGGCGCGACCACCGCGACGGCCGCCCAGTTCAAGGGGCCGAACAGGGCGAACACCACGAGCGTCGTCAACCCCACCACCGCGGAGAGCAGATTCTTGATCGCGCTCACCCGGGCCAGGGTCGCGTCCAGCACCAGGGCCAGCCCGGCCACCAGCATCACCCCGAGCGCCGCACCGAAGTAACCGCCGTACACCGCACCGAGCGCGACCATCGTCTGCACCGCGATCGTCCGCCGCCGTGGCGACAGGTCCCGGGGGTGACCGACCAGCCGGCGCAGCGGGTCCTGGAAGGCCAGGACCGCTGTCGCGCCGAGGACCAGAAAGGGTACGACCAGCTCGAACGCGCGGGCCGGAGTGGCCAGCAGCAGCAACGCCCCGAGGATCGTGCCCACGATGGTGGTAGGCACCAGCGTGGCCAGCGCACGGGGGCGCGGCAGGTCCTGCCGGCTGCCCGCCACGCTGGCCAGGTACCCGGGGAAGACGGCGACGGAGTTGCTGACGTTCGCCGGCACCGGGGGCAACCCGATCGCGATCATCGCCGGGAAGGTGATCAACGAACCGCCACCGGCCACCGCGTTGACAGTGCCAGCGGCGAGACCGGCGGCGAGCAGCAGCGCGGCGTGGGAGAGATCCATAGCCCCACGAGGCTAGCCGTCGCCCTACGGCAAGCATTCGTCGGATCGTCCGTGAGCAGCGCGATCTTGCCCGGGCGGGGCGGCAATACCCGCAGCACGCTCGTCGTTAGGATGAGAGCGCGACGGACGAGTCGACCGGGCGGCCGCGTCGGCGGGCTTAGGCCCGCCGCCGAGGAACGTCCGGACTCCACAGGGCAGGGTGGTTGTTAACGGCAACCCGGGGCGACCCGCGGGAAAGTGCCACAGAAAACAGACCGCCGACCCCAACGGGGACGGTAAGGGTGAAACGGTGGGGTAAGAGCCCACCAGCACCCCGGGTGACCGGGGTGGCTCGGTAAACCCCACCCGGAGCAAGGCCAAGCAAGGGCCGTCACCGCAAGATGACGACCCGGCGCAGACGCTTGAGGGCTGCCCGCCCGATGTCTGCGGGTAGGCCGCTGGAGCCTGCCGGCAACGGCAGGCCGAGATGGATGGCCGCCGCCGGCGCAAACCCCTCGGGGTACGCGTCGCGCACAGAATCCGGCGTACAGGTCGACTCGTCCGTCGCCCACCAGCTCAGAGCCGTGATCAAGGCTCTGAGCACGGCTGGACGGCGCTCCCTGCCTCCGACGACGCCAGCCTCCATCTGGCCGCGAGCGCGATCAGCGACGGCTGCTTCACCCGTCAACACGGCCTGGCCTACCGCAAGTGGCCCGCTCAGGTCACCGGCGAAGCCGCCCACCGCGAACCCGTCGAGTACGAAGGCCGGATGAAGATTATCGAGGCCAGAGCTGAAGCCCTGGCCTCGATGCTCCCGAACAGACTGCCAATTACTCCTATGGCGTAGCTTCATGCCCCGGCATCCCATGGGTGCGCCGACGCTCTTTCATCTCCGCCTCGTAGATGTGTCGTCGACCGTCGACCAGCTTCTCCCGCGCGTCCCGCTCGATCTCCAGGAACCCGGTGTAGTAGCCATCGTGGAACTCCTCCACGATCCGAAACGTCCACCGGCCAGGTAGCACGTTGCGCCCCAACAGTTCGCGCTCGACTCGGTCCGCCATCTCACCGCGTCCAGCTTCGCGAAGCAGCTTCACCACTCGATAAGGCTGGATCCGCGCCGCCGACGAGCTGGGTGAGCCGAATACAGGCGCCGCGTGCCTGGTGAATCGTCTCTGGAGCTTTGCTGAGCTTGCCTAATGCTTCCACCGTCGTGTCGTCCATGACGGCAGAACATGAATGATCATCCACATTTCCGTTACCGTGCGTCCGCGTCCATGACGCATTTTTACCAACCTCAAAGGTCTCGATCAGGTGCTCTGGCGGCTCACTGCACTGCCGGCACCAAGCTGATGAACAGCAGCAGGATGCAGACTACGACGACGATGGGGACTTTGAGCGAAACATTAACCGAAAGCATGGAACTCTCCATTCTTGGGACTCGCCGCCACTCGCGACCACTAGAAGGTAAAGCCGCGGGCGGTTCGAGCGCAAGTGTCAATTTCTGCGCCACTAGGCGATAAATGTCCGTCACCGCGTCGTTCACTAAATCTAGCCAATCCCCTTTCCTTGGTGTCGGTCGACATAAATGCACTACGCGCTGACGTGCATTTAGTGGGGAGCATCAGGGTCGCCTAGTGCCAGCGGTGGAGTTTCAATCGCGGTGGCCTCGCCCAGCCGGTACCGCGCGATGGTCGACCTGGTGCCGGCTGCGGGCTGCGCCAGGGCGAGAGCCTGGGGCGCAGTGTCAACGACGTCGACCTTGACGTGGGATGGGTGCACGTCTCACGTCAGGTCAAGCTTGTCCGCTAGCGGCTCGTCTTCGGGCTACCCAAGAACGACCGGGACCGCCGGGTGTCGCTGCCGGACTCTGTCGTCGCCGGAGAACGCGCCGCGTGCGGTAACACCGTCGCCACCATGATGTGCGCCATTAACACCTGATCCGTCGTTGCGGCCGGGACGATGCGGTCCCGGTCGCAACCCGGACCTCCGCAGTGAGAGCCACTCGGGTCTCGGTCGACAGCCAAGCCGCTACGCGCCCACTCGTGATCAACGAGCCGAAGCGACCGATGCCACGGCGAATACTAATAGTGCTGCGGCGCAGGGATCACTAATTGTCATCAGTGTGTGACACGGTCGGGATCGCAAGTTGACGCGGCGCTGCGACCGTCGGGGCATGGCCGTTCAAATGCTGCTGAGGGCACGGCGGATCGGTCCCTTGCTGGTTGCTGGCGTTCTCGCGTTGACCGGGTTGAGCGCTTGCACGCCTACGATCAAGGGCATCACCGGCGTGGGCGTGGACGCCGATAGGCAGCCCGTTGCGGTCTTGTCCTGGTGTGCGGACCGGCCGCCAGACGTTGTTACGTTCTTTACCCAACGGGCTTCGATCTCGCCATCCCCGTCCACGGTGGCGACTTCGACGGGCTGGCCCTACTGGCCGGGACGAAGGTACGCCGTACCGCGTGCGGCGACCTCGCCGACAACGGTGCGTCTGGAGGGCTTCCCACCTGACCCGACCCCTGGTCGGCACGTGGCCTTCCGGCTGTTCGGGGTCGCCAGCGACAACAGCTTTACCTCGCATTCGGTGACCTTCCGACTTGCTGAACTGGAAGACATGCAGCCCGGATCGGTCCTGATCACCGACATCGTGGACAACGGTGAGGTGCAGAGAAGCGTATCTGTCGATGAGTTCGCGAGTCTCGGACAGAACGCATGCTGATCAGCAGTAGTGGGCCCCAGTCGCATGTTGGGAACCCGCCCGGTTTGTGAAGTCCCCGAAGCGCCGGGTGAGGCGAAGCGCGTCGAGGCGGTTAGGGCCGCCCGGCGACCTGGGCGACGAATGCGGTCCAGGCTGCCGGGCCGAAGATTAACGCTGGCCCGGTGACGTCCTTGGAATCTCGCACGGCCACAACACCGGGCAGGTCGCTTGCCACCTCGACGCAGTTCCCGCCGCTCGCGCCGCTGCGGGTGGACGTGCGCCACAGGGCGTTCCTGAGGTCCATGATGGCTCTCAACTTCCTTCAGCAGGTCGATGGATTGCCGGCGCGGTAGCGCGGTGATCTGGGACGTGGTCGGTTGCTTTGGTCCAGCGCAAAGCCCTTCGCGCGACTGGCCGTTGGTTAGGGCCGCCCGATGACCTGAGTGACGAACGCTTGCCACGCAGCCGGACCGAAGGTCAGGGCCGGGCCGGCGGGGTCCTTGCTGTCCCGGACGCCGACGATGCCCGGAAGGTTGTCAGCGACCTCGACGCAGTTGCCCCCGGACGATCCGCTGCGTCGGGACGTGCGCCAGATGGCGTTAGTGAGGTCCATGATGGCTGTGCACTTCCTTCATCAGCTCGTTGGACTGTCGGCGCGGGAGTGCTTCGTTCCTCACGTTCTCCCACCTCGTCTGAAGAGTATGGAGCCCATCTTCGTTGTCGACCACGATCCCGCCCAGCTGATTTTCGAGGTGCCCGACCCAGGTCCCGTCACCAGCCCGCGCCAGCGCGAACGGCCCGGACAACCCGATGTGGAGGCCGGCGCCCGCCGGGATCACGTGGACGTGCACGTGGGGCAGTTCGGCGACGGTGATGAGGTGGGCGACCTGCTCCGCCATGATGCCGGCGTGTTCGTCGCCCGCGCGGCGGAGCGTGGACTCATCCAGCACGGCCACCACCTGCGGCGGGCTGTCACCGGTGAGGATCTTGTGTCGGCTCATGCGAGCGCTTACCTGTTGGTCGACCTCCGTGGCGGACATGAGGTCGTTCAGGCGCATCACGACGCGGGCGTAGTTCTCGGTCTGGAGCAGGCCCGGGATCAGTAGTGGCTCGAAGAGTCGAAGCTGTCGTGCGCCACGCTCGGCGTCCAGCCACGGCAGGAACCACGACGGTGCGCCGAGTTTCACCACCAGACGTCCGAACAACCCGTCGTTGTTGAAGGCGCGGTCTGCTCCCCGGATGAAGTCCATCGTCAGCGCCCGGGTGCCGCTCTCGACGGCGCTGACGTGCGAAGCGCTGAAGCCCGCTGCCCGGCCGAGCGACTCTTGCGTCATCCCGGACGCTCCACGAGCGCGGCGTATCTCGCTCACGATGAAGTCCGCGAGGGGACTTGGCACGTCAGCCATACAACTCTCCTCAAATCGGAGATCGACTACCCGAGGTGCCACACGTCTAGAGCCTGTCTGCCAGCTCCGGCCCGGACACCTGGAACGCCTTCCGAGCGTAGTGGTCTCCACAGCAGAGTGTCACCAGGCGGCGCGGCTGGCAGGCCCACGAGATCCGGCGGTCGCGTTCGTAGCGGGGCCGCTCCCGACGGGCGAGCACTCACGGGAGCGGCCCCTTCCCAACAGCACCAAGGGGGAGACCGTGCCCGACGACAAACCCGAGAAGATGGAGGCCGGTGACGTGATCCTCCTGACCACCGCGGCGAGCGTGCAGTTCCTGCGCCCGATCTTCGTACGCGTCATTCGCGAGCTGCCCGAGCGGCACACGTACGCCGGGTGGGTCTGGATTGAGGGCTACCAGCTGAACGCGGCCGACGACGCTGTGGCGCGGCGCGAGTTGTTCGTGATGCGCGCGGGCGTGCGGCTGCAAGCCCTGCCTGCCAAACCGGCCAGGCCAACCAAGCGTCCGCGACGTCCGGTGCGGGTCAGATGACTCCGCACCTGCCGATGCGTCCAGCCTGGCTGTGCCGCAACTGCGCCGCGCCCTGGCCGTGCAGCCCGGCGCAGCTCGCCCTCGTGACCGAGTTCTACGGTCATTCGATCGCGCTGGCGTTCTACCTGGCCGCGTCGATGCAGGAGGCGATCGACGACGTGTATGGCCTGGGGCTGCGCGCGGACCTGCCCGCGATGCACGCCAGATTCCTCGGGTGGTTGTCCCTGGCCCGCCGGCCCCACCGACGCTGAGCCCAGCCAGCGAGCCAGCCAAGCAACGAACCGGCCGGCTGGGTTGCCCCACCCGGCCGATGTCCGGACCCCATGCAAATAGGACCTAGTGCTTCTTGAACACCGGCATGGTGTCCAGCGTGGTGGTGATGTTCTGCGTGGTGCCGCCCCGGTACGTCTTCCCGGTGAAGATGTCGGTCCAGCTGTTGCCCGGCGGGAACCACACCGACGTGGTGGCGGTGGTGCCGGGCGTCGTCACTGGTGCGACAAGGTAGTCCGGGCCGTAGAGGTACTGCGAACCGGCGGTGGCATAGGCGGCCTGCTCATTCGGGTAGGCCAGGTACATCGAGCGGACGATGGGCGTACCCGTGCGGGTGGCCTCCTTGGCGGCGGCGTAGGTGTACGGAAGCAGCTTTTCCCGCAGGTTCAGGAACTTCTTGGCCGACGCGTTCGCCTCCGGGCCGTACTGCCAGGGCAGCCGGTCGCTGTGGTTGGAGTGCAGCCGGTCGATCGGCTGGAACGTGCCGAACTGCACCCACCGGGCGTAGAGGTCGTCGGGCAGCTTGGTGCTGCCCGGTTCGCTGCCCGGCTCCTGGAGGCGCAATCGAGCACACGGCACCGTATGGCTGACTGCGGTGGCTGGTCTCGATCTGTCCTGCTGGCTCGCGGTCGACAGGGTTGGCCTCGGCCCTCAGTGCGGGCGGCCCGGCCTGGCCATTCGGCGGACAACCCTGAGCGTGTCGCCTGGGGTGACGTCGAGGCGGTCAACATAGGTGAGCCCGCCGCGCGCATCGACGGTCTTCGAGATCATCGTCGGATGGTACGGCGGGTCCCGAAGGCCGAGACGCGGCTGTGGCAGCTACCAGAGAAGCGCGCGCTCGTCGATGGATCGAGGCGGTTCGCCGAGGAAGGTGTCGGCCGGAACGTCGCCGTGTGCCAGGTTGAGCGTGTCCAAGCGGTACAGCCAGTCGCCATCAGTCGTCCTGATGAAGCGGTAGTTGATCTGCCAGCGCAGCCATTCGCCGTGGGCGAGTCGCACCGCGGGCGGCCGGCGGTGACGGCGCGGCCTACCCCAGGCCGACGCGAGCAGTTCAACCCGGAGTTGGCCGTCCAGCAACCGGAGACGCACCTCGCTCCGGTACGGCGGGTGTATCAGGCGCTCGCGTGGCTCGAACCCGTCGGCCTCCGCCATGTCTATCTCGTGGGTGAGCGGCGCCGCCCGTGCCGGCAGGGCGAACGACACCGGTACGGCGTTACGCCGGGCCGCCTCGGCTCCGCCGCGCGAACGCTTGGTCCACGACGTGCGAACCCACTGCACCACAGCATCCATTCGGCGATGCTCGGGCGCTACGGGTCCTGACGCAACCCAGATTCGCCCTCCCAGCGTTTCCACACGGCGGGCTGCCCAGGCGCTGCGGCCACATCTGCACCCGCAACCGCTCCATCGTCTGCGGGCCTCGTCGGAGTCGAGCCCCAAGCGCTCCGCCTGCGATGAAATGGGGATTCATGAGGCGTGTCACCGAATGCTGTCAAGGGGTGGGTCGAAGCCGCCCATGCTCGACCTACTACGCGCGGTTACCGCACCCGGTGCCGCCGCCCGACCGCAGCCGGGCGCTACCGGCAGACGCCGTCATCCGGCTGCTCAACGACGACGACAGCGGCGTACGTACGACCATGGCCACACACGCCCCACACCTTGTCGATCTGACCACAGCCGAACGCATCGACCGTGAGTTCCGTCCGGACAAGATGACGAACTGGCGGCCGGCCGACGAGTTCACCTTTCCGCCATCAACTCTGCGCCGGCTGGCCATCGACCCGGATCCACGGATGCGATGCCTGGCACCCCGAGATCTGGGCCTGCCCGTCGAGCTGACCGAACGTCTGGCCACCGACCCCGAGAGCGAGGTTCGCCACGCAGTCGCCGGGCATCCAAACCTACCGGCCCACGCGCGTCGCGCCCTGCTCGCCGATCCGGACGAGTCGGTAGCGCGTGCAACCGCCGCCGCACCGACGCTACCGGTGGCCGAGATGGATCGGCTCCTCACCCTCGTAGGGGTCTGACCTTCACCGTCGTTGACACCTACCCGGAAACAGGTTCGGCTGGTTGTCGGATCGGGAGCCTCGCTGGTCGTCTGGTTGGTGGAGGCGCATCACCCGCCTCGTCCCGTAGACCGCCCTTGGAGGAACGATGAAGTACGTGTTGATGTTCGTCGACACGCCACAGTTCGCCGCCGACCTGGCCGCCATGGATGAGCCCGAGCGGAACCGGGCCTACGCCCGGGTGCAGCAGTGGTTCGCCGACCACCAAGACAAGATCACTCATCATGCCCACCTGATGCCGCCGGACACCGCCACCACTCTGCGGCTGGACCGGGGCGAGCCGCTGGTTTCCGACGGCCCGTTCGTGGAGGGTAAGGAGATCGTCAGCGGCTACGCCGAGATCGAGGTGGCCGACCTTGACGAGGCACTGCGGATCGCCAGGTCCTGGCCAGCCTGCCCGGTGGTGGAGATTCGCCCCATCGCCGGATGAGCCGACCGACGTACGCCGAGCTGGCCCGGGTGGTCCGCGATCACGCGGGCCAGCTCGCCGCGGCCCTGGTGCATCTGGTCGGTGATTTCAGCGCCGCCGAGGACCTCGTCCAGGACGCCGTCGAGGCCGCACTGACTCATTGGCCGGTGGAAGGGATTCCTGACCGGCCGGCTGCCTGGATGTATACGGTTGCCCGTCGCCGCGGTCTGGATCAGATTCGCCGCGAGCAGCGCCACCGCCGGAAGCTGGCGTCGGTGGCGTGGCCGGTCGAGCCGCCAGCAGACGACCGGCTTCGGCTGATCTTCACCTGTTGCCATCCGGCTCTGCCCCGGGCCGCCCAGGTCGCCCTCACCTTGCGGGTGGTGTGCGGTCTGACCACCGCGCAGATCGCCCGAGCGTTCCTCGTCCCGGAGAGCACCGTCGGGCAGCGCATCACCCGCGCCAAACGGAAGATCAGCGACGCGGCCATCCCGTACCGGATCCCGTCGGCGGACGATCTCGGCTCCCGGCTCACCGAGGTCCTTGCGGTGATCTACCTGCTCTTCAACGAGGGGTACCTGTCCACGGGCGGCGGCCAGGCCCAATCCCGCGACCTGGCCGACGACGCCGAGTTCCTCGCCGCTCTGCTGCATCAGCTCATGCCCACCGAACCGGAGGTCGCCGGCCTGCTGGCGCTCATCCGGCTGCACCGAGCCCGAGCCAGCGCCCGCTTCGACCGGGACGATGGGATCGTCCAGCTCCAGCACCAGGACCGATCTCTGTGGAACCGCCGCGCCATTGCCGCCGCCGGCCGGCTGATCGCCCAGGCGGCAGCGCAGGGAAGGCCAGGCCCGTACCAGCTGCAAGCCGCCATCGTCGCCTGCCATGCCGAGGCCACCCGGTGGGAGGAGACCGACTGGACTCAGATCACCGTGCTCTACGACCTGCTGCTGCGCCTGGCACCGTCACCGGTTACCCGGCTGCACCGGGCAGTCGCGCTGCGCTACGTCAGCGGACCGTCAGTCGCGCTCGCCGAGGTCGACGCCCTGGCCGGTGAACTGAACGGCTACCACCTGTTCCACGCCACCCGAGCCGAGTTGCTCCGCGACCTCGGCGACGCCATCCAGGCCCGGATCGCCGACGAACGCGCCCTCGCCCTCGCCACCAACCCGGCCGAACGGTCCCTCCTGCGCCACCGCCTCGACTGGGCCTGACAGCGCGGACTTGACCGACCGCAGCTCATTGCGATGCCGTGACCGGGCCAGCCAAGGGCGAGCGGTCAGCAGCGGGGGCGGTCGAGTGGAGCGGCGGCGCCCGCGAGCGCTTCGACTGTCGCCGTCGGCGCGACAGACTCCGTCGGCGTCGGTGCGGGCGCGATGGTGGGGCTCGGCGGGGCCGAGGGCGAGCTGCTGGGCGTGGGGGAGGCGCTGGCGAGGGCGGCCGTGCTGCGTTGCACCTGCTTGGTGACCATGCGGATGCCGGTGGCGGTCGCCTGGCGTCCGTACACGTCGGTGACCCTGATGCTGTACGGCCCGGGGCCGATCCCGCCCTCGATGGTCCAGTGGTTGTCGCTCTGCCGGGCGGCCTTGCGGAAGCCACCACCCGGCCCCTTCGCCTCGACCGAGCGGAGCGGGTTGCCGTGGTTGCCGACCTGCACCGCGAACCAGTACTTCGACGCGCCACCCTTCATCCGGAAGGTGAGCCCTCCATCGAGTGGCGGGTTCACCACCGCCCGGTACGTCACACGTGCGATGCCCTGCGACCGGTCCGCGATCCTGGTGAACGCCTCGGTGGACAGGTCAATCTTGCTGGGTCCGCAGCCGCCGCACTGGTCCATCACCATGACCCGGACCTTGCCCTTCGGACCGGTCACCTCCAGGTAACTGCCGCAGGCCGCCGATCCGGAGTACTGGGACGCGCCGAGGGCCACGTAGAGCCGGTCCGCCGGCGGGCCCGGGAAGGAGCAGTTGCCGCCCGAGCGGCCCGCGTCGTAGAAGCTGGCAGTTCCCTTGTGGACGGCGTTGCCCGTCGGCGGCGCGGCGCAGGCCGGGGTGGCGCCGCCGCGGACGGCGAGGGTGATGCCCAGCACGGCGGCCAGGGCGGTGACGCCGGCGCCGGCCAACCAGTGTCTGACCCGCCGACTCGACCGGGGCGTGCCGTCGTCGCCGGCCGGGATGTCGTTGTCGGGGGCCGTGCCTGGTGCCGTCACGGCACCTGATGTTGCCGCACCGCGCTGGGGCAGCGCAAAGCCGTCCCACCGATCGTCACTCGCCGGATCGGCGGGGGCGCAGTCCGTTGAGGGCGGTGGCGACGACGAGGTCGGCGTACTCGGCGGTGAGCGGCCCGCTGCGGTGCAGCCAGCGGTTGAGCACCGGCCCCCAGATCATGTCCACCGCCACGCCGAGGTCGACGTCGTCGGCGATCTGCCCGGCCTGCTGGGCGCTGCGCAGGCGCTGCCGTTTGGCCTCCTTCAACGGCCCGTCCAACCGTTCGGCGTACGCCGCGGCCAGCTCGGGGTCGAGCGCGATCTCGGTGGCCAGCGCTCGCATCGGTTGCTCGTACCGGGGGTCGTTCATCTCCTCGACCGTGGCGCGCAGCACCACTGTCAGGTCCGCCGCCAGGTCGCCGGTGTCCGGCAGCGTCGGCGGCCCACCCTCGGTGGCCTCGCTGAGCATGAGGAAAGCGTCGAAGATGACAGCGCCCTTCGACGGCCACCAGCGGTAGATGGTCTGTTTGCCGACGCCGGCCCGCGCGGCGATGCCCTCGATGCTGAGCTTCGCGTACCCCGTCTCCTGGAGCAGGTCGAAGGCCGCGGTGAGGATGGCGCGTCGGGAGGTCTCTCTCCGCCGGGCCGTGTTGGGCGTCATGAGCAGAACGATACCAGCATACGAGACGAACCGTCTCGTCTTGACGTAGGCAACGTCGCGGTTCTAGTCTCGGCACATCACGAGACGGACCGTCTCGTCTTGAAGTGCTGGGAGAAACACATGCGTACCTGGTTCATCACCGGTGCCAGCCGCGGCCTGGGCCGCGCGTTCGCCGATGCCGCGCTTGACCGGGGTGACCGGGTGGTCGCCGCCGCCCGGACCATCGCCCAGGGCGACTTCGACGAGAAGTACGCCGACCGGCTGCTGACCCTGCCCCTCGACGTGACCGACCGCGCGGCGGTCATCGCCGCCGTGAACACCGCCGTCGAGCACTTCGGCCGGCTCGACATCGTGGTCAACAACGCCGGAACCCTGTCCATGGGCATGATCGAAGAGTTCACCGAGGCCGAGGCACGCGCCCAGTTCGAGGTCAACCTCTTCGGCGCGCTCTGGGTCAGTCAGGCAGTGCTGCCGCACCTGCGCGCCCAACGGTCCGGCCACATCGTGCAGGTCTCCAGCATCGCCGCGCTCGGCGGCTTCCCGAGCACCGGCCTCTACAGCGCGAGCAAGTTCGCCCTGGAGGGCATGAGCGAGGCGTTGGCGATGGAGGCGGCGGCCTTCGACATCAAGCTCAGCATCGTGCAGCCGGGCGGATACTGGACCGACCTCTACACCAGCGTGCGCGCCACCACCCCGATGGACGCCTACGCGCCACTGCGCGCCGAGTTGGAGCGCCAGTGGGCGGAAGGGTCGATCGACAGCGAACCGCGGCTGGCCGCCGACGCGCTGCTGCAACTGGTCGACAGCGACGAGCCGCCGCTGCGGCTCCTGCTCGGCAGCATGGTGTACGACCTGGCGTTCGACATCGCCCGCCGACGGATGGACACCTGGGCGGGCTGGGAGCAGGTCAGCCGCGCCGCCGAACACGCCGTCGCGGCCCCCGGAGCTGACGGATGAGAGTGCTGCTCGTATCGCCACGAGCAACCGGTGCGGCGTTCTAGGCTCCGAGATATGGCGGCGGCGTGCCCATCGTTGGCACATAAGTCCGGGCAGAGCCTTTCACCCATGATTTCTCCTCGCGAGGCGCAAACCTAGACGGAGAGGAAACACGCATGGCTGTCAAAACCAAGACTCGTCCGGGCACCACGGAGATTCGGCCGTTCTCGATCGACATTCCCCAGGCCGACCTTGACGACCTGAAGAGGCGCATCAAGGCCACCCGTTGGCCGGACAAGGAAACGGTGAACGACCAGTCGCAGGGCGTGCCACTCGCCACCATTCAGGCCGTCGCCCGCTATTGGGAGAAAGAGTACGACTGGCGCAAGGTCGAGGCGCGGCTGAACGCCGTACCGCAGTTCATGACCGCCATCGACGGGGTGGACATCCACTTCATCCACGTGCGTTCGAAGCACGAGGACGCGCTGCCGCTCATCGTCACCCACGGGTGGCCGGGCTCGGTGATCGAGCAGATGAAGATCATCGAGCCGCTCACCGACCCGACGGCGCACGGCGGCAGCGAGTCGGACGCCTTCCACCTGGTCATCCCGTCGCTGCCCGGCCACGGCTTCTCCGGCAAGCCGACCGAGTCGGGGTGGAACCCGCAGAAGATCGCGACCGCCTGGACGGAGCTGATGAAACGGCTCGGCTACAACCGGTTCGTCGCGCAGGGCGGCGACTGGGGTGCGGTGATCGTCGACCAGATGGGCCTCCAGGCACCTCCGGAACTGCTCGGCATCCACACCAACATGCCCGGTGCGATCCCACCGGAGATCGACCTGCTTTTTCAGGGCGACATCACCGGCGCGAACAACGCCATGGGCTCGCTGCCATCCGGGCTCTCCGACGACGAAATGCGTGCCGCCGAGGAAGCCAACTACGTCTGGAAACACGTCGCCTACGCCCTCATGATGGCGACACGTCCGCAGACGCTGACCGGGCTGGCGGATTCTCCGGTCGGTCTGGCGTCCTTCCTGCTCGACCACGACGCGAAGAGTCTGGCCCTGATCGCGCAGGTGTTCGACGGAGCCCAAGCGGGCCTCACCCGCGACGACATCCTGGACAACATCTCGCTCTACTGGTTGACGAACACCGCGATCTCAGCGGCCCGTCTGTACGCGGAGAACAAGCTGTCGTTCTTCGCCGCCAAGGGCGTGAACGTCCCGGTCGCCGTGAGCGTCTTCCCCGACGAGCTGTACGAGGCGCCGCAGAGCTGGGCCGAGCAGGCGTACTCCAACCTCATCTACTACAACAAGCTCGACGTGGGCGGGCACTTCGCGGCCTGGGAACAGCCGAAGATCTTCTCCGAAGAGCTTCGCACCGCCTTCCGGTCACTGCGCTAGATGGCCGTGCACCTGCCCCCGCTGAACGGGGCGGCCGAGTGGCTCAACTCCGAGCCACTCGGCCTCGCCGACCTGGGCGGGCGCGTCGTCCTGGTCAACTTCTGGACGCTGACCTGCATCAACTGGCTGCGCCAGGAGCCGTACGTACGTGCCTGGTCGCAGGCCTACCGCGATGACGGGCTGGTCGTCGTCGGTGTGCACACCCCGGAGTTCGGATTCGAGCACGACGTCGACCGGGTGCGGCGGGCGGTGGCGGCCCGTTCGATCGACTACCCGGTGGCGGTCGACAACGACTACGCGATCTGGAGTGCGTTCGACAACCACTACTGGCCGGCGCTCTACTTCGTCGACAGAAACGGTGTCATCCGCGACGAGCACTTCGGCGAGGGACGCTACGAGCAGTCCGAGCGGGTGCTCCAGCAACTGCTCGGCATCGAGCGGGAACCCGTACCCGTCAAGGGGCTCGGCCCGGAGGCGGAGGCCGACTGGGACAACCTGCGCACACCCGAGACGTACCTCGGTTTCAGTCGCGGCGAACACTTCGCGTCGCCGAACGGTCCGGCGCTCGACGAACGCCGCGCCTACCAGGTGCCGGAGAGCCTCGACCTCAACCAGTGGGCGTTGGCGGGGGAGTGGACGATCGGGTCGGAGAACGTCGTGCTGGACCGGGCCGGCGGTGGCATCGCCTTCCGGTTCCACGCGCGCGACGCGCATCTCGTGCTGGCCCCCGGGGCGGGAGCGTCGATCCCGTTCCGCGTGCTGCTCGACGGCGCGGCCCCCGGCCCGGCACACGGCGTTGACGTCGACGAGGACGGCAACGGCGTACTCCAGGACGGCCGGCTCTACCAGCTCGTCCGCCAGGGCGGCGCGGTCCGGGAGCGGGCCCTGGAGATCACGTTCGGCGAGCCCGGCGCCGAGGCGTACGCCTTCACCTTCGGCTGACGCGCAGATCGACAGTGTTCACCGTGCCGGAGACCGGGGAGAAGCTGCGTACCTGAGCACCGGGACGCAGACGGCTGTCGGTCGCGTACCGGTCGGCGAGCGCATTCTCCGCGGCCTCGTCGCCGTCGTCGGCTTCGAGCAGCAGGGCGGCGATCTCGTCGGCGAGCGTGAGGTCGGCGTTGGCGAGGTCGTCGGTCATCGCGCCGAAGCTGTCCCACAGCAGCAACTCGTCCTTCTGCCGATGGGCCAGTTCGTGCAGGACGTAGTCGTAGATGAACCAGGCGCCGTGGACCGGCACGTCGGGGGCCACGCCGTAGACGTTCGGATCAATCGTCCCGGCCCGGTACGCCGACCACACCCGCGCTGCCGAGTCGAACAGCCCTGCCGTCGGGTCGATGTCGTAGCCGTCGAACCGCCAGTCGCCGGCCGGGTCGAGCTCCGGGTCGGCCCAGACCCAGCGTTCGCCGTCCCAGTACTCCAGCAGCACGTGATCGTGGTGCCAGCCCTGGGTGAAGTACGAGGCGAAGCCGACCCGGCTACGGCTGGGAATGCCGTGCTGACGGAGGATCGCGATCGATAGCAGTGTGTGGTCCCGGCAGCAGCCGGCCACCCGGTCCACGGCCGGGCGCTCAGCGCTCAGTGGCAGGGGAAAGCGGGACTGGTCGGTGTCGAGGATGCGGTCCATCCAGCGGCGGTTCACCTCGTCCAGCCGGTCGTCGGGCAGCTCGACGCCGCCGGCCCGGTAGTGAACGATCACGTTGCGGGCGGTCGCCGCCGCGGTGGGGATGTCGGTCGCCACGGCGTCGAGGAGCCCGCCGTGTCGACCGGGGTCACTGTAGGGGGAGTGGCTCCGGTAGTCATCGAGGTCCATGGGGCAAGTCTCCGGTCCGCCACCGTGTCAGGGTCAAGGCGCTTTTCCGGATAGTGTCGACTGCTGTGACAGCGCCCGAGATCACCATCGCCACCCCGGCGGACCGCGATGCGGTGGTTCAAACGCTGGTCGCCGCGTTCGTCAAGGATCCGATCCTGCGGTGCCTCTTTCCCGACGAGGAAACCTATCCGCGGTACGCCGCAGCCTACTTCGGGCACCTTTTCGACAACCGGGTGCACCAGTCGTCGATCTGGACGCTCGGTGGGGGTGCGTCGGTCGCCATCTGGGAGCCACCGGCCGGGTCGTCGACCGGGTCACCGAAGGGTGGGCTCGCCGCCCACTACCCCGCCGACGTGATGGCCCGCGTCCAGGGCTACGACGACGCCGTGCACGCCGCACTGCCGACGTTCCCGTTCTGGTACCTCGGCGTCCTGGGCACCCACCCCGACAACGCCGGACGCGGTTGGGGACGTGCCGTCATGCGGGCCGGCCTGGCCCGTGCCGCCGCCGAGGGCCTGCCGGCGATCCTGGAGACCAGCAACCCGGGCAACGTCGAGCTGTACCGCAGGGCCGGCTGGGAGGTGGCGGGCTTCCTGCCGGAGCCCTTGCCCACCTGGATCATGCAGCAGCCGCCGCGCTGAACACGCTGATTGCGCGCCTCCTACGATCGGCGGCGTGCTGCTGTGGCCGGCAGACGAAGCCTGGCCGATGTGCGACGGGCCGGAGCCCGGCGACCACTACCTCGATTCTCCGGGTGAACCGGCGGCGCCGCTGGTGCCGGTGATGCAGTTGCTGGCCGAGGACGTGCCCGAGGTGCCGTTCCCGGCCGGCGCGGACGTCCTACAGGTGTTGTGGTGCCCATTCGAGCATGAACCGTGGACGTCACCTCGCCCCGAACTGCGGTGGCGTCGCCGCGCCGACATCGGCGCCCGGCTTCAAGAAATGCCCGTACCGGATGTGGAGTCAGATCCATCGCACGTCCCCCGCCGCTGTGTGCTCGACCCGGAGCGGGTTACCGAGTACCCATCCTGGGACCTCCCGCGTGCCGTCTGGCCGCAGATCGAGGACACGATGAAGCGGGTGGCGCAGGAGACCGGTTGGAAGTACGAAGCCGATCTGGCGGTCGCCTCGGGGATCAAGGTCGGCGGTTACCCCGGCTGGACCCAGTCTCCGGACTGGCCGGTCTGCGGGTGCGGCTCGCTGATGGACCATCTGCTGACGGTCGCCAGCTGGGAGTTCAGCCGCGGTGACGAAAAGCGGTGGATTCCGGTAGAGGATCGTCCGGCGATGTCCGGTTGGGAGACGGCCACCACCGACGATCATCCGTGGTCGACGATCCAGAACCCCACCGGGCTCATGCTGGGCGACGTCGGCGGGATCTACCTGTTCGTCTGCACCGCGTGCCCCACCAGGCCGTTCGACTACCGCTTTGACTGTTCCTGACGGATTCGGATGGTCACCGGCGGGCTCACATCCTCGGCCTACGGCCCAATCTTGGACAGTTTCCGTTAACTGATAACGGAAACTGTCCAAGATCTGCGCGTGACTGCCGCGCTGAACACGCTGATCGCGCTCACCTGAGGGTGAGCGGGACCGGTTGCCCTTGGCGTACGTCGAGGACCGGCCGCCTGCCCAGCGGTTGGGCCAGATTGAGGGTTGCGGTACGCGAGTAGCCCGCGAGGGTGCACGCCTCGCCGCTGTTGTGGTGCTGCGCGATGACGATGACCACGACGGCGTTGGCCGACTCGACCGACTCCGCGTGGTAGTCGGCACCACAGCGTCCGGTCGCCGGCCCGAAGGCGCCGGTGAAGTCGACGGTCAGATGCGTACCGGCCCCGGTTGTGGTCGCCGACTCGATGGCGATGCCCGGCGGGGAGTTCCACGGTGGGGGTGTCGGGGTGACGGCGCCAGCGCCGCCTGCGTCGATGACGGCCTGGTCGTACCGGGCCAATGCCTCCCGTGCCTGCTGACGCAGCTCGCCGAGGCTCTCCCCGCGGGGTAGCGCGGCGTCGACAGGGTCGGTCGTGTCGGTGCCACAACCAGCGAGCATCGCCGCCGCCACCACCGGAACGACCCAGTGCCATCGCACCATCGAAGACCCCTTTCCGGCAGAGCGACCGTCAGGATTATCAACCGTCGGCCCGGGTGGTTCCGCCCGGCTGCTCGACCTCGGCTGCTGCCGCCGAGGCGGCGTCGACCTGTTCGGGGGTGCCGTGGAAGCGCTGCACGACGTCCTGCGGATACTCGGCCACGTCGACCTCCTCGGTAAGCAAAGTCCGCCAGGCTAGACATGGCGGTTCGTGCGGTCGCACCCGACCGATGCGGGCATCGGATGTCGGGTGGGCGACCCACCCCGCGACCTAGCGTCAGTGCTCGAAAGGGAAGGAGGCCCGGGTGCTGGATCGGCTCAACGAGGCCATGGCGTACATCGAGCGCCACCTCGACCAGAAGATTGAGGTGGCCGAGCTGGCGCGGATCGCGCTGACGTCGGAGTACCACTTCCGGCGGCTGTTCTCCGCGCTGGCCGGGATGCCGCTGTCGGAGTACATCCGGCGGCGTCGGCTCACCGTCGCGGGTGCGGACGTGCTGGCGGGGGAGCGGACGTTGCTCGACGTGGCCGTGCACTACGGCTACGGCTCGGCGGAGGCGTTCGCCCGGGCGTTCCACGCCGTGCACGGCGTGGGCCCCGGAGAAGCTCGGCGTACGGGCGCAGCGCTGCGCGCCCAGCCCCGGATGTCCTTCCGACTCACGGTCGAAGGGAGCGGCAGCATGGAGTACCGAATCGTCGACAAGGACGCGTTCGCGCTGGTGGGGCGCAAGGCCCGGGTCCCGCTGGTGCACGAGGGGATGAACCCGGCGATCGTCGCGTTCATCAGGAGCATCGACAAGGAGACGACCGAGCGGATCGAGGCGCTCTCCGATCAGGAGCCGAAGGGAATCGTCAACGTCAGCGACAACCTCGCCGACAGCCGGCAGGAGGGCACCGAGCTGGACTACTGGCACGGGGTGGTGACCGGCGCCGTGCCGCCGGAGGACCTGGACGCGCTGCCGGTGCAGGCCGGCTCGTGGGCGGTGTTCACCATCTCCGGTGCGTTTCCGCAGGCGGTGCAGTTCCTGTGGCGTGACGTGTTCACCCAGTGGTTTCCGTCCAACCCGTACCGCAGCCGACCTGGACCGGAGATCTCCCGGGTCCGGGTGTCGGCGGACGGCACCCAGGCGGACGCCGAGCTGTGGATTCCGGTGGAGCGGGTTCCGTCCTGAGCTGCGGCGCCGGGTCGACGTGCGCAACGTCGGCCCGGCGCCTGCCAGGTCTGCCGTTCACCGCCACCGGCCCGGCGGGTGGTCGGGCAGCCGCAGGTCCGCGAGTACGCCGAAGTGGTCGCTGGCCCAGACCCCGTCGACCGGTTCGTCGAAGACCCGCTGGCAGTACGCCACGGCCAGGTTCGGCCCGTGGGGGCCGCAGCGGACCATGACGTAGTCGATCCGACGTCCCGTCTCCAGTGGCATCGTGCCCGCTCGTACCAGCGGGTTGTGTGGGGTGAAGGTGTGCCCGGGGTCGTCCGGGTGCACCGTCGGCCAGGCATCCTGGTAGGCGACGCTGCACCCGTGCAGCGACTGTTTGCCGCGCCAGAAGCGCACGCTGGCGGAGTCGACGTCGTCGTCGAAGTCGCCGACGAGGACGACGGGCAGGTCCCGTCCGGCCAGCAGTGTCTCGACGAAGGTCGCGGACCGGGCGGCCTGCAACTCCCGCTCGTGGGCGTACCCGAACTGGTAGGTGGGTTTGTGGTGGGCGACCAGCACGGTGCCGACGGGCGGTGGCACCTCGATCTCCGCCACGACCACCGCGGACCAGGGAATGTCGACCCGTTCAGTGACGTGTAGGTCGAGTTCGCGGACGGTCCCGACCGGCCAGCGGCTGACCAGCGCGGCGCCGACCCCGTCGGCGGAGCGCCCGCTGTGGCGTATCACGTGGTGGTTCGGGCCGAGCAGGTCGGTCGCCTGGTCGTAGCCGTTGCCCCAGACGGTTTCCTGAAGGGCGACCACGTCCGGTCGCAGGCGGGCCAGGCCCGGCTTGAGGACGGCTCGGCGGCGTTCCCAGTCGGCGAATTCGGGGGCGAGCAGGTTGAGGGTCAGCACCCGCAGCCCGGCGGGCTCGTCGTCCGTCGTCATGCCCGCTGTGCTTACCCGCGCCGGCCACGGCGGAATCCTGACGTCCCCCACCCCTATGTAGAGTTCCGATACAGTGGTCGGATGCGGATGACGATTCCGGTCGCGAAGGTGCTCGCGGCGCTGCTCGTTGAGCCCGACGAGCAGCGCTACGGGCTCGACCTGATGCGATTGACCGGCCTGCCCAGCGGCACCCTCTACCCGGTGCTGCACCGGTTGCAGGGGGCCGGCTGGCTGGCCGCCGACTGGGAGGCGATCGATCCCGTCGCGGCCGGGCGGCCGGCCCGCCGCTACTACCGACTGACCGCCGTCGGGGTGACGCAGGCCCGCCAGGCGCTCGCCGACCTGCGGGCCGCGATCCCCGACGGCCGTCGCTCGTGGGGCGGCACCGAGCCCACCGGAGCACCGGCGTGATGACCCGCCGGGCCGCCGAGCTGCTGTTGGAGTTGGCCGCACGTCGCTGGCCGGCCGACGTTCGCGACGACCTGCGCCGCGAGTGGGCCACCGAGCTGCACGTGCTCGCCGAGAGCCGCCGCCGGACGAAGATGGTCGGCTTCGCGGTGAGCCTGGCCGTCAGCCGCGCCGGTGCCCCGATCGTCGATCGCACAGTGATGCGTGCTCGGGCCGGCCGCACCGTCGCCGCACTACTGCTCTCCCCGATCGCCTGCGTCGGGATCGTGCTCGCCAGCGCGTTCGCCCTCATGCCGATCGAGCGCATGGTGACCCAGGGCTGGTCCGAGCGGATGCAGAGGCCGATCTGGACGGCGCTCACCGTCGGGCTGGCCGTCCTGCTGGCGGTGTTCGCCGCACGCTGGGCCCGGCACACCGCACTCGACGGCCCGCTGCGCATCGCGCTCGGCGTGGTGCTTCCCATCGGCGTGACCGCTGTCGTGTTCCTGTCAGCCATCTCCCCGGACGACCTGGCCACGTTCGTGCCCGGGGTGCTGCTCTGGTTGGCCGGCCTGACGCTGGCCCTCTGGGCCGCGGCGAGCCTCGCGGGCCGGAATCGACTCCGTGCGGCCTGGTGGGTGGGCGCCCTCGGCGCGCTCGCCGCCGCCGACCTCGCGGTGATTCTCGCTGTCGTCGACGTCGTCGCGGCGGGCGGTCGCGCCGGCCCGGTCAGCAGTCCGACGCCATTGGGCGGCGTCGACTGGCTCTCCTCGCCGCTGTGGCTCCTCGCCACGTGGACCGAATGGAACATCAGCCTGCCCCGGCCCACCATCTCATGGGAGATCTTCCACATCGTCACCAACGAGGTGCGGGCGGAACCCATGCTCTACCTGGCCTGCACGCCGTACGCGCTCGCGTACACCATCCGGGCGGCCCGGTCGGCGCCCGCCGCGCCCGTCGCCCTCGCGCCGACCCCGGTGTGAACCTCAGTCGGGTACGTCGTCCCACGTCGTACCCGGCTCCAGGTAGCCGGCCAGCTGGTTCTCGCGCAACGCGTACGCGATGACCAGCAGGGCGTGCTTGTCCAGCTCGGGCAGCCGGTCCAGTGGGAACCACCGCACGGCCAGCGACTCGTCGTCGTTGACCCGGGCGGTGCCGGCCACCAACCGGCACAGGAACCCCAGGTTGAGGTAGTCGCAGCGGTCCCCGTTCGGGTACGTGTGCGGGTGCGACACGGCGCTGGACATCCGCACCGGCACCACCTCCAGGCCGGTCTCCTCGCGCACCTCGCGGACCAGCGCGGTGGCCGGCTGCTCGCCCGGCTCGACGAAACCGCTGATCACCGACCAGCGCCCGTCGTCGGCACGCTGGCCGAGCAGCAGCTCACCGGCGTCGTTGCGGACCACCGCGCTGACGCTCGGCAGCCAGAGCAGGTCGTGACCGACGTGCTTGCGCAGCCCCACGATGTAGTCCGGTGTCGCCATCCGGCGATCATAGATGTGCCCTATAGCGAGGCTCACCTGCGCATCTTCTGGAGTTCCAGTCCCACGCGTTTCGCCATTTCGGCCCGACGAACGCGATGCATATCTACTGTGGAGATCGTCGGCGACTTGTGCGATCCGGTGGCGGCCGGCCGGTTCGCGGTGCACAGTGATTCCCATGAGCGACAGCGGACGTGGTGGGCAGTTCTACTGGTGCACCCGGCATCACCGGGTCGAGACGGACGCCAACGTGTGTCCGGCGAAGCACGTTCTCGGCCCGTACGACTCGGCGGCCGACGCGGAGAACGCCCTGCAACGAGTGCAGGAGCGGAACGAGGCGTGGGATGCCGAGGACGCTCGTTGGGCCGGGGACGACAGATAGGCGGCGCGGGACGGCTCGCGCCGAGGTATTTCGTGCTCCGCGAGGACGCACGCGAGAGCACGTCCCCCGAGGAGGGAACCACGATGGCCGAAGCACAGCAGGCCACCAAGCGCCCGGCCGCCCGACGCACCACCGCGAAGAAGACCGCCGCGGCGGAGCGGAACACGGCGGCGAGCCGGACCACCCCCGTGCGCAAGTCCACCGCGGCTGCCGCGAAGGCACCGGCCCGCAAGGCCGCCGGCGGGGCGGGTCGCGCCCCGGCGAGGAAGACCACCACGGCGGCCACGAAGGCCCCCGCGAAGAAGGCCACGACCAAGACCACCGCAGCGGCCAAGAAGGCCCCAGCGAAGGCCGTGACCACCACCCGTAAGACGACCACCGCCGCCAAGGGGGCCCCGGCGTCCACCGCGCGCAAGACCACCACCGCCGCGAAGAAGACCACGGGTACGGCGAAGAAGACGGTGAGCGCGGCGAAGAAGACCACCGCCTCGGCGGCGAAGAAGACCACCACCGCGGCGAGGAAGACCACCACCGCGGCGAAGGCGCCGGCGCGCAAGACCACCAGCGCGGCGAAGGCGCCGGCGCGGAAGGTGGCGACCAAGGCGTCCGCCGCCAAGAAGACAGCGACGAAGAAGACGGCCGCGGCGAAGAAGACCGCGTCGACCCGCCCCAGCGGCGGCGCGCGCAAGGCTCCGGCCAAGAAGGCCCCGGCCGCGAAGGCGACGGGTACCTCGTCGACCACCGCCCGCAAGGCGGCGGCGAAGAAGGCCCCCGCGAAGAAGACCGTCGCGGCCAAGGCACCGGCCCGCAAGGTGACCGCCCGCAAGTCTCCGGCCCGCCCGGTCGCCGCCCGAGCCACCGCCCCCAAGGGGGCCCGCAGCGCCGCCCGCAAGGCGACCGGCTGAGCACGGAGCATCCCCTCACCGGTCGGATTTCCGGCCGGTCACCGGAAGCGGATCACCCATGGCGCTGTCAGGATTGACCCGTGGTCATCCGACGCGTACTCGCGCCCCGCATCGACTTCGGCGCGTTGCGCCGCGAACTCGGCCTGCCCGAGGAGTTTCCGGCCGACGCCCAGCGTGAAGCCGACGAGGCGGCTGCGGCACCGCTGCAGCCGCCCGTCGACCGCACCGACATACCGTTCGTCACCGTCGACCCCGCCACCTCGCGGGACCTGGACCAGGCGATGCACCTCAGCCGCCGCCCCGGTGGGGGCTATCGGGTGCGGTACGCGATCGCCGACGTCGCCGCGCACGTCACCCCGGGTGGGGCGTTGGAGGCGGAGACCTGGCGGCGGGGGCAGACCATCTACCTGCCCGACGGCAACGTACCGATGCACCCGCACACCCTCAGCGAGGGTGCTGCCAGCCTGCTGCCCGACGACGACCGGGCCGCGGTGGTCTGGACCATCGACCTGGACGCCGACGGCGGCACCGTTGCCGTCGAGCTGGAACGCGCCCTGGTCCGCAGCCGCGCCAAACTCGACTACGCCGGGGTGCAGGCGGCAGCCGAGGCCGGGCGGCTACCCGACCCGATCGCGCTGCTGCCGGAGATCGGCGACCGGCTGACCGCCCGTGGGCTGAGCCGAGGCGCCATCAACCTGCCACTGCCCGAGCAGGATCTGGAGCCCGACGGTGAGGGCTGGCGGCTGGTGCTGCGCGCGCCGGTGCCGATGGAGGAGCACAACGCGCAGATCTCCCTGCTGACCGGGATGGCCGCCGCCGACATCATGCTGGCCGGCCGGGTGGGTCTGCTGCGTACGATGCCGGCGCCCAAGCCGGAGGCGGTGCAGCGGCTGCGGGCCGCCGCCGCGCCGCTGGGTGTGCACTGGCCGGACGACGTGGGCCCGGGGCAGGTCATCGCCGGTCTGGACGCCGCCCAGCCGCGCGCCGCAGCGTTCATCGACCAGGCTGCCGAGCTGATGCGCGGTGCCGCGTACACCGCCTTCGACGGGGAGCTGCCGGAGCAGCCGGAACATGGTGGCGTGGCAGCCGCGTACGCCCATGTGACGGCGCCGTTGCGGCGACTGGCCGACCGGTACGCCACCGAGGTCTGCCTGGCCCTGCACGCGGGCCAGGCGGTGCCCGACTGGGCTCGCGCCGCGTTGCCCCGGCTGCCCGAGGTGATGGCGAGCACCGACCGGGTCTCCTCGGCGGCGGCGCGTGGCGCCGTCGAGTTGGCCGAGGCGGCGGTGCTGGAGCAGCGGGTGGGCGAGACCTTCGAAGCGGCCGTCCTCGACGTCGACG
>NZ_JAGPXY010000186.1 GCF_018070325.1 Micromonospora sp. H61
CGCGGAGACCGAGTACCAGTTCGCCCAAATGAAGACTCCACTGCTGCCACTGAACTCAACCTTCATCGGTGACGTCCGGGAATCGGCATCCCGCATCGGCCGATACGCCACCGACGACGCGCACCTCTTTCAGACGTCCGGCAACCACGCCGGTTGGGGTGCCTTGGCGATTGAGGGTGGATCGCGCGTCGAGATCCACTGGCTGCCAGGGGCGGTCGTCGACATCGCCGCCGCGTTGGCAGGCCGCACCGAGGAACTGGACCTGCGCGCCCTCGCGCCGATCTTCGCCCGATGGCTGCCGCCAATCGCGTTCCTCACCGATTGGGTTCGCCCATCCGGCCTAAGATCCGACATCCGGCCCTCCGCCCGAATCTTTCTGGACCAGCGGGTGCTGGCAGAGGCGAACGCGACGCACGACGCCTGGACGGAGTACCAGACGGCGATCGGAAAGCACCAGCGCTGACGCACTGCCTGCAGCGGTTGAGTCATTGGCCCGACCGGGTGGGATCGGATGCCTGACGGTGGCTTGCAATCGATACCTAACCCTGCTTCGATTAGTCGCTTGTATCGGCGGTTCAACGGAAGGTAGCGGTATGGGTCCAAGTCTGGTCATGCCAGCGGTGCCGGTGCAGGTTGGTGAGTTGACGCTGTTGATGGAGACCTCGGTAGTCAGTCTGGTAGGCACTGAGCCAACGAGTGCCGCCGGCAGGGCCGCGGATTGGGCCTTGCAGTCGTTTGATCGGGTGCAGTCGGCGATTGAGCAAATCGCGGTGTCGACCGCGGAAACGATCGAGCGTGCTGCTACGCGTGCCGCGCGACCGACTTCGGTCGCTATCGAGTTCGGCATCAAGGTATCGGCGAAAGGTGACGTAATCATCGCAGGAGGTTCCGGCGAAGCCTCTTTGAAGGTCACACTGACGTACCTATCGGCTGATTCTGACATCGCTACTGCTGACACCGCCGATGATACAAACCCCTAATTCGCTCGACGGTGGTTCCTGCCGGCCCTCCGGCCGAGGTCCCCGTCCGTACGTCGGCGCAAGAGCCGCTACATTCTCCTGAAAAAGGGGCGATCCAGGAGGCGACCCGACCTGTCGCATTCCGCCGAGGAGCGAGCCCAACTGTTCATAACGCTCGACCGCTTCAACAAACTCATCAAAGGCTGCCTACTGATCAAGCGTCCGAGGATCTGCTGACAGTCGCTCAGACCGCGATCTGAACTTTCGGCGTCACCCATAGCCACAGACCTTCCAGTCGCCCCGCCAAGTCGCCCTACGCGCGCCACGATGCGGGTCACGGTGGCTATTCGGTGCCGAGTGCAGACCGCCGTATAGGAAATCAATAATGGCATCTCTTGCACCCACCTTCTAGCCGGGACCGATGGTCGGCGCACCAACCTGCCGAACGACGACCAATCTGGAGCCGTGGCTGCTAGAACCCTCAGCACAGGACCGTGATCGCGAGAACGGTAACGCCAGCCACGAGCAGGCGGATCGACCACGCCATCTGGGTCAACTTGCGGTTCGCGATGAGGTTAGCCGCCCATATGTGTCCGGCGACAGCTCGCTCGGCAGTCTCATGGTCGGCGGCCGATGCAAGCCAGGCGTCGATGAAGCCTTTCTGGTCGGACGCGAAGCGTCGGGCCACCTGCCTGTAATGGTGAAGTGACCCCAACTCGCTATTTCTCTGACGCGGCACCAACGTGTACAGCGCCAGCAGAGCGCTGAGGACTACGGCGGACGCCGCGGCGACGACGAGCCCGGGGGTCCAGACTGAACTGCTTTGGTCCCAGGAGCTCCGCGCCGTCCACAGCTGGCTCGCAAGCACGCCCGCGGCGGCCAGGACGACTGCAGCCTTAAAGTCGGCGAATCGGATCATTTCGTTGGCCTGGTGCATCGCGGCCCGTCCGGCCTCGCTCACCCTGGACTCAATGGCGTTGCTGTCCTGCGTCATGCTTCCGCCTCCTGGCGCCCTTCTTGAATAATAGCATTCAGCTGATCGGTGAGATCGCCTCGTTCGAAACTACGGAAGACGATGCCCAGCTGACGGAAGAGATGAGAACGGTCGTCTTCGGTGAGCCCACCAATGAAGTCGCCCAGCAGTCCGATGAGGGCGTGCTCGGCACACGGGGGCCCCGGATCTGTGGGCCGCAAATTGTCAGCAATATCGGTGAACGCGCTGCTGGTCAATGCTTGCAGGTCACCGGGGTGCCTGGTATGCCAGTACATGCGTGCGATGTCGGGCTTCGCGAAGATCTCGTCGCGTAGGAATTCGAGGTAACGCAGCTCGCGCTGCCGGTTCTCCTGCTCCGTCTTCTCT
>NZ_JAGPXY010000187.1 GCF_018070325.1 Micromonospora sp. H61
CCTCGTCCGTTGATCATGAAGTTGTTGCGCTCGGCCTCGGCGTGTCATGGCAACAACTTCATGATCAACGCGGGTCGGGGTGGGGGTGAAGTTGGTGACAATTGGGGGGTGGGGGTGGTCGGTTAGCGGCTTTCATGGCAATCCTGGGGAGCATGGCCGCCCCCCGCTCGCCGCTGTCGCGGCTGTTCACAGTGCTGCTCGCCGGCGTGTTGGCCGGGCTCGTCCTGGCAGTCGCCGCGCTGCCGGGCAACCTGCTGCTCGGGCTCACCGCCCGCTCCGCGCTCGGGTCGTACGCCGCGTTGCCGGCCTCGCTGAAGACCCCGGCCACGCCGCAGCGCTCGTACCTCTACGCCAACGACGGCAAGACGCTGATCACCACGTTCTACGACGTGAACCGCACCGACGTCCCCCTGTCGGAGATCGCCCCGGTCATGCGGCAGGCGATCGTGGCGGCCGAGGACCGGCGCTTCTACGAGCACGGTGGCGCGGACCTGCGCGGCCTGGCCCGGGCGCTGGTGGCAAACGTCAAGGGTGGCGGCACCGAGCAGGGCGGCTCGACGCTGACCATGCAGTACGTCCGTAACGTGCTCAAGACGGACCCCACCCGCACCGCCGAGGAGCGCGCCGCCGCCACCGATCCCACGGTGGGCCGCAAGATCCAGGAGATCCGGTACGCGAGCGCGCTGGACAAGAGCCTCGGCAAGGACGAGATCCTCGACCGGTACCTGAACATCGCCTACTTCGGCTCCGGCGCGTACGGGATCGCGGCGGCCAGTCAGCGGTACTTCGGCAAGCCTCCGGCGCAGTTGACCCTCGCCGAGTCTGCCCTGTTGGCCGGTCTGGTGCAGTCCCCGGACGCGTACAGCCCGATCAGCGGCGACAAGGACGAGGCGCTGACCCGCCGGTCGTACGTGTTGGACTCGATGGTCGCCACCAACGCGATCACCCCCGCGCAGGCCGCCCAGGCCAAGGCCGAACCGCTGGCCCTGCGCCCCACCGCCCAGCCCAACGGCTGCACCGCCGTCTCCCAGGGCCACGACGACTGGGGCTTCTTCTGCGACTACCTGCGCCAGTGGTGGCTGACCCAGCCGGCCTTCGGGGCGACCGTCGCGGAACGCGAGCAGGCACTGCGTTCGGGCGGCTACACAGTGGTCACCTCGCTGGACCCGAAGATCCAGGCCACCGCGCAGCAGCAGGCCACCAAGGTCTACTCCTACGACAACAAGCGCGCCCTGCCGATCGCGGCGGTCCAGCCGGGCACCGGGCGGGTGTTGGCGATGGCGGTCAACCGGCACTACAGCCTCGCCGACAACCCGGCCGGGCAGGCGAACTACCCGAACACCGTCAACCCGCTGATCTCCGGCGGAGCCAGCGTCGACGGGTACCAGGCGGGTTCCACGTTCAAGCTGTTCACCATGCTCGCCGCGCTGGAGTCGGGCCGTACCCTCTCCACCGGTTTCGACGCGCCCGCCAAGCTGCCCACCCGGTACGCCGCCGAGGGCCCGGGAAGCTGTGACGGCCAATGGTGCCCGGCGAACGCCAACCCGGACTGGATGGACGGGTACCGGATGATGTGGGACGGCTTCGGCCGCTCGGTGAACACCTACTTCGTCTGGCTGGCCGAGCAGGTCGGCCAGGACAAGGTGGTCCAGATGGCGCAGCGGCTCGGCATCACGTTCCGCGCCGACTCGGACGCCGCCTTCGCCAAGAACAACGCCGCGAACTGGGGTTCGTTCACCCTGGGTGTGGCGGCCACCACGCCGCTGGACCTGGCCAACGCGTACGCCACTGTGGCCGCCGAGGGCACCTACTGCACGCCGGTGCCGGTGGTTTCGGTGACCGACGCGGACGGCACGAAGGTGCCGGTGGGGCAGCCCTCCTGCAAGCGGGTGCTCGACGCCGACGTCGCCCGTGCCGCGACGGACGCGGCGCGCTGCCCGGTGGGTCAGCAGTCGGCGTTCGGGCAGTGCAACGGCGGCACCGCCACCGGCGTGAACGACATCCTCGACGGCCGGCCGGTGGCTGGTAAGACGGGTAGCTCGGAGGAGAACTCCACCGAGACGTTCGTCGGCTTCACCCCGCAGATCGCGGTGGCCGGTATCGCCGCCAACCCGGACGACCCGGCCGACTCGGTGGGCTCGGCGGTGCAGACCAAGGTGATCGACGCGGTCGCCCGGGTCATCGCCACCGCCGTCAAGGGCCAGCCGGAGAAGGCGTTCGCCGCGCCGAGCCACGAGTTGGCCGGTGACCCGCACCGCCCGGTGGAGCGTCCAGCGGTCCCGAAC
>NZ_JAGPXY010000188.1 GCF_018070325.1 Micromonospora sp. H61
ACTTGACTGGGGGTCAAGGGGTCGTCGGTTCGAATCCGGCCGTCCCGACCGATTGACCTGGGCAGATGAAGATCTTCTCAGGTAACGGCGGTAACATCCGGTAACGGATGATCTTTGTTGGCGGTAACCACGTGGATGGTTGGCCGTCGACGTGCGCGCTGAACAATGCTCTGACCTGCTGCTTCATCTGCGTCCTGGATGGAGCGGCAGTTTTGCTCTTGATTGCGCGTCAAGCGCTGCAGATGCCGTCAGCTGTCGTTACGCCGGGCGTTTCGACGAGCCCCGATGCGAGGCAGGATCGTCGGGGGCTCCCTGGTCCTGGTCTCCATAGTCGATCGTGGATAGTGAAGCAACCTGTCATCGCGTCGCCGGAGAGGTCGACGCCGGCCGGGCACGGGCGAATACCTCCGGAGCAGTTCGATGATGGCGGTGTCGGCTTGGGCGAGGATCGGCGGGCCGCACAGCGGTGTGGCCAGGACCCGTCGGTATTGGCGGAGTTCGACGTAGACCGTCTGGTCCGTGATCGTGGGGTCCTGGAGGACAGCGAACCGGTCCGCGTAGTTTCTGTACTGCACAGCCGGGCGCAGCGCCGTCAGTTCCGTTCGATGGCCGCCCACCGCTGTTGTACAGGAGTAGCCGCACTCGAAGGGTCCCGGCTGGCTGGGGTGTTGCCTCCTGCTGCGCCGGCGCCTGGTACAGGCACAGACCCACCTAGACGGGAGCGGCACCTAGCCCCCACCGTGGTAAGAGGTTAGGGTCCCTGGCCTCGGTCGCCATCGACGTATGACCAATCCTGGTTGCGTCCGGAGGCGGCCGCTCCGGCCGACACGATCTCCCGTAGAGCAAGCCGTGGCGCAGGTGGTGGCGACCAGTCGCGATGCACCTTGGGCCGGACCAAGATCAAGCTCGTCCGTGAGGTGCCCTCGGCGGGATGATGTGGAGGTGCAGGCCTTGCGGGGCCGAACAGCCGAAGGACACCATCATGGTCATGTGGGCAAACCTCACTCAGCCTCAAGCCGTCGTCCTCGCTGGGTTGGTCGGTGCAACCGGTGCGATCATCGGCGGCCTAATCGCGAACGTTGTAGGCCAATGGGTCGGTTCGGGTGGTCAGCGGCGCAGGAAGTGGGTGGAACTCCGGCACGAGGCGTATGCCGAGGTGTTGCAGCGATTCCACGCTGCTTGGGGGCTATACGACGAGGCCGGATTACGAGGCACGACCGTCGCGGAAGAGCAGCGGGCGGGCCTGGCGCTCCTGGCCGCCTATTCGAGGGCCTCCCTGCTGACCCGGAGCCGCTCGACCGATGGTTCACTTATACGACTGCATGTCGCCGCCCAGGCGCTTTGGGACCGTAACGGACGTCCCTGGCTCGACGTGGACCGCGCCTGTCACGCTGCCGAAGCGGCATTCCGCAAAG
Source organism: Micromonospora sp. H61 (assembly GCF_018070325.1). GTDB lineage: Bacteria > Actinomycetota > Actinomycetes > Mycobacteriales > Micromonosporaceae > Micromonospora > Micromonospora salmantinae. The sequence continues at coordinate 1,416 of NZ_JAGPXY010000188.1, forward strand.
CTGCTCGGACCGAGCTGGGCATGCGCAACCATTCCGTGGACGATGATGACGGTCAGCGGCTTCGCCGCAGCTTGGCGGCTTCGACATCACCCAAGGTCGTGCCCGACAGGGAGACAAGTCGTCCGGCCGGAAGCTGCTGATCTTTGCGAGTTGAAAACTCAAGAAGCGGGAGCCTTACTCGCTGCGCTTCAGGGTCAACTTGATCTCGATTGCCGCGTCGCTGCCTGCGCCGCCGATGAGCACCCCGCCGGAAGCTAAGACGCTCACGCCAAATGTTGCTTCGAGCGAGTCGACTTCCCACGGCGATGGATCCCCCGTAGCGGCGGCTGCTGTCTGTGCGATTGTGACGATCTCGGTTAACGCCGCCTCCAACTCGGCGCGGCGGTCAGCGACCGCTGCCGTCCCTCGGCGGTACGGGCCGATTTGGCGATCGTCTCGGCCTAGTTCGATGGTCTCAACAAGAAGCTTGCCGTCGGCCATGTGGAGAATCCTCTCGCCCATCGTTGGTTTCCTGCTGCCCTTAGGAGGGTGGCCAGCGTAGCGACACGTGACGGCCCTGGCACGTTCCGCTGGAACTGGCCGTTGCTTACAGGGCCGGTGTGTGGGTGCGGACGGCTGTCTCAATCACTAGGAACTACCCAAATGGGTGACGGGTGTCCGTCACGGCGGCCCTTATCGTGGATGCGATGAGTGCGACCCAGACGCCGACGAACTCCGAGGGAAGCACGACTCCGCACGACCAGCGGTACGTAGTTCAGCTCTATGGTGAGGGGCACCTACTCGGAGCGGGCTTCTTCGTGACCTCCCGGGTCGTGCTCACCTCCGCCCATGTCCTCCC
>NZ_JAGPXY010000189.1 GCF_018070325.1 Micromonospora sp. H61
GGCGCCTGTGCCGATGGCGGCCAGCCGGACGAACCGCCGGGCCTGCCGCCAGCGCTCACCACCGGGTACGACGGAATGTGCCACCCCCATACCGCGACATTATCGCGCTGGCCCGACACATCGCTGTCGTCGTGACGGCACCCGGGTGCCTGGAAACCGACGCGACGGGGTACCTGGGTTCCAGAGGCCGGCCGACTTGCGCCGACCCGCCACGCTGATCCGGCGGAGAGGAGCGCGACGATGGGTAAGACACTGAAGCGCAGCGCGGCGTTCACGGCCCTGGCGCGGGCCCTGGCGGCCGGGGCGCGCAACGGGCCGTCGATCGGCACGCGGTTGGCCGCGCTGCCCCGGATGATCAGGGCCACCACCAAGGGGGAGTACGACGGCGGCCTTCGGCTGGCCCTGATGACAGCGGCGACGGCGTACATCGTCTCGCCGATCGACCTGCTCCCGGAGATCCCACTGGCGATCTTCGGGCTGGCCGACGACGCGGTCATGGTCACCTGGTTGGCCGGCAGCGTGCTCGCCGAGACCGACCGGTTCCTGGAGTGGGAGGCCCGCCGCAGCTCGGTCATCCCCGGGGGGTTGGTGCCCTGACGACACGTACGCTGGCGGTGAGCAAACGTCTTCCCGGCCGCCCACCGCCGGCGCCGCAACGAAGGGCACACCGTGCAGTACTACGACAACGTCGTCGACATGATCGGAAACACCCCGCTGGTGCGTCTGCGTAACGTCACCGAGGGCATCCAGGCCACAGTGCTCGCCAAGGTGGAGTACGTCAACCCGGGCGGCTCGGTGAAGGACCGGATCGCGCTGCGGATGGTGGAGGACGCCGAGGCCGCCGGGCTGCTCAAGCCCGGCGGCACCATCGTCGAGCCGACCAGCGGCAACACCGGCGTCGGGCTGGCCCTGGTGGCCCAGCTCAAGGGCTACAAGTGCGTGTTCGTCTGCCCCGACAAGGTCAGCCAGGACAAGCAGGACGTGCTCCGGGCGTACGGCGCCGAGGTGGTGGTCTGCCCGACCGCCGTCGCGCCGGAGGACCCGCGCTCGTACTACAACGTCTCGGACCGGCTGACCCGGGAGATCCCCGGCGCCTGGAAGCCCAACCAGTACAGCAACCCGGCCAACCCGCGCTCGCACTACGAGACGACCGGCCCGGAGCTGTGGAAGCAGACCGACGGCGAGCTCACCCACTTCGTGACCGGCGTCGGCACCGGCGGCACCATCTCCGGCATCGGCCGGTACCTCAAGGAGGCGTCGGAGGGTCGGGTGCGGATCGTCGGGGCCGACCCGGAGGGCTCGGTCTACTCCGGCGGCACCGGCCGTCCGTACCTGGTGGAGGGCGTCGGCGAGGACTTCTGGCCGGAGACGTACGACAGGGGTGTCGCCGACGAGATCGTGGAGGTCTCCGACAAGGCGTCCTTCGAGATGACCCGGCGACTGGCCCGCGAGGAGGGGCTGCTGGTCGGCGGTTCCTGCGGAATGGCGGTGGTCGCCGCCCTGGAGGTCGCCCGCCGGGCCGGCCCGGACGACGTGGTGGTGGTGCTGCTGCCCGACGGCGGTCGGGGCTACCTCTCCAAGATCTTCAACGACTCGTGGATGGCCCGGTACGGCTTCCTCGACAACTCCGGCGCGGAGCCGACGGTGGCAGACGCGCTGGCCAGCAAGCCGGGTGGGCTGCCCGAGCTGGTGCACGTGCACCCCACCGAGACCGTCCGCGACGCGATCGACTACATGCGCGAGTACGGCGTCTCGCAGCTACCGGTGCTCAAGGCCGAGCCGCCAGTGGTGACCGGTGAGGTTGCCGGCTCGATCGCCGAGCGGGACCTGCTCGACGCGCTGTTCACCGGCCAGGCCCACCTGCACGACACGATCGAGCGGCACATGGGCGACCCGCTGCCGATGATCGGTGGTGGTCAGCCGGTGAGCGAGGCGGTGGGCATGCTGGAGAAGTCCGACGCCGCCCTGGTGCTGGTCGACGGCAAGCCCAAGGGCGTCCTAACCCGCCAGGACCTCCTGTCCCACCTAGGCGCCCACTAGTCCCCGCCCCGCCCCCGCCGATCTTGCACTTGCTGTCGCCTGAACGTCGCTATTGCGGCGTTTTGTCCCGACAGAAAGTGCAAGACGCTTCTATGTCGGTGGTGATCGGTTCGGCTGGTTGCCGCTAGGTTCGGCGTCGGTGATCGCTTGGGTGGCTCATTGCCGATCCGGCCGCTCGGAGTGCGGGTGTGCCTT
>NZ_JAGPXY010000190.1 GCF_018070325.1 Micromonospora sp. H61
CGGTCGGGGTGGGTGAGGTTCCAGGCGTCGGCGGCGATGGCCTCGCGGCGCAGTTCGGTCCAGGACGTCACCGACCAGACGTCGGCGGCGATGCCCCAGTCGTCGCGCAGCAGCCGTTGTGCCTGCAGCGCCCATTGCACGGCGATGCCAGAGGCCAGGATCTGCGCCTGCGGGCAGCCGGTTTCCTCGGCGGTGCTGTAGAGGTGCATGCCGGCGAGGATGCCGTCGACGTCGGTGTCGGCCGGCTGGCCGGGCTGGGTGATGGGTTCGTTGTACAGGGTCAGGTAGTAGAAGACGTTAGCGTCCTCACCGTCGCGGGTTTCGCCGTACATGCGGCGCAGGCCGTCGCGGACGATGTGGCCCAGTTCGAACGCGAACGCGGCGTCGTAGGCGACGCAGGCGGGGTTGGTGGCGGCCAGAAGCAGCGAGTGGCCGTCTTCGTGTTGCAGTCCCTCGCCGTTGAGGGTGGTCCGGCCGGCGGTGGCACCGAGCAGGAAGCCGCGGGTCATCTGGTCGGCGGCCGCCCACAGGCCGTCGCCGGTGCGTTGGAACCCGAACATGGAGTAGAAGATGTAGATCGGGATCATGGGTTCGGCGTGGGTGGCGTAGGAGGTCCCGGCCGCGGTCCAGGACGCGGTGGCGCCGGCTTCGGTGATGCCCTCGTGCAGCAGGACGCCCTGGGTGTCCTCCTGGTAGCTGAGCATGAGTTCCCGGTCCACGGACAGGTAGTGCTGTCCGTGCGGGGAGTAGATCTTCTTGGACGGGAACAGGGCGTCCAGGCCGAAGGTGCGGGCCTCGTCCGGGATGATCGGCACGAACCGGTGACCGATGTGCGGGTCCTTCATCAGGTCCTTCAGCAACCGGACGAACGCCATCGTCGTGGCGACCTGTTGCCGGCCGGAACCGCGGGCGGCGACCGCGTACGCCCCGGCGCCGGGCAGGGCGAGGCGCAGGTTTCGCGTGGGACGGTCCGGCAGATAGCCGCCCAGGACACGGCGACGCTCGTGCAGATACTCCAGCTCCGGGGAACCGTCGGACGGGCGGTAGTACGGCGGCAGTATCTCGTCGAGTGCCGTATCGGGAATCTCGAGATGTAGCCGGTCCCGGAAGCCCTTGAGGTCGTCGAGGGTGAGTTTCTTCATCTGGTGGGTGGCGTTGCGTCCCTCGAAGTGCGACCCGAGTGTCCAGCCCTTGATGGTCTTGGCCAGGATCACGGTCGGCTGGCCGGTGTGCGTCACGGCGGCCTGGTACGCCGCATACAGCTTCTTGTAGTCGTGGCCGCCGCGGGTGAGTCCCCAGATCTGGTCGTCGGACATGTCCGCGACCATTGCGGCGGTGCGCGGGTCACGGCCGAAGAAGTGTTCCCGTACGAACGCCCCGGATGCGGCTTTGTAGCTCTGGTAGTCGCCGTCCGGGGTGACGCTCATCAGGTTGAGCAGCGCGCCGTTGGTGTCCGCGGCGAGCAGCGGGTCCCACTGCCGGCCCCAGATCACCTTGATGACGTTCCATCCGGCGCCGCGGAAGTACGCCTCCAACTCCTGGATGATCTTGCCGTTGCCGCGGACCGGGCCGTCGAGGCGCTGCAGGTTGCAGTTGATGACGAAGGTGAGGTTGTCGAGGTTCTCGCGGGCGGCCACGCCGATCGCGCCGAGCGCTTCGATCTCGTCCATCTCGCCGTCGCCGAGGAACGCCCACACCCGCTGGCGGCTGGTGTCGGTGATCCCGCGGTGGTGCAGGTAGCGGTTGAACCGGGCCTGGTAGATGGCGTTGATCGCGCCGAGGCCCATCGAGACGGTCGGGAACTGCCAGAAGCCGGGCATCAGCCGCGGATGCGGGTAGGACGGCAGGCCGCCGCCGGGATGCGACAGCTCCTGGCGGAACCCGTCGAGCTGATGTTCGGTCAGTCGGCCCTCGAGGAAGGCCCGTGCGTAGATGCCCGGGGCGGCGGGGCCGTGGAAGTAGATCTGGTCGCCGCCGCCCTGCGCGTGGGGGCCGCGGAAGAAGTGGTTGAACCCGACCTCGTACAGCGACGCGGCCGAGGCGTAGGTGGAGATGTGCCCGCCGACCCCGATCCCGGGTCGCTGCGCCCGGTGCACCATGATCGCGGCGTTCCACCTGATGTAGGCGCGGATGCGCCGTTCGATGTCCTCGTCGCCGGGAAACACCGGCTCCAGCTGCGGCGGGATGGTGTTGAGGTAGTCGCTGCT
>NZ_JAGPXY010000191.1 GCF_018070325.1 Micromonospora sp. H61
GCCCTATCTACCGCAGATGCGCGGCCTGGTCGCCGCCGCCCCCGAGCCCTTGCGAGCCCACCTGACCAAGCTCAGCGCCGCCGTGCTGGTCACCCGATGCGCTGGGCTGAGCTACGACCCAGCCAGACTCCATGCGCCGGAACACGCCACCGCCGCAGCCCTGGTTGGGCTCGCCCGCCGGGTCACTGCCCTCACCACGCCCTGCACACCATCGCGCTCTGCCGCCTGCGCAACGACCAGCGCACCCGCGCCTACCAGCAACGACGCATCACCGAAGGCCTCAGCAAGCAGGAAATCCAGCGCTGCCTCAAGCGCTACATCGTCCGCGACGTCTACACCGCCCTACGCGCCGACTTCGCCGCCCTCACCCCTTGACCTCCATAAGAGCATCGGGATGGCTTGGTTCAAGCCGGCCCGCAAGCGGGCCGCGCTGGCCCGGCCCCGACCTGCTGACGATCTCCGGCCGGCATCGGCTGGGCCGGCCGACCACGCTTCGAAACGGTCAGGAGCCTGAAGACCTCGGGGCTCCGCCCCAAACCCCGGCCCTCCTCAGAGATCAACCGGGGCCGGATCACCTCGCCGGGCGCCACAAGGACTACCAGCCTCCCCGGACGGGGCCAAGGTCGTTCGCCCGGTAGGGCGCTCCACCTTGTCCCCGTCCGCCGAGGCTCGAAGGTTGGCGACTGCCCGACGAGGAGATCCTCAGACGATACGCACAGCGCCGCGCCCTCGTCCGGCACTCGATGCCATGCCGTCACTCTGTCCAGGTCGGACCGTCGCGAACACGCTCTATTCGGTGTTGCCCGCACAGAAGGCAGTCGTGTAGGTGGAGCCGGCTATGGTACTCAAGTAGTTCCAGTAGGCGATCCAGCGGTAGCTTTCGGTGTACCCACCTACGAAATGGCAGCGTCCTGCAGCGCCATAGAAGTTTCCATTCGATGTCCGGTAGGCCGTGGTCACGTAGCCCGGATTGAGGCTGTAACAGTTCGAGTAGTACTGGGTCATCGCTGCCCCTTGCGGGGAGGGCGGCGAGAACGAGGTATTACACGGGACGCTCGACGTGTAGTAGTCCTGGTACGAGCCGCTGCTACTGGGACCTGGCACGCAACTGGCGGTGCTGTAGTTCACGTTGCTGTAGGTATAGCTGAAATACCAGCTGACGTTGGCCCCGGGAGCCACCGAGCGACATTCTGCATCGTAGATCCAAACCGTAGCGGCGCCACCGGGAAGGTAGCGGTAGGGCATTACGGTCGCGGTGCTGCTGCCGCAGTTGCGGTAGGTCTGCGTCATCGGAGCACCCTTCGGTGACGCGGGTGCGAATGACGTCCAACATGGAGGGGCGGCGGACGCGACCTCCGGCTGGAGTAAAACGGTAGGGAAAACCGCTGAGATGAACGCGATGAGCACGATCAGGCTTCTGCGCATTAAGGTCCTCGTCATGTCGGCGATCCGGCCTGTTCAGGTCGGAAGCAGGATACTGACAAGGCGTCAAGCTGGGTGCCCCGGCGCCTCGGTCCCTTGTGGCCGCTCATTGGCCAGTGACCGAAGAGCGCAGCGGTCAGGGATGTAGCCGACTCAGCTGCGGCGAGCAGGCATTACGAGTATCACATCCGGCTGTGCGCGCGCTTCCGATCTGAAGCTCCCGGGCGGCGCAGTGGGGAGCGGTGTGAGATGTCGAGAGGCGTTTCCGCTGGTAGACCCCCAGGTGCCCAGGTCGGTAGGACGGACAACTTGACCTCGTAACCCATAGGTCGCCCGTGCCAGCGACGCGCCAGTACCCAGGGCCCGGGCGGTCACCAGGGGCACGAATGGTCACGCAGCTTCGGCCTTGACCTCTGGGCCGTCTGGGCCGTCTGGGCCGTCACCGGGCCGTCAAACGCTGACCAAAGACAACCACCGACGACCACCAGCGCCTGAAGAAACAGCAGGTCAGCCACCGTGTCGGGGCGGCTGACCTGGTGGGCGACGGACGAGTCGACCTGTACGCCGGATTCTGTGCGCGACGCGTACCCCGAGGGGTTTGCGCCGGCGGCGGCCATCCATCTCGGCCTGCCGTTGCCGGCAGGCTCCAGCGGCCTACCC
>NZ_JAGPXY010000192.1 GCF_018070325.1 Micromonospora sp. H61
GGCCCGAGGCCCTTCGCCCGCTGGAACAGTTCGACATACTTGGCAAGCTCATGGAGGGCCTCTCGCGCCGTAGAGTCGCTCCGCTTTAGCTCGATGATCACGAAGCAGCCAGTGGCATCCCGGGCCAAGATATCGATGAGCCCACGGCTTCCGACGTCGCTTGGAAGCGGGTAGTTCTTCGCGACAAACGTCAGCCCTGGCTCGATCAACTGAAGTTGCTTCGCAAGCTGGTCTCGAATGTCGTTCTCGCTCACTGCGGCAGGCTACGTCGGGCTTCACCTCGCGACTGACCCCCAGGCAGGTGTTCCTGGTGCCTGGTCTGTCGGATCGCCGACACGACCGGAATCTGCACGACGAGGTGCTCCTTGATCCATGCATCTCACCCCAGGGCACCAACCTGCGCCAGCATCCGTTGGCTGGTGGCACCGGGCAGGGCGCCCCCGTGTACCCCCCGAAAACCCCTTCCCAGAGTTGACTACGAGTGACAAGAAGCGATAAATGCAGGGCGGCGTTTGTCCAGGTCAACATCCTTACGCAGTGGTCGAGCGTGAAGGGCCGGCTGGCAACTCTTCCCGCCGATGCGCGCATCCGCAGCCCTGGGCACGTCCCTCAGCCAGTGGAGCGATCGGTCTCGGCGCTGGAGCTGGCGTCGCCGTCGAGCGCCGAGCGGAAGTCGAAACCGTCTACCGCGAAGGCACTGACCAGCCGGCTCGCTGCGCTCGCGGCGGCATCATCCGCTGTGCATGTCGTCGCGATGATCTCGTGGATGAGCGCCCTGTGCCGAGAGGTCATCCAATAGTGTCCGGGGCGTCCGGGCACCCGGTCGAGAATATGGAGACACGCGTGCGGATGCGTGAGCGCGAGGGTGCGCAGTCGACGCAGGACGTGCACGCTGAGCCCTATATCTGGGGCGAGGCTGAGGATTTCGTACAACTGGTTCAGTGACCACGCGTCGTCGAACCGACCATTGACGAACCAGTCGTCGAAGGCGGACAGCTCGTCTGGGTCGGCACCGCGTCGAACTGCCTGGATGCGGTACTCCCACAGCCGCATGAGTCGCTCCCGGCGCTCGGGCTCGGTGGGCTCGTCGCGGTTGAAGCTGCGGCCGCCCGATTGGACGATGATACTGGCTGCCTCGGCGGGTGCCTGCTCGTAGAACCGCTGCAGGAGATGGTCCGGATCGTCGCGGTCGAGAGGGCCGAACCAGAACCGGTTGCCCAGGTGAAACGCCAGCAGGGTGGCTCGTGCTTGCTCCCATTCGTTGTTCGGGGTGGGTGTGAGGATGTTTACCGCGCGCAGGTAGTGCGGGCGAAGCAGCCCCCAGGCGGTGTCGGTCAACACCCGGTTCTCTAGGTGCCCGTTCCAGGCGGCGCGCCACGCGCGGGTGTGTTCGGGCTCGATCGGCAGGATGTCGCAGAGGTGGCGGGAGGTCCAGTCGGGGTCCAGTTTCAGCAGCGCTTGCAGGTGCCCGCCGAACATCGCGCGGACTGCCAATGCTGCGTCGGCGGCTGGGGTGACGTGCGCGTCGAGGACCTGCGTCACCTCATGCACACCGGTCTATCCGGGCCGCTGCTGGGCGCGCAGGCCCCAGAGGACCGCTGCACGCAGCGCCTCTGGGCGGACGGCGTCGAGCGAGGCCGACGACAACTCACCGTCGTCCGGCTCGTTCGGTGTGTCCTGTCGCTGAGGGTCGGGGTCGGCGCAAGCGGCGCTGATGATGGGCCAGATGGCAGGTTCGACGTCCGAGGGGAATCGGTCTGGGTCGGCTGTCGGGTCGACGGTAAACAGGCGCATCACGCTATAGCGGGCCGCGCGCCACTGCCGCTCACGACGCTGTACCACTCCGGTGGCGAGCTCGCTGGTGGCTTCGCCGTCGACCCAAGCCAGCAGGGTGGTCAGTGGCTTCCAGTCGAGGCGTTCCCTGGCCCTGGCTGCTTCCCAGAACCCATCGAGGATCGACGTAACATACTCCGGTGGTAGCCCGGTGAAGGAGGCGGCGTCCGTCGACCAGCGGGTGGCCTCACGCGCCACCGCAGCCGCAA
>NZ_JAGPXY010000193.1 GCF_018070325.1 Micromonospora sp. H61
ATGTCGCAGCCCTTGAGAGTGTCATCAAGCGGGTCGGTGGCGAGATCGCGGCAGAGCGGTGTGAACAGCGGATTGCCGGCTGCGGCTGACAGGTTCTCGTCGGCGAGGGCGTCCCGGCCGAGGCGGCGGCGGTCCAAGCCGACCACCTGCACGCCCCGGGCGAGAAGCGCGTCGACGACGTGCGAGCCGATGAAGCCGGCCGCGCCAGTCACCAGCACCCGCGCCGTCACCGGCGGCCACCGGCCTGCGCTAGTTGTGACAGCATGCGCTGCCACACGAAGGTGAGCAGGATGGGCTCGGGCTGGAAGACCTTTGCCCGGCCGGTCGCCGAGAAGCGGGGCTGCACCGCCGGATCGGCCCCGCCCGTGGAGGCGTGCCGCGAGACGTACACGGTCATGACGTCACCGCCCGACGAGTTGCGATTGACTCCCGCTGGTTGGTCGAGTCGTGGCGGGCCCGCCGAGGCGCCGGCGGGCCCGCCGTGGTGAGGCGGCGGCTGGGAGCACCCCGCCGGTCACCCGCTCGCGCAGCCCCGATGGCGGTACGCGGGCGAGGAGTCAACCTCACGACTGCACCCCCGGCCGCCGCCAAAACAAGCGGCGCCTGCTTGTCGGTCGTCTTGTCCGATTTCTTCACCGTGAATCCCCTGGCGTCGATGACATTGGGTTTGGTGAGCTGGCGCCGCCCAGCAGCGTCCGTCGATGCTCGTCAACAGCGAACCGCCCAGCGGACCCGATCGGTACCGTCCACGACGCGTCCGCTCGCAACCAGGTAGTGACGGCCCGTAGCGGAGATGGCTAACGTGACCGTTGTCGACAGAGGACGTACGGAGGTGCTCGCATGGCCGGACGGCGCTATCCCGCCAATCGGCGGCTAGCGTGGGAAAGGCTCCAGCGGGGCTGGTCCTACGAGGAGGTCGCCGAGCGCAGTCGTACGGAGATGAGCCATGCCGGGGAGACCGATACCGGGCTGAACGCCAACACGGTGCGGCGGTGGGAAACCGGGGAGCGGTGGCCTGACCCGCGCTACCGCAAGCACCTCGTGGCCATCTTCGACAAGCCGGCGAGCCAGCTCGGTCTTCTCACCCCCGACGAGCTGGCGATGCGCCCGCAGGCGGAAACACTGCACGAGTTCAGGAGGTTGTGGGAAATGATCACCGGAGGCGACGAAACCGGCTGGGACCGGGCAACTGTTCTGCGCGCGTTGTTCGGCGCCAGCATGCTTCCCCTGGTGGCGCCCCTGCTGTCACTCGATCCGCAGGCCGCCTACGCCCAGGCCAAGGCTATAGATCCAGACGCGTACGCCGAGATTGTGCGTTGCCAGCGCACGCTGTACTGGACCAGCCCCGCCCGGCCGCTCTACGAGGCCGCGTACGCCCACACCCAGCTCGGTAGCGGACTCGTCCGCGCGGCTACCGGCACCAGCCGGGCGACCCTCGCCAGCGCCCTCGCGGAATCGGCGCTGCTCACCGCACGACTGGCGTTCTTCGATCTCAACCAGCCCGCCGTCGCGCAGCGCTGCTACGACGTCGCCCTCGCTGCCACCCGTGAGGCCGGTGACCACGCCCTGGCCGCCGCCGTCCTCGGCCACATGGCCTTCATCCCCGCCTTCGGACATGATCCGGCCGCAGCCCGGTCACTGATCGACGCGGCGCTCCAGCACACCTGGGACGGCGTCAGCCCTGCCGTTCGCTCCTGGCTGCACTGCGTGGCCTCGGAAGTCGAAGCCCGCGTGGGTGCCGGAGCGGCAAGCCGCCACCAGATCGACCTCGCCGCCACCGCGCTCGAAACGCGTCCCGAAGCGCCCGCATGGTTCGACTACTACGACACCGGCCGGCTGCACTCCTTTGCCGGCTACGGAGTCCTCGCCGCTGGCGACCATGCCGAGGCCGCCCGCCACCTGGCCGAGTCCCTCGCCCGCTTGACCGCGACGGGCGCCAAGCAGCGCAGCGTCGTCCTTGCCGACCTGGCCTCGGCGCACAGCAACGACGGCGACCACGCCGCCGACTACCTCAACCAGGCCTTGGACGCCCTGAACAC
>NZ_JAGPXY010000002.1 GCF_018070325.1 Micromonospora sp. H61
TACGGCGGTCATGGCGGAGGGGAAACGCCCGGTTACATTCCGAACCCGGAAGCTAAGCCCTCCAGCGCCGATGGTACTGCACTCGTGAGGGTGTGGGAGAGTAGGACGCCGCCGGACAATCTTCCAGATTAGGCCACCCCCACCGGGGGTGGCCTAATCTGCGTCTGCCCCCTGGGGTCTGCCCCGCGCTCCATCTCACCCCCGCGATCTTGCAGTTTCTGCGGCGACAAACCGGCTCAGAGTTCGCGTTACGACGACCGAAAGTGCAAGATCGCGGCGGTTCAGGGCTCGGTCTGGCGCTCGGGGCTAGGCTCGGCCTCGGGAGACGCGCACGGTCCCGATGCCACCGCAGGGCGGCAAGCGCAATGGACACGGCGGCAACACCGGTGACCTGACGCCGGACCTGAGCTGACCCCAGACCCTGAGCTGGACCCGGAGCAGGGCGGCCTCAGGGAAGGATCGACCCGGAACGGTTGGATCCTCAGGGCGTCTTCGGCCCGCAGACGTAGCGGGGCTCCGCGTCGTAGCGCCAGGAGAACTTCTCCCGCTTGACCACCACGCCGCCCTTCTTGATGACCCGGAAGGCGTCCTGGGTGAAGCCGTTGATGCCGTTGGTCTCGATGCAGGAGGGGCCGGGAGCCAGATGGATCTGCTTCGGCGTCGTGATGTTGCGGCGCGGCCCGTACTCGGTCTTCACGCTGTCGTAGATCTTCGTGCTCCAGATCGACACGGTGATCGTGCTGGAGGTGTACGACGTGTCGATGAGCACGCCGTACTCGGTGTTGTTGCGGAACTTGAAGTCCAGGTTCGGCCAGAAGATCGTCGACTCGATGACCGCCGGGTACCTGTCGAACCAGTACGAGTGCGGCTTGTGCTCGACGTCTTCCAAGCCGGCGTAGTAGGTCGCGTTGAACAGCGTGGTGGTGAACTGCGAGGTGCCGCCGCCGACGCCCGGCACCAGTTTGCCATCGAGGATGACAGGTGCGTCCCGGTAGCCCTGGGCGTAGCCGCGCTCGCCGGTGTGCCCGTTGAGCGAGAACGTCTTCCCAGGTAGTACGACGGTGCCGTCCACCTTCCTCGCGATGGTCGCGATGTTCTGACTGCGCGACGAGGCCATGCCGCCGGTGAACCGGGTGGTGAAGGTCGACACCCGCTCCTTGATGCCCAGGCCGGCGAGCTTCTCCGCGGTCAGCTGCGGCGGCGTCGGCTTCAACTCGCCGGTCACCTCGCGGCCGTCCGCCTTCGGTAGCACGGCCAGCAGGTCTCGACCGAGGGCTGCTGTGTCCAGCTGCTGCCCGGATCGCCCCTCCTTGGCGGTGGGCCGGCCACCGGAAATCGTCATGGTGGCGTCCTTCGGCGGCACCTCGATGGCGGCCAGTTTGTCGCCGAGCGCCGCTCGCAGCCGCTTGACGTCCACCGAGGGAGTGAGCTTGCCGGTCTTGTCGGCGCCGAACCGGAGGCTCTTCGCGATGGCGGCGGGCGGGATCGACACCTGACCCTTGCTGGTGCGCAGGGTGACCGGCGCGGCGACCGCCGGCTTCGCCAGCTCGCTGACCATCCGGTCCAACTCCTCCGGAGTGGTGGCCGGGTGGGTCTCCACCAGGGGCACGGTGACCGGGGCGCCGGCCAGCCAGCCGGCGCGGACCACCTCGGCGGAACGCTCCGGGTTCAGAGCCAGCCCAGGCTTGGGCTGTACGACCTTCGGCGTGGTGCCCTGATAGGTGATCGCCGGCATCGTCATGCCCTGGGCCTGGTTGCCGAGCACCTTACGGAGCGCGTCGTCCAATCGGCCCACGTCGACGGTCACCACCGGCTCGACGGTGCGGGAGCCGACCAGCCGGCTGACCGGGTGGGCGTCGGCCTCAGCGGCTGCCGCGACGGTCGCCGGGACGTCGACGGTCAGCCCCACGTCGGCGGGGTTGATCTCGGCGGTGCGTCCGTCGACGGTGACCTTCAGCGGCGTGGCGAGGGTTGCCGCCCGGCGGTCCAGCTCCGCCCGCAACTCCCGGTCGGCGTCCGCGCGGCTCCGGCCGCCCAGTTCGGTGCCGAGCACGGTGGTGCCACGGGGAACGTCACCGGCGTACGCCCAGGCGCCGGCACCCGCCACGGCGGCGAGGACGCCACCGGTGATGCCGGCGGCGAGCAGCATGCGCACCCGACGCGTCCGGCGCGGGCCGCCGTCCGGCTCGCCGGGAGCGGCTGTGGTGACCGGCTCAGCTCCGTCGTCCGGCCAGGTGACCGCGGTGACCTGCACCGTGGGCCGGTCGTCGGCGGGTGGACTGTTTTCGCCGTACAGCGTCACTGCAACCTCGATCGCCAGGGTGCCGCAGGAGGTCCTCCCTCCCGGAGGCACCTACGGTAACGAATGCCCGGCCGTCCTCGTCGGCTACGCCCACCAGGCGCTGCTACCGCGTGTCGTTCGGCGTGTCGCACCGGTCCGGGGGCGGTGCCGACGACCCACCGCCGACGTGGCACGGTGACCGGGTGGACACTGCGGAGCGGGTGTTGGCGTACGGGGGCGGATCGCTGGACCGCGCTGGACCGTTGCGCACCGATCCGACGCGGTTGGGCGTGCTGCTCACCGAGGCGACCAGCGTGCTGCTGCCGATGTGGCGGGACCGTTGTCTCGTGGACGGGCACGGGCCGGTTCGGCTCAGCGCGGAGCGCGCGGCGCTGGTCCGGTCCGCCGCCGGCGAGACCGTCTTCCTGGGGCTCGACGGGGAGGCCGCCGTGTTCACCGCGGACCTCTCCGCGCTCCCCGAGCGGTCCGCCGTCGAGATGGCCGGTGCGGTGCGGTCCGTCGACGTGCGGGCACTGGTCGGGCGGCTCGAACCCGGCGACGCGTCCGTCCTGGCGTACGCCAGGGGTTTGTTGCACTGGCACCGGCAGCAGCGATTCTGCGGGACGTGCGGCGCGCCGGCCGTCGCTGGCGGCGGCGGGCACCTGCGGACCTGCACCGGCACGGAGTGCGGACGTCTGCTGTTCCCCCGGATCGAGCCGGCCGTCATCGTGTTGGTCGAGGCGCCCGCCCGGTCGGGGCGCTGTCTGCTGGCCCGGCACGCGGGCGCGGCCGAGGACGCGTACTCGACGCTGGCCGGCTTCGTCGAGATCGGCGAGAGCCTGGAGGACGCGGTCCGCCGGGAGATGGGCGAGGAGGCGGGCGTGACAGTCACCGACGTGACCTACCAGGGGTCACAGGCGTGGCCGTTCCCCGCCGGCCTGATGGTGGGCTTCCGGGCCACCGCGACCTCCGACGAGGTACGCGTGGACGGCGAGGAGTTGTTGGAGGCGCGCTGGTTCACCCGGGCGGAGCTGCGGGGCCGGGTGGCCTCGGGTCGTCCGCTCGGTCGGGTGGACTCGATCGACCACCGACTGCTGACGGACTGGCTCGCGGAGGGCTAGTCGGCTGGGCCGCCGGAACCGGCGCGGGCCGACGGGCCGTCACCGCCATCAGCGCGGTGGTGACGATGGCAGTGCCCACCGCCGCGAGGAGGAGACCGGGGACGGTGTGTGGCCGGAGGGTCGCGGTGACGGCCACCAGGCCGGCCACGCCCACCCACAGCGGTGCCGCCGCCCAGCGTGCGCCGGCCGCGAGGCGGTCGTTGAGCAGCACGAACGTCACCGCGTAGAGCGCACCGACCGCCGCGAAGACTGGCGCGTACCGGCCCAGGTGGTCGTAGTCGGGCCCACCGGCGAGGCGGAACGCGAGCCCTCCGGCGAGCGTCGAGGCGAGGACCAGCACCACGCCACACCCGCCTGTCACCGCGAGCGCAACCGTTCGGCTGCGCCGGTCACCGCGGGCCAGCCTAGGTAGGGCGAGGACGGCGGCGACCTGCGGTGCCCAGAGCGCACCCTTGCTCAGGACGGTGCCGACCGAGTACGCCCCGGAATCCGACGGGGACAGCAGTTGCCGGGACAGCAGCAGGTCGGCGTAGGAGACGACGAGCATCGCCAGCGTCGCACCGCAGCCGGCAACGACCTGAGCGACGGTCAGCCGTGGGGCGGTGGACGACCGTTGGGGCTCGCGGGCGAGTCGGGCCAGCACCGCAGGGGTGAGGACAGCGGTCAACGCGCCGACCGCCAGCGCGCCGGTCGGTCCCGCGCCGAGCAGCAATCCGGCGAGCACGCCGCCGTAGCGGCCGGCGGCGAGCACGGCCATCCCGACGGCGAGTCGTACGAAGCGTTGGCCACCCTGCAACTCTCCGAGGGACCGGGAGGAGAGCACGATCGCCGCGGCGGTGACCGCCAGCAGCGCGGGCATCTCTACCGGGAGATCCAGGGCGGTGACCAGCAGTGGTGTCGCCGCGACGAGGGTCCCCGCGCACACTGCCGCGGTGACAGCGGTGAGCCGCCGAGTGTCGGAGGCGCCGTGCCGGGCGCGGTGCACGGCGACGGCCAGTTGCAGGCCGAGCCCGGGCACACCGACGATGGCCACCAGACCGAGGGCGGTGGCGAGCGCGCTGAGGTCGGCCGGGTCGAGCCGTCGGGCGGCCAGTACCGGCACCAGGTACGCCAGGCCGTTGACCAGGACCCCGGCCACTGTGACGCTGACCCCGGCAGCGCCGAGGCCCGTACTCCATCCGCGTGTCAGCTCCGTCTGGGCCGTCCTCTCCCGACGGGCGGGTCGTCGGAAGCTCACGTGATCTCGGAGAAGGTCGGGAGCTGCCCGTCGGCTGGTCCAGCCGACTGGCCGGGCCCCGCCGGCTCGGTGGCGTCCGGCTCGGCCGGGTACGGCTTCGGTCCCTCCGCGAGCAGCGCAGCCGCCGCAACCGCTGGGGTCGCGGCGGTCGGCCTGGCCCGGCGTACGGGCCGTCGTCGGGCGGCGGTGGAGAGCCAGAGGGCACCCAGGGCGACGACGATGGTGAGTTGCACGAGCGCGTCGGTGTTCCGTCGTGTCGAGTCGAGGTAGAGCAACCCGGCGAGCAGGACGAGCGCGCCGGGGAGCCAGGTCTCGACGGCCCGGCTGATCGTCCTGGCCCGGCGTGGGTCGGCCGGCCAGGGCAGGCGGCGTGGGCCGGGTACCGCCAGCATGAATCCGGCCGCGACCAGCAGGCCGCCGATGAGGCCGCTCCACAGCACCAGCGCGGCGGCCCCGACGGCAAGCAGCGGCAGCGAGCGGGTGACCCGACGTCGGCCGCGCGGTGGGACGGTCGCCGAGGTTCGCCCGGTGGGCTGTCGGGCGGGCACCACAGCGAGCAGGACCACCACGGCGAGCAGAACGCCGCCGAGGAGAAGCCCCACCCGGTACGGCGTGTCCGGTGCGAAACGCAACAGCACCTCTCCGGACGCGCCGGCGGGAAGGATCCAGCCCTGCTGCCATCCGTCCACCACAAGTGGTTTCAGCGTCCGTCCGCCGATGGTTGCCTGCCAGCCGGTGTTGGTGTTCTCCCGTACGGCGAGCACCCGGTCGACGGGGTGACCGGCCACCCGCACCCGTCGCTCGGTGGCCGCCCAGGATTCGATCTCGGTGCCGCTGGCGGTCGCCGAGGTCGGGGTGGTCGTCTTCGGTACCAGGGCGACCCTGGTGGGCGAGGCCAGCTGGCTCGGGGTGGCGACGATCCGGTGCTCCCCGCGGCCCAGGTCAAGCTGCCGGGGCGTGGCCCGGCCGCACGGCGTCACCGGCATCTCGCGCATTTCCAGCAGGTCGCGGAGCGTGCCGCGCAGCGTGGTGGTGACCCGCGCCGCGCCGATCTGGAGCGTCGGCCCCGATCCGCAGGCCAGCGCCAGTGGTGCGTCGGAACGCGGTCCGACGGTGGGCGCTCCGGGTAACACTGTCACCTCGCCGACCGCGATCGGCAACCGCTCCGGCAACCGCAGCTTGTACGGGTCGGTGCTGGTGGCGGACGGTTTGTCGAGGAACTGGATGGTGATCTCGTCGGTCCGCATCGGCGGGTCCAGGCGGAGCAGCCCGTCGTCGCCGAGCAGGCTGCTGCGGAAGCCGTCGTCGCCGACCACCCGCACACTGCCGAGACGGGTGGCGGGTGTCTTGTCGTCGACGGAGAAGCGGAGCCCGGTGATGGTCTGCGGCTTGAGCCACTTGAGTCGCAGGATCGGTGCCTCGTCGTCGATCGCCGGTGACCAACTGGTGGCCGGGTTTCCGTCGAGTGCCGCCCCGGCCCGGCCGGTCGGGTCGGGCACTGCCGTCGAGGAGGCGCTGATCTGCGCCGCGAGCCGCAGCGGTTGCGCGTCGGTCACCAACTTGTCGAGGGCGTTGTCCAGGTCGGGGCCGGCCGTGGGCCGCGCCCACAGCTTGGCGTCGTACGCGCCGGCCGCCGGCAGGGTCAGGGTCCGGTCGATGGTGGACCCGTCCTCGGAACCACGGATGGCGTCGGTGGAGCAGCGCGGGTACCCGTCGACGGAGAAGCAGGCCGGCGTGGTGGGTGCCGCGGACACGACGACGGTCGCCGGTCGGTCGGTGACCGGTGCGGCGGGCAGGACCAGGGTGCGGCTGGTCTGGATGCCCGGAATCTTGATCTCGGCGATGCCGACCGAGCCGTTTCCGAACGGACGCAGGTCGTACGCGCTGTCGACCGAGACCCGGACCTCGCGGGTGGCGTGGACACCGGGCAGTTCGAACACCATGTGGTCGCTGAACTGTTCGATGGTGCTGCTCTCGTACCCGGCGCTGACGGTCACTGTCGTGGGCAGGGCATCGGCCTTCAGGTCGAACCACACCTCGACCCGGGTGACAGTCGTCGGGTTGGCGAGGCCCACCTCGATCCACTGTTGGTCGCTGGGCGAGTACGGCGCGGACTGCCAGGAGGTCGCCGGGTTGCCGTCCATCGCCGCGTACGGCTGGTGCTCGGGGCGGGCACCGCCGGGGGAGCCCACCTGGGAACGGGCGGTGGAGGTGCGGATCGCGTTGATGCCCTCGAAACGGGCGACGGTGGAGTGCTCTGCGCCCCACTCGGGCAGGTAGTCGTGGGCGGGCGCGGTGACCTCGAAGGTGTCGTCGGCGGTCAACGTCTGGGAGGTGTTGTCCCGCAGTCCGCCGAACGACACGTCCCGCCTGCGCAGACCATCGGTCATCGCCACCGGTCCGGCGACGTCGGCGGTCGACGCGTCGCCGGCCAGGACGGTGGGCGCCGGGCCGAGCTGCCCCGCCGCGGCGAGGTCGAGCAGTGATTCGGGGCCGCCGACCACAGTGGTCACGTCGGTTCTGTCGTAGGCGACCACCGGCTCGACGGGCCGGTCGACCCGGTAGACCTCCAGCGCCCGGACGGGCACGTCGAGCCCGTGGTCGCGGAACTCGTCGGGGGACGAGGGCCCGCCGCGCAGGGGGCCGAAGGACGTGACGCGGGTCAACCCGGGTGAGCGCTCCAGCGCCTGCCGGACCACCGTTGGGCGGGCCGTGTCGGAGCGGCCGTGGTCGAGGTCGGCGCGGAACAGGACGTGGCTGATTCCGGATCGGGCCAGCAGGTCCGCCAGGCCGGTCGATCCGGCGCCGGTGGCGAGCGTCGCCTCGATCACGTCCAGCAGTCGGATCGTGGTCGGTGGGGTGAAGGGGATGGCGTTGCGTACCGCCCACCGGCTGTTGAGCAGCGGCTGGGTGATCTCGTCGGTGGTGTTGCCCCAGTCGTACGACGGAAAACGCGCCCCGGGTACGACGAGCACCCGCCCGCGCCCCGTGTTCGCGTCGAGCCAGTCGGTGGCGTCGTGCCAGTAGCCGGGCACCTCCTTCACGCTGCCCGGGGTGGCGAGACCGCCCGCGAGGGCGGGTGTGGCGACCGCCGTGACGGCGACGATGGCGGTGCCGGCGGTCAGCCAGGCGCGTGCGACGGTTCGCCGACGGTGCCGCGCGGGCGCGGTGCGCGCCGCCCGGACGGCCAACCCGATCAGGTGCGCCATGCCCAGGCACAGGGGTAGGCGGAGCAGGACGTCGAACTTGTGCACGTTGCGCAGGGGTGCGCCGACGCCGTCGAGGAACTCCCGCTGCGGCCCGGCGAGGATGTTCGGCAGGTCGCCGACATGCCCGAGGCCGACGAGCGCGACGCCGAGCACCAGACCGGTGATGAGGAACCGGCGGTGCGGCATCCCCCGTCGGGACAGCCCGAGCACACCGAGGGCGGCGACCGCCAGGGTGGCGGCGACCAGCACCGCCTCGTTGGCGAGTCGCGCACCGGACGGGATGGTCGGTCCGAACGGGGAGGCCAGGTAGGCGACCCAGTAGGAGGCGCCGCGCAGGGTGGTCACCCCGTCGGTGACGCTCGTGGTGTTTCGGGCGGTCTCGATGTAGTCCAGGAAGGGTGGGCTGTACCGCCCGAGGACCAGCAGCGGAACCAACCACCACGCGGTGGCCAGGGCCACCGCGCCACACCAGGCGGCGATGGCGGTGACCCGGCGGCGTACGGGCTGGACGGTGGCGAGCCAGAGCAGGGCCAGTGGCACCACAGCGAACACGGCAGTGGCGTTGACCCCACCGGCGCAGGCGACGGCGATGGCTGACGCGGCGACGGCGCGTCGCAGTCGCGTGCCGGCGGCGAGACCGACGAGGGGAATGAGCACCCAGGGGGCGACGGCGCTGGGCCAGGCTTCCACCGAGGACCAGCCGAGCTGGGTGAGGATGCGCGGTGACAGCGCGAAGGCGACGCCGGCGATCATGCGCCCGGCGGGGGTTCCGATGTTGAGCCGGCCCGCCAGGCGCACGGCCCCCAGGTAGGCGACACAGAAGAGCAGTGCCCACCACAGTCGCTGCACCACCCACGGCGCGAGGCCGGACTCCGACCCGAGCAGGAAGAACGGGCCCATCGGCCAGAGATAGCCGTACGCCTGGTTCTGTAGTTGGCCGAACGTGCCGGTGGGGTCCCACAGGTGCAGCGAGCGGAGCAGCCACCCGGTCGGGTTGACGAACAGGTCGACCTTGGTGTCCGGGACGACCTGGCCCGGGGCCTGCTGGAAGGCGAGGGCGGTGAGAGCGATGCAGATGACCAGGTGCCGGAACCGTCGGGCCGTGTGCCGGCTCCGGCTGGACCCCGGAGCGGCGCCACTGGCCACCTCTGCACGCATTTCGGCTCCTGTCTTCACCGGCCGGACGCGCACCTGCAGCCGACGACTGTCGCGCGACGTTATCCGGACCGGGCACGGACGGGCGACCAGGGGCGCTGCGGTGGCGTTATCGGGAGAACGGCCGTCCCCACGGCGTGTAAGCGTGTGGCAGGCTGCCGACCATGTCAATGCCAGAAGCTGAGGCCGAGACGCATCCGGAACGCGTCTCGTCCGACGGCGACGGGCCCGGGCCGATCGGCCGATGGCTCCGCGCCGACCCTGTCCGCGCCGTGGCGATCGCCCTCATCGCGGTGTCCGTCGCCTGGCGCGCCGGCCTCGCCACCCGTGGTTGGTTCTCGCAGGACGAGTTCGTCATCGCCGCCCAGGTCCTCGACACCGGGCTGGACGCGGACTATCTCCTGCGTACGTTCAACAACCACCTCATGCCCGGCGGCCTGTTTGTGGCGTGGGCGATGGTGCGGGCGGCGGGCTTCGCCACCTGGCCGTGGGTGTTGCTGCTGGCGGTTGGCCAGGCGGCGACCGGGATCGCTGTGTACCGGCTGCTGCGCGATCTGCTCCGGCCAAGCTGGGGCCTGCTCATTCCGTTGTGCCTGTTCGTGTTCTGCCCACTGACGCTCGAGGTCTCCTCGCTGTGGTTGGTCGGGCTGCTCGTGCTGCCGATGCAGTTGGCCCTGGTCATGGCGGTGGCAGCCCAGGTCCGGTACGTGCGGACAGGTCGCCTGCGGCACCTCGTGGCGGTCGCGCTGTGGCTGGTGTTCGGCCTGCTCTTCGACACCAAGTCCCTGCTGATCGTGCCGTTGCTGTTCCTGCTGACCGTCTTCCTCTTCACCTCCGGTGGAGTGTGGCGCAGTCTCGCCACGGCGGTCCGCCGGCACTGGCCGGCCTGGCTGATGCTCAGCGCGCTGTCGGGGGGATACCTGGCGTTCTACCTGACCCGTCCCGCCGCCCGCCAACTGGACGAACCCGCGTCCGTCGGTCCGGTCTTCAACTTCCTCGGTGACCTGGTCGGCGAGACAGTGGTGCCGGGTCTGCTCGGAGGTCCCTGGCGTTGGACCTACGCCGGTGACGGCCCCCCGCTCGTCGACCCGTACGACATCGCCAAGTGGTTGTCGTGGGCGGTGCTGGCGACGCTCGTCGTGGTCACCGTCCGGCGGCGTCCGTCGGCCGGCCGGGCCTGGCTGCTGCTCACCTCCTATCTCGGTCTGGTCGCCGCGCTCTTCGCCGTCACCCGGCTGGGCGGGCCGCTCGGCCCTCTGGTCGGCGTCGTCCCCCGGTACGTCGCCGACGTGGTGCTGGTCGCCGCGATCTGTGTGGGCGCGGCCCTGCTGGGGATCAAGGACACCGACGAGGACGAGGTGTCGGCGTGGCCGGTGCCGACGGTCCTGCGGGAGCCGGGCGCGTTCGCTGTCGGCCTGGTCTCGATGATCGTCGTCCTGGCGACCATCGGCGTGGGCACCCTGTGGAGCACTGCCCGTTTCGGGGACAACTGGAGTACGAAGTACGGGCGGGACTATCTCGCGACGACGCAGGCCGAGCTCGCCGCAGCGCCGCCGGGCACCGTCTTCTTCGACACCGCCGTCCCGGACCGGGTGATCGCCGGTTACTTCTGGCCGGACAATCTCCAGTCGCACTTCTTCCGCCCGGCCGAGCGTCGACCCACCTTCGTGACGGAGGCCGCGCGACCGTCGACGTTCGACGATCTCGGCCGGATCCGTCCGGTAGCGGTCCAGGGACGGAAGATCGTGCCCGGCCCGGTGGACGGTTGCGGGCACCTGGCCCAGGGCGGCCGACCCACTCGGATCCCGTTGGACGGGTACCTGGTGGAGTGGCCGTACGCGGTGCACTTCGGCTACCTCAGCTCGGGTGACTCGACAGCGCTGTTCCGGCTCGGCGACGCCACCCGCGAGATCACCCTGCGACGCGGGCTGAACGACCTGTTCTTCCTGTTGGAGGGTGCGGGGGACGCCGTCGAGGTCACCGTCCAGACGCCAGGGGTCGGGGTGTGCACCGAGCTGATCACCGTCGGCCGGGCGGTGCCGGCATCGTGAATGGTTGAGCCGACCGACGGCGTCGAGGCCGCACCGGTTCGGCGAGCGCGGGACACGCTGTCGCTGTACGCGGTCGCGGCGGCCGTCACTGTGGTGGTGCTGGCCCCGCTGGCGACGCCCGGCTACGCGTTGCTGTACGACATGGTGTTCGTACCCCGGCAGCCGTTGACCTGGGATCTCGTGGCCCCGGCGCAGAGTCTGCCCCGGGCGGTGCCGATGGACGCGCTGGTCTCGCTGGTCACCCAGCTCGTGCCGGGCTGGTTGGTGCAGCGGCTGGCGCTCGCCGGGGCGGTCTTCCTCGCGGCGGTCGGCGCCGGCCGGTTGGTGCCGACCGAACGGCGCGCGGTCCGGCTGTTCGCCGCGTTGGCGTACGCGTGGTCGCCGTACCTCGCCGAGCGGTTGCTGATCGGGCAGTGGGGGCTGCTGCTCGCGTACGCCGCGCTGCCCTGGCTGGTGCGGGCGGTGCTGGACCTGCGGGCCGGGCGCGACGGCGCGCTCGCCCGGGTGGTGCTCGCCGCCGCTCCCGCCGCCATCACGCCGACCGGCGGTCTGATCGCGCTGGGCACGGTGCTGGTGCTGACGTCGGACCGGATGCGCGCGCCCCGGTCGCTGCTGGTGTCGCAGCGAATGCATCCGCACCGGTCCCGGCAGGCGTTGGCCGCGGTCGGAGTGCTCAACGCCCCCTGGGTGGTCGCGGCCCTGGTCACCGGTGCCGGGAGTTCCTCGGACCCGGCGGGGGTGGCGGCGTTCGCGGCACGTTCGGAGAACTGGGCCGGTCCGCTGGTGGCGCTGGCCGGCACCGGTGGCATCTGGAGCGCACAGGCCACCCCCGCCAGTCGCGCGGTGCCACTGGTGCCGGTGGCGACCCTCGTGCTGCTGATCCTGGCCGGTGTCGGTGCGGGCCTGCTGCGGCGCCGGCTACCCCCGGGTGGGGTGGCGCGCCTGGCGGTGCTCGCCGGGACCGGTTTCCTGCTCGCCGCCTTCGGGCTGCTCCCCGGCGGGGATGCCGCGCTTCGGTGGGCGGTGGTGCACCTGCCCGGCGCGGGGCTGCTGCGAGATGGGCAGAAGTTCCTGGCGCCGTACGCCCTGCTGCTGGTGGTGTGCGCGGCGTTGGGGGCCGAGCGGCTGGTGGCCCGGATCGACCGGGAGGTGGCCGGGGTGGTCCTGGTCGGGCTGCTGTTCCTGCCGGTGGCGGTCCTGCCGGACCTGGCGTTCGGCGGTGTCGGTCGGCTTCGTCCGGTGAGCTATCCGGCGGAGTGGCAGCGGGTGGCCGAGCACATCGAGGAGGAGCCGGGGGAGATCCTCGCGTTGCCGCTGAGCGCCTACCGGGCGTACCCGTGGAACCCTGGTCGGGTCGTGCTGGACCCGGCGCCCCGCTACCTGCCGGGGACGGTCCTGACCGACGACACGCTCCGGGTCGGCGACGTCGCCGTGGCCGGCGAGAACCCGCGCGTCCGTGAGATGCGCCGGGCGCTGGCCGAGGGCCGGCAGGTCTGGACCACTGGGGTGCGCTGGGTCCTGGTGCAGCACGAGGTCTCCGGCGAGGTCGACTCTCAGGTGCTCGGCGGCCTGGAGCGCGTCCACGACGGACCGTTCCTGACGCTGTACCGCAACCCGGCGACGGTGCGGGAATCGGGCGGGTCGGGGCCGGCCCGACTGGCGGTGGTGGCGGCCCTCAGCGCTGCCCTTCTGGTGGTCATCGCTGCCGCCGTTTCGGCCCTACACCGGCGAGCTACCGCGTGGTAACGTCCGCTCGCACGTCTCGCCATTGGAGGATTGGCATGCGTAGAGCTCTGACCCTGGTCGTGTCTGGCCTGGTGGCGGCGTTGCTGGGGATCCTGGCTCTCGGCGGGATCTCGGCCGCCGCGACCGCCACCGACGAGGAGGCCGCGAGTGAGGCCAAGCTCGTCTCGGAGGCCGCCAAGCGGGCCGGTAAGAAGGACCCGTACGCCCCAGCGGTTTACGGCGACAGGTAGGACGGTTCGCCCCGCTGCTGCACTGGGCGGGGCGACTCCACACTCTTCAGGATCGCCTCGAAGCGCCCACCCGCGGCCTGCCAGGTGAAGCTGGCCGCGTGCTCCCGGGCCTGAGCGCCCATCTCCCGCCGCAGTTCATCCCGGTGCAGGAGCGTGCGCACCTTCATCAGGTAGTCGTCGATGTCGTCGGCCAGCAGGCCGGTACGCCCGTCGACTACCGCTTCGGTGACTCCGCCCGCTCCTCGGAACGCCACAGTCGGGGTGCCCGCCGAACCCGCCTCCACGATCGTGAGCCCCCAGCCCTCCTTGAGGGACGGGGTCAGGGCCACCCAGGCCGAGGCGAGCAGGGCGGCTTTCTCCTCCTCGGTCACGAAGCCCCGGAAGTCCACCCGTTCGGTGATGTCCAGCTCCGCGGCGAGTTCACGCAGGTGCGACTCCCACCAGCCCTGGCCGGCGACGACCAGGCGTAGTTGGGGCAGCTCGTCGGCGAGGGCCGCGACGGCCCGCAGTGCCACCTCCACCCGCTTGTGGGGCACCAGCCGGTTCAGCGTCACGAGCAGCGGGAACGTCGCCCGTTCGGCGTCGGTGTGGGGCAGCGTCGGGGTGCCGTTGTGCACCACGGAGACCTGCTCCGGCGGCACGCCGAGCACTGCCAACTCTCGGCGGGTCGCCTCGGAGACGGTGACGTACCGGCACCGCTGGTAGACGCGTACGGCGAGCGACGATTCGATCCACCAGCCGAACCGGGCAGCCCACTGTGGAAGCACCACTGGCCACTGCTCGCGGTGCACGTGGTGGATCAGCTTGACCACCGGGCGTCGTGCCCACAGCGGGGCGAGGAACGGCAACCCGTTGCAGACGTCGACAAGGACGTCGGGCCGCCCGCCGCGGCGGGCCGCCAGCGGGCCGATGCCCAGCGCGCCCGCGACGTAACAGAGTGCCGCCCAGAGGTAGACGCTGTGTCTGCCACCGCGCCGCACCAGCCGTACGCCCGCCTCGTTGACCTCGTCGGCGGGAGCCTGGCTGTGGGCGGCGCAGAAGAGAGTGGCGCGGAATCCGCGCGCCACCAGTTCGGCGGCGATCCGTTCGACGTACACCTCGGAACCGCCGCCCTCGGGGTTGCGGGTGTCTCGCCAGTTGAGGAACAACACGTTTCCGGGCATGCCGAAGCGACGCTCCACGCGAACCCTACTCTCAAGTAATTTAGCGACCCGCGTCACATTAGGGGCTGGTGTGCCGGCCGGCAATGCCCCGATGGGCCAGCGCTGGGCGCTACCCGCCGACAGTGGGCACCGGAGTGCCAGCCGCGACGGTCGGCGGCGTGGTGGCCGGTGCGGCCACGTCGGTGGCGGAGGTCCCGGACGTCCGCCCACGCCCGGTGGATCGGCGCCGACCCTGCGACCCGAGCAGTTGCAGGGGCCGCTCGACGCCGTAGTAGCTGACCGCTGCGTACACCAGACCGAAGGCCATGGTGAGGGCGAAGGTGTTGAGCAGCCCGCCGGTGAACAGCGGTCGATCGTCGACCAGGTAGATGAGTTCGATGACCATGGGGTGCCACAGGAACAGCCCGTACGAGACCGCGCCGAGCCACCGGGCGGACGAGCTGCCGAAGATCTCCTTGGCCCGGCTCGGCCCGCCGAAGGCCACCGGGATCAGGATCAGTGCCGCGATCACGAGGTAGAGGGCCAGCTTGACGCCGAACTCGGCGGCCGTCGGCTCGGTGAGGTCGCGGGGGCCGGCGACGGGCGTCGTCGCGATCGCCATCAGGCCGACGGCGGCGGCCCAGCAGGTGACCGGTGCCGAGGCCAGGTCGTCCAGGACCCGGAAGGCCGCGGGCGCGGTCCCGGTGCGCAGGGCGACGTGCGCCGCCGCCAGTGCCATGCCGGTGCCGAACCAGGCGGCGTACGAGGGGAACCACATGGTGTGCAGGGCGGCGTCGAGCCAGCCGAGCCCCATCAGGGTGAGCCATCCAGCGGTCAGCAGCGCACTTCCGCTGACGATCACGATGGTCCGGACCGGACGCCAGGACCGGCCGACGGCGAGCACGGCGACCAGCGGCAGGATCAGGTAGAACACGACCTCGGTGGCGAGACTCCAGGTCTGGCTGAGCCCGGCGCGCAACTGCCCGGCCTGGTAGATCTGGGTGAAGGTGAGGTGGCGGATCCAGTCGCCGACGGACGCCTGCCCGTTCTGCGGCAGGACGATCAGGCAGACCACGATCGCCAACCAGTAGGCGGGCAGAATGCGCAGGGCTCGCCGCCACAGGTAGCGCTTGGCGCGGGGTCGGGCCCGTCCCGTCGCGGCGTTGAGCGCCCACGGCCGAAACAGCAGAAACCCGGACAGTACGAAGAAGATGGCGACGCCGACGTCCAGTCGAGCCAGCCAGCCGCCCCAGGGGGTGTTCATGGTGACGGCGGTCTGGAACCCGACGTGGTGACCGACGACCGCCACCGCGCCGATTGCTCGCAGCGCGTCGAGGGCGGGAAGTCGGCCGGTTACCGAAGGCTCCGAAACTGTTGGCGCGGCGGCTGTGGACATCTGGACATCCAGGGGGTCGCTTTGAAGGTGACCGGGGAGTAACCTCCCGCCATGTTAAGGATCGGGTGCCCCGGACAACAGGTCGTAGGGCGGCAGGTTACAGGAGGATGAGTGAAGCTTCGCGTGGGCGCCGCGCTCTTCGGGCTTGGCGTCTTATTGCTGGTCTTCGCGGCCGGGCTGCCGTTTTATGTGGCCCCCGCCGTGACCAAGCTCCCCTACGATCTTGAGCCAACGACGTCCGTCGCCGAGGCGAAGAACGCCAGGTTCCTGAAGATCACGGCCACCGGCAGCTCGGTGAGCATCGAGGTTCCGCAGGGCGACCTGGTGTCCAACGTGGAGGTCATTCCACAGCCCGACGACACCAAGGATCGGCTGCCCGAGGACCTCAAGGGCGACGCGGTGATCTGGGACGTCTACCAGACGGTCCGGCGCACCGACAACCAGGACGTGGTCAGCCAGTACAGCACCGAACTCGCTCTCTACCGGATCTCCGGTGCGGCCGCCTCGTGGAAGGACCAGTGGCTCAACGAGACCGGGGCGGACGGGACTCCGGTCGGCAACGTGAAGTACACCGGCCAGATCTACAAGTTCCCGTTCGGCACCGCCAAGCGCGACTACCAGGTCTTCGACCGTGACCTGAAGCGGGCTGTCCCGGCCAAGTTCGTCGGCACCGAGAAGATCAAGGGCATCGAGGCGTACCGCTTCGAGCAGCGGATCGAGAACGAGGTGCTGGCCACCCCGGAGAGCAGCATCCAGACGCTGGTCGGCAAGTTCGCGCCCGGCGCCACCAGCGGCCAGGTCGTCTACAGCAACATCCGTACGCTCTGGGTGGACCCGGTCACCGGCTCCTACGTGAACGTGCGGGAGCAGCAGCACAAGGAGTTGCGCCCCAACACCGGCACCCCCACGGTGTTGTTGGACGCGGACTTCAACTACACCGACGACACTGTCAGCCGCAGTGTCGAGACGGTCAAGGACAACCGCTTCAAGATCGGCCTGATCAGTTTCTGGGGCCCGATCGTCGCTGGTGTCCTCGGTCTGATCGCTGTCGTCTTCGGTGTGTGGCTGGTGATCCGACCCGAGGGTGGGACGGCCCGGCACCGCGCCGAGCCGGCGGTCGACGATCCGACGCCGACCCGGGTGGACCAGGAACCGGTACGCGACACGGACACCGTCGAGCAGCCCAGGCCGCAGCCGGTCGGCGGGCCACTGAGCGACGAGATCCCGCCGGCTACGACCAACTGGAAGTCGGAGGACCCGACTGTGCCGACCCAGCGACCGGCTCCGGGCGAGGTGGAGCAGCGCTGACGCGCGTACGACCGGACGTACGACCGAGGGGTGGGCCGCGACGCGGTCCGCCCCTCGGCCATGTGGCAACCCGTACGACCTGCGTGCTTTACATTTGTTATTCGATTGTAATTAGTCAATGTAGTGTCACGTTGCGCTGATCCCGCCACCACCCTGCGCCCGTCTTGTGGTCATACAAGAGGGTTGCGAGGCCGAATTCGTTCACTTTCGGTGATGCCCCACCTCCTCCTGGTCGCCTCACTGTTACCGCCCGGTAATCAGGGGGTTGTGACCTGCGCCGCAACGGGTGCACCATCAAGCCCGATGGTTACCAGCCGGTAACAGAACGCGGGCTCCCAGTGCGGGCCGCCCGCTCGGGACCGGCCACTCGCGCGCATCGACCCGAGGAGGAACCCCGTGCAGGATCGGTTGGACAGTCAGGGTCGTACCCGATGGTGGCGTTTCGCCGCCATGATGGTGCCCGCCACGGCGGCTGCCGGTGCCATCCTCTTCGGAATGTCGACCGGCGCGATCGCGTCCGACATCACGGTCTCCGGGCAGACATTCAAGATCGGCGCCGACCGCCTGGAGGGCGACGGCTTCAAGCAGTACGGCGGCATCGTCCGCGAGAAGGGCAAGGACGGGAAGTCCGGGCAGGTCCACCCGATCGCGCTCTCCGAGATCAGCAGCGCCGAGTTGTACAGCCTCTGCCAGTCCGTCCGCGCCGACCTGCCGGGCCTGCCGGTGGTGCTCACCATCAACGCCGGCGAGGGCAAGGAACCCGCCCGCGCCAAGGACCTGCTGATCGCGATGGACTCGTTGAACGGCAACGCGACCTTCACCAACATCAGGATTGGTCGGGACGCCACCGACCTGAACCCGACGGCGCAGGCCGGCTCGTTCGGCCAGAACTCCGACCACGTCACCATCACCAACCTGCAACAGGTGTCCCGCTACACCACGGCGGCCACCTTCAACCTGGTCGGACTCCGACTCAAGGTCAACGTGGGTGACGACGCGAAGGGCAAGGAGTGCTTCTGAGCTGAGCCGAGGCCCGCGGTGGTCGACACCCCGGGCCCATGCCCCCGTCCCCGCTCGGTCCCGTCCCCGCTCGGCCAGGAGGAGTACGTGACAACCGCGAACCCGTCCCACGCCCGGCCCGGTGGTCCGGCTCAGGTGTGGCGGCTCTTCCGCCGCTGGCAGCGCAGCCGGCCGTTCTGGGGCGGGTTGCTCATCGCCCTGGCCGGGCTGGAGATGTTCGCCTCCACCCGGATGACCCTCAACGGTCTCAGCTTCCACAGCGGCGCGACCGGCCTGCTCTCGCTGCTGATCCCGATCATCCTGGTGACCTGTGGCCTGCTGCTCTGGTTCACCCCGGCACAGCGGCTGTTCTACTCGGTCGTCGCGGCGGTCACCGCTGTGTACTCGCTGATCGGGCTCAACCTGGGCGGCTTCTTCGTCGGTCTGCTGCTCGGCATCGTCGGCAGCGCGCTCGCCTTCGCCTGGACCCCGATCCACCCCGCACCACCCACCCCGCAGCCGGCCGGGATCGAGCAGAACGGCGACGACCTGGGCGTGGCCGGCGTCGGTCTGGCCGGCGTCGGCCTGGCTGGTGTTGACAGCGACAGATCCGACAGCGGCGGCGCCGAGCAGGACGGTGTCGTGCCTGTCGATCATTCGGGGGACGGAGCGTCCGACGAGGGTGCGCCGCCCGAACGGCCGGGACGTTCCGCTGATCCGCGAGCCTTCGCCGTCGCTCTCGTGGTGCTCGGCCTGGCGGCCGTCGGCCTGGCCAGCCAGCCCCGAGCGGTCCAGGCCGCACCGAACCGACCGGCCTCGACCGGCTGTCCCACCCCGCCCCGGGCCGTCACCCCGTCGCCCAGTCGCAGCGCGGCCACGCCGACGCCCACCCCGAGCCCGGCGCGGGGCGGCAACGTGATCACCGACATCCTGGACGGGATCGGCGATCTGCTCGGCATTGGGGGCCAAGAGGACCCGGCGCCCCCGGTGCCTCCCACCGCCACGCCGACACCCCGACCGACCAGCACGGCGACGCCCCGCCCGGGCCCCACCGACTGCCCGTCGCAGCCCCCGGGCAAGCCGACCCCGGGCAAACCCGCAACGCCGGCACCCGGCAGGCCGGAAACGGTGCAGCCGGGCAAGCTCCTGCCACGGATCGCCGCCGATCCGGGCCAGCCGACGGTGGCCCAGACGCCGTCGAAGCTCACCGGGTCGTCGGTGCGGATGACCGGGCTGCGGTTCGACGGGGTCACGGACCTGCACACGGTGAAGGGCGACCTCAAGGTGCTGAAGTTCAGCATGCGGGAGGCGGTGACCACCGACTTCCTGCTGCGGGCCGACGGCCCCGCAGGGCGCAACCAGCGGTACGCGACCAACCAGTTGACAGTGCGGGGAGACGTGGCCTTCTACGCGACCCGGTTCGTCGGCCGGCTGCTCGGCATCAAGATCACGCTGACTCCGGATCTGCCGCTACCGGACGGCCTTCCGATCACCTCGCCGATCCCGATCACGTTCACCGACCCCGCCATCGACCTGGCGTACGTCACCAGCGACACGCTGACCGCCCGCCCGGCGTTGGCACTCACCCTCGGCTGAGCGCACCGCCACAGAGCGGCCTCGGGGTGGAGCAGTCGGCCGCGCGAGCGGCCTCGGCTCGGGCGTGGCCGCGCGCGGCGACGGACTCGTCGTACCGTCGGCGCGCGCAGCCACCGCCCGGTCAGAGCCGGGCCAGCGCCCGGCGCAGCGGGTCGAGACCCAGCGCACCCAGGTCCAACGCCTGCCGGTGGAACTCCCGCAGGTCGAAATCGGCGCCCTTGCGGGCCTTGGCGTCCTCGCGGGCCTGGAGCCAGATCCGCTCACCCACCTTGTACGACGGCGCCTGCCCCGGCCAACCCAGGTAGCGGTTCAGCTCGAAGCGCAGGTTCTCGTCCGGAACCCGGCAGTGCGCGCGCATGAACTCCCAGCCCAGCTCGGGCGTCCATCGTTCGCCCGGGTGGAAACCGAACGGATTGTCCTTCGGGATCTCCAGCTCCAGGTGCATGCCGATGTCCACGATCACCCGTGCCGCGCGCATCGCCTGGCCGTCGAGCATGCCCAGCTTGTCGCCCGGATCCTCCAGGTAGCCCAGCTCGTCCATCAGCCGCTCCGAGTAGAGCGCCCAGCCCTCACCGTGCCCGGAGACCCAGCAGAGCAGCCGCTGCCAACGGTTGAGCAGGTCGGCCCGGACGGCGGTCTGCGCCACCTGGAGATGGTGACCCGGCACGCCCTCGTGGTAGACCGTTGTCACCTCCCGCCAGGTGGAGAAGTCGCTGATGCCCTGCGGCACCGCCCACCACATCCGACCGGGGCGGGAGAAGTCCTCACTCGGGCCGGTGTAGTAGATGGCGCCGTCGCTGGTCGGTGCGAGGCAGCACTCGATGCGGCGGACCTGCTCCGGGATGTCGAAGTGGGTGCCGTGCAGCTCGGTGATCGCCTTGTCGGCCAGCGCCTGCATCCAGTCCCGGAATGCCTCCTTGCCCTGGATGGTCCGGGCCGGGTCGGCGTCCAACGTGGTGACGGCCTCGTCGACTGTGGCACCGGAGCCGGCGATGCGCCCCGCCACGACCCGCATCTCCGCCTCCAGGCGGGCCAGCTCCGCGAAGCCCCAGGCGTACGTCTCGTCCAGGTCGACCTTGGCGCCGAGGAAGTACTGCGAGGCGAGTTCGTAGCGCTCCCGGCCGGCGGCCTGCTTGTCCCGCCCGTGCGGGGCCAGCTCGGTACGCAGGAACTGGCCGAACTCGGCTGTCGCCGCGGTCGCCGCCGCCGCACCTCGACGCAGTTCCGAGCCGAGCGTGCCCTCCGCCCCGAGCCGCTCGACCAGCCCGTGGAAGAAGTTGTCACCGGTCGGGTCGACCCAGATGTCGCACTGCTTGGCCACCTCGACCAGCTGCACCTTCGAGCTGACCTCACCGGCGGCGAGAGCCTCACGCAGCGTGGTCTTGTAGCCCTCCAGTGCGGCGCCGAAGCCGTTGAGCCGGGCGGCGATGTTGGCCTGGTCGTCGCTGGTCGCGGTGGGCATCAGGTCGAACACCATGCGGATCTCGTGCAGCCCGCTGGTGATCACGCTGACCTCGCTGGTCACCTCGCCGGCGTCGTACCGGGCGAGGTCCAGGCCGAGCCGTTCCTGCATGGCCTCCTTGGCGGTCCGTTCCGATTCGGTCTCCGGCTCGGTCACCTCCAGCTCGGCGAGGGTCCGGCGGGTGAGGTCCGCGCGCGCGCCGTAGCCGTCGGGCGAGAGGTCGTCGAGCTGGTCGTCATGGCCGGCGATGCCGACGAAGGTGGCGCCGGTGGGGCTCAACGGCGCCCACTCGGCCACGTAGCGGTTGGCGAGTTCATCAATTCGTCCCACGCTGCGACCCTACGTGACCACCCCACCCCCATGTCGCCGGCGTTTGTCGTGTTCGAGCTGCGGGTTCAGGTGCGGCGTGACGGCCGAAAGGCGCGCGACTTTGTCGCACGGTTGCGGCAGAGTGTCAGGGGTGACCACCGATACCACTCCTGACAAAGCGCCGGTCCGCGCCTGGCTGCCCGGCTTTGTCGCCCTCGCCGCGATCTGGGGTTCCAGCTTTCTCTTCATCAAGGTCGGGGTGGCCGAGCTGCACCCTGTGCAACTCACCCTCTACCGGGTCGTCGCCGGCGCGTTGACACTGCTGGTGGTCCTCGCCGTGCTGCGCGACCGGCTGCCCCGCGAGCCCCGGGTCTGGGCACACCTGACAGTCGTCGCCGCCTTCGGCGTGGCAGTGCCGTTCACCCTCTTCGGCTACGGCGAGCAGCGGGTCGAGTCGATGTTGGCCGGCATCTGGAACGCCACCACGCCGTTGATCGTGCTGCCGATGGCGGTGCTGGTCTTCCGCACCGAGCGGCTCACAGTGCGCCGTGCGGTCGGGCTCGGGCTGGGCTTCGTCGGGGTGCTGGTGGTCCTCGGGGTCTGGGAGGGCATCGGCGGGGCGCACTTCACCGGGCAGCTCATGTGCTTCGGTGCGGC
This sequence comes from Micromonospora sp. H61, assembly GCF_018070325.1. Lineage (GTDB taxonomy): Bacteria > Actinomycetota > Actinomycetes > Mycobacteriales > Micromonosporaceae > Micromonospora > Micromonospora salmantinae. Next base: position 21,900 of record NZ_JAGPXY010000002.1, read on the forward strand.
GGCCTGCTACGGCGTGTCCATCCCGTACCAGAAGCGGTTCGTCGCCGGCAGCGCGTACTCGGGTCTGTCGCTCTCCACCGCTCAACTGCTGCTCGCGGCCGCGCAGCTGGCCATCGTCACCCCCTTCGTCGCCGGCCTGCCGCCGCTGCCCACCGAGCTGTCGGCGGGGGTGGTGGCAAGCGTGCTGACCCTCGGCGCGCTCGGCACCGGGCTCGCGTTCGTGATCAACATGCGCAACATCCGGGTGGCCGGTGCGAGCACCGCGTCCACAGTCACGTACCTGATTCCGATCTTCGCGGTGTTGATCGGTGCTCTGGCGCTCGACGAACGCCTCAACTGGCACCAACCGGTCGGCGCGCTGATCGTGCTGCTCGGGGTCGCGGTCTCGCAGGGAATGTTCGGTCGCCGCCGGAGCAGCCCGGTCGTCGGCGTCGGCGCTCCCGCCACACCCGCCGCCGAACCCGCCCGCCGCTGACACACCACCGCCCGACCAGCGCCGGACTGGTCAGGTGCGGTCGTGCGTCCAGGCCACCAGTTGCTCCGCCGACCAGGTGTTGATCACCCGGTCGGCGGGGACGCCGCAGAGGGCGGCGCGTTCACAACCGAATCGTTGCCAGTCGAGTTGGCCGGGCGCGTGCGCGTCGGTGTTGATGGCGAACCGGCAGCCGGCCTCCAGGGCGCGGCGGATCAGGCGTTTCGGCGGGTCCTGCCGCTCCGGCCGAGAGTTGATCTCGACGGCGGTGTCGTGCTCGGCGCAGGCGGCGAAGACGGCGTCCGCGTCGAAGTCGCTCTCCGCCCGGGTACGCGCGCGGTGCCCCCGATCGCCCGGACCGGTCACCCCGGCCGGGCGGGATGACACCATCCGGCCGGTGACATGACCGAGGATGTCCAGGTGCGGGTTGGCGACCGCCTTCAGCATGCGCCGGGTCATCTTCGACCGCTCGTCCTTCAGGCCGCTGTGCACCGACCCGACCACCACGTCGAGCCGCGCCAGCAGGTCGTCGTCCTGGTCCAGGGAGCCGTCGGCGAGGATGTCCACCTCGATCCCGGTGAGGATCCGGAAACCCTCGGGCAGCGCAGCGTTGACCTGCGCCACGTGGTCGAGCTGCCGGCGCAGCCGCTCCGCGGTCAGCCCCCGGGCCACCGTCAGCCGGGGCGAGTGGTCGGTCAGCACCAGGTACTCGTGGCCCAACTCCACAGCGGCCAGCGCCATCTCCTCGATCGGTGAGCCGCCGTCGGACCAGTCCGAGTGGGTGTGACAGTCGCCGCGCAGGGCGGCGCGCAGCGCCGTGGCCTCGGCGTCCAGGTCGCTGCCCTCGGTCGCCACCAGCCGGCGGAGGTAGACCGGTTCCTCACCGGCGAGGGACTCCGCCACGCAGCGGGCCGTGACGTCACCGACACCGGCCAGTTCGGTGAGCGTGCCGTTGCCGGCCCGTTCGGTCAGCTCGGCCGCAGGCAGCCCGGCCAGCGCCTTCGCCGCCGACCGGAACGCGCGTACCCGGTAGGTGGCCTCGTTCGCCCGTTCCAACAGGAACGCGATCCGGCGCAGGTCGGCGATGGGATCTCTCGCGCGAGCCATGTCAGGGCGCCTTCGGGCAGCCGTGCCTGCGTTGCCACGCGGTGACCTCGGCGGCCGGCTCGCGGTTGCCGCCGCGCCGCCACGAGTCCAGGTAACGCGCCGGCCAGATCACCCCGCGCCGGATCCACCAGCCGTCCTTGCCGGCGCACGCCGGCGAGATGCCGAAGTGCACATGACACACGTTGTTCGCGTTGCCGGTGCGGCCCACCTTGCCGAGCTGCTGCCCGGCGCGGACCCGCACCCCGGCCTCGACTCCGCTGGTCACGACACTCAGGTGCGAGCCGTAGTAGCGCACCCCGTCGTCGCCGAGCAGGGCGACCGACAGGCCGCCGTTGTTCGGGCCCTGTGGCCCACGCTTGCGGTACCGGTCCACGCGGCTCACCTCCAGCACCGTCCCGTCGGTCACCGCCACGAACGGTTCGCCGCAGTCGGCGAAGAGATCCGTCCCCGGGTACGCCCCGTGCGTCGGGTGGTAGTCGACGTTGTCGGCGCGTACCGGAAAGACGTGCTTGAGCCCGGTGCGGGGTGCAGTCGTCGACGGCCTGGCCGACGACGGCGCCGGGGAGCTCGGGTCGGTCGCCGCCGGCGTGGGCGGCTGCGACGCCGGCTGGTCGGCGGTCGCCCAGACCGAAGGTGGCGTCGGCGCGGCACCGTCGGGCACCCCCGGCCGGGTGGTCGCACAGCCGGCGGCCAGCACCGGGGCGAGCAGCAGCAGGATCGGGTACGCCGGACGAGCGCGGCGGCTGATCGTCGGCGAGGACATCCGGTCATCCTGGCAGAGCCGGTACGGTGGGCACGAGCGGCACGCGTGAGGGAGGGCAGCGACGGTGACCATTGCCCGACCCGAGCCTGGCCCGGATTTCGGTGCCGTCCGCCCGGTGCCGCGTACCCCGTCGGGTCTCTTCCCCTCCGGCCCACCGACGCGGCCCACCTACCGCGAGCCGCACCCGGTCACCGGCGGTGGTGTCGCAACCGGTGGCGGTGCGGCGGCCGGTTGGCTGCTGCTGTTCGGCCTGCTCGGCACCGACGTGGCCAGCTACGCGTGGTGGACGGTGTTCGCCGGCCTGCTGGCCTGGGTCACCGCCCTAGTGCTGGTCCGATACGGCGACCGAGGGGTGGCCACCGGGGTCGCCATCGTCACGGCGGGTGGTTGGAGCATCGCCGCCGCCGTGGTGGCGGTCCGCTGGGCAACCAGTGGTGACTGGCCGCTGTGGTGACCGGCACGGACGGGCCCCGAAACGGCGCTCGGTGACTGCACCGTGTGCCCGGTTGGCTGCGTAGCGAACGCCGTCTTGACGTGGCCGCCGAGACTCGGCACGCTCGGGACTATGGCCTGGACCACTCCCCGGCAGGATCCCGATCGCAACCGCCGTCGACTGCAGTTGCTGGCCGAGTTGGCGGGCGCCCGGGCGGTCCGCCAGCGCAGCCGACCGCAGCGGCAGCGCACCGAGCGTCTGCGCCAGCTCATCGCCACCCGCCGTCGAGTCGTCGGCTGATCCGACTTTGTCAGGAATGACCCGCCCTTCGGGGCGTTGACGGGTCGCCTGCCGACCCGACCGGCTAACGTGCACGCGTAACGAGTCGACGCTGTGTCGAGGGCTATTGGGGGGACCGTGTCGTACTTCGCTGCGGCCGTGGTGCGCGACGACAGTGGCTGGACCGCCGCCGAGGTCAGCCTGCGTGGCGCCACCGACATCGACGAGGTTGCCGACCGGCTGCGTGACGTCGACCAGGAGGCCGACGTGTCGCTGCTCTTCGTCGAGGCCGACGACGCGTATCTGGTGATCCTGCGCCTCGACGAGGGCGAGGACCTGCGGGTGTTCGGTTCGGACTCCGCGTACGCCGAGGAGTCGCAGCTCGGGTCGCTGCTGGTCGGTGACCTGAAGACGTCGGTCACCGGGCTCGACGGTGACGACGAGCCACGCCCGGTGAGCACCGGTGACGAGGAGAGCGAACAGCCCGTCGTCGACCCGGAAGCCGACCCGGTCGGTGACGCCGACCTGCTGGCCAACCTGGGCATCTCCGCGCAGAAGCTGCTGACCCTCTGCACCCACGAGGGGATGATGCCGGCGGACGTCACCGCCGAGATCTGCCAGGTGCTCGGCTGCGCCGACGAGGTCGAGGAGCTGCGTGAGGTCTGAGCCGGCCGACGCCACCGATCCGTCGCTGGAGTCGATCCGACCTGGCCAGCCGACCCCCGGCGTGGTGGGCCGCGCCGGGCCCGGCGCCCACGAGGGCCTGGCCGACCTGGGCGAGGTCGGCCGACGACAGCGGCACGAGCTGTGGATGCGCCGCGCCCTGGAGATCGCCGTCGCCGGTCCACCCGTCGACGACACGGTCAGCACCGACGTCGACGACGTACCGGTGGGGGCGGTCCTCTACGGGCCGGACGGCACCGAGTTGGCCACCGGACGCAACGAGCGCGAGCTGACCGGCGACCCCACCGCCCACGCCGAGGTGCTGGCCCTGCGCCGGGGCGCCGAGCGCACCGGCCGGTGGCGGCTGGACGGCTGCACCCTGGTGGTCACCCTCGAACCGTGCACCATGTGCGCCGGGGCGCTGGTGCTGGCCCGGGTCTCCACAGTCGTGTTCGGCGCGTGGGAGCCCAAGACCGGCGCGGCCGGATCGCTCTGGGACGTGCTGCGGGACCGTCGGCTCAACCACCGCCCCGAGGTCTACGGCGGGGTGCTGGAGGCCCAGACCGCCACCGTCCTGCGCGCGTTCTTCCGCTGAGGCCGGGCCGCCGGTCAGGCCGGCGGCAGGGTGACAGTGACGATCAGACCGCCGTCCGGGCGGGGCTGCGCCTCGGCGGTGCCGCCGTGGGCCCGGGCCACCGCGCGGACGATGGACAGCCCCAGCCCGAAGCCCCGCGCGCCCACGACCCGCTCCCGCGACAGCCGGCGGAAGGGCTGGAACATCGTCTCGACGTCGTAGCCGGGGATGACCGGGCCGGTGTTTGTCACAGTGAGGGTGGGCCTGCCGTCGACCAGCCCGGTGCGCACCTCCACCCAACCGTCGGCGGGCAGGTTGTGGCGCAACGCGTTCTCCACCAGGTTGAACGTGAGCCGCTCCAACAGCACAGGGTCGCCGCTGGTGGGCGCCGGGGTCAGGGCCCGCCGAACCCGCACGTCGGGCGCCTGCTTCCCGGCCTGGTCGGTCGTGTGCGCGCAGACCTCGGCCAGGTCGACCGGCGTACGCTCGGTGAGCTCATTCTCCGAGTCGGCCAGGGTCAGCAGACCGTCGATCAGCCGCTCGTGGCGTTCGTTGACCGCCAGTAGCGACTCGCCCAGTCGCCGGGTCTCCGCCGAGGCGTCCGGGCGGGTGACAGCCAACTCCACCAGGGCGCGGTTGAGCGCCAGCGGCGTACGCAGCTCGTGCGAGGCGTTCGCCACGAACCGGCGCTGCCCGTCGAAGGAACGATCCAGCCGTTCCAGCATCTCGTCGAAGGTGTCGGCGAGTTCGCGTACCTCGTCGGGAGGGCCGGTGAGCGCGATCCGCTCGTGCAGACCACGGCCGGCGGTGTCCGCGCCGGCGATCCGGCGGGCGGTGCCGGTGATCTGGAGCAGGGGCTGCAACGCCCGACCGGCGAGCAACCAGCCGAACGCGATCGCCACCGTCGACACCACGATCAACGCGATACCGCCCTGGGTCAGCAGCGACTCCAGGGCGTTGCGCTTCGCCTCGTCCTGCAACTCCTGCAACAGGGTGCGCAGGTTGTCGACGTTCTGCCCGCTGGGCGTCGTGGGGGCGGTCTTCGGCAGGTCGCTCAGCTTCACCCCGAACGGCTGCGGCATCCGCTGATCCACCAGCACGTACGTGACGGCGAGCAGAACCACGCCGGCCAACAGGAAGAGCCCGCCGTAGATGAGGGTGAGCCGGGCGCGGATCGTGAGGCGTTTCATCGGATCTGGTACCCCGCCCCGGGGACCGTCTCGATCACCGGTGGGTCGCCGAGTTTGCGGCGCAGCTTCATGACCGTCACCCGGACCACGTTGGTGAACGGGTCGATGTGCTCGTCCCAGGCGCGTTCCAGCAGGTCCTCGGCGGAGACCACAGCGCCGTCGGCGCGCAGCAGCTCGGCCAGCACCGCGAACTCCTTGCGGGACAGCGCCACGTGCCGGTCGTCCCGGCGTACCTCGTGTCGGGCCGGGTCGAGCTGGATGCCGGCGCGACGCAGCGTCGGCGGCGCCGCCGGGCGGGACCGGCGGGTCAGCGCGTGCACCCGGGCCGACAGCTCGACCAGGGCGAACGGCTTGGTCAGGTAGTCGTCGGCACCGAGCGCCAACCCCGCCACCCGTTCCCGGACCGCCGCCGACGCGGTCAACATCAGCACCCGGGTCTCCCCGCCCGCGTCCACGATCGCCCGGCACACGTCGTCGCCGTGCACCACCGGCAGGTCCCGGTCCAGGACCACCACTGCGTACTCGTTGACGCCGAGCCGTTCCAACGCGGCGTCCCCGTCGTACGCCACGTCGACAGCGAACGACTCCCGACGCAGCCACTCGGCGATGGCGTCCGCCAGCACGTTCTCGTCCTCGACCACCAGCACTCTCACCCCTCCATGGTGCGCGGGGTGCGGTAACGCCGGCATAACCGCCGACGGTAACGCCGGGGATACGCCCACTGCCGTGCACTGGTGTCACGTTCGGCGAACCGCGCCGGACCTGAGCGGAAGCGGACACCATGCGACGACAGATGCTTGCGATCCCCGTCCTGCTCGCCCTGGCGCTGTCCGGGTGCGGCGCGGGAGGCGACGACGGCGGCGGGGTCGCGACCGCCGGTGGCGCGAAGGCCGAGGCCACGGTGAGCGGCACGCCGGTCAGTGACTCGGAGCGGCAACTCGGCTTCGCCCGGTGCATGCGGGAGAACGGGGTGGACATGCCCGACCCGGAGCCGGGTGGCCGTCCCGGCTTCCGGTTCGGCGCGGACGTGGATCAGCAGAAGGTCCAGGCGGCCATGGAGAAGTGCCAGGACAAGCTGCCCAACGGCGGGCAGGGACCGCAGCTCAACCCCGAGCAGGCCGAGCAGATGCGCACGCTGGCCAAGTGCATGCGGGAGAACGGGGTGCCGGACTTCCCGGACCCGGACGCCGACGGGCGGGTCCGCATCGGGACGGGGGGCAACGCGATCAACATCGGCGACCCGGCCATGAAGGCCGCGCTGGAGAAGTGCCGGCAGCACGCGCCGCAGTTCGGGGCCGGCCGGTGACGGGCGCCAGCCGACGCTCGCGGCTGCGCGCCGCCGTCACCGGCGGCGTCGTCCTGCTGGTCGCCGCCGTGGGCGTGGTCGCCGCGGTGGGCTTCGGCGGCGGCTCCGACGGGGGCCGCGCCCAGGCCGGCAGCGCGCCACCCGCCACCGCCACTGTCACCCGGCAGACCCTCGCCGACTCGGAGACCGCTGACGGTGAGCTGGGGTACGGCGTGACGCGTACCGCCACGGCGAAGCTCAACGGCACCGTCACCGCGCTGGCGGCCACCGGGTCGACGGTACGGCGGGGCAAGGCGCTCTACCTGGTCGACAACGAGGAGGTGGTGCTGCTCTACGGCGGGTTGCCCGCGTACCGGACCCTCGCCCCCGGGGTGGAGGGGCCCGACGTCGCGCAGTTCGAGCGGAACCTCGAAGCGCTGGGCTACACCGGCTTCACTGTCGACGACGAGTACACCGGCGCCACCGCGGACGCCGTCCGGGACTGGCAGGAGGACCTGGGCCTGACCGAGACCGGTCGGGTCGAGCCGGGACGGGTCGTGTACGCCGACCGGGAGGTCCGGGTGGAGGGCCACCAGGTCGACGTCGGCGATCTCACCCAGCCCGGCCAGGCGGTGCTGACGTACACCGGCACCAGCCGGGTCGTCACCGTCGAGTTGGACGTGGACGACCAGCGGTTGGCCAAGCGCGACGCGAAGGTCACCGTGCGGTTGCCGGACGGCCGGTCGGTGGCGGGCACGATCAGCACTGTCGAGACGGTCGTCCAGGCCGGCGCGGCCGGTGCCAACGGGCAGGCCGCCGACGCCGAGACGAAGATCGAGGTGACAGTCGCGGTGACCGACCCGAAGGCCCTCACCGGCTTCGACCAGGCCAGCGCGGACGTCACGTTCACCGTCTCGGAGCGCCGCGACGTGCTCACCGTGCCGGTGGCGGCGCTGTTGGCGCTGGCCGAGGGCGGCTACGGCGTCCAGGTCGCCGAGGGCGACGCGAGCCGGGTCCTCGCGGTGACCACCGGGTTGTTCGCCGACGGCCGGGTGGAGGTCACCGGTACGGGCCTCACCGAGGGTACGACGGTGGTGGTGCCGACGTGAGCGGCGAGGTGATCGTGCTCGACCGGGTCAGCAAGCGGTACGCCGGCGGCGTCGTCGCGTTGGACGACGTGTCGCTGCGAATCGGTCACGGCGAGTTGGTAGCGATCGTCGGTCCGTCCGGATCGGGTAAGTCGACAATGCTGCACCTGATCGGCACCCTGGACCGGCCGTCGTCGGGCAGCGTGCTCATCGACGGGTACGACGCGGCGAAGCTGACCGACCGGGAGTTGTCCGCGCTGCGGGCCACCCGGATCGGCTTCGTCTTCCAGCAGTTCCACCTCGCCCCCGGCGTCCCGGTCGTGGACAACGTGGCCGACGGGTTGCTCTACTCCGGCGTACCGCTGCGGCGGCGGCGCGAACGGGCGGAGGCCGCGTTGGTCCGGGTCGGCCTGGGCCACCGGTTGGGGCACCGGCCGCACGAGCTGTCCGGCGGGGAACGGCAGCGGGTGGCAGTGGCCCGCGCGGTGGTCGGCGAGCCGGCGGTGCTGCTCGCCGACGAGCCGACCGGCAACCTGGACTCCCAGTCCGGTGCCGGGGTGTTGGAGTTGCTGCACGATCTGCACCGGGCCGGAACCACAGTCGTGGTGATCACGCATGACCGGGAGATCGCGGGAAGCCTGCCCCGGCAGGTGCGGATGCGTGACGGCGCGGTGCGGCACGACTCGGCCCTCGCGTCGGGCGGTGTCGGCTGATGGCGACGCTGACCCCGGCCCGACTGCGGCCGGCGGACGTCGTGCGCGTCGGTGGGGTGGGGCTGCGGACCCGTCCGCTGCGGGCGTTCCTCTCCGCGTTGGGCATAGCGATCGGCATCGCCGCGATGATCGCGGTGGTCGGTATCTCCTCGTCGTCCCGAGCCGAGCTGGACCGGGCGCTCGACGCGCTCGGCACCAACCTGCTCACCGTCGAGCCGGGCAGCACCCTGTTCGGCGCGGACGCGCAACTGCCCGAGGAGTCGATCGCGACGATCGGGCGGATCGGTCCGGTGACCGAGGTGTCCGCGACCGGGCAGGTGCCCGACGCGAAGGTGTACCGCTCGGATCGGATCCCGGCGGCGGAGACCGGTGGCATCGCCACCCGGGCGGCCCGACTGGACCTGCTCGGCACCGTGGGAGCCGAGGTGGCCACCGGCACCTGGCTCAACGAGGCGACCGCCCGCTACCCCGCGGTCGTGCTCGGCGCCACCGCCGCGCAGCGGCTCGGGATCACCTCGGCGGACCCGCAGGTGCAGGTGTGGCTGGGTGGACGGCCGTTCACAGTGGTCGGCACCCTCGCCGCCGCACCGCTCGCCCCGGAGTTGGACACGTCGGCGTTGGTCGGCTGGGCGGCGGCGGCCGAGTACCTGGGCTTCGACGGTCACCCGACGACCGTCTACACCCGGGCGCAGGAGTCGCAGGTCGAGGCGGTCCGGTCGGTGCTCGGCGCGACCACCAACCCGGAGGCGCCGAACGAGGTCGAGGTGTCCCGGCCCTCGGACGCACTGGCCGCCGCCGAGGCGACCGACGACGCGTTCACCGGCCTGTTGCTGGGCCTGGGCGCGGTCGCCCTGCTGGTCGGTGGGGTCGGCGTGGCGAACACCATGGTGATCTCGGTGCTGGAACGCCGGGCCGAGATCGGCCTGCGCCGGTCACTGGGCGCCACCCGCGGTCAGGTACGGGCCCAGTTCCTCACCGAGTCGCTGCTGCTCTCCGCGCTCGGCGGGATCGGTGGGGTGGTGCTGGGCATCCTGGTCACAGCGGGCTACGCGCTGTCGCAGGACTGGCCGACAGTGGTGCCGGCCTGGGCGATGCTCGGCGGGGTGGGCGCGACAGTGGTCATCGGCGGTCTCGCCGGCCTCTACCCGGCGGTGCGCGCCGCCCGCCTCGCGCCGACGGAGGCGCTGGCCGCCGTGTGACCGGCGTGGCTCGGTTGGGCCGCGTGATGCGACAGAGCGTGATGACTGTGCGGCATATTTATGCCTCACAGTCATCACGCTCGTCGCGGTGACGCCGCCCGGACGGGTCAGGCGATGATCGTGTCGAGGGCGATCTCGACCATCTGGCTGAAGGTCTGCTCGCGCTCCTCCGAGGTGGTCTTCTCGCCGGTCTTGATGTGGTCGCTGACGGTCAACACGGTCAGTGCGCGGGCCTTGAACCGGGCGGCGATCGTGTAGAGCGCCGCCGACTCCATCTCCACCGCCAGCACGCCGTAGTCGGCGAGGGTGTCGTACAGGTCCGGGCGGTCGGTGTAGAAGGCGTCCGCCGCCAGGATCGGCCCCACGTGCATGGTGATGCCGCGTCGCTCGGCCACCTCGACCGACGTACGCAGCAGCCCGAAATCGGCCACCGGGGCGTAGTCGATCAGCCCGTCGAAGCGCATCCGGTTCATGTTCGAGTCGGTGGACGACCCGATCGCGGCCACCACGTCCCGCAGTTGCAGGTCCGTGCTGAGGGCGCCACAGGAGCCGACCCGGATCAGCGTCTTCACGCCGTACTCGTTGATCAATTCGTGGGCGTAGATGGAGGCCGACGGCATGCCCATGCCGGAGCCCTGGACGGAAACCTCGACGCCGTTCCAGCGGCCGGTGAAGCCCAGCATGCCCCGAACCGTCGAGTAGCAGGTGGCGCCCTCGAGGTAGGTCTCCGCGATCCACTTGGCCCGCAGGGGGTCACCCGGCATCAGGACCCGCTCGGCGATCTCGCCCGGCTTCGCGCCGATGTGCGTACTCATGGCAAAGATCCTGCCAGGCCGGCCCGGGCGATACCGGTTCGGCGTCGGAACCGGCGGTCCTGTACCCTCGTCGGCGGTGGCGTGTCCGAGCGGCCTAAGGAGCACGCCTCGAAAGCGTGTGAGGGTTAACGCCCTCCGAGGGTTCAAATCCCTCCGCCACCGCTCTGTAGTGCAGAAACGCCCGGTCGATCCGCGAGGGTCGACCGGGCGTTTTCGCGTCAGAGTTGCTGCTCGCCGCCGTCGACGAACAACTCGCCGCCGGTCATGAAGCTGCTCTGGTCGGAGGCGAGGAAGAGCGCCGCGTTGGCGATCTCGTCCGGGTGTGCCATGCGCTGCATGGGCACGCCCGAGGCGATGGTCTTCAGCAACCCGGGTGCCTCGGCAGGGCTGGGCGCGAGACCGGCGAGACCGGGGGTCTCGGTCGAGCCGGGCACCAGGGTGTTGACCCGGATCTTCCGGCCGATCAGTTCGGCGGCCCAGGTGCGGCCGAACGAGCGGATGGCCGCCTTGGACGCCGCGTAGACGCTGAACGCCGGGGTGCCGTTGCTGGCGGCAGTCGAGCCGGTGAGCACGATCGACGCGCCCTCGTTGAGCAGGGGCAGGGCCTTCTGCACTGTGAAGATGGTGCCGTAGATGTTGGTGTCGAAGGTGTTGGCCACGTGCTCGACCGTGATCGAGTCGAGCGAACGGAACTCCCCACCGCCGGCGTTGGCGAACACCACGTCCAGCCCAGCGCCCCGCTCCTCGATCGCCCGCATCACCCGGTCCAGGTCGTCGAGCTTGCTGACGTCGCTGGCGATGCCTGTGACGTTCGCGCCGATGCTGGCGACGGCCTCGTCCACCGGGCCCTTGCGGCGGCCGGTGACGAAGACGTACGCGCCTTCGGCGGCGAAGCGGCGGGCGGCGGCCAGGCCGATGCCCGTGGTGCCCCCGGTGACGAGGGCTGTCTTGCCGTCGAGCTGTCCCACGATGGATCTCCTCTGTCGGGTGGTCGTGTGCGGCCGGCCGGGCCTCAAGCGAATTCTGTACCGGTCGGTACGTATCCGAACGTGGCGGTAGGAGGAGTTGTTCCGCAAGGCCGTGGCCCGCTACGCCGAAAGGGACACGGGGTACGCGCGGGACGCCTTCGCCCAGCCGACCGCGTACGAGGTGGGTGGTCACCCTGCTCCGCGAGAACGTGGTCGCCGTGATCCGGCCGGACCGACCGCTCGGTCCGTGCCTGGAGCGACTTCGCCCGGACCGGTCGGGCCGACCCGTCCGGTCAGCCCGTAGGTTGTCGGCTCAGCACGGGCCCGCACCCTCGTTGAAGAGGCGGCGGGCCCAGTCCGCGTACCCGGCGATGGTTTTTCGGACAGTGCGCCCGTCGTGCAGGAACAGGTAGGCCCGGTCGCCGCTGCGAGCGAGCAACCCGTCGAGCCGATGTGTCCCCTGTGGAGCCCGCAGCCGGCTGACCTGCGGGTAGCGGTCCCAGACCTCGTCGACGGGCGAGCCTGCCGTTATGCCCTCCGGTGTCCGCATCGGGTCGCCGACCCAGAGCAGCACGAGTTTGTCCTCCACGAAGACCGGGCTGACCGTGTCGTGGCCGGCGAGCATCGGCCCGCAGGCTTCCAGGCTGGTACGCAGGATGCCGCGTCGGGTCAGCTCGTCCTCGGTGGCACCGAACTCGATGTTGCGCAGGCCGTTCAGGTCGATGATCTCCACGTTGCCGGCGGGCCGGCCGTTAGGAATCGACCCGGTTGGCGGTACGCCGCTGCCCGCGATCGAGGCAGCCGTCAACAGCGTGGCGATAAACGCAAATTGTCGCAATTTCATGGAATCCCCCAGTCCCCAACGGAACGGGAGCGTTCAGGTTGCTGCCGAACGCTGGATTCCTGGTTTTCCCACTGCTCGACCAACTCGTCCCAGTAGTCGGCGCTGAGTCGACGCCGCCCGTGCGCCAGCCAACCCTCGGTGCTCCGCTCCAGGTGCAACCCCACTTCGGCGAACCTGTCGATCCAGGTGCCGGGCTCCACGCCGAGCTGACTGAGCGCACAGTTGATCGGCCACTGCTCGCGCGGCGCGCTCAACTCGTCGTCGAAGCGCGGGCCCCAGGACAGCCCTCCGCCCAACCACACCGCTGCCGACTGGTAGCCGACGCCGCCACCGAACTCCGCCTCCACATAGGCCACCGGAGCCGACTGTGACCAGCGGGTCAGCACCTCGACCAGCGCCGTCGACAACACCAGGCCGAACGGGCCCGCGGCGCTGCGCTCGTCAGTGGCGAAATCCGGCAACGACCCGGTCAGCTCGATCACCAACTGCGGGGTGACCGGCAGCAGCGCGAAGTCCTGGCGCAGCTCGCCGAGGACCGCGTGATCCAGCTCGGCGGTCTGCTCGCGGAGCAGTTCGACGTCCGCGACCACCGCGCTGAGCTGGTAAGCCACGGAACCTCCGGTCGTCCACAGCCTGTGGATAGAACATGTGTACGACGGTCTCCCCGTCGTCGCTGCCTGGCACGGTACCGGCCGGAGAGTGGACGTGCCGGGCCCTGCTCGACGAGTGGGCGTCGGCGAGCAGGGCGACGGTTGTACGGTCCTGGCCATGGCCAATCAACTGAGCGTTCCCGGTGTGCCGTTCCCGCTCGTGCCCTCGTCCGCCGAGCTGTGGCGGGTCGACGAGGCGGCCGGCACCTTGGCGGTCGAGGCGCAGCCGCACACTGACATCTTCATCGACCCCAGCACCGGCTCCGCCGAGACCACCACTGTCAGTGCCGAGTCGACGCTCAACGCGGCGACACTGCTCGGGGACCTGCCGACCGGGGACTTCCAGTTCAGCGCCCGGGTCACGGTGGGCTTCGCCGCCACCTTCGACGCCGGGGTGCTGCTGCTGTGGCTCGACGAGCGGCGCTGGGCCAAGCTGTGCTTCGAGTTCTCGCCAGCAGGCGACCCGATGATCGTGTCGGTCATCTGCCGAGGCGTCGCCGACGACGCGAACGCCTTTGTCGTACCCGACCGGTCGGTGTGGCTGCGGGTCTCCCGGGTTGACGGGGTCTACGCGTACCACGCCTCGGTCGACGGTGAGACCTGGCAGCTGATCCGCGTGTTCCTCCTCGACCCCGACACGTCTCGCGACCGGATCGGCTTCGCGGGCCAGTCCCCGACCGGCGAGGGGTGCGGCGTGACCTTCGACGAGATCACGTTCCGGGCAGAGCGTCTGGGCGATCTCCGCGACGGCTCCTGACCTGCCTGTGTGACCGGGCGCAGGTCAGGTGCGCCGGGTGAGCTGGGTGACGAACGCACGCCAGGCCGTGGGCGCGAAGGCGAGCGCCGGGCCGGTCGGGTCCTTTGAATCCCGTACGCCGATGACGCCGGGCAGGTTGTCGGCGACCTCGACGCAGGCGCCGCCGTTGCCGCTGCTGCGGCTGCTCTTGCGCCACCGGGCGCCGTTCAGCTCCATGACTCCGCCACTTCCTGGATGAGTTCGACAGACTGCCAGTGGGACAACGCCTCGCCGCGCACGTTCTCCCATGCCGCCATCATGGCGGCGATGTCCTCGGGGTCGCTAGCCACTTGTCCCTGAAGTTGGTTGTCGAGGTAGCCGGCGACCCGGTGGTCGTGGCTGTGCGCGATCACGAAAGGTCCGTTGAGGCCGGCATAGGCGCCGACCGCGCTGGGCACGACGTGCACCCGGATGTGCGGCTCGACGCACGCCGCCGCCACGGCCAGCAGTTGCTCGCGCATCGTCGACCGGCCGCCCACCGGACGGCGGATGACGGCCTCGTCCACGACCGCAGTGAACTGCGGCGGGTCGTCCCGCTTGAGGATGCCCTGCCGGCCGAGCCGGACCGTGAGATGCCGCTCGATCTCACCCCGGGGGATCAGGCCCGCGTCGCCCAGCACCGCGCGGGCGTACGCCTCGGTCTGGAGCAACCCCGGCAGGACGGTCGACTCGAACCAGCGAAGCGACACCGCCTCCCGCTCGATCTCCTGCCACGGACGAAACCAAATGGGGTCACGACGTCTTGAAGTGTCTGGCCAGATGTCCGACACGTCCTTGTGAAGCGCCTCCGCTGCCGCCAGCCGGTGGCGTGGATGCGGGATGCGGTCCTCGGTCAACCAGCGCCCCACTGTCTTCGGGTCGACGCCGACGGTCTCGGCGAGGGATTCGGTGGTGTGCCCGGTGTCGCTGAGCGCCACCCGAAGCGCGTCGTTCACGGCTCCTCCATCGGATGTCCTAGATATCTGGAAACCATATAGCTACGTGGTGTATCTGTCTCGTAACTCTCCCGAGGGTGGTCAACAGAAGACGGCGTGGCCGGTGGAGGCGCAGGAGCCCGGCGGCCTGCGTCAGTCCGGGGTCGCCCCGACGGGGGAGGCGGGGCGGCCCCCGTCCACCGCGAAGGAGATCCGCCCATGCCCCGCCGCCGCTACCGGAACCACCTGCCGACCCGACCGACCTGGCGCTGTGCCGCGTGCGGCATCGCCTGGCCCTGCTCGGCGGCGAAGCTGCGGCTGCTCGGCGAGTACCGGCATGACCGGCTCGCGTTGACCGTCTACCTGGCGACGCTGCAGACAGAGGCCGGCGAACACCTCACCGACGTCGACCCGGCCCGGCTGGCCGACCGCTTCCTGTCCTGGGCCCGCGCGCGCGCCTGACCTCGCCCGCGCACGGCGAAGCGAGGACACGCTACGTTCCGGAAGTCGGAGTGGGACGGCAAGGTGGTGGGGTGACGCCACCGCACAGACGACTCAGGGCCCGGTCCCCGTGGGGCCGGCCCTGTCGTTCGTGCTGCTCAGGCGAGCGGAGGATACGAGATTCGAACTCGTGAGGGTGTAAACCCAACACGCTTTCCAAGTCTGTTGACCATCGTCCGGCCCCGACCGGCACCGTCCATGACCTGCGTGGTCGCTCGGCATGGACCCTGTTGAACGGCTCCGGCCGGTAGCGAACGAGACCACAACTGAGACCGGGCACGGTCGGCGACGAGGTCTGCGACGGTGTCTAGATCGACATGTATGTTCTGTCGGGCACCAACAGGAAACACCCCCAAGTTGCTCGACGGCCAACGCGAGCACATGCAAAGATTCCCCGTGGACCTTCTTCCAAACGAAGCGAAGATGTTTGAAGTTGCCCCGGCTGTGGGCTCGCCTCATAGTGGCGACGACGAGGCGATCAATGACCGGTACACCAGTGGCGAAGTCCGAATTGTGACGGAGCAAGCTCGTTACCCGCTAACCGCCATCCCCGGAATGGTCAATAGCAACGACTACGAGCTTAACCCAGAGTTTCAGCGCCGGCACCGGTGGAACGACGTTCGGAAGTCTCGCCTGATCGAATCATTCATCATGAATGTGCCAATTCCCCCCATCTTTCTATATGAGGCCAGGTACTCATTCTATGAGGTGATGGATGGCCTTCAACGCTTAAGTGCCATCCGGGACTTCTACGCTGATGAGTTCGCGCTCGATGGTCTGCAAGAGTGGAGTGAACTCAACGGCAAAAGGTATTCGCAGTTGCCAGCAGAGGTACGCAAAGGCGTCGACCGTCGCTACCTGAGCAGTATCATCTTGCTGCACGAAACTGCAAAGTCCGAGGAAGAGGCGCAGCGGCTGAAGCAACTTGTATTCGAGCGGATTAATAGCGGCGGGGAGCGCCTTACCCCACAAGAGTCAAGAAATGCGATCTTCCCGGGGCCGATGAACTCACTTTGCATCGAGCTGTCCCGCGACGAAAACCTTCGCACCTTATGGCACATCCCTGAAGCGGACGGGGAAACTGAGGAAGACTTCGGGAGACCCGAGATCGAACACCAACTCGGCAAGAGCTTGTTCAAAACGATGGGCGACGTCGAGCTTGTGTTGCGATTCTTCGCCTATCGACAGCAATTGAAGAGCCAGGAACGCTTAACTCTCCGCGATTACCTCGACACCTATTTGCGACGAGGTAATGCTCTGCCGAAATCTGAACTCCAAGACCTTTCCCAGATCTTCAAAAGCGCCACCGAGATTGTCCTAATGGTGTTCGGCGAGTACGCCCTATATATGTATAAGGAATATAAGGGAAAGTGGCGTTACACGGGGCGTCCCACCCTCACGGTATACGATCCCTTGATGTGGGCTGTGAGTGCCAATATCGACAAGTCCGCTGAACTCGCGAAGCGTTCTCAAAGCGCTCGTGATCTGCTCAAAGAGATGTACAAGCAGCATCCGCAATCCTTTTCCGGCAGGACGGCTGAGCGGCCGGACATTGAGAATCGGAACAAGCTCTTTCTGGATCTTATCGAAAAGATCCTACAGAGTCCACCTGATCCGGAGGGCGTAGTCAGCTCGATACCTGAGACTGATACAGAGGCATTGGAGATAGGCGACGCGGGCACCGAAGGGAGCCAGTATCCAGCAGGTTGGGCCAGTTCGTGAACAGAAGAGCCTTGCAAGGTTTTCTTACGCGACTGGATGAGATCGACGGCTACCGCAGGAGCTTGATCGTTTCGGCGAGGCTAGCTGGGATGTCAGTTCCGGAATCGCGCCCAGAAGTACGGGAACTTGTGGAAGAACTAGGCTTGGCTGTGTCGCGCGGGATGCGCAAGCGTCTCGACTATTCCAGCCTAGTGGTCTCTCTTTACGGGGCACTGGAGGATTACGTTGAGCGTATCGCTGAGCAGTGTGCGGAAGTATTGAACGGCGCGGTACCGCGATACCTCGACCTGCCTGAGTCGATGCGTAGATGTCACGAGAAGGGATCGCTGAGCCTAGTGGAGCAAGTCATGCGCTCTACTTACACCGGCCAACTCACACAACGAGACTTAATCGCGAACGTCCACGGATGTCTAGAAGGCCGAACGCCCTACCGTCTGAACGTTGAAGCATTTTCAATCCATACCGCTAATGTGCGTCATGGCATTGTCCGCGAAATGTTGGCAAGGGTTTGTGTAGAAGGCGTTGACGAGGCCGTCGGCTCAGATATCCGGACTATTGAGCTGCTGGATCGGTATGGCCGCTCCGGTGGCGAGCCGCATTTTTACCTCGATGATCTAGCTGACCGCCGTAACATGGTGGCCCATGGCGAGGTGCCGCCAGACGTCTTGTCCTTGGATGTGCTGCATGAGTACATTGACGGCTTACGCCTCTTTGGCGTACTCCTATTTGAAAGAGCGCTATGCGGCGTACTGCATCTCACCCTGCCAAATGCCGCAGTTCCGCTAGGAAGACCTACCGCCTCATACAAAAGTGGCAGAATTCTTTGCTTCTGTCCAGACGTGCGGTTCACCCTAAAGTTGGGCGACAGTCTGGTTTGGGAAACGGGAGCCGGGTGGCGCGTATGCGCTATCGAAAGCTTGGAAGTTAATCGTAAGCCTTACAGTTCGCTAATCGGAAATCCGAAAGACAAGTTTGGTGCGGGAATCCCTGTTAACGGAAATGGCAAGGCGGAATACTGGGTGATTCCAGCATAACGCTTTGCCGCAGGTTCGACCCGCGTCTTTCTTGTGGCAGGGGCAACTTAAGTCGACTAATGCATTGTGCCACTGTCGGATGTGGTGTGATGGGTGGGCGCTCGTCTGCTATTAGGCCAGCTGATCTCGGCCGCCGGCTGAATTGATCAATGTCCCGGCTATCGTTCCCATGCTGGTGACTACTACGTCCGCCCCCGCCTCTCGGAACGCCCCGACCTTCGCTGGACGGTTTGCATAACCGATCACCGCAACCCCAGCAGCCCGCGCCCCCTCTATGTCCGACAGCGAGTCGCCGACCAGCACGCACCGAGCCGGCAACTGGCCGAGGGCGCGTACGGCTTGCAGGATCGGTTCCGGGTTGGGCTTCATGCGGCCCGGGTCAGCGTACGCCCGGCCAACGACCGGTTTGACGTACGCGGTAAGCCGGTGCGCCGCCAGGTACGTGCTCACGGCGCCGGCCGAATTGTTGCTGACCACTGCCACCGGCATCCCGGCTTGTCGGGCCGCAACGATGACCGACCAAGTACGCCGTGACATCGCCCAGCAGCTCGGCGGACTTCTCTGGGGCGACCCGCCGCGCGGGCCGGGGGAGAATAGCGACGAACCGCCGCCCAGCCGTCCGGAACAGGGCAAGTGAGACGGCAACTGAGACGGCAGCGACCGTAGAGACGACTCAGGGCCGGTCCCCGTGGGGCCGGCCCTGTCGTTCGTGCTGCTCAGGCGAGCGGAGGATACGAGATTCGAACTCGTGAGGGTGTAAACCCAACACGCTTTCCAAGCGTGCGCCCTAGGCCTCTAGGCGAATCCTCCGCGAGCCAGGATACAGGCCCCTGTCGGCCGGGTCACCCCACCACCCCCTGAAGATCGACGGGCGGTCGGGTAGGCTGGGCGGCACCTCCCGTGCGGCGGTATCTCGTGAACCTCCCCAGGGCCGGAAGGCAGCAAGGATAAGCGAGCTCTGCCGGGTGCACGGGAGGCCTTTTTGTCTGTGGGCCGGTTGATCCACTCGGCATCCGTGATGTCGCGGTGTCCCGGCCACGCGGACACCGCGGTTTCCAGAAAGCCGAGTCGATCAAGCCCTGGCGGCCCGGTGGATCAAGCACGGCATCCGCGGCGCCGGGGTGGTGGGTGGTCACCCGCGCCCGACCGGCGCAGAATGGCTCGGTCGAGAGGAGGCGGGACGAGTGACGCTGGCGCTCTACCGCAAGTACCGGCCGCGTACCTTCGCTGAGGTCATCGGCCAGGAGCACGTGACCGAGCCGCTGTCGCAGGCGCTGCGCAGCGGACGGCTCAACCACGCCTACCTCTTCTCCGGCCCACGCGGCTGCGGCAAGACCACCAGCGCCCGGATCATGGCCCGCTCGCTCAACTGTGAGCAGGGCCCCACTCCCGAGCCGTGCGGCAAGTGTGATTCCTGCCGCTCGCTGGCCGCCGACGGTGCCGGCTCGATCGACGTGATCGAGATCGACGCGGCCAGCCACGGCGGTGTCGACGACGCCCGCGAGCTGCGCGAGCGCGCCTTCTTCGCGCCGGCCAGCAGCCGCTTCAAGATCTACATCATCGACGAGGCGCACATGGTCTCGACCCAGGGCTTCAACGCCCTGCTCAAGCTGGTCGAGGAGCCCCCGGAGTACGTCAAGTTCATCTTCGCCACCACCGAGCCGGAGAAGGTCCTCGGCACGATCCGGTCGCGGACCCACCACTACCCGTTCCGGCTGTTTCCGCCGAAGGTGGTCCGCCCGTACCTGGAGCAGCTCACCCAGGCCGAGGGCGTCGCCGTCGAGCCGGCGGTCTTTCCGCTGGTGGTCCGCGCCGGTGGCGGCAGCATGCGGGACAGCCTCTCGGTGCTCGACCAGCTCATCGCCGGCGCCGGCACGGAGGGGGTCAGCTACGCCCGGGCCGTCGCGCTGCTCGGGGTCACCGACTCGGCGCTGATCGACGAGATGTGCGACGCGCTGGCCGCCGGTGACGGCGCCGCCGCGTACGCCACCGTCGACCGGGTCGCCGAGGCCGGGCACGACATGCGTCGGTTCGCCTCCGACCTGCTGGAACGGCTGCGCGACCTGATCGTGATCCAGCAGGTGCCGGACGCCGCAGCGAAGGGTCTGATCGACGGCCCGGCCGACCAGATAGAGCGGATGGCAGCCCAGGCTTCGCAGCTCGGCTCGGCCACGCTGTCCCGCTGCGCCGACATCGTGCACAACGGGCTGGTCGAGATGCGCGGCACTACCGCGCCCCGCCTGCTGCTGGAGCTGATCTGCGCCCGGATGCTGCTGCCCGGCGCGGACGACTCCACCGGCGGCCTGCTCCAGCGCCTGGAGCGAATGGAACGCCGGCTCACAGTGGGCGGCACCGACGCGCCGTCGGCCGCCGCCGGCTCCGCGCCAACCAACCACCCAGGGGTACGCCCGCAGCCAGCCACCCCGGTCCCGGCTGCCGCCACCCCGACACCAGTGAACGCCCCGACCTCCGCACCGCCGTGGGCTGTCGACCCGGCGGCGTCCCCGGCCCAGGGCGCTCCCGCCCCGGCTGCTTCGGTCACCGGGGCACCCGCTCCGACCTCCGGTGCGCCGGCCTCGTACGCCTCGGCGGCCGACTCGCCGATCCCGGCCTCCCCGGGCGCGTCGACCGGGTCGGCAACCGCTGACCAGGCCGTACCCGTCTCGCCCGCCGGGCCGGCCCCGCGTCGCGTGGTGCCACCGTCGGCGGTGCTTCCCGACCCGGCGACGCCCGCGCCGCCTCGACCCGGAGCACCGGCCGCCGCGCTGGACGCGGTAGCGGTTCGCCGCGTCTGGCCCGACGTGGTCGGCAAGGTCAACCGGACCAACAAGCGGATCGCCGCCCTGATGCGGGACGCGGTCGTCCGCGAACTCGACGGCGACATGCTGGTGCTGACGGTGAAGTCCACAGTGCTGGCCAAGATGATGGCCGACCACGCGGCGGTGCTCACCGACGCGCTGTACGAGGAGTTGGGCGGGCGCTGGCAGATCCGGTGCGAGGTGGCCGGCGAGCGCGGTGGCGTGTCGCTGTCCGGTTCACCGCGCGCGCAGCAGACCGCACCGGCCCGACCCGCCGCGCCGCCAGCCACGCCCGCCGCCGCGACGAACGCCGCGACCCCGACTGCCGCCGGCCCGACGAGCGCGCCGCCGGCCGGGCCAAGCACGAATCCCACGCCTGGCTCGAACCCCACGCCTGGCTCGAGCGCGGCGCCTGGCTCGAACCCCACGCCTGGCTCGAACGGCGGGCCTGGCTCGAACGGCGGGCCTGGCTCGAGCGCGGCGCCGAGTGCGAGCGCGGCGCCTGGCGTCAGCGCTGCGGCTGGCTCGAATGCCGGGCCAAGCACGAACCCCGCGCCGGGTTCGAACGCGCCTGGCTCGAACGCGGCGCCACGTGCGAACGCCGCCGGGCCGGGGACAGTGGGCCCCAACGCCCCGACCGCCGCCGGTCCGACGAACGCCTCGCCGACCGCCGCGAACCCGAGCGGCGCTGCCGGCTCGGCTTCGCGCGGCGGTGTCGGTGCGGGTTCCGCTGGGCACGGTGCTGGCGGGCAGGGCACAGCGCCCTCCACCCCGGCGGCGGACGACGACGGCGACTGGCCGGCGGCGGCCCGCCCCGGCGGCGGCGCCCTCGCCGCCGAGGCTACGGATGACGAGGACTGGCCGGAGGCCGCCCGACCCGGCGGCGCGTCGGCCGGAACCGAGTCGAGCCCCTACTCTGCACCGGCGTCGACCGGCGCGAACGGCAGCACCGGGAACGGGAACGGCAGCACCGGGAACGGTACCAACGGCAGCGGCACCAACGGCGGTGGCGGGAACGGCACCGGGCCGGGCGGTTCGGGCGGTTCCGGGTCAGCGGCCGGTGGCGGTAAACCGGGCGGGCGGGGTAACCCGACACCGGCGGCCCGGCAGCCGGCGGCAGCCGGTGGTGCGCCGGTGAGCAGCGCCATCGCCGCGGCTCGCGCGGCGGCGGCGGGGCGCGGTGCGCGTACCGGAGCGGCAGCCCGGCCCGTCGCGGACGCGGAATGGGCGGGCGAGCCGCCCTACGACCCGGACTTCGACGGCCCGGCGCGGGCCGGTCGACCCGGCGGCGCGGCACCGGCCGCGGCCCCGGCCCTTGAGGGGTTCGACCCGGGCGACGAGCCGTTGGACGAGATCATCGACGAGAAGACCGCACGGGAGTCCAGCGAGGAGCAGGCGGTACGGCTGCTCCGGGAGACCTTCGGCGCCGAGAAGATCAACGAGATCGACGCCCGCTAGCGGCCCCACCCACCCCGGCTCGGCGATCTTGCAGTTTCGGTTGTCGTCTTGCGCCGAATGCCCCTTTATGTCGCAGCAGGAAGTGCAAGATCGCGTAGGGGAGGGGTTTCGGCCAGTAGGACAGCTAGGGCGCAGGCCCACAAGGGGAACGGTAGGACGGCTACTCGTTCCATGCCGCCTACCCCGATGGCCAGGCCCTGTTGGGCGGCGAACAGTGTTGTTCCGGCCAGCGCGATCAGCCCGGCGGTGAGGGTGAGTCGTCGCCATCGGCCGAGCGTCGTGTTTCGTGGTGCGAAGCCGGCCAGGAGCAGGCCGATGTTGCCCATCCCCATGATCAGGACTGCGCCGAGGACGTGCAGGTTCTCGTCGATGTCGGCCGGGTAGAGGGCCGCGAGGGCGTAACCGCCGGTGGCCAGCAGCAGGAGTGTCTGGACCGTGCGCACCACCGGGCCGCGGCCGAGGATTCGCCAGGTCAACAGGAGCCCGGCGGCGAGCAGTACGGCGGTGGCCAGTGTCGCGGTGTTCATCAGTGGGTGCCATGGTGAGCAGACGTAGCGGGGGCGGGTGGTGTCCCAGACGCCGCAGTGGGCGTTGCCGAGGTCGCTGATGTTGTGGGTGGCCCAGCTGTAGGCCGGCTCGCGCCACCGCAGCCCGGTGATCAGGCTGGCGACGAGGAAGATGGGCGCGGCCGCGAGCCAGCACAGTGTGCCGACCCGGCCGGTGCGGTTGAGGTTCATGCCACGAGCAGACCAGTGCGGCGGCTGCGGGCGCACTACCAGCAGATGGCCGGTTCGGGGTAGGGGTAGCCGTACCCGGAGGCTCGGCGTGGGCGGACGCACCGGGCGGGGCGAGGTCGGTCCCAGCGGATAGGCTGAGCGGCGGTCGAGCAGACGAGTGCGAGAAGGAGCCATCCCGTGCGCCCAGGTGGACAGCCGAACATGCAGCAGATGCTGAAGCAGGCGCAGAAGATGCAGCAGCAGATCGCCGCCGCCCAGGCCGAGCTGGCCGAGGCCGAGCTGACCGGCACCGCCGGCGGCGGGTTGGTCACCGCGACCGTCTCCGGCTCCGGTGAACTCAAGGCCATCAAGATCGACCCGAAGGCCGTCGACCCGGACGACGTGGAGACGCTGGAGGATCTGGTCGTCGCGGCAGTGCACAACGCCGCCGAGGCGGCCCGGGAGCTGACCGAGCGCAAGATGGGCCCGGTCGCCGGCGGCATGGGCGGCCTCGGCCTGCCCGGTTTCTGAGCCGGCAGATGTACGAAGGTGCCATCCAGGATCTGATCGACGAGCTGGGTCGGCTGCCGGGCGTGGGTCCGAAGAGCGCTCAGCGGATCGCGTTCCACGTCCTCTCGGCGGATCCGGCCGACGTCAACCGGCTGGCCGGCGCGCTGCGCAAGGTCAAGGAGCTGGTGCGGTTCTGCACCACCTGCTACAACGTGGCCGAGTCCGAGCAGTGCCGGATCTGCCGCGACCAGCGTCGCACCGAAGAGGTGCTGTGCGTGGTGGAGGAGCCCAAGGACGTGGTGGCCATCGAGCGGACCGGTGAGTTCCGCGGTCGCTACCACGTGCTGGGTGGCGCGATCAATCCGCTGGAGGGGATCGGCCCGGACAATCTCCGCATCCGGGAGTTGATGATCCGGCTCGGCGGTGGCGGGGTGCGGGAGTTGATCCTGGCCACGGATCCGAACACCGAGGGCGAGGCGACCGCCACCTATCTGGCGTTGATGGTGAAGCCGATGGGCATCTCGGTGACCCGGCTGGCCAGCGGGCTGCCGGTCGGCGGCGATCTGGAGTACGCCGACGAGATCACCCTTGGTCGGGCCTTCGAGGGGCGCCGCGCGGTCTGACCTCCCTGACGTACGGCCGGTGGCCGGCACCCGTGTGGGTGCCGGCCACCGCTGCGTCTCTGCCCGGAAATGATCTGACACCTGTGCCCTCATCGGGGCTGTTCGACGTAACAGTTTGGCATCGCGGGTGCTGATTGATCGGTTTTTGCCGCTGTTTACCTAAGAATCGAATGTCAAGCGGCGGTTGAGGCACGATCCGATACCAACCGTCCACTCAGCGGTTTCCGGGTGGACGCATCGGGAGCTATGGTCACCGCCATCGGTGACCCCTGTCACCACGTTGTCCGTACCCCCAAGGACGAGGTGAAGCACACATGCGTGCACCCAGGCCGAAGGCCGCGATCGCGGCCATCGCGGTCGCGGCCCTCGCGGTAGCAGGCTGCGCCGAGAGCAACCGCGACGACAATTCCGGCGGTAGCAAGAAGGACACCCTCGTCTTCGGCGTCGCCGGAGACCCGAAGGTGCTCGACCCGAGCTTCGCCAGCGACGGTGAGTCGCTGCGCGTGGCGCGTCAGGTCTTCGAGACCCTGGTCCGACCGGAGGAGGGTGGCACGAAGGTCACCCCCGGCCTGGCCGAGTCCTGGACCCCGGACGCCACCGGCACCACCTGGACCTTCAAGCTCCGCTCGGGCGTGAAGTTCCACGACGGCACCGACTTCAACGCCGAGGCCGTCTGCGTCAACTTCAACCGCTGGTACAACGCCAAGGGCCTCATGCAGAGCCCGGACGTGACCGCGTACTGGCAGGACGTCATGGGCGGCTTCGCCAAGAACGAGAACGCGGATCTCCCGCCGAGTCTCTTCAAGTCCTGCGCCGCCAAGGACGCCACCACTGTGGACCTGGCCTTCACCCGGGTCTCCAGCAAGATCCCGGCCGCGCTGATGCTCCCCTCGTTCTCCATCCACAGCCCGAAGGCGCTGCAGGAGTTCGACGCGAGCAACGTCGCGGGCACCGCCGAGGACATCAAGTACCCGTCGTACGCGACGGAGCACCCGACCGGCACCGGACCGTTCAAGTTCAAGACCTGGGACGTCGCGAACAAGACGCTGACCCTGGAGCGCAACGAGGACTACTCGGGCGCCAAGGCCAAGCTGAAGACCCTCATCTTCAAGACGATCTCGGATGAGAA
This sequence comes from Micromonospora sp. H61, assembly GCF_018070325.1. GTDB lineage: Bacteria > Actinomycetota > Actinomycetes > Mycobacteriales > Micromonosporaceae > Micromonospora > Micromonospora salmantinae. The sequence goes on from NZ_JAGPXY010000002.1 coordinate 47,144, forward strand.
CGCCCGCAAGCAGGCGCTGCGCTCCGGTGACATCCAGGGCTACGACCTGGTTGGCCCGGCCGACGTCGAGCCGCTGAAGAGCGAGGGCTTCAACATGCTCACGCGCCCGGCGTTCAACGTGCTCTACCTGGCGATGAACCAGAAGGGCAACCCGAAGCTCGCCGACATCCGCGTCCGGCAGGCCATCGCGTACGCCCTGAACCGTCAGCAGCTGGTCACCTCCAAGCTGCCGCCGGGTGCCAAGGTCGCCGACAACTTCATGCCGGACACCGTCGAGGGCTGGAACGGTGACGTCACGAAGTACACCTACGACCCGGCCAAGGCGAAGGCGCTGCTGGCCGAGGCCGGCGCGTCGAACCTGACGCTGAAGTTCCACTACCCGACCGAGGTCACCCGGCCGTACATGCCGAACCCGAAGGACATCTTCGAGTTGCTCTCGGCGGACCTGAAGGCCGTTGGCATCACCGTCGAGGCGATCCCGCTGAAGTGGAGCCCGGACTACCTGAACGCCACCACCTCGGGTAGCAAGCACGACATCCACTTCCTGGGCTGGACCGGTGACTACGGCGACGCCTACAACTTCATCGGCACCTTCTTCGACCGGCCGAAGGACGAGTGGGGCTTCAACAACAAGGCCCTGTTCGACCAGTTCAAGGACGCGGACGGCACCGCCGACATCGCGGCCCGGACCGAGAAGTACAAGGCCCTGAACAAGTCCGTGATGGACTTCCTGCCCGGTGTGCCGATCTCGCACTCGCCGCCGGCGATCGTGTTCGGCAAGGACGTGACCGGCGTCAAGGCGAGCCCGCTCACCGACGAGCGGTACGCGACCGCCGAGTTCAAGTAAGTCCTGATCTGACGCAGCAAGGAACGCGGGCGGGCGCTGTCGCACAGCGCCCGCCCGCAACCCTCCGCACCCCTTCGAGGCCGCCGTGTTCCGGTTCATCGTCAGGCGCCTGCTTCAGCTGATACCCACGCTGTTCGGGCTCTCCCTCCTGCTCTTCATCTGGCTCCGCCGACTTCCCGGCGGCCCCGAGACCGCCATCCTCGGCGAGCGCGGCACCCCCGAGATGCGGGCCGCGATCCGTCGCAACATGGGGCTCGACGAGCCCATCCTGGTGCAGTACGGCCGTTTCGTACGGCGGATGATCAAGCTCGATCTGGGCACCTCGACCTCCACCAAGCGGGCGGTCACCACGGAGTTCATCGAGCGCTTCCCCGGCACCGTCGAGCTGACCATCACCGCGATGATCATCGCGATCGGCGTCGGCATCCCGCTGGGCTACCTGGCAGCCCGGCGTCGCGGCCGTTTCCTTGACCACGCGTCAGTGGGCGGCTCGCTGATCGGCATCTGCATCCCGGTCTTCTTCCTGGGCTACGTGCTCAAAGCGATCTTCTCGGAAAACCTGCACTGGTTCCCGTCCAGCGGCCGGCAGGACCCGACGCTCGGGGCGACCCGGGTCACCAACTTCTTCGTCCTCGACGGGTTGATGACCCGTGAGTGGGACGCCGCCGCCGACGCCCTCTGGCATCTGGTGTTGCCCAGCATCGCGCTGGCCAGCATCCCGCTGGCGATCATCGTCCGGATCACCCGGGCGAGCGTGCTGGAGGTGCTGAACGAGGACTTCGTACGGACCGCCGAGGCGAAGGGCCTGACCGAGCAGACGGTTCGTCGCCGGCACGTCCTGCGCAACGCCATGCTGCCGGTCGCCACCTCGATCGGTCTGCTCGCTGGCGGCCTGCTCTCCGGCGCGGTGCTGACCGAGACCGTCTTCGCCTTCAGCGGCATCGGAGCGTTCGTCGCCGAGGCCATCGGCCAACGCGACTATCCGGTGCTGATGGGCTTCATCCTGATCATCGCGGTGGTGTACGTGCTGGTGAACCTCCTGGTCGATCTCTCCTACAGCTTCATCGACCCGAGGGTGAGGGTGCGATGACACTCAGCCCAGGCAAGAAGCGCGAAAAGATCGACAGGCTCGCCGAGCTGGCAGCCCGTGACGACGAGCGGGGCGTCAGCCTCTGGCAGGAGGCGTTCCGCCGGCTGCGCGGTAACCCGGCCGCGATCGTCGGCGCGGTCATCCTGGCGCTCTTCGTGCTGGTCGCTGTGGTCGGCCCGTTCCTCGTGCCGTACGCGGCGACTGACACGATCGGCATCCGGGAAGGGCTGATCAAGCCGGGTGTCATTCCCGGCCCGACCGGCGATCACTGGTTCGGTTACGACCACCAGGGCCGAGACGAGTTCAGCCGGATGATCGTGGGGGCCCGTCAGACCCTGCTGGTCGGCGTGGTCTCCACCCTGATCGGTCTGGCGGTGGGCGCGCTGATCGGTGGCGTCTCCGGTGCCGCCGCCGGCCTCGGTGGCCGGTGGGGGCGGTGGATCGACACCACCCTGATGCGCTTCATCGACATGCTGCTGGCGATGCCGAGCCTGCTGCTGGCGGTGAGCATCGCCGCTCTGCTCGGGGCCAGCCTGACCACCGTGATGATCGCTGTCGGTGTGGTCTCGGTGCCGGTGTTCGCCCGGCTGCTGCGCGGCTCGATGATCTCCCAGGCCAACAGCGACTACGTGCTGGCGGCGACCTCGCTCGGCGTCAAGAAGTCGAAGATCGCGCTGACCCACGTGGTGCCGAACTCGCTCGCCCCGGTGATCGTGCAGGCCACGCTGACCCTGGCCACCGCGATCATCGAGGCTGCGGCGCTCTCCTTCCTCGGCCTCGGCAACCCGGACACCGCCGTACCGGAGTGGGGGGTCATGCTCGCCGACGCGCAGCAGTACCTCGGCATCCGGCCGTCACTGGCGATCTACCCGGCCGTCGCGATCATCATCACCGCGCTCGGCTTCACCCTGCTGGGTGAGGCGATGCGTGAGGCCCTCGACCCGAAGCTGCGGAAGTAGGCCCGGCATGTGTGAAGCGCGAGGAGTGAGCTTGCGAGCCCCGCAGTCGCGAACGGAGGGCCAGTAATGGCACTGCTCGAAGTTGAAGATCTCTCCGTCACGTTCGCCCGCCGCGGTCAACGGGCCGTGCACGCTGTCGACGGGGTGTCCTTCTCGGTCGACGCCGGTGAGGTGGTCGGCCTGGTCGGCGAGTCCGGCTGCGGCAAGAGCGTCACCTCGCTCGCGATCATGGGCCTGTTGCCCAAGCAGCCCGGCCTGCGGGTCGGCGGCAAGGCCGTCTTCGACGGCACCGACCTGCTCCAGCTCGACGACCGGTCGCGGCGGGACATCCGGGGCCGGGACATCGCGATGATCTTCCAGGACCCGCTCTCCTCGCTGAACCCGGTGATCCCGATCGGGTTGCAGGTGACCGAGGTGCTCACCCGGCACCGGGGGATGAAGGGCGAGGCCGCGGCGAAGGAGGCGGCGGCGCTGCTGGATCGGGTCGGCATCCCCGACCCGAAGCGGCGGCTCAAGGAGTACCCGCACCAGCTCTCCGGTGGGATGCGCCAGCGTGCGCTCATCGCGATGGCGGTGGCCTGCCAGCCTCGGTTGCTGATCGCCGACGAGCCGACCACCGCGCTGGACGTCACCATCCAGGCCCAGATCCTGGAGCTGCTCAAGGAACTGGTCCGGGACTCCGGCACCGCACTGTTGATGATCACGCACGATCTGGGTGTGGTGGCCGGCATGTGCGACACCGTCAACGTGCTCTACGGCGGCCGGGTGGTGGAGACGGCCCGCCGTCGTCCGCTGTTCCGCCAGCCGCGTCACCCGTACACGGTGGGTCTGCTCGGCTCGGTGCCGCGCCTGGACGCCGGGCGGGGCGAGAAGCTCAACCCGATCCCCGGTTCGGTCCGCGACCTGCTGCCCTGGCCGGACGGATGCGCCTTCGCCCCGCGCTGCGCCCGCCGGATCGACGAGTGTGTGGGTGAGCCGCCGGAGCTGGTGCACGCGCACGACGGACGGAGCTACCGGTGCGTCAACCCGGAGCCGCTGCCGGGCATGGTGCCCGCCCCGCGCGAGGAGGAATCAGCGTGAGTGACAACGACATCCTCGTCGAGGTGCGTGACCTGAAGGTGCACTTCCCGATCAAACGGGGGGTGCTCTTCGACCGGGTGGTCGGCCAGGTGAAGGCCGTCGACGGTGTCGACCTGAGCATCGTGAGGGGCAAGACGTACGGCCTGGTGGGTGAGTCCGGCTGCGGCAAGTCCACGTTGGGTCGGGCGCTGCTCCAGCTCACCCCGCCGACCGCCGGTGAGGTCAGCTTCGACGGCGTCGAGCTGACGACGCTGCCGTCCGGCAAGCTGCGCAGCATGCGTCGCCGGATGCAGATGATCTTCCAGGACCCGATGTCCAGCCTCGACCCCCGGCAGAACGTCGAGTCGATCCTGACCGAGGGCCTGCAGACCCACGGGATCGGCACCGACCGCACCGACCGTCGACGGATCATCGGCGAGACCCTGGACGCGGTCGGGCTGCCGCGCTGGGCGCTGTCCCGCTACCCGCACGAGTTCTCCGGCGGGCAGCGGCAGCGCATCGGCATCGCCCGCGCGCTGGTGCTCGGGCCGGAGCTGATCGTCGCCGACGAGCCGGTCTCGGCGCTCGACGTGTCGATCCAGGCCCAGGTGGTCAACCTGCTGGACGAACTCCAGGACAGCCTGGGGCTGACCTACCTGGTGATCGCGCACGACCTCGCTGTGGTCCGGCACATCTCCGACACTGTCGGCGTCATGTACCTGGGCGCGCTGGTCGAGGAGGCGCCGAGCGACCGGCTCTACACCGAGCCGCTGCACCCGTACACCCGGGCGCTGATGTCGGCGGTGCCGGTGCCGGATCCGGACGTGGAGGACCGCCGGGAGCGGATCCTGCTCGCCGGTGACCTGCCGTCGCCGGCCAACCCGCCGTCCGGCTGCCGCTTCCACACCCGCTGCCCGTGGGCGCAGCCCACCCGCTGCGCCGACGAGCGACCGGTGCTGCGCGACATCGGTGCCAGCCGGGTGGCCTGCCACTGGGCTGAGCAGATCGCCAGCGGCGAACTGCGCCCGCACGGGGTCAGCGCGCAGATCGTCCGACCCGAGGGCGAGGGGGACGCGCCGGGCGTGGTCTCCGCGCCCACCGAGCCGGGCTCGTACGTCTGAGACTGGACGCGGTGCCGGCGCTCGTCAGCCTTCGGGGCGGTTGAGCAGCCCCACCGCGACGCCGTGCACCGCGTCCAGCCCAGCCGGGTCGGCCAGCGTGACCGACGTGCCGGTCACCGTGTACCACTCGTCCGCGTCCTTGTACTGCACCCGCACCGTGACGGTGCCGTCCGCGTACTCGGTGCGCAGCGTCAGGTCACCGGTGACGACGCCGACCTCGTCGGTCATCACGCCGCCGGGGCCGGGCACGATGTCGGTGGTGCGGGCCTGCGGGCCGGCCGCCCCGCCCGAGTCCGCGACCATGCCGGCACCCGGCACGGCGGCGGGGGTCTCGGCGGTGCCGTCCGCTGTCATGCCGGCGGCGGCCGGGCCGCTCTCCCCGGCGGCGGTCACGAATCGCTCCCCACTGAACAGCCCTCCAACATGTCGGTCAGGGCGGCCTTCTCGGCGCTGGTCACCGTCAGCTTCCAGTAGTGCTTGACCGTCACCCAGTCCTGAGCGTATTTGCACCAGTAGGACCGGCTTGCCGGTTTCCACTGGGACGGGTCCTGGTCACCCTTTGCCCGGTTCGACGAGGCGGAAACCGCGAAAAGCTGCGGACGGGTGGTGTCGTTGGCGAAATCGCCGCGCTTCGCGTTGTCCCACTCGTCGGCACCCGAGCGCCACGCGTTGGCCAACGGCACCATGTGGTCGATGTCCACGTCGGAGGGATCCGAGAAGCTGCGACCGTCGTACACGCTCTCCCAGCGCCCACCGACCACGTTGCAGCCGGAGAGCTTCACGTCCTTGCCGTCGCGCTGGAGGATGCTGTCCCGGACATCGCAGTTCTTGCCGGTGTCCCGCCAGTGCGGGAAACGCTCCCGGCTGTAGCCCTTCATCGAGCCGGCGGTAGCGACGGTGAGCTGGCTCAGCTGCTCCGCGGCGTTGCCGCCGTCGCTCGACGGCGGTGTGGTCGGCTCATCCTGCGGGACGCAACCGGCCACGCCGAGCGCCAGCGCCGCGGTGAGCGCGGCCACCGCCGCTCGCGGTCCTGATCTGGTACGCACAGACGACACCTCTCCAGCTTGGGGGCTCCCGGCGATTGCGCACAGTACCCGGGCACGGTTTCGGCGTTTCGTGGCGTCTCCCACATGATGCAAGGCAGATTGGTGGGATGACCGCACCCGTACCGGCGACCGCCCTCCGGATGGGCACCACCGCCGGCCGGGGCACGCTGCTCGCCGCCGTACTCGCCTCTGGCATGGTCTTCCTCGACAGCACCGTCGTCAACGTGGCGCTGCCGAAACTCGGGCAGGACCTCGGCGCGAACGTGGCCGATCTCCAATGGACCATCAACGGCTACCTGCTGATGCTGGCGGCGTTCGTGCTGCTCGGCGGCGCGCTCGGCGACCGCTTCGGCCGGCGACGCATCTTCCTCATCGGCGTGCTCTGGTTCACCGCCGCCTCAGTGCTCTGCGGGCTGGCCCAGGACACCGGCATGCTGATCGCGGCCCGGTTCCTCCAGGGCGCCGGTGGCGCGCTGCTCACACCCGGGTCGCTGTCGGTGCTCCAGGCGAGCTTCCACCCCGACGACCGGGGCCGGGCGATCGGTGCCTGGGCCGGGCTGTCCGGGGTGTCCACAGCGCTGGGCCCGTTCATCGGGGGCTGGCTGATCGACGCGCTCTCCTGGCGTTGGATCTTCTTCCTCAACCTGCCGATCGCCGTGCTGGTGCTGCTGGCCGCCCTGCGCTGGGTGCCGGAGAGCCGCGACGAGAGCGCCTCCCGCACCGAAGGGCGGGGTCGGACCCGACGGCGGTTCGACGTCGCCGGAGCCCTGCTCGGAGCGCTCGCGCTCGCCGGCGTCACGTACGCCCTGATCGACGCGCCGGCCCGCGGGTTCGACTCTGCCGAGGTGCTGATCGCAGCGGTGGTCGGGGTGCTCTCCGCAGTGGCCTTCGTCCTGCTGGAACGGCGGCGTGGCGACGCCGCGATGCTGCCCACCGGGCTGTTCGGCAGCCGACTCTTCTCGGTGCTGAACATCTTCACAGTCGTCGTCTACGCGGCGCTCGGCGGCTTCACCTTCTTCTTCGCCGTCTACCTGCAGAACGTGGTCGGCTGGTCGGCCTTCCGCACCGGCATCGCGTTGCTGCCGATGACACTGCTGCTGTTGGTCGGCTCCGCGCGCGCCGGTGCGCTGTCCGCCCGGATCGGGCCACGGCTGCCGCTGGCCATCGGACCGGTGGTCGCCGCGGTCGGCCTGCTGCTGCTGCGCGGCGTCGGACCGGGCGCGTCGTACTGGCGGGACGTGCTGCCCGGGGTGCTGCTCTTCGGCATCGGGCTGACCCTGGTGGTGGCACCGCTGACCGCGTCGGTGCTGGCCGCCGTGCAGGACCGGTTCTCCGGGGTGGCCAGCGGGTTCAACAACGCCGCGTCCCGCGCCGGCGGCCTGCTCGCGGTGGCGGCGCTGCCGCTGCTCGTCGGGCTCTCCGGCGGCGGGTACGAGCAGAAGGCCGAGCTGACCGACGCGTTCCGGGCCGCGATGGAGTGGTGTGCGGGGCTGCTCGTGGCCGGCGCGCTGCTGGCCCTCGTGCTGGTCCACCGACCGCCCCGGGAAGCCCCGCCGTCCCAGCCCTGCCATTCGCTGCCCGCCGCGACACCCCCGAAGTAGCAAGCCACTCCGGGGGTGTCGCGCTCAGATCAGCGGCGGGCGCGGTTGACGGCGCTGGTGACCGCCTTGATCGACGCGGTCACGATGTTGGCGTCGGTGCCGACACCCCACACCGTCCTGCCGTCCACCTCACACTCCACGTACGCGGCGGCCTGCGCGTCACCACCGGAGGAGAGCGCGTGCTCGTGGTAGTCGAGCACCCGTACGCCCACCCCGACCGACTGGAGCGCGTTGACGTACGCGTCGATCGGGCCGTTGCCGACCGCGGCGAGGGACCGCTGCTCGCCGCCCACACCGACCTGGGCCTCGATCTCGACCTTGCCGTCCACAGTGCCGATCGTGTAGCCGGCCAGCCGAACCGTCGGGTCGGGCTGGTGATCGAGCAGGTAGTGCGTCGCGAAGATCTCCCACATGGCGGCCGGGTCGACCTCGCCGCCGTCGTGATCGGTGACCTGCTGCACCACACCGGAGAACTCGATCTGGAGCCGACGCGGCAGGTCCAGTTGGTGCTCGCTCTTCATGATGTACGCCACGCCGCCCTTGCCGGACTGCGAGTTGACCCGGATGACCGCCTCGTAGGTGCGGCCCAGGTCCTTCGGGTCGATCGGCAGGTACGGCACCGCCCAGGTGTGCTCGTCCACCGGTACGCCGGCCGCCTTCGCGTCGGCGGCGAGAGCGTCGAAGCCCTTCTTGATCGCGTCCTGGTGGGAGCCGGAGAAGGCGGTGTAGACCAGGTCGCCCGCGTACGGGTGGCGCTCGTGCACAGGCAGCTGGTTGCAGTACTCGACGGCTCGCCGGATCTCGTCGATGTTCGAGAAGTCGATCATCGGGTCGATGCCCTGGGAGAAGATGTTGAGCCCCAGGGTCACCAGGTCGACGTTGCCGGTGCGCTCACCGTTGCCGAACAGGCAGCCCTCGATGCGGTCCGCGCCGGCCAGCAGGCCCAGCTCGGCGGCGGCCACGCCGGTGCCCCGGTCGTTGTGCGGGTGCAGGCTCAGCACCACGCTGTCCCGGCGCGGCAGGTGCCTGTGCATCCACTCGATCGAGTCGGCGTACACGTTGGGGGTGGCCATCTCGACGGTGGCCGGCAGGTTGATGATCAGCGGCCGGTCCGGGGTCGGGTCGATCACGTCGATCACCCGGGAGCAGACCTCCAGCGCGTACTCCAGCTCGGTGCCCGTGTACGACTCCGGCGAGTACTCGTAGAAGATCTCCGTGTCCGGGGTGTGGATCTCCGCGTACTTCTGGCAGAGCCGCGCCCCGGTGGTGGCGATGTCGGCGATGCCGTCCCGGTCCAGGCCGAAGACCACCCGCCGCTGGAGGGTGGAGGTCGAGTTGTAGAAGTGCACGATGGCCCGCTTCGCGCCGCGCAGCGACTCGAACGTCCGGTCGATCAGGTGCTCCCGGCACTGCGTGAGCACCTGGATGGTGACGTCGTCCGGGATCATGTCGTCTTCGATGAGCTGCCGGACGAAGTCGAAGTCGGTCTGGCTGGCCGACGGGAAGCCGACCTCGATCTCCTTGTAGCCCATCTGGACCAGCAGCTGGAACATCCGGCGCTTGCGCTCGGGCGACATCGGGTCGATCAGGGCCTGGTTGCCGTCGCGGAGATCCACGGCGCACCAGCGGGGGGCGGCCTCGACGGTGCGGGTGGGCCAGGTGCGGTCCGGCAGTTCGACCCGGAACTGCTCCCGGTACGGCTGGTAGCGGTGGTAGGGCATCCGGCTCGGGCGTTGCCGGGCGATCGGATCGGGTTCGGCGTCGGTGACAGGTTGAGCCATCTCAGAGTGCTCCCTGGAACATGTGGCGTCAGCAGATCGGAAGGTGTCGGCGAGATGCCGGGCGACGGTGCGCGGCGGTGCCGAGAAGAAACTCGGATGTGCTGGACGGCGCGATGCGACTCCGCGACGAGGTGCCGGCCGGTCAGGCCTCGTCGCGGCGGCTAAGGAGGAGCAGCGCCTGCCACATGACCAGGTCACCCTACGTGATGGAACGGGGGGTGGAAAGACAGGTCCGGACTATGGGACCGGGGTCATGGCCGGCTCTGCGGCCTCGGCACCCAGCCTCGGCGTCCGTTGCGCCCAGGCCACCGCGGGCACGATCGCCACCGCCACCAGCACGAAGATCGCTGCCGTCGGTAACCAACCCCACCCGCCGGTGGTCACCCCGAGCGCGGTCAGTCCCGCCGGCGCGATCAGGTACTGGACCTGCACGCCGAGTCCGAGCGCCCCCACGTACGCACCGCGCTGGTCGGCCGGCGGCAGGGTGGCGGTGAGCCCCCAGGCGCCCGCCGACTCGATCAGCTCGGCCAGGATCAGCAGCAACGCGGCGGCTACCAGCACCACCACTGTGAGCGTGCCCCGAGTGACGCCGGAAATCGGCAGGACCAGGCAGAACAGGGCGATCAGCAGTCCACCCCGACGGGAGGCCCGAGCCGCGCCCGCAGCGGTGTCCGCGCCCCGGCTGACGCGCACCTGGAGCAGCACGATCAGGATCGTGTTGAGCAGCACCAGCCCGGCGATCACCGTCTTCGGGGCGTCGGTGTGGGTGAGGATCCACAGCGGCAGGACCGTCAAGTAGAGCACCCCGTGCGCGGTGAGCAGCCCGGACACCACTGACACCGCCATGAACGGCCGGTCCCGGAGCACGGCGAGCCGACTCATCGGCTCCGCCGGTCGGGTCACCTGCGGCAGCCGGGGCAGTCGCCGCACGAAGAGGGCCGTCACGAGGAAAACCGTCGAGATGAACCAGACCATCCCCCGGTACGCCGTGATCGTGTCCACCGCCAGCACCAGGCCGCTGATCACCGCGCCGAGCCCGAAGCCGACGTTCAGCGACGAGCGCTGGTACGCCATCGCCGTGACCCGTTCGGCCGGCGGGAGCGCGTTGATCGAGTAGACCTGCCGGGCCACGCCGACAGCGGCGTCCACCGCGGCCAGCGCCACCACCACGGCGAGGAACCCCACGAAGCCGCCCACGAACGGGTAGGTCGCGAACAGCACCGCGTTCAGCACCAGCCCCACCACCCACACCCGCTGCGGCCCGTACCGGTCGGTGAGCCCACCCAGCGGCACGGTGCCCAACAGCGACACCCCCGCCGCGATGGACAGACCCAACCCGACCTGGGCGGCGCTGAGCCCGAGCGCCCGGGTGAAGAAGACGGCGCTACCGGCGTGGAACAGGCCGCTGCCGACGGCGTAGACCATGGCCTGCACGGCCAGGGCGCGGGTCAGCCCGGCCGGCGGTACGACGTCTCGAACGGCGGTCCGGATGGTTTCTCTGGTCCCCATGTCCGGGGAGTGAATCGGGTCCCCATGACCTCGGTCGAGTCTTTTAGGCTGGACCGAATCCTGCTCCTGGGGGGCGTGTGTCCGAGTTGCGGTTCAGCCTGGCCGACGTTGCGGGAGTGCGGCTCGCCGTGTCACCCGCAAACGAGACGGTCATGAGCATGTGGGCGCTGGCCAACCCGGTCCGCTACGCGGTGCACCTGCCCTGGATCGACCGGGCCCGGGTGACGTTGCGTCGTCCCGAGGTGGCCGACCGGGTCCGACCTCTGGTGGGGTTGGTAGTGCCGGGTCGCTGGCTGCCCGACTTCCTCACCCCGGCGGCCCGACCGAACGTGGAGATGGCCGAGCAGCTCGACCAGATCGCCGCGACACCGCCGGCCGTGGTGGTCCAGGACCTGCTGGCGACCACCTGGCAAAAACCGCTGAGCCCGTTCGGGCGGGCGCTGCTCGCCGACCCCGGCGGGCTGCTGCCGCAGGTCGTCGACGCGGTGCGGGTCTGGTACGACGAGGCGATCGCCCCGGACTGGCAGCGGATGCGGGCCCTGCTCGACGCCGACGTGGCGTACCGGGCCGCCCAGCTCGCCGAAAGCGGCGCCGGGCAGTTCTTCGAGCAGCTCCACCCGAGCCTGCGTTGGCACGGCGACCGGGTGATCAGCGACGACACGTTCGAGCGGGACTTCGACCTCCGCGGTCGTGGGCTGGCGCTGAACCCGACGGTGTTCACCGAGCAGCACGTGCTGTGGAACCTGCTGGAGGATTCGCTGCCGGTCGGCGCGTACCCGGTCCGTGCCGTCGGGACGCTCTGGGAGACGACCGCGCCGCCGCCCGGCGACCCACTGGCACGGGTGATCGGGCCGGGCCGGGCCGCGCTGCTGCACCTGCTCGAGACGGCGCTGACCACCACCGACCTGGCCCGACTCACCGGGATGTCCGCCGGAAACGTCTCCCAGCACCTGGCCGCGCTGCACGGCGCCGGCCTGGTGTCCCGGTCCCGCGAGGGCCGGCACGTGCGCTATCGCAACACCGATGCCGCGGCGGTCCTCCTCCGGGCCAGCCGGGGCGGGTGACCCGCGCTCGATCAGCGCAGCAGAAGCTCGGCGACCGGGCGGCGGTGCCGCAGGCCGGTCTCGCGGGCGTGCAGGTCGGCCGGGAGGGCGAACGGGTCCCCGAGCCGGCCGACGGCGGCGACCACCAACGGGCGGACGCCGCCGGGCAGGTCGAGTTCGGTGGAGAGGCCGACCCGGTCGAACCGGGTGAGCTGGTGCACGTGCAGGCCGAGCGCTGTGGCCTGCACTGTCAGGTGGGCTATCGCCTGCCCCAGGTCGTAGGCGGCCCGCTCGGCGTCGAGGCCGGTGTGGGCGCCGACCACCAGGGTCGCGGCGTGCCGGATCCAGATCTGGTCGTCGACCGGAAGGCTGATCAGGATCCGTTTCCAGGTCTCGTCGTCGCGGTGGCCGAGGGCGAACCGCCAGGGCTGCCCGTTCTCGGCCGACGGGGCCCAGCGCGCGGCCTCAAGCAGCGAGGCGGACTCCTCCGGGGTCAGCTCGGCGTTCGGGTCGAAGGCTCGTGGACTCCAGCGGTAGGCGAGCAGCGGGGTGAGGTCGGCCATACACCGGATCGTCCTGTATGGGTGATTCGCCCCTCAGGATGGGGTGGCTGAATGTGGGCAAGAGCACCCGTAACGGGACGAAGATCAGGGCGTTCCCGCGCCCGGGCTCTCCGACGGGTCCGGGGTCGGCGGCGCCGCGGTGTCGAGCGGCTCCCGGTCGATCACCACCGGGCCGGCCAGCTGCACGGTGGCCGGTGCCGGGCCGGGTGCAGCGGCCAGCCGCAGCGTTCCGGCCCCGGTCCGGACGCCGGTCGGCGTGCCGTCCTGGTCGTAGCAGTAGATGCCCACATCCAGCGGGGCGTTGAGCGACGCCGAGGTGGAATCCACCGAGTAGCAGGTGCCGGTGAGTCCCTCGGGCGCGTCGGCCGGGGCGACCGCCAACGGCGCGCGTCGGTCGGTGAGCACGTCCAGCCAGTCGGTGAGCAGGTGCTGGACCCGGGGGTCCGACCGGCGTGGGATCGCGTCGTCGCGATCACCCAGGCGTACGCAACTCGCCGACTCGGTGTGACCGGCCGACGGCAGGGCGCACTGGAACAGCCCGTCGGCAGTGCTGGCCATCGAGACGTCGGCTGCGCCACCCAGGGCGCCCCCCGGCACGTCCACCCGCCAGGTGCCGTCGTTCGCGCTGGTGAACACGATGGTGCGGTCCGGTTGACCCGCCTGGCTGTAGACGTACTGGGCCACCAGGTGACGGTCCTGAGCCGCCGCGGCAAGCGCGGCCAGCTCATCCCGTGCGGCCTCCACCTCGACCGGCCCCGGATCCACGGGCGGCGGAGTCGGAGGCTGCGCACTGGTGCAGGCGACCAGGAGGGCCGGCAGGGCGAGGGCGAGCGGCCCGAGCACACGGCCGGCCGAGCGGATGAGGACGGGCACCGGCCCATTCTGGTGGGTGCGGGCGGTCGGCGGGTGCCGGCCGCGTACCGGGCTCGTCCCGGCGTGTCGGGCGAGGCGTTCCGGCGTACCCGTCCGACCTGGTGGGACCGGTCTCGCCGGTCCCGGCCGGGCCGGATGGTGGGATCACCTGACCCGGCTTCGTTATCCGCCGGATACCCTCATGGGGTCTGACACGCGCCGCCGGCCCCGGTTCCGGCGGCGTCGGCACGCTCAGGGTCGCTGGGAGGGAGTGCACCGTCGTGGCACTCGTGGTGCAGAAGTACGGCGGGTCCTCCGTCGCCAACGCCGAGCGGATCAAGCGGGTGGCAGAGCGCATCGTCGCCGCCCGCAAGGCCGGCGACGACGTGGTGGTGGTGGTCTCCGCGATGGGCGACACCACCGACGAACTGCTCGACCTGGCCAACCAGGTCAGCCCGCTGCCGCCGGGCCGCGAGCTGGACATGCTGCTCACCGCCGGGGAGCGGATCTCCATGGCCCTGCTGGCCATGGCCATTCACAACCTGGGGTACGAAGCCCGCTCGTTCACCGGTTCGCAGGCCGGCGTGATCACCACCTCGGTGCACGGCCGCGCCCGGATCATCGACGTCACCCCCGGGCGGCTCAAGGGCGCGCTCGACGAGGGTTCCGTGGTCATCGTGGCCGGCTTCCAGGGTGTCTCGCAGGACACCAAGGACGTCACCACGCTGGGCCGCGGTGGTTCGGACACCACCGCCGTGGCGCTCGCCGCCGCCCTGCACGCCGACGTCTGCGAGATCTACACCGACGTCGACGGCATCTTCACCGCCGACCCGCGGATCGTGCCCAACGCCCGACACATCCAGCACATCACCTACGAGGAGATGTTGGAGCTTGCCGCGTGCGGCGCGAAGGTGCTGCACCTGCGTAGCGTGGAGTACGCCCGGCGGGCGGGGTTGCCGATCCACGTCCGTTCGTCATACTCGACCAACACCGGCACGATGGTCACCGGATCGATGGAGGACCTTTCCGTGGAGCAGGCACTGATCACCGGGGTCGCGCACGACCGCAGCGAGGCCAAGATCACGATCGTCGGGGTGCCCGACGAGCCGGGTGCCGCCGCGCGGATCTTCGACACCGTCGCCGGCGCCGAGATCAACATCGACATGATCGTGCAGAACGTCTCCACCGAGGGCACCGGCCGGACGGACATCTCGTTCACCCTGCCCAAGGCCGACGGCCCCACCGCGATGGCAGCGCTCAGCAAGATCCAGGAGCCGGTCAAGTTCAAGGGCCTGCTCTACGACGACCACGTCGGCAAGGTCTCACTGATCGGCGCCGGCATGCGCTCGCACCCGGGGGTGGCGGCCGGCTTCTTCGCCGCGCTCGGCGCGGCCGGGGTCAACATCGAGATGATCTCCACCTCCGAGATCCGGGTCTCCGTGGTCTGCCGGGACACCGACCTCGACGCCGCCGTCCGCGCCATTCACGACGCGTTCGAGTTGGGCGGCGACACCGAAGCCGTGGTCTACGCGGGGACGGGTAGGTAGCGCCGATGACGGCGCTGCCCACCCTCGCCGTGGTCGGAGCGACAGGTGCCGTCGGCACCGTGATGTGTGAGCTACTCACCGGGCGACGCAACGTCTGGGGTGAGATCCGGCTGCTCGCCTCCGAGCGCTCCGTCGGGCGCCGGGTGCGCTGCCGGGGCGAGGAGCTCGTCGTCCAGGCGCTGACCCCCGAGGCGTTCGACGGGGTCCAGGTGGCCATGTTCGACGTGCCCGACGAGGTCTCCGCCGAGTGGGCGCCGATCGCCGTCGCCCGCGGCGCGATCGCTGTCGACAACTCCGGCGCGTTCCGGATGGACCGCGACGTCCCGCTGGTCGTTCCGGAGATCAACCCCGAGCAGGTCCGCAACCGCCCCCGGGGCATCATCGCCAACGCCAACTGCACCACCCTCGCGATGATCGTCGCCGTCGCGCCGCTGCACAGCGAGTACGGCCTACGAGAGCTGGTGCTCGCCTCCTACCAGGCGGTCTCCGGAGCCGGTCAGTCCGGCGTCGACATCCTGCACGACCAGCTCACCAAGGTCGCCGGCGATCGGGCGCTCGGCTCGCGCACCGGCGACGTACGCCAGGCTGTCGGCGACGACCTGGGCCCGTTCCCGGCACCCATGGCGCTCAACGTGGTCCCCTGGGCCGGCTCCCCGGCGGACAGCGGCTGGTCATCGGAAGAGATGAAGATCCGCAACGAGTCGCGGAAGATCCTCGGCCTCCCCGACCTCAAGGTCTCCGCCACCTGCGTCCGCGTGCCGGTGGTCACCGCCCACTCGGTCGCCGTGCACGCGGTCTTCGCCACCGAGGTCGACGCCGAGGGCGCCCGTGAGGCGCTGCGCAACGCACCCGGGGTGATCCTGGTCGACGACCCCGCGGCCGGGGAGTTCCCGATGCCGATCGACGCCGTCGGCACCGACCCCTCCTGGGTCGGCCGGATCCGCCGCGCCCTGGACGACCCCCGCGCCCTCGACTTCTTCGTCACCGGCGACAACCTCCGCAAGGGCGCGGCCCTCAACACCGCCCAGATCGCCGAACTCCTGGCCAAAGAACTCCGCACCCCCTGACCCCGCACCGCGCTGCCCCCGTACCCCCCGCTGCGGCGATCTTGCAGTTTCTGTGCCGGCATAAGGGGCTAGGACGACAAAACGACAACCGAAAGTGCAAGATCGGCGGGACGTGGGGACGTGGGGCGGGGGCGGGCGCGGTTACGCGGCGGAGAGTAGGACGCCGTCTCGGCCTTGGCGTTTTACCGCGTAGAGGGCCTGGTCGGCTCTCTTCAGGGTGCGGTCGGGGGTTTCGCCGGGGCGGGGTAGTGCGACGCCAACGCTGATCGTGCGGCCGATGCGCCGGGCCGCCTCGGTGAGCCGTTCGGCGATCCGGACCGCCTCCTCCGGGCGGCTCACCTCGATCACCGCGACGAACTCGTCGCCGCCGATCCGGTACAACTCGTCGCCGTGCCGAAGCGCCCCCTCCAGCGCCCGGGCCAACCCGACCAGCACCCGGTCGCCGGCCTGGTGGCCGTACGTGTCGTTCACGGTCTTGAAGCCGTCCACGTCGATCGCCAGCAGGGCCGTACGCCCGGGGGTGGCCGCAGCGATCCGTTGCCCGAACGGGCCGGTGTGCCGCAACCCGGTCAGCGGGTCGGAGCTGGCCTGCTCCCGCAGTCGGGCCAGCGTGCGCAGCCGGTCCACGCTCGTCCAGGCCTGCCCGGCGAGCAACTCCATCAGGCTGACAGTGGTCGGGTCCGGGCGCAGCGCGCGTTCGTCGGCGACCAGCAGCACCCCGGCGGCGTCCGTCGGCCCGACCGGCACGGCGACCAGCGTGCGGACCCCCGCCCGGGTCAACGGACGGTAGTCCTCGGTCGGGGGATGCCCGGCCTCGCCCAGCGTGTACCCGGCGCCGTACCGGTGCGCCCGCTCGACCATCCGGTCCAGGGCGGCCGGACCCGCCGCGGCCAGCTCGCCGCGGATCCGGGTCTCCAGGTCGCTCGGCGTCGCCGGGGACGGGCCGAGCTGGCCGCCGATCAGCAGTAGTGCGGTGGAGAGGGTGGAGACCTCCCGGGCGGCGCGGGCGGCCGCCCCCATCACCTCTCCCTCGGTCGGCGCGGAAGAGAGCGCGGCCGCGTGCCGGAGCAGCTTCTCGCTGCGGCTCTCCGCCGGTGGGCCACCGAGGGCGGCGATCCGCGCACCGAGCCCGTCGGCCAGCCGCTGCGCGGTCTCCCGCCACGGCTCCAGGTCGGTCGGCTCAATCCACTGCAGGTCGAGTACGCCGATCGCCCGGCCCGTCGGGTCCAGCACCGGTACGCACAGCTCGGCTGTCACATCCGGGCGCACCGGCAGGTAGTCCGGGTCGACGGTGACGTCCGGGACGACGGCGGGAGCGCCGGTCGCGTACACCCGGCCGACGATGCCGGTCCGCGCCGGCACGGTGGCGAAGACCTGCCAGGCCCCGGTCGCGGCGACGCAGCGCAGGCGGTCGTGGACCGCGAGCAGCACGGAGATGGTCGCCGGGGTGTGGCGGGACAGCGCGGTGACCGTCCACCGACACGCCTCCGGCGTGCTCGACGCCATCGGCAGGCGGACGGTGACGTCACGGATGACTCGCTGATGATCCACTCGCACGTCGTTCCAGGTAGGGGAGGGGCCCGGCCGACGCCGAACCGCTCGATCAAGCGTACTCACGGTGGCGGGGACCGGTCGGGCTTCGTACACACGTGCTATCCACAGGCTGTGGACGCAGCCTGTGGACGCATGCCCCCGGGACGCCGCGCCTGCCGATAGCGTGAAGCCTCCCGGCGCCGAGGAGGCGAGCCCATGCTCATCGCCCAGCTCAGTGACCCGCACCTGACCACCGGCCTGCTCGCCGCCGAACCGGCCGCCGGGTTGCACCGTGCGCTCGGCCGGGTGCTGGCGTTGCGACCCCGACCGGACTGCGTGGTGATCAGCGGCGACCTGACCGACCACGGCCAGCCCGACGAGTACGCGGCGCTGCGCGAGGTGATCGGCCGCTTCCCGCTGCCGGTGCACCTGACCACCGGCAACCATGACGACCGGGAGTCCCTGCTCGACGCGTTCGGCGGCACACCGTGGCTCGGCGGCGGCTTCTCGGCCTACTACCACGTCGACCACGAGGCGGCGTCCGTCGTGGTGCTCGACTCGCTCGTCCCCGGCAGCGACGGCGGCCAACTCGGCGAGGAACAGCTCGGCTGGCTCGACGGGGTGCTGGCCGGGCGGCCCGAGGTGCCCGCCGTGATCTTCCTGCACCATCCGCCGGTCGCGGTCGGCATCCCCGTCGCGGACTCCATCCGGCTGGCCGACGGTGACGCGCTCGCCGAGGTGATCGGCCGGCACCGGCACGTGGTGCGGGTCGGCGCCGGCCACCTGCACCGCCCGGTCACCTCGGCGTACGCGGGCACTGTCCTCACCGTGGCGCCCAGCACGTGGAAGCAGAGCACGCTCACCATGAGCGCCGACGAGCAGATCGGTTGGGTCAACGAGCCCACCGCCTTCCTGCTGCACTCGGTCGAGGCCGGCGGCTGTGTGACCCACACCGTGCAGGTGAGCCACTCCGCCGGGCAGACCTGCGGCTTCTGAGGGTCGTCGTGCTGGCCTGGTACGTCTCGTACGGATCGAACATGCACGCCGCCCGGCTGGGCTGGTACATCGCTGGCGGCTGCCCACCCGGCGGGAAGCGGACATACCCGGGCTGCCGCGACCGGCGTCCACCCAGCCGGTCGGCACCCGTGTCGCTGCCCGGCGGCATCTACTTCGCCGGCGAGTCCGGTGCCTGGACCGGCGGCATGGCCTTCTACGACCCGCACCTGCCGGGCGAGGCCGCGGCCCGCGCCTACCTGGTCACCCTGGAGCAGTTCACCGACATCGCGGCGCAGGAGATGTACCGCACGCCGGGCGACACGACCGAGCTGATCCCGGCGACCGGCGCGGCCATCGACGCCGCCGTCACCAACGGACGGGCCACGCTCGGCCCGGGGCGGTACGAGACGCTGATCTGCCCGGGCAGCCGCGACGGTGTTCCGATGCTCACCTTCACCGCCCCGGAGGGGGCGTCAGCCGTGCCGTGCCGACCTCCCGCGCCGGTCTACCTCGGCATGATCGCCCGAGGGCTGCGCGAGTCGCACGGCTGGCCCGCCGAGCGGATCGCCACCTACCTGGCGGCCCGGCCCGGCGTGGCGGGCACCTGGCCACCGGACGCCGTCGCCGCCCTGGTCGACAAGGCGCTGGCCGACGGCTGACCCACCGGCTCGCAACCCCGTCGGCCGCTGGTGCGGTCAACCGAGCAGGAACTCGCGCAGCGCGGGGGCCAGCGTCGTCGGCGGCACGTCGTGGTAACCGCCGTCGAGGCTCACGGACCGTCCGCCCGGCACGGCCTCGGCCGCCGCCCGACTCGCGTCCCGCAACCACTGTGGACTGCCGGTGCTGTCCACCGCGAGCGTGGGCGCGGTGATGGCCGCCAGCCGCTCGACGGGGAGGCGCCCTCCGGCGGTGACGATCGAGTCGTACACCAGGGTGTGCGCGACCGCCGTCAGCCCACCCCACATCGGTTGCGACCGCATCCCGGTGATCTGCTCGGCCGGCAGCCCCACCGAGGCGCTGAGGAAGGTCTCCACCGCGCCGTCCCGGTCGTCGGCGGCGATCAGCTCGATGAGCTGCGGGGTGATGTCCTTGCGGACGCCCACGTGCGGGCCGACCTGGAACGGTGGCTCGAACATGACCAACTTGGTGACCGGCAGACCCTGTGCGGTGGCGAGGGCGGACAGGACAGCCCCGGAGGAGATGCCGTAGACGGCGGCTGAACCACCCGCCGCCGCGATCAGGGCGGCCAGGTCGTCGATCTCGCGGCCGATCTCGTACGGCGCGGTGTCGCCGCTGTAGCCCCGACCGCGACGGTCATAGCTGAAGGTGGTGAAATCCGGCGCCAGTGCCGCACCCAGGTCGCGGGTCGCGTTGCGATCGCTGAACGCGCCGCCGACGAGGACGACCGCCGGCCCGGCACCGGACCGCTCGAACGCGATGGGTGTGCCGTCGACCGACCGCACCTGCTCCGCCACGGGTGTCGTTCCGCTCACGATGCCGCCCCCATTCCTCGTAGGCTGTCCCGTCCTTTCTAGACCCTGGGTCCGACGTTGTCCGGCAGACCGCGTTAAACGATGATCGATAGCGGCCTCGGCGTACGCGCTGCTCCGATGCGCTGCCCGGGTCGACCGGTGGGCGTCCGGATGAGAGGCTGTCGGGGCGGGGGCCATGCTCAACCACCGTCATCCGCGACCCCTTCGACGGCGTCCGTCGGCGGCCCCGGTCGACCCAGAGGCCGGGCACCGTACGCGCCGATTCTCACAAGGAGATCCATGTTCATACCCGGGATGCGTCGGGCCGCTGTTGCCCTGACCGCGCTCGCGGTGGCCGCTTTCGGCGCGGTCGCCACCAGCCCTGAGCAAGCCGACGCGCGGCCGAAGCCGGTCGACGTCACCCTGCTCGCCCTCAACGACTTCCACGGCAACCTCGAACCGCCGAGCGGGTCCAGCGGCACCATCGCCGGGCAGACCGCGGGTGGCGTCGAGTTCCTGGCCACCCACCTTGCCGAGCTGCGCGCCGCAGCCAAGAAGAAGAACACCATCACCGTCGCCGCCGGTGACCTGATCGGTGCGTCCCCGCTGCTCTCGGCCGCGTTCCACGACGAGCCGACCATCGAGGCGCTGAGCATGGCCGGGCTGGACTACGCCAGCGTCGGCAACCACGAGTTCGACGAAGGCGCCGCCGAGCTGCTGCGAATCCAGAACGGCGGCTGCCACCCGGTGGACGGTTGCATCGACGGCACCCCGTACCGGGGGGCCGGCTTCCAGTACCTGTCCGCGAACGCGTTCAAGACCGCGACCGGCAAGCCGCTGATGGCGCCGTACGCGATCCACAAGGTGGAGGGCGTCAAGGTCGGCTTCATCGGCATGACCCTGGAAGGCACCCCCCAGATCGTCAGCCAGCAGGGCGTCGCCGGCCTCAGCTTCGCCGACGAGGCGGACACCGCCAACCGGTACGCGCGCGAGCTGCGCCGCAAGGGCGTACAGGCGATCGTCGTCCTGCTGCACGAGGGTGGCACCCAGGCCGCGACCGGCGGGATCAACGACTGCGTCGGCATGAACGGCCCCATCGTGGACATCACCAACCGGATGGACCCGTCGATCGACGTGGTGGTCAGCGGGCACACCCACCAGGCGTACAACTGCGACATCAACGGCAAGCTGGTCACCAGCGCCAGCTCGTTCGGTCGCCTGGTCACCGACATCGACCTGAAGATCGATCGCCGGAGCGGGGACGTGATCTCCGCCGCCGCGAACAATGTCGTGGTCACCCGCGACGTCGCCAAGGACCCGAGGCAGACCGCGCTGATCAACCGGTACAAGACCGTGCTCGGCCCGGTCGCCGGACGCCAGGTCGGCGTGACCAACGAGGCGATCACCCGGAGCCAGGAAACCCTATTCGGTACGAGCCTGGGCGAATCGCCACTGGGCAACCTGATCGCCGACGCGCAGCTCGCCGCCACCGACGACGAACAGAACGCCGTCGCCGCCCTCATGAACCCGGGCGGGGTCCGGGCCGACCTCGACGCCGGCCCGGTCACCTACGAGGAGGCGTTCACGGTCCAGCCGTTCGCCAACAACCTGGTGACACTGGACCTCACCGGCGCGCAGCTCTACTGCGTCCTGGAGCAGCAGTTCGTCACCGGCCGGACGCTCTACCCGTCGGCCTCAGTGGGCTACGTCGTCGACCCGAACGGCACCACCGGTACGGTCGCCGACCCGTGCGCCGGCACCCGCGTGGTCAGGGGCAGCCTCAGCCTCGGCGGCACCACCGTCGACACCGCCGCCACCTACCGGGTGACGGTGAACAACTTCCTGGCCGGCGGAGGCGACGGCTTCAGCGCCCTCACCGGCGGCACGAACCTGGTCACCGGCCAGATCGACCTGGACGCCTTCGTCGACTACCTGACCGCCCAGTCGCCGGTCTCCGCACCGACGCTGGACCGGATCCGCACCACCGCCGAGGTCCCCGCCGCCTGACGGCCGACCCCCGCGACATCGGGCCCCGGAGCACCAGCTCCGGGGCCCGACCCGTCCCAGACCCCGCCTGCTCGCGCCGCGCCTGCCCGCTCGCGCCCCTCCGGGCAAGATCAATGGCGAGGCCAATGAGGAAGATCCGCGCAACTTCCCCCATGTTGCTGGCTCCCGCGTGCCCGAGGCACCAACTTCCGGGAAGTTGCTCGGATCTTGGTGCGGGGTGCGGGGTGGCGTGCTTGGTGTGGCGCCGGATGCGTGCATGTCGCGGGCGGTGCGGCGGGGTCTTCGAGGTCAGGCGGGGGCGGGCGTGGGGGTGGGAGATGCCGGGGTGGTCGTCGCGAGGCCGTCCTGCTCCGTGGTGAGCAGCCGGCGCAGGGACAGCGCGACCAGCGAGGCGACCAGGCAGCCGCCGACCACCGTCGCCACCCAGACCATGCCGTTGGCGGCGCCGATGAGTGGGCCGGCGGTCACCGGGCCGATCACACCGCTGATTCCGAAGATCATCGAACTCATCGCGTTGTACCGGCCGCGCAGTTCGTCAGTGGCCAGCGCGTTGGTCAGTGCGGGCATCACCGGGGACAGCATCGTCTCGCCGAAACCGAAGATCGCCGAGCAGAGCACCACGCACAGGGCGGCCAGCACGGCGTTCTCAGCTTTGACCAGGCCGGCCGCGCCGAGGACCAGCCAGGCGGCGGCAAACACCGCTCCCACCACCGCCAACGCCCGGGTGCGGCTGCGCCCCTCGATCCGGCGGATCACCAGCAGTTGCGCGAGCACGATCATCACGGTGTTGGCAGCTAGTGCCCATGCCACGACCCGGGGGTTCACCTCGGCCACCCGCACCGCGTACGCGGCGAAGCCCACCTCCACCTGCGCGTAGCCGCAGGTGGTGAGGATCAGCCCGAAGATCACCAGCCGCCGGAACGGGCGGTCGCGGAGCACCGTCAGGTAGCCACCGGGCGACGGCTCGTCGACGCCTCGACGTTTGCCGAGTCGGTGGCCCACGCCGGGCAGGGTGAGCAGGATCAGCGCCGGCATCAGGTAGGTCACCGCGTCCAGCAGGTAGATCGCCTGGAAGGTGCCGGGCCGGGCGGTGTCGACGATCGCGCCGGAGGTCATGCCACCGATGCCGATGCCGAGGTTGAGCAGGGCGAAGTTCAACCCGAAGACGCGTTGCCGCTCATCGTCGTCGGTCAGCGACGCGAGGATGGTGTTCTGCCCGGACCAGATCGCCGAGCTGCCGATGGCGACCACCGTCATCACCAGCAGGGCCGAGCCCGTCGAGTGGACCAGCGCCAACGAGCCGGTGCCGATCGCCTCGATCAGCAGGCAGGGCACCACCACCCGGCGGGCGCCGATTCGGTCGATCAGCGTCCCGCCCAGCGGCGACAGGGCCAGGGTGACCACGCCGTACCAGCCGATGACGAGCCCGGCGCGGGTGTCGGTGAGCCCGCGTACGTCGGTCAGGTAGATGAACAGGAACGGCAGGGTCAGACCCCGCCCGATCGCCGACAGCAGTGTGCCGAGGAGGATCCGGCGAGCTTCCGAACGGCGGGGCAGGGCACGACGCAGCATGCCGGCATTGTGTTCGGTGGGTCTGACGCAGCGCGAACCGTTTTGGCCACGCCTCACGGTCACCGGGACCGACTGGTGACCAATCCCACGTTGATCCACTCGCTCTGATCGCGGTCGGTCGGTGTCCGCCGGGTCTGCGATGCTGGCGCGATGACCGGCACCTGGCGACATCTGCCCGCTACCGCCCGCGCCATCGCGTTGACCGCAACGACGGCCGTCGCCGCCGCCCAGGCACGCGACGGTCAGGCGTACGACGAGGCGGTCGGCGGTCTCGCCGCGGACGAGCGTTCCGGCCTGGTGCTCGGCGCGGTGGTCCGGTTGCTGCTGGAGGAGAGCCATCCGGACGGGTTGACCGGCGACGACATCCGCCAGGTGTTGACCCACTGCGTGCAGGAGTCGACTCGGTGGCGAACGGATGTCGACCCGCACGTGGTGCTCGTCCTGCTGGCCGGCGCGTTGGGTGTGTACGACCCCGACGGCGACGAGTCACCGCCGGACGCGTCGGTGCTGGCCCGACACGCTCCGCTGCTGGTGGCCGACCTGTTGGCGGCGACCGGCGTGCCGTTGGACGACTACCTTGCCGCCGCGTTCGCGGAGATCGAGCGCACCGAGCGGCAGGACTGAGGTCGCGCGCACCGAGCGGCAGGACTGACCGGCCCGCGCCACCTCGAACGGGGTGGCGCGGACGGGCGTCAGGCCGGGTCGGGGGTCCGCCGCGCCACGACCTCCAGGTACTCCGCCGGGATGCGGACCGTGGCGTCGGTGGCACGGTTGTGGGTGCGGGCCAGCTCCACCAGATCGGCGTGCAGGGCCGGGCGTCGCTCCTCGGGCAGCGCCTCGAACGCCTTCAACGTCGGCCCGTAGTTGACCCGGAAGAAGTCGGCGAACTCCTCCGGTGTGCCGAAGCGGAAGACGAACTCCCGGCGTACCGCCCGCAGTTCACCCACGGCCGCGCCGAGCAGTTCGCGGACCCGGTCCTCGTCGCCCCACTCGACCGGCGGGCGTAACCCCGCCGGTGGTGGCACATGCCGCCCCACAGTGCGGAACAGGTCGCCGATGAAGCCCTGCGGCGTCCACGACGCCAGCGCCACAGTGCCGCCGGGCCGGCAGACCCGGACCAGCTCGGCCGCCGCCCGCTCCTGGTCCGGCGCGAACATCACCCCGACGACGGAGAGGACCGCGTCGAAGGACCCGTCGGCGTACGCCAGTCGTTCCGCGTCGCCGGTCACGAACGTGACCGGGAGTCGTTCCGCGGCGGCGCGGGCCTGGCCGCGTTCCAACAGTTCGGGTACGTAGTCGACGCCGGTCACGACGCACCCGCAGCGGGCTGCGGCGATGGCGGCGTTGCCGGACCCGGTCGCCACGTCGAGTACGCGGGCGCCGGCCGACAGGTCGGCGGCGGTCACCAGAAGCTCGGAGATCGGGTGGATGAGCGCGGCGACCGCGCCGTAGTCACCGCTGGCCCACGTCACCTGCTGGCGTGCCTTCACGGCGATGAGATCGGGTGCGATGGTCATCGGTGGTCTCCCTCGGACAGTGTGGTGTGCCACTGACGCTAGGGGCGGCAGCCACTCGAGGGATCGGTAGAAACACCTATACCAGCAGGTGAAGGCTGTCAGGGCGGTGTCCGAAAGGCGTCACGTGCCGGCGGCCGTCGCGGGGCAGTCACTCCTCGTTCCAGGTGTCGGTCTCGGTTGTCCGTTGTGCACCCTGCTTGGACACCTGACCGCTGGCAATCGTCCCGCCGGATGCGTCGAGCGCCTCCACGACAAGGCCCGCGGTGGGGCGGGGCACCTGCATGGCCGTCCCGGAGCCGCTGACGGCGCTCCTCGCCACCTCCTGCCCGTCGCGCAGGACGCGCACGGTGGTGGCGGCTGCCGGCGTCACCACGAGCAGGATCTGCTGGCCCTCGCTGCCGCCGGTGTCATCGTCGATGGACACGGCCAGCACGCCACCGGGATCGGTCGGGTCGGCGGTAGCGGTGAAGGAGGTGCCAGTGCTGAGCACGCCGTCGGACCGTGGCTGATCGGGGGCGATCGACACCTCGCCGACCCAATCGCCGCCCACAGCGGGAGCAGCCAGGACCGTCACCTGGGCGTCCTCCACCGACGGCTCTGTCGCGCTGGGCGACCCGTCGGCCGGGCTGATAGGGAGGCCAGCGAGGTGCCCGCCCCACACCACGCTCGGAAGGGCGGTCAGACGGTAACCTCCTGACTGTGCCCACTGGTACACCAAATCCCGGGCACGTTGCTGCTCGACACTGCCGCGTACGCGGGACATCGCCGTCGCGAGTTGAGCGTCGGTGATCGGCGTGGAGGCCAGCGAACCTGGACCGGGCGTTATCTTGCGAGTCACCCCGCCGCAGTCGACCCGCCACCACTCGGGCCGCTGGGCCCGCGCGGTACGGACCAGGTAGGACCCGGTCGGCTCCGGGGCCCACCTGAAGGTGTCGCCGTCGGGCAGCGGTGAGCTGAGGAAAACGCAGCCGGCCGGGGCGATCGCCACGTGTGCCGCCTTCGGACCGTCCACGGACAGGCTCTCGTAGGGTTCCAGAGCGTCGCTTACCCCCCTGACGGAGGCGGTGCTGGCCAGTTCCTGGGCACTGGCACCCTCGTCGGCGACCAGCCACACCGCGGCGCTCGGCCAGCCGGTGACCGGATCGGGCTGGTTACGGACGAAGGCGGCGAGGGCGATACGGTGGCCGTCCACGTCGTCGGCGAAGAGGACTTTCACCCCGCTCACCGGCACCGTCAGGCGGGAGAACTCTCCTCGGCGTTGGGCGGCCAACAACTGTTCAGAGAGCTGACGTACGTAGCTGTCGTCCCCGGCGACGGCACCGCGCGGCGGCGACTGGAGGAGTCGGTCCGACCACGCCAGCACGGGTGCGATGGACTCGGACGGGTCGGCCGGTAGCTGCGTGGTCCGGCCCGGGCTGGCGATGGCGAAGGCCGTGCTCCCAACGGAGACTGCGAGGACCAGAACCAGGCCGCCGACGCGTCGCTGCCGGCTCCGTCGGTATCGCGCCGTCGCTCGGCCGTACGGGTCTGGCTGCGGGGTCAGTGTCCGGCTCAACTCGGCCAGGGCCCGGCTCAGCTCATCGTCGACCGTCATGGTGCTACCCCCGTCATCTTCGTCGTCCCGGTCGGTGCTGGATCAGCTGCCAGCGCCAGACGCAGGCGAGCCAATCCTCGTGATGCGCGGCTCTTGACCGACCCGACCGAGCAGCCGAGAGTGGCCGCTACCTCCGCCTCCGGCAGATCGACCACGTACCGGAGCACGATCACCGCACGGGTACGAGGTGTCAGCTCCTGCATCGCCTCGTAGAGAGCGCGCCGTTCGGCAACCGTCTCGGTCATGTCCCGGGTGGGCCGCTCGGGAAAGAAGAACGTCAGCACCTCGTGCATCCGGTGGCGACGCCAGACGCTGATGTGGTGGTTGATCATGACTCGTCGCAGGTAGGCCATCGGATCGTCGACCCGCCGCCACCGACGCATCACCTTCACCAGCGCGGCCTGCACCAGATCCTCTGCATCCTGGGTCGAGCCGGTGAGGTGGTACGCCACGCGCAAGAGATCCACGTAGCGCGTCTCGACGAACTTTCGAAAATGCTCGTCGTCAACTGCCATGAGCCCCCGCCTTGATTGGTTACCTCTCACGACTCTGGCGAGGGTCAGAAGGTTGAAGGCGAGAGCCGGTTGCTACGAATCGGTACTCGCGGTCGTTGACACCCAGATCAGGAACACGATCGTCGCGACGACTCCGGTGACCGCGACCAGACCGGCCGCCAGGGCCGCACGAGGCGAGTTGCGCCCGCGCAACTCGAAAGCAGCGGTGATGGTGAACAGCAACGCGAACACTTCACCTGCGGCGAGACCCAGCAGTCCGATAAAGCTCAGCAGACCCTCGACCATGTCCCGGCCAAGGAAGATCAGCCGGGCGCTGTACGCCGCTCCCGCCCAACACACCGTCGCCAGGCCCGCCAACACGTACACGGCCAGAAAGGAGACGGGGGTGGCGCGGCTGGCCTGCGGGGTCGCAAGGGGCGCCCCTGCCGGGCCGTCGGGCGGGATCCACGGCGCAGGCGTCTGAGGGTGGGTCATCCAGGCGGACGCTAGCCACGCAGCCGTCGCACGGGAATCGGTCGACAGGGCTTGCCGGGGCAAACAAAAAGGCCAGGTGAGAGAAGATCTCACCTGGCCTTTTACCTCTGGTCGGGGTGGCCGGATTCGAACCGACGACCTCTTCGTCCCGAACGAAGCGCGCTACCAAGCTGCGCCACACCCCGAGGCGTGCCGACAAATAGTAGCCCACCCGCTCCGATGGTCAAACTCGGTACCCCCGCCGCCCCGGCCCCGCCCAGGGTGGCCAAGATCCGCACAACTTCCGGGATGTTGCTGCCTCACGACGCGCCGAGGCAGCAACATCCCTGATGGTGCGCGAATCGTGAAGCGGCCGGCCGGGCAGCGGGACGGTCAGCGGGGGATGAGGGTCAGGATGCTGGCCTCCGGGGGGCAGGCGAAGCGGATCGGGGCGGTCGGGTGGGTGCCGAGGCCGGCGGAGACGTGCAGCCAGGAGTCCGAGCCCGGCCACCGGTGCAGGCCGCGCGCCATCGAGCGGGGCAGGCCGCAGTTGGTCACCAGCGCCCCGAAGCCCGGTACGCAGACCTGACCACCGTGGGTGTGCCCGGCCAGCAGCAGCCCGAAGCCGTCCGCCGCCATCTGGTCGAGCACCCGTGGCTCGGGTGAGTGCGTCAGCGCGATGGAGAGGTCCGCCGAGGACGACACCGCGCCGGCGACGGAGGGGTAGTCGTCCCGGTCGATGTGCGGGTCGTCGACGCCGACCAGGTCGAGTTGTCGCCCGCCAGCCTTCAGCGTGGTCCGGGCGTTGTTGAGGTCTGCCCAGCCGGAGCCGGTGAAGACCTGGCGCAACTCCTCGTAGGGCAGCTCGACGCCCTCGGTGTACTCCCGGTCGGGCAGGAAGTAGGTGAAGGGGTTCTTCAGCACCGGCCCGGTGTAGTCGTTCGAGCCGAACACGAACGCGCCCGGGTAGTCCAGCAGTGGTTGCAGGGCCCGCAGCACCCCGGGCACCGCGCCCGGGTGCGCCATGTTGTCGCCGGTGACCACCACCACGTCGGGGTCGAGGGCGGCCAGCGATGCCACCCAACGCTGCTTGCGCGCCTGGTCGGGCATCATGTGCAGGTCCGACAGGTGCAGCACGCGCAGCGGCTCCGCGTCGGCCGGAAGCACCGGCACGTCGTACCGCCGGAGGGTGAACATGTTGCGCTCGACGAGCGACGCGTACGCGAGGGTGGCCGCGCCGATCGTGGCGGTTCCGGCGGCGAGCCGGAATAGTGTGCGCTTTCGCATGGCGTTCAGGGTAGTTTGACCGTCCATGAGCACGCTGAAGGACCGCCTCACTGCCGACATGCGTACCGCGCTCAAGGCGCGTGACGAGCTGACCACCTCCACGCTGCGGATGGCCCTGGCCGCCGTCGGCACCGCCGAGGTCGCCGGCAAGGCCAAGCGCGAGCTCACCGATGACGAGGTGCTCGCGGTGCTGACCAAGGAAGCCAAGAAGCGTCGGGAGGCGGCCACCGCCTTCGCCGACGCCGGGCGCGCCGAGCAGGCAGCGAAGGAGAGCGCCGAGGGTGAGGTGTTGGACCGCTACCTGCCCAAGCAGCTCTCGGACGCCGACCTGACCGAGCTGGTGTCGGGGGCGCTCGCCGCCGGCGGCTTCACCGGCAAGGCTCAGATGGGCCCGGCGATGAAGGCGGCCCAGGCCGCGGTGGCGGGCCAGGCCGAGGGTGGCCGGGTGGCCGCCGAGGTACGCCGACAGCTCGGTCTCTGACCCGGCGGGGTCAGCGGGGCGGCATGACGTTGTCGTAGCCGCTCCTGGTCCGGACAGAAGAAACGGGCGGGCACCCGAGGAGGGTGCCCGCCCGTTTCGTCCTACTGGTCGGCTCAGCCGTTCGGACGGCCGTTGCCGGGTCGTCCGGGTTGGTTGCCGGGTTGGCCGCCCGGAGTGCCGTCGGTGTTGCCCGGCGTACCGCCGCCCCCACTGCTGACCTGGATGGTGACCACACCACCCTTGATCGTGCGTCCGTCCGGGCTGGTGCCGGCCGCGTCGCCCGCCTTGCAGGAGGACGGCACCTTCGCGCTGGAGACGACCGGCTCGAAGCCGGCGCCCTTGAGCCGGGACTTTGCCTGATCCACCGAAACGCACTTCACGTCGGGGATGCTGCGCTGGTCACCCTCGGAGATCTTCTGGCCCGGCGGCTCGAACTTGATCCGCGGTTTGCCCTTCATGGCATCCCGCAGCGTCTCGTACACCGGCGGGTTGATGCCGTCCTTCTGGGCGTGCTTCATCTTGACATTGGTCTGCGGCCAGTCCGGGTCGGCCATGATGCCGGCCACCGAGTACTGCTTGGTCATGGCGACCAGGGCGGCCGTCTTCTCCGAGTCGGTGGTGCCGGACTTACCGGCCACCGGCGCGTCGACGATGCTCTTCACGACGCCGGCCGTGCGGCTGCCACCGCACTTGCTGGTGCTGGAGTTGTCGCCGACCGGGCAGCGGGCGGCATCCACGGCGGCGCGGGCCACCTCGGTGCTGAACCGCTTCTCGCAGCGCGGGTTGGCGATGTCCAGCTTGTTGCCCTCCGGGTCCCGGATTTCCTGCACCGGGATCGGCTCGCAGTACTTGCCGTCCGCCGCGAGAGTCGCGTACGCGTTGGCCAGGTCGAGCGGGGTGGTGGAGGACACACCCAGGGTGAAGGCGCCCCACTGGTGGGCGGCTTCCTTGGTGGCGGCGAACTTGGCGTCGTTGCTCGCCCGGAACTGGATGCCGGCCCGCCGGGCGGCGTCGACCACGTTCTCCGCGCCGACCTGCTGTTGCAGCGGGACGAAGTAGGTGTTGATCGACGCGCTGAAGGCGCTCCACATGTTCTGTACACCGCCGGCCTTGAGGCCGGAGTTGGTCGGGCAGTAGAAGTGGGTGCCCTTGCAGGCCGCCGGGCTGCTGCTGTCGATGATGTATTCCGACTTGAACTGCTGCGGCGCGTTCATCGTGTAGCCGAGCGGGATGCCCTTCTCCAGCGCGGCGACGATGCTGAAGATCTTGAAGGTCGAGCCGGCCTGGTAGCCGGTGATGCCGTTGCCGCCGGTGAGCAGCGGGTTGACCGTCGCCGGGTAGTTGCCCCGGATCTTCTTCTTGCTCTTCGCGGGGTCGCTGGAGAGCTTGTTCTTCGGGTTCTTCGGGTCGTCGAGCTTGAACTGCCGGTTGACCGCGAGCGCCCGAACCCGGCCGGTGCCCGGCTCGACGACCGCGACCATTGCCGCTTCCTTGCTGTTCACGCTCTTGGCCTTACGGACCGCCTTGTCCGCGCCCCGCTGCGCCTGAACGTCGATCGAGGTCACGACGGTGTAACCGCCGCTCTTCAGTCGGCGCTCCCGGTCGTACGTGGTCGAGCCGAACGTCTCCTGATCCATCCACCAGCGGTAGAAGTAGTCGCAGAAGAAGCCCCACTCGTTGACGTTGGCGGCGACGCAGCCGTTCGGAGTGCGCTTGTCCTTCACGACCAGCTTGGTCGCCTTGGCGGCGTCGGCCTCCTGCTGGGTGATGGCCTTGATGTCGACCATGTTCTGGATGACGTAGTTGCGTCGATCCAGCGCGAGCGGGTAACCGGCCTCGGTGGTCGGGTCGTTCGTCGTCGGCGCCTTGACCATGCCGGCCAGCAACGCCGCTTCCTCGATCTTCAGCTTGCTCGGCGGCTTACCGAAGTAGACCTGGCTGGCGGCGTAGATGCCGTACGCGCCGTTGCCGAACGAGGCGAGGTTGAGGTAGCGGGTGAGGATCTCGTCCTTGGAGAATTCCTTGTCGACCTGGAGGGCCAGCCGCATCTCGCGCAGCTTGCGGGCGCTGGTGTCCTCGGTCGCCGCGACGACGTCCGCCGGGTGGGTGGCCGAGTAGGCGATGGCCAGTCGGACGTACTGCATGGTCAGCGTCGACGCGCCCTGCCGACCCGAGCCTTCGCTCTGGTTGTTGACGAACGCGCGGGCGACACCGTTGATGTCGACGCCGTTGTGCTTGTAGAACTCATGGTCCTCGGCCGCGATGATGGCCTTCTGCATGGCCGGCGAGATGTCGGGGAGCTTGACGTCCCGTCGGTTCTCGTCGTACATCGTCGCCAGCGGTGTCTTGCCGTCCGATGCCAGCAGGTAGCTGATCTGTGGCGCACGGGCCACCGTCAGCTCCGTGGGCAGGGCACCGAATGTCTCGGCGCCGGCCTTCGCGGCCAAGCCGGACATCGCTACCGCGGGGAAGGCCGCCGCAGCGACCACCACGCCGGCCAGCAGGCCACACACGGCTAGCGATGCGGCGTTGGTCAGCACATTGTGGTCACGTTTCCGCATCCAGGTCACCTCGACAGGGTACGCGAGTAGGGAACGAGGGGCGCTGGGGCGTTCTTTCCCCATTTCCTGCGCGCGCTGCCCTCGTTGTGCTAAACGCACGACCCCCGGTGCTTGGTTGCGTGTGACCTGGCGTGAGTCTCCTCCGATTCAGTGAGGTGGCGCAGCGTTATCGCTGACCTCGGCGGGGTAACCGGCGGTCGAAGGCCCGGGAAGCCGGGAGTGTCCGGAATGATGGATTTCGTCGACAACGTTGCGTAATCAGTCGACTACAGAGCATGATGGGGGCGGCGACAGCGCCACATGTCGTCCGCGCCGCCTTGGGGAAGGCAGGCCGGGCGATCGGGGGGAATTGCCGGCTGACGTGCATCGACGAGGTCGGTAGGTACTGCAAGGGGGGACGTGTACACATGGGCATGATCACTGACTGGCCGTCGCTGGCGGCATGTCAGAACGGGGACCCGGACGCGTTGTTCGTACAGGGCGCCGAACAGAACGTGGCGAAGCGGATCTGCCGGAGCTGCCCAGTTCGGTACGAGTGCCTGGCCGACGCGCTGGACAACCGGATCGAGTTCGGTGTGTGGGGCGGCATGACCGAACGCGAACGGCGGGCGCTACTGCGTCGTCACCCCCAGGTGACGAGCTGGCGCAAGATGTTCGAGGCCGCGATGAAGAAGAACAGCAAGGACAAGACCGGCAAGGACAAGATTCTCGTCAGCGCGGCCAACTGATGCCGGTCACGGCCGGCTGATCGCCGCGCCGATCGTCCGTAGCCCGTCGACGTCGTGCACGTCGGCGGGCTGCGCCGTGACCGAAACCGCCGGCACGGCCGGGAACGCCTCGGTGAAGCGCGCGGCGACCTGCTGCTCGCGTACCGCCTGACGAGCCAACGCCGCGTGCGCCCGCAGCACGTCGGCGGTGGCCTCATGCCCACCCAGCTGGGTCAGCCGCTCGGCGGCGACCCGGCTCTGCTCGGCGTCCAGCTCCGGGACCGTCGGGCGGTGCACCCGGTTGAGCACCAGGCCGGCCAGCGGCATCCGCTCGTCCCGCAACCGGCCCGCGAAGTAGGCGGCCTCCCGGACCGCGTCCGGCTCCGGCGTCGCGACCAGCAGAAAGGCCGTCTCCCGCGCCTGCAGGATGCGGTACGTCTGCTCGGCGCGCTGCCGGAAACCACCGAACATCGAATCCAGTGCCGCCACGAAGCCGGACAGGTCGGTGAGCAGTTGCGCGCCGAGCACCTTCTGCACCACCTTCGAGAACATCCCGAACGAGGCCGTGACCAGGCTGAACATGCTCCGCCCGCCGCTGCGCGCCGGGGCCAGCAGCAGTCGCAGCATCCGGCCGTCGAGGAAACGGGAGAGCCGAGCCGGCGCATCCAGGAAGTCCAGTGCCGAGCGGGACGGTGGAGTGTCCACCACGATCAGGTCCCATTCGCCCCGGGCGTGCAACTGACCCAGCTTCTCCATCGCCATGTATTCCTGTGTGCCGGCGAAGGTCGAGCTCATCGCCTGGTAGAACGGGTTCGCGAAGATCTCCGCGGCCTTCGTCGGGTCGGTGTGCTGCAACACCACGTCGTCGAAGGTGCGCTTCATGTCCAGCATCATGGCGTGCAACTCGCCGCCGCTGCTCTCGACGTCGATCCCCTTGACCTGGCGAGGGGTGTTGTCCAGCTCGGTCAGGCCCAGCGACTGGGCCAACCGGCGAGCCGGGTCGATGGTGAGCACCACAGTGCGTCGGCCGTGATGCTCGGCCGCCCGCAGCGCCAGCGCCGCGGCCGTGGTCGTCTTTCCCACTCCGCCGGCACCGCAGCACACGACGATCCGCACGCCTGGGTCGGCGAGGATCTGGTCGACGTCCAGCTGCGGCGCCGCGTCTTCGGAAGGCACCAATCGAGCGTATCGGGCCGGTGGGTCCGCGCGCCCGTGCTGCGCTCAGGTGTGAGTCATTCGGCGCGGACGAGGGCCTGGGCCAGCGTCGCGAGCCCCGCCCGATCAACCCCGTCGGGCAGCAACGGCAGCTCGATCATCGGCAGCCCCAACTCCACCAGGTCGGCGCGGAGCGAATCTTCCAGTTCGCGCCGGATGAGCTGGTCACGCGCCTCATCGTGCAACCCGGCCACGATGTCCCGATCGGCCGGCAGCCCGGCGGCGACCAGTCCGCGCTTCAACTCCGCGGCGGTGACCGCCGCTCCGGCGGGCACCGGCGGTCGGACTCCGTTGACGAGCACCTTCCCGACGCCGAAGCCGAGGGCGGTCAGATCGGCGATCGCGTCGACAGTCTCCTGGATCGGCATCTCCTCCAGCAGCGTGACCACGTGCACCGCCGTCATCGGGGACCGCAGCAACGCGGCGACCCCCTCGCTCTGGGTCTTGATCGGGCCCACCTTGGCCAGCCGGGCGGTCTCCGCCGTCACGTTGAGGAACCGGCCGATCCGCCCGGTCGGCGGGGCGTCCAGCACCACCGCGTCGTACGCGCGCCGCTGCCCGGTGGTGCGGGTGGTGGCCTCCTTCACCTTGCCGGTGAGCAGGACGTCCCGCAGGCCGGGCGCGATGGTGGTGGCGAAGTCGATGGCGCCGAGCTTGCGTAGTGCCCGGCCCGCCGCGCCCAGTTTGTAGAACATGTCGAGGTACTCGAGCAGCGCCTCCTCGGCGTCCACCGCGAGTGCGCGCACCTCACCGCCGTCCGGCGCGTCGGCGAGGTGCCGCTCCTCGTAGGGCAGCGGCTCGATGCCGAACAGTTGGGCGATGCCCTGCCGCCCCTCGACCTCGACCAGCAGGGTGCGCCGGCCGCCGGCGGCGAGCGCGAGGGCCAGCGCCGCCGCCACGCTGGTCTTACCGGTGCCGCCCTTGCCGGTCACCACGTGGAGACGGGCGGGCCATCCGGTACCGGCCGGATCGATCGGACGCTCAGCTGCACACACCCGTCGAGCCTATCCAGGCTGGGCGGTCAGGCGACCTCGCAGACCCACCAACCCGTCTTCTGCACCACAGTGAAGCGCAACTCCTGGTCGGCCACCTTCTCGTCGGCGGTGGTCATGGTGAGCCGGGTGGAGACGGTGGCCCGTTCCCCGGTCTGGTTGTCAACCTTCGGGGTGGTCCAGCGGAAGCGCGGGTTCTGGTAGGTGGCGGCGTACTTCTCCACCTCGGCAACCTTCGCGGCGATCTTGTCGTCGTCGCGGGAAGCGGCGCAGACGTGACCGGCCGCCTTCGTCGCGTCGCGATCCTTGTAGACAGCGGTGAGGAACTCGTCGACGGCGACCGCCGGCTCCTTGGCACCCTCGCCGGTCTCGACGTCGCGCAGGGTCAGGAAGGCCACCACGCCACCCCCCACGCAGAGCACCATGATCACGACCAGGGCGATGGCCGCGATCAACAGACCGCGCTTCTTCTTCGGCCCGGCCGTGCCGTGGTAGGGCGGATAGGCGGGCGGGGCCGGGGGGATCGATGAGGAGTTCGGGGCACCCGGCTGCGTGGGTGCGGCGGCCGAGGTGGGGCCGCCAGGCCCTGTCGGCTGGCTGGGGCCGCCAGGCTGCCCCGGGACGGCCGGCTGGCCGGGGCCGCTGTGCTGCCCCGGGAAGGCCGGTGAGGTGGGGGCGGCGGGGAGAGCGAGCTGCCCGGGCGGCGTAGCGGGGGTCGACTGGCTGGGGATGGTCGGCGCGCCGGGCTGACCGGCGGGATCCGGGTGGTGGACCGGCGGGTGAGCGGGTGTGCCGGCCTGGTCGCCGCTGGGCGGGTGGGTCATGTCGTTCCCCCAGGGGTGCGGCGCCCGCCGCCACCCCTGGCGCCGAGCGTGATCGAGCGGGCGGCCGGGCGCAGCGCGACCGTCCGACCGGAAGGGTAGCGGTCGATGAGCGGATCGGTGTCGCCCCTGCCTGCCGAGCGGGCCAGCGATCCGGTGAGCGGTACCCGCGTCGGTTTCGGTGTCGGGCCCCCGACCTGCGGTGTGTCGCATATGTGACTGTTGGTGACCTCTTGTGCGCGTCCTGTTGGCGGGACCGTTGCCACAGACCTACCTTCGTCCCGGTGCGGGGGCCGGAACGGACGAATGGGTCCGGACCGGAAGCATGGTCCGAGAGGTACGACCGGAGGCAGTACATGCGCGACGCGGACAACATCCCTCGCACCCAGTTCCCGACGAACGACCGGCCTCGCCGGCCCGGGTCCGTGGTCGAGGCCGGCGGGCAGGTCACCAACCAGCCGATCAACGAACGGTCGTACCGCCGGATGCCGGAGCAGGCGGAGACGGCCCGGGTGCCGAGCCAGCCCGCCGAGCGGACCCGCGAGGACGACGAGCCGGGCTTCGTCATCCACCTGCCGATCCGGGTGCCGAACCTGGCGGCGGCGACCGTGCTGGCCGGCCGGGTCGCGGTGTCCCTGGGTTTCCTGCCCGAGTTGGACGCCGGCGAGACGACCGTCTCCAACGCCGACGATCAGAACAACCGGCACCGGGTCTTCTGTGACCTGTTGCTGCCCGACCGGTCCCGCTGCCCTCAGGGGTACGAGCACGAAGGGCGCTGCGGGGAGCTGCCGGCCGCGCCGGAGCAGCGTCCCGTACCTCGTCCGGCCAGCGGACCGTAGGCTGTCCCTCGAACAATTCCGCACCGAGAGGGAGCCCTTCAGCGATGCAGAAGTGGGAATACTCCACGGTCCCGCTGCTGGTCCACGCGACCAAGCAGATCCTCGACAACTGGGGCGAGGACGGGTGGGAGCTCGTCGCCGTGGTCCCCGGCCCGAATCCGGACCAGCTGGTCGCCTACCTGAAGCGGCCCAAGGCGTGAGCAACGGTCCGCACGCGAAGCTCGCCGAGCTGGGTCTCGACCTGCCCGAGGTCGTGCCGCCGGTGGCCAGTTACGTCCCGGCCGTGCAGTCCGGGCAGCACGTGTACGTTTCCGGCCAGTTGCCGATGGCCGAG
The DNA here is from genome assembly GCF_018070325.1 of Micromonospora sp. H61. Lineage (GTDB taxonomy): Bacteria > Actinomycetota > Actinomycetes > Mycobacteriales > Micromonosporaceae > Micromonospora > Micromonospora salmantinae. The sequence goes on from NZ_JAGPXY010000002.1 coordinate 84,125, forward strand.
GGCAAGTTGCTGGCGACCGGCAAGGTCGGCGCCGGGATCTCCGCCGAGCAGGCGAAGGATCTGGCCCAGCGGTGCGCGCTCAACGCGCTGGCCGCTGTCGACTCGCTGGTCGGTCTGGAGAACGTGGTCAAGGTGGTCAAGGTGACCGGGTTCGTGGCCTCCGCGCCCGGCTTCACCGGCCAGCCCGCCGTGATCAACGGTGCCTCGGATCTCTTCGGCACCGTCTTCGGGGAGGCCGGCCGGCACGCGCGCAGCGCGGTGGGTGTGGCCGAGTTGCCACTGGACGCCCCGGTGGAGATCGAGCTGATCGTCGAGGTCGCCTGACGCGTCCCCATCGCCCCCCGATCTTGCACTTCCTGCTCGGACGAAAGCCCTGAACCGGGATGAATCAGGGGCCGCAAGTGCAAGATCGTGGGGTGTGGCGGGCGGGGTCGTACGATCGCAGCCATGAGCGGGCACGTGACGGGGGCGGTGGCGGCGCTTGCCGACGAGTTGCCCCGCTGGGTTTCACTGCTGCGTGCGCCGAACCCGGGGCCGATGACCCTCGACGGCACCAACACCTGGGTGCTGCGCGCCCCGGCGGCCGAGTCCGGCATCGTGGTCGACCCGGGGCCGGCGGACGAGGGGCACCTGACCCGGATCGCCGAACACGGTCCGGTCGGGCTGATCCTGATCACCCACGGCCACCCCGACCACACCGAGGGCGCGGCCCGGCTGAGTGAGCTGCTCGGCGGCGTGCACGTGCTCGCCGTCGACCCGGCGCACACCATCGGCGGCGAGCCGCTGACCGAGCCGGGCGAGCACTTCGGCGGCTTCGGTCTGCAGATCAGTCTGTTGGAGACGCCAGGGCACACCGCCGACTCGGTCTGCTTCCTGGTCGAGCACGGCGACGAGCGGGTGGTGCTCACCGGTGACACCATCCTCGGCCGGGGCACCACCGTGGTCGCCCATCCCGACGGTCACCTCGGTGACTATCTGAGCAGCCTGGAGCTGCTTTCGGCGTACCGGGGGATCCCGGCGCTGCCTGGACACGGCCCGGCACTGGCCGACTGCGCCGCCGCGGCCGACTTCTACCTCGCCCACCGCCGGGCCCGGCTCGACCAGGTCCGGGCGGCGGTCGCCGCTGGCGCCCACACCCCCGCCGACGTGGTGGCGACGGTCTACGCGGACGTGGACCGCTCACTCTGGTGGGCAGCCGAATGGTCGGTCCGGGCGCAGCTGGAGTACCTGGGCGTCGACACCGGGGAATCCGCGCCCGGGGTCAGTGGGTTGGAGCACATGTGACCTGCCCCGTGTGTGGAACCGTTGCCGTTCCCGGCGCGCGGTTCTGCCACAACTGTGGCGCCGCGCTGCCGGCCGCCGCCACGTTGCCGGCGGCCGAGCGCCGGGTGGTGACAGTGCTCTTCGGCGACCTCTCCGAGTTCACCTCCTGGTCGGAGGATCTCGACCCGGAACGCGTCGGCGCGGTCACCGACCGGGTGCTCGCCGCCCTCGCCGGTGCGGTGAAGACGTTCGGCGGGCACGTCGACAAGCTGACCGGTGACGGCATCATGGCGGTCTTCGGCGCCCCGGTGGCGCACGAGGACGACGCCGAACGTGCCGTCCGGGCCGCACTGTCCATGCAACGGGCCGTCCGCCGGGTGCTCGACGACGAGCGGGGCGGCGGCGCGCCGCTCGGGCTGCGAGTCGGGCTGAACACCGGCGACGTCATCGCGGGCATCCAGGCCGCCATTGAATACACGGTCATCGGCGACACGGTGAACACCGCGGCCCGGCTCGCCGACGCCGCCGCCGTCGGGGCCGTCTACGCAGGTGGTCGTACCGCCGCGGCCACCAGACACGTCTCCTCCTGGCGGGCGCTGCGCCCGCTGCGGCTCAAGGGAAAGCGTGAGCCGGTCGAGGCGTACGAGCTGCTGGGTCTGCTGGACGCGCCGGGCACCCGCTCGGGGCTGGGCGACGAGGCGCCGTACGTCGGCCGGGAGACGGAGATCGGTCGGGTCGCCGGCCGGCTCGCCGAGGTGATCGACCAGGGCGACCCGCGGGTGCTGCTGATGACCGCCGAGGCGGGCATCGGCAAGTCCCGGTTCGCCGCCGAGGTGGAGCGCCTCGCCGCCGGGTACGACGTCGGTGCTGGCCGGTACGCGGCGCACACCGGGGCCCGGGTGCTCTCGGTGCGCTGTGCCGCGTTCGGTGAGCGGCGACGGCTCGCGCCCCTGGCCGATCTGGTGCGGGCCGCCGTCGGTCTGCCCAGCGACGCGTCCACAGCGCTGACCCGCCCGGCGGTCGAGGAGCGGCTGCGCCGGCTCGGGCAGCGGCTCGCCCGCTCCGGTGCGGAGACACCGCCGATCTCCACGGAGCAACTGCTGGCCCTGCTCGGCTACGCCGAACTCCCGGCGCACGGCGGCAGCGACAGCGGTGAGTGGGGTGGATCGGGCACTCCGGCCGCGGACGCCGAGGTGGTGCCGAACGCTGTCGCCGACCTGCTCAGTGGGCTCGCCTCGGAGGCGCCGCTGGTGATCGTGGTGGACGACCTGCACGATGCCACCGCCGAGACGATCAAGGCCCTCGGGTTGACCCTGTCCAGGCTCACCGGCCCGGTGCTGGTGCTGCTGCTCGGCCGGCCCGAGTTGGTGCGTACCGCTGGCGCGCTGACCCGGGTCGCGGACGCCGAGGTGCACTCGCTGCCGCCGCTGCGCGGTGCCGACGCGGCCCGGCTGCTCACGACTTACCTCGGCGGCGGCAAGCTGCCGCAGGCCGACACCGACAGGTTGCTCGCCACCGCGCAGGGCAACCCGTTCTACCTGGCTGAGCTGGTCACCCTGCTTATCGAACGGGGCGCGCTCACCACGGAATCAGTGCGCGGCGCCGCCTCGACGCGGGGTGCCACGGTGGATCGGTCCGGCTCCGGCGAGCGGGAGCAGAGCGGGTCGACCGGCTGGCGGCTGGTACCGGGCTCGCTGGGCAGTCGACTGCTCTCCCGGGACCTCGCCGCCGTGCTCGCGGCCCGGATCGACGCGTTGCCGCCGGACGCCCGGTCGGTGCTGCGCGACGCCGCGGTCACCGGTGACACGGTGCCGACCGGCGCGCTGGAGGCGATGCGGGAGCAGCGTGGCGGTCGCGACGGCCGGCCGTCGGCAGTGGTCGCGGTCGAGCTCGACCGGGCGGTCGAGGAGTTGCTGCAACGCCGCATGCTGCACCGCTCGCGGGCCGGCTACTCGTTCGCCACACCGCTCATGCGCGAGGCCGCGTACGCCGGGGTGAGCAAGGCCGAGTTGGCCGAGCGACACGCGGCGCTGGCCCGCTGGGCGGCTCCGGCGGACGAGACCACTGCCAGCACTGTGGGCGGGTTCACCGACGAGGCCCGGGACGACTTCGTGGCGACGCACGTCGAGCGGGCCGCCACGCTCGCCGACGCGGTGAAGCTACGTCCGGACGCGCCGGCCCGGGCGGTGGTTCCGCTCGGCGTGGCCGCGCTCGGCCGGGCCGCCCGCCGGTCGCTCTCCGCCGGTGAGCCGGCAATGGCCGTCGAGTACGCCGAGCGCGCCACCGAACTGGCCCGCGACGGGGTGCCGGCAGCCGATCGGGTGGTGCACGCCCGAGCGTTGCTCCAGGTCGGCCGGGTCACCGACGCGTTGGCGTACGCCGAGAAGATCGCCGCGAACGCGGGGGACGAGGTCACCCGGGTCAGTGCGCTGCTGTTGGCGGGGCAGGCCCAGGAGACCCTCGGCGATCAGGGCCGGGCGGTGACCGCCTGGCAGGAGGCGTTGCAGGTGGCCACCGAGGGGCGGCTGCCCACGCAGCGGGCCACAGCGATGCGCCGGCTCGGCATGGCCGACTTCGTGGCGGGGCGGCTGAGTCAGGCGAGCAGCCGGTTGGCGGCCGCGTACCAGGTCAGCCTCGGTGCGCAGGACCGACGTGGGCAGGCGTGGTCCCTGCAGAACCTGGCCTGGGTGACCACCACCCGGGGTGACTTCGCCGGGACCGACGCGGTGCTCGGCCGGGCCGCCCGGCTCTTCGCCGAGCTGAAGGACCCGTACGGGCGGGCCTGGCTGCGTGGCACCACGGCGTTCGCCCGGCTGCTCGCCGGTCGACTGCGCGAGGCGTGTCGGATGGCGCAGGTGTTCCTGCCGTTCGGCGAGCGGGTCGGTGAGGCGTGGGCGGTGGGCACGTTGCGGGCGGTGGCGGCGTTCGCCACGGCCGAGCTGGGTGACCTGGCCGAGGCGGACCGGGAGGCCCGGCGGGCGTACCGGGAGTTCGCCGCCGCGTCCGACGACTGGGGGCGTGGGTTCGCCCTGGTGGTCCGGGCGGTGGTGGCGCGTGGCCTGGGCGAGCCGGAGCACGCTGCGGACCTGCTCACCGACGCCCTGGCGTACGCGGAGCGCACCTCGCATCCGCTGCTCACCGGGATGGCCGGCACACTGCGCGGCTTCGTCGCGTTGGACATGGGCGACTGCGAGACGGCCGAGCGGGTGGCCCGCGCGGTGCTGACCGCAGTGGAGCCGCACAACCCGCAGGCGCCGGCGCAGGTGGCGCCCCGGGTGTTGCTGGCGACGGCCCGTCTCGCGGCCGGCGACTCGGCGACAGCGGTCGGGCTGCTGGCCCCGGTGGCCACGGCCGCCGCGAACGCCCCGTCGCTGCTCTTCTCCCGCCGTCAGACGATGGCCCAGTACGCTGCGGCGCTGCTCGCTCACGGTCAGCGGGAGCAGGCGTTGGACTGGGCGCGCCGGGCGGTCACCGCGCCGGCCGAGGACGTGCGCAGCCAGGTGATCGCGGCGAGTGTGCTGGCCGAGGCGTTGGCCGCCTGCGGTCGCCCGGCGGAGGCGCTGTCGTGTGCGCAGGAGGCGGTCCGCCTGGCGTACGCCACCGAGCAGCGCAGCGAACGAGCCGCAGCCGACGCCCTCCACACCCGCCTAACAACCGCCCAGCCCTAACCCCCTAACCCCTGCCCCCTCACCCTCCGCTGTTGATCAAGAGGTTTGGGTCAGAATTCGGGCCGCCGATGACCGAAAGCTCTTGATCAACGCGACCCTGGGGGTGGGGGTGCAGGGTTTTGCCGGTTCCGGGGATGTGGTGGTCGGGGGGAGCGGCTAGCGTGTCACCACCGCGTACGGGTCCACAGTGGTGACCGTCGCCGTGCCTGGGGAGGCCCTTCATGAAGCTGCCGCGATCCATCGCGGGCTGGACCATCGCGGTCTTCGGCGTGTTGGCGCTGGTGATGGGCGCGGTTGGGCTGCTCTGGCCGGAGGCGCAGCTGCGCATGCTCGGGTTCGAGGTGCCGGCGACGCGGGCCGTCGGTGATCACACCGGGACGTTCCTGCTGGCGTCCTCGATGGCGGCCTTCAACATGGGCGTCTACTACCTGCTCGCCACGGTGACCGAGTGGCGGGCGTTCTACCGGTTCACAGTGGTCTTCCGGCTGGTCACGTTCACCGTGTTCACCATCGCGGTGCTGGCCGACATCGCTCCCGAGCGGTTCTTCGGGGTGGCGGCGTGGGAAGGGCTGGGCGCCGTGGCCACCGCCATCGGTCTGCGTCTGGACGCCCGGCGGGGCATCCCGGCCGGCGGGGTCGGATCGTCCGAGGGTGCCGGGACGACTGCGGTCGCCGAGGAGGGTACCGGTCCCACCGGTGCGGCTCCGGCGGACGCGGTGCGCTGAGCCATCGGTCGGGTTGGGTATTTTCGAGCGGTGACCGACACCCCGACCGGCGGCCTGCCAGTGCCGATCGTGCCCGGCCTGACCGATTTGCGGGTCTTTGCCCGGGGCGGGTACGCGACCGTCTACCAGGCCACCCAGATCTCGGTGGGTCGCGAGGTCGCCGTCAAGGTGGAGAACCGGACGCTGGACAGCGAGCGCGATCAGGCCCGCTTCCTGCGCGAGGCGCGGGCGGCCGGCCGGATGTCGTCACACCCGCACGTGGTGGACCTCTTCGACGTGGGGGTCACAGTCGATCAGCACCCCTACCTGATCATGGAGCTCTGCGACGGCTCGTACGCCGAACGGATGCGCACCTCGCCGCTCGGCCCGGTGGAGGCCCGTGACCTCGGCATCAAGATCGCGGACGCGCTGGCCCACTCGCACGCCGCCGGGGTGCTGCACCGCGACGTGAAACCAGCGAACATCCTCTACTCGCACTTCAACTCGGCGGTGCTCGCCGACTTCGGGCTCGCCGTCCTCGCCGAGCACCGGGACGCCTCGGTCACCCTGGAGGTGCTCACCCCGGCGTACGCGCCGCCGGAGATGTTCAGCCACAGCCCGCCGTCGCCGGCCGTCGACGTGTACGCCCTCTGCGCCACCCTCTACGCGGTGATGCACGGCCGGCCACCGCGCTGGCAGTCCGAGCGCAACCCGAGCCTGGTCACCGTGCTGGAGATGTTCAACCAGCCGCTCCCCGCCCTGCCCGGGGTCCCGGACGAGCTGATCGACGTGCTGCGCGTCGGCATGGCCAACGACCCGGGCGAGCGTCCCTCCGCCCTGGAGTTGCACGACCTGCTCAGCAACCTGCCACTCGGCTCACCAGCGGCACCGGTCAGCGGCGCTCCGGTCGGCGGCGCCGTCACGCTCTCCGGCCCGTACGCGGCCAGCCAGCCGGTGCCCCGACCGCCCATCGAGGACACTCAGCGAAGCGACCCCGCCGGTCGACGGTGGCGGCGCTGGCTCTTCGGCGGCGCCGGGGTGCTCGCGCTCGCCGCCTCCGCGACCGCCGGGGCCTGGGTCGCCGACCGGGCGCCACCAACCCCCCCATACCCGTCGGCCACGCAGATCGCCGCACCGGCGACCGGGCCGTTGCCCGGCTGCGCGACCGGCACCGGTGCGCCCACCGCCCTGCCCGAGGGTGCCCGGTGCCTGCCCGAGTTGGAGTGCTTCGGCCCGATGCGGATACGCGGCAGCCGCGCCGAGGCGGCTCGGCTGTCCTGCGCCGGCCGGCACACCTGGGAGACGTACGCCGAGGGCATCCTGCCGGTGTCGCTGGTCGGCGCCGACTACGACGAGGTGGCCGCCGCTGAGCCGGTGCGGCAGGTGTGCAGCGCCAGGACGTTCCGGTTGACCACCGGGATCGCCGAGGCGACCGGCTGGCACCTGGAGGTCCTACCGCCGGTCGACGGCAGCATCGACCGGACCTACCGGTGTCTGGCGGGGCGCGGCGTGGACGCGCTCTCCGCGCCCACGCTCACCGGCCGCTGAGCCCGTTCGACCCGCGTCGGCGGTCACGCACCGCACGCAACGCGTCCCTGGGGTCCAGAGCGTCGAGGGTGTCCGCGTCGATTCCGTACGGCATCAGCTCGGGCGGCCCGACGACTGCCGACCGGTCCGCCGGCTCCGGATCGTCGACCTGACGGGCGGCGGAGACCGCGACCCCGGCGACCATGGTCATTAGCACGCAGAGCAGCGCGAGAACCACGCCGAGGAGGTCCTGTCGGCGCCACACGACCAGCATGACCAGCGGCGCTAGGGCCCCAAGCGCCGCGAGCACCGCCACCGTGCGCGCATCGGGTCTGGACAATCGGCTCACCCGTCCAGCATGTCGCGACTGGGCCGGCTGTCAACCGCAGAGCCCGACCGCCGCGCCGATCGACGTCGATCCGAGCCACCCGCTCGACAGGGTCCACCGCGCCCACACGGATTGGACAAGAACGGCTACTCTCGGTGTTCCGCAGGCCCTTCCGGTAGCGAGGTCGCCCATGAACTCAGGCAGTTCGCAGTCCCGGCTCCGCTCGATCGCGTCGACGCTGGCGGTCGCTCTCACTCTCGTGCTCGCCGCCGCGGCCGGTTGCGACAGCCGGAAGGAACCGGACCTGCCCTCCGTGCAGGAAAAGATGCGCGAGACGCACATCTACGGTCAGTCGAAGCTCCGGATCGGTGTCGCCACCAACGAGCCGCTGATGGGTGAGTTGCGGAACGGCCAGCACGTCGGGTTCGACGTCGAGATCGCCCGGTACGTCGCGGCCTCCCTCGGCTACGAGGGGGAACAGCGGCTGGAGTTCGTGTCGGTCGCCACCGAGGACCGCATCCCGTCGCTGCAGGGTGGCACCGTCGACCTGGTGGTCTCCAGCTTCTCCATGACGGAAGACCGCAAGCAGTTGGTCAGCTTCGCCGGGCCGTACTTCGTCACCACGCAGGAGGTGATGGTGCCGGTTCGACTCAAGGACAAGATCCGCACCATTGAGGATCTGCGCGACCCGGCGTACAAGGTCTGTACCAGCGGCGGCTCCACCACCGAGGCCGAGTTGGAGAAGCACCAGGTCAAGACGTTCGTGGTCAAGGACGTCGGCGACTGCGTCGATGGCATCCGCAAGGGCCGGTACGACGCGGTCAGCTCCGACGAGTCGATCCTCGCCGGTTTCCTGGCCAGCTTCCCCAAGGAGTTCGAGATCGTGGACATGCCGTTCGGCACCAGCGAGTTGCTGGGCGTCGGCGTGCCGATCGGTGATCCCGCGCTGCGCGACCTGGTCGCGTTCTTCCTGCAGAAGAGCTACGTGCAGGGCCGCGACGGAGATGCCAGCCCGTGGCAGACCGCGTACAACCGGACCCTGGGCCCCTGGCTGAAGGCCGAGAAGCGCCAGCCGCAGCCGCTGGAGGTGCCGAAGCTTGTCGACTTCGACGACAAGGCGCCCGCGAAGTGAGCGCGGCACCGACCGCCACCAGCGGCGACGGCCCGGTCCCGCCGCCCCGCACGTCAGTGCCCCACGGCGACGAGGCGCCGGCGATCGACGGTACGGCCGCAGCACCGCCGGCCGTCGATCGGCCAGCGACCGGCGCGGAAGGTGACATTGCCTGGCCGGCCGGAGTGCCGGTCGCCGAACCGGCCGACCCGATCGTCGCCGACGTCGAGCCGGGACGGGTCCGCTGGGATCCGGCGGAGCGGCGCGCCCGCGCCAGCCAGTCGTTCTGGACGGCCGTGGTGGGCGTACCAGCGATCTTCTCGGTGCTCCGCCTCGGCGTGGAGGCCGGCGGTGAGCTGCAGACCACGCTGCTGCTGGTGGCCAACGTCGGGCCGGTCAACCTGCTCGCCGGTTTCCTGACCACCGCGGCCCGGCTGCTCTCCACCGGGCTGGTCGCGGTCTTCGCGCTCGGCGCGGTGCTGGCCGTCAGCGCGGATCGACTTCCGCCGGGCACCCGCCGCCGCCCGCTCTTCGCTCGCTGGGCCGACATCACGCCGGCCTGGGTGGTGCTGGCCAGCTTCCTGCTCGCCCTGATCACCTGGCCGTTGCTCTATCTGCCGTTGCTGTTGCCGGCGTTCGTGGCCGCGTTCCAACTGCGTCCGGCGCGGCTGCACGAACGGGTAGTGCCTCGGGTGCTGCTGATGGGCGCGCTGCTCGCCGGGTACGGCTGGCTGATGCTGCCGACGATGCGCGACGCGATGCGGCAGGGCGACGAGTGGCTGGTGCTGGCGCTCATCGTGGTGCCCCCGCTGCTGGCGCTGTTCGTCGCGGGGCCGTTGCCGGGCATGGTGATCCGACCGCTGGCGTCGGTGACCGAGGTGGCGGTGCTGGCCACCCTGATCTGGGCCGCCGTGCCGGTGATCACCACACCGGTGTTGCCGCTGACCGTCACCACGGTGGGCCCGGAGAGCGGGCCCACCGAGGACGTACGCGGGCACGTGGTCACCACCGACGACGTCAACATGGTGATTCTTCAGGAACGGGGCGGCGTCCGGTACGTCCCGGTCGGTCTGGTCCGCGCCCAGGTGCTCTGCCCGAGCGAGGAGGAGTTGCCCCGCCACCAACTGCGCATTCACGACTTCCACGTCGAGGATTCACTGTTGGAGGGCATGGGCCGTCGGGTTCGCCCGGTCCACCGCATCGACGCCGCCTGCCGTACCCCGGCCTGACGGCCCCACCGGCGTCGGCCCGTGGCTGATCGACTCGGTTCTCAGGAAGTCGGGGCATCGCTGGTCCTCGGACACCGCGAGTTCAAGAAAACCGAGTCGATCACGCAACGCCGGGCGCGGGGCGGGCAGCCGGGGCGGGCGTCAGTACGACTTGTCCTGGCCGAGGACGTGTTGGGCCACGAAGTTGAGGATCATCTCGCGGCTGACCGGGGCGATCCGGCCGGCCCGGACGGCGCCGAGCAGGGTCGCCACCCCGTACTCGGTGGTCATGCCGGCCCCGCCGAGCACCTGCACGGCGGTGTCCACGGCGAGCGCGGCGGCCTCCCCGGAGGCGTACTTGGCCATGTTGCCGGCCACCCCGGCCTCCAGGTCGCGACCGGCGTCGTACAGGGTGGCCGCCTTCTGGATCATGAGGCGGGCCAGTTCCACCTGCACCGCCGCGTGTGCCAGCGGATGCGACACCCCCTGGTGGGAGCCGATGCTCCGACCACCCCAGACCTTGCGGGTGACGGTGTACTCACTGGCCCGCTCGATGGCGTACCGGCCGGTGCCGGCGCCCATCGCGGCCACAGTGATCCGCTCCGGGTTGAGCCCGGCGAAGAGCGCCGGTAGCCCGGCGTCCAGCGACTCACCGAGCAGCGCGTCGGCGGGCACCCGCACGTCGTCCAGGTAGAGCAGGAACTGGTTCTCCGGGGACACGATCTCCATGTCCAGCTTGGACCGGGTCAGCCCGGCCGCGTCGGTCGGCACCAGGAACAGCGCCGGCTTGAGCTTCTGCGGAGACGCATCCGCTGAACCGGCTGGGCCGTCATCGACGGCGACACGGGCCACCACCAGCACGTGACCGGCCTCGTCGACTCCGGAGATGTAGCACTTGCGGCCGTTCAGCAGCCAGCCGTCGCCGTCGCGGCGAGCCACAGTGCCGAGTCGGTGGAAATTGGAACCGGCCTCCGGCTCGGTGATCGCGAAAACGATCTTCTGGGAGCCGTCGGCGAGGCCCGGCAGGTGCCGCTTGCGCTGCTCCTCGGTGCCGTGCCGACTGAGCACTGTCGCCGCGATGGCGGGGGAGACCACCAGCAGCAGCAACGGGCAGCCCGCCGCCGCCAACTCCTCGCAGACGATGGCCAGCTCGGTGATGCCGCCGCCCCCGCCGCCGTACTCGGTGGGGATGTTGACCCCCAGGTAGCCGAGCCGTCCGGCCTCCGCCCACAGTTCGGTGGTGTGTTCGCCGGCCCTCGCCTTCTCGACGAAGTAGGAGTGACCGTACCGGCGGCCGAGCGCCCGTACGGCGTCGCGCAGTTGGTCCTGCTCGGGGGTGAGGTCGAAGGTCATCGGGGGTCCTTTTCGTCGACAACGGCCAACACGGCGCCCGTCTGCACCTGACCGCCGGTCGGCACCGGCAGCTCGGCGACCACGCCGTCGATCGGGGCGAGCACTGGATGTTCCAGCTTCATCGCTTCCAGCGTGAGCAGCGGATCGCCGGCCGCGACCCGTTGGCCGACCTGGACGTGCACCCGGGTCACCACGCCGGGCAGCGGCGCGAGCAGCGACCCGGCCGCCACCGCCGCGGTGGGCAGCGGGAGACGCGGCAGCTCGGCCAGGCTCGCCGCCCCGTCCGGCCCGTCCACGAAGACAGCCGACCCCACCCGGTGTACGCGGTACGCGCGCCGAACCCCGTCGACGTCGAGCACCACCCGGTCCGGGGTGGCCTCGACCAGCGCCACTGTGGGTGCCGTCGGCCGCTCGGCGGACTCCTCGGCCGCCGACGTGCGGGACCAGTCGGCGAGCCGGCCGGTCCGGTCCAACCGGTAGCGGATCTCGATCTCGTCGCCATCCGGCCCGACGAAGCCTGTGGTCTGGGGAACGGCGGGCACGTTGCGCCAACCGGAGGGGAGCCCGCCCAGCACCGGTGCGGTCGCCCTGCGGTGCGCGGCACCCGCCAGCGTGGCGGCGAGAGCGGTGATCGGCAGCCGGTCGGCGGGGAGCAGCGGGGCGAAGACCTCCGGGTGCCGGTCCAGGAAACCCGTGTCGATATCCACGGCGGCGAACGCGGGGCTGCGCAGCACCTGGACCAGCAGGTCCCGGTTGGTGGTCACCCCGTGCAGCTCGGCCCGGGCCAGCGCGCCGGCCAACAACCGGGTCGCCTCCGCGCGGGTACGACCCCAGGCGATCAGCTTCGCGAGCATCGAGTCGTAGTGCACCCCGACCACCGAGCCGGCCACCACACCCGAGTCGAGCCGCAGACCCGGCCCGGCCAGCCCACCGAACTCGGCCGCCACCGCGCCAACGCTGAACCGGTGCAGGGTCCCGGTGGCCGGCCGCCAACCCGCCGCCGCGTCCTCGGCGCAGAGTCGTACCTCGACCGCGTGCCCCGTGCTCGCCGGCAGGACCGCCGGTAGCGGCTCACCCTCGGCGACGAGCAGTTGCAACCCCACCAGGTCCAGCCCGGTGCACAGCTCGGTGACCGGATGCTCCACCTGAAGTCGGGTGTTCATCTCCAGGAAGAAGACCTCACCGCCCGGGGCGAGCAGGAACTCCACAGTGCCCGCGCCCAGGTAGTCGACAGCACGTCCGGCGGCCACCGCGGCCTCGTGCAACGCCGCCCGCACCCGCTCCGGAACGACCGCCGGTGCCTCCTCGACGATCTTCTGGTGCCGGCGCTGGATCGAGCACTCCCGGTCACCGAGGGCCACCACTCGACCGTGGGCGTCACCGAAGATCTGCACCTCGACGTGCCGGCCGCGTTCGACGTACCGCTCGATGAAGACAGTGCCGTCGCCGAACGCGGCGGCCGCCTCGCGGCGTGCGGAGGTGACGGCCTCGGCCAGTTCGTCGGCGGTCCGGACGATCCGCATGCCCCGGCCACCACCGCCGGCGGACGCCTTCACCAGCACGGGGAAGTCCGTGATCTCGTCGGTGTCGGTCCAACTCGGCAGCATCGGCACGCCCGCCTCGGCGAGCAGCGCCTTCGCCGCCAGCTTGTCGCCCATCGCGGCGATCACCTTGGCCGGCGGGCCGACCCAGGTCAGACCGGCTTCGGTCACCGCCGCCGCGAACTCGGCGTTCTCCGCGAGGAACCCGTAGCCGGGGTGGACGGCGTCCGCGCCGCTGCGCCGGGCCGCGTCCAGGATCAGGTCGACCCGCAGGTACGTCTCGGCCGGCGAACTCCCCGGCAGGCGTACGGCCTGGTCGGCCTCGGCCACGAACGGCGCGTCGGCGTCCGCGTCCGAGTGCACGGCGACCGTCTCCACGCCCATCGCGCGGCAGGTGGCGAAGACCCGACGGGCGATCTCGCCCCGGTTGGCCACGAGCAGTCTGTTGATCATGAGTGGCCCCTCTACATCCGGAAGACGCCGAAGCCGTCGGCGCCCTTCACCGGTCCGTTGTGGATCGCCGAGAGGCAGAGCCCGAGGACGGTCCGGGTGTCCCGGGGGTCGATCACCCCGTCGTCGTAGAGCCGGCCGGAGAGGAACAGCGCGCCGGACTGCGACTCGATCTGCTGCTCGACCATCAGACGCATCGCCGCGTCGGAGTCCTCGTCGTAGTCGCGCCCCCGTGCGGCAGCCGCCTGCCGGGCCACGATCGACAGCACCCCGGCGAGCTGAGCCGGGCCCATCACCGCCGACTTGGCGTTCGGCCAGGTGAACAGGAACCTCGGCTCGTACGCCCGGCCGCACATGCCGTAGTTGCCCGCCCCGTAGGAGGCGCCCAAGTTCACAGTCAGGTGCGGCACCGTCGAGTTCGACACCGCGTTGATCATCAGGGCGCCGTGCTTGATGATGCCGCGCTGCTCGTACTCGGTGCCCACCATGTAGCCGGTGGTGTTCTGCAAGAAGATCAACGGGGTGTCCGAGGCGTTCGCGAGCTGGATGAACTGGGCCGCCTTCTGCGCCTCCGCGCTGAACAGCACCCCTCGGGCGTTCGCCAGCACCCCCACCGGGTACCCGTGCAACTCGCCCCAACCGGTGACCAGCGCGTCCCCGTACGCCGGCTTGAACTCGTCGAAGTCGCTACCGTCCAGGATCCGGGCCAGCACCTCCCGGGGGTCGAACGGCACCTTCAGGTCGGCGCTGGTGATGCCGAGCAACTCCTCCGGGTCGTACTTCGGTGGCTGCGGCACCGCCGTCCGCGGCGACGGGCCCTGCTTGCGCCAGTTCAACCGGCGGACGCACTGCCGGGCCAGCCGGATGCCGTCCCGCTCGTCGGCGGCCAGATAGTCGGCCAGCCCGGACGTGCCGGCGTGCATCGCCGCGCCACCCAGCGACTCGTCGTCGGTGACCTCGCCGGTCGCCATCTTCACCAGCGGCGGACCGGCCAGGTAGACCTGTGACCGGTCCCGAATCATGATCACGTGGTCGGACATCCCCGGCACGTACGCGCCACCGGCCGTGGCGTTGCCGAAGACCACGCTGACAGTGGGGATGCCGGCCGCCGAGAGCCGGGTGAGATCACGGAACACCCGACCACCGGGGATGAAGATCTCCGCCTGGGTGGGCAGGTCCGCCCCGGCGGACTCCACCAGATTGACCATGGGCAGTCGGTTGGCCAGGGCGATCTCGCCGGCCCGCCGGGTCTTGGCGAGCGACCACGGGTTGACAGCGCCGCCGCGTACCGTCGGGTCGTTGGCGACGATCAGGCACTCCACGCCCTCGACCACACCGATGCCGGTGACCACGCTGGCCCCGACCGGGAAGTCCGAGCCGTACGCGGCGACCGGCGACAACTCCAGAAACGGGCTGTCGGCGTCCACCAGCAGCTCGATCCGCTCCCGGGGGAGCAGCTTGCCGCGCGCGTGGTGCCGGGTCACGTACTTCTCGCCACCACCCTCCCGCGCCTGGTCCAGCGCGGCGTCCAACTCGGTCAACCGCTCCAGCAACGCCGCCCGGTTCGCCAGGTACGAGGGTGCGGCCGGGTCGACCGTGCTGTCCAGTGTGGTCATAGGCCCATGCCCTTCGCGATGATCTCGTTCATGATCTCGGTGGTGCCGCCGCCGATGCCGAGGATCCGCGCGTCGCGGTAGTGCCGCTCCACCTCGGCGTCGCGCAGGTAGCCGAACCCGCCGTGCAGCTGCAACGCCTGGTCGACGACGTGGTCGCAGGCGGCCACCGCCAGGTTCTTCGCCATCGCCACCTCGGTCACCACCGGCTCGCCGGCGACCACCCGACCCGCGACCCCGTGCACGTACGACCGGGCCGCCTCGGCCCGGGTGTGCATCTCGGCCAACCGGTGTCGGACGAGCTGCCGGCTGGCCAGCGGACGCCCGAAGGTCTCCCGGTTCCGGCACCAGCGCACCGCCAACTCGACGCAGCGCTGCGCGGTCGCGTACGCCTGGGTCGCCAGGGACAGTCGTTCCGCCGCGAAGTGCTGCATGATTGCCAGGAAGCCGGTGTTCTCCGCGCCGATCCGGTTGGCGACCGGCACCCGCACGTCCGCGAAGGACAGCTCGGCCGTGTCCGAGCAGTGCCAGCCCAGCTTCTCCAACCGGCGTCCGACTGTGAACCCGGCCGACCCCTTGTCGATGACCAGCAGGGTGAGTTCGCCGCTGCCGGGGAAGTCGGTACACACCGCAGTGGTCACGAAGTCGGCCCGGTGCCCGCTGGTGATGTACGTCTTCGACCCGTTCACCACGTAGTGGTCGCCGTCGCGGCGGGCGGTCGTACGGATGCCGGCCACGTCCGAACCGCCGTCCGGCTCGGTGATGGCCAGCGCGCCGATCATCGTGCCGGACAGCGTGGGCCGCACGTACCGCTCGATCAGACTGTCGTCGCCCGGGGACGAGACGCCACCGAGCCGACCGCCCAACGAGCCACCGGTACGGGCGCCGGCCGCCGCGACCATGTGCGGCAACGCGATTCCATGCGTGAACAGGGCCGCCACCAGCCCGGACGAGCCGCCGGAGCGGATCAGCTCCTCGGTCACGATGATCGAGTCGAGCAGGTCACCGCCGCTGCCACCGACCGACTCCGGGAAGCCGATGCCGAGCAGGCCGAGCTTCGCGGCGGTCGCGTGCAGCGCCCGGGGCACCTCGCCGGCCCGCTCCCAGTCGTCCAGGTGCGGCAACACCTCCCGGGTCACGAACGCCCGGGTCAGCTCGCGTAGTTGCCGGCGCTCCGGGGTGTCCACGATGCTCACCGCGCCACTCCTGCCGGCAGGTCGACGATCCGGGCGCGCAGCAGCTCGCCGAGCGCCTTGGCCTGCGGGTCGAACCGGGTGGACGCGGCCACCCCGGCGCCGAGCAGGCCGTCGATCACGAAGTTGACAGCACGCAGGTTCGACAACTCGTAGCGCCGCACCGGCAGCGGCGCGGTTTCCGGCACCAGCTCGGCCAGCCGCTCGACTGTCAACCAGGTCCGCAGCCACGCGTACCCGGCGTCGGAACGCGCCCAGACACCGAGGTTGGCGTCCCCGCCCTTGTCCCCGGAGCGTGCGCCGACCACCTCGCCGAGCGCCCCGCGCCGGGTCGGGCCGTCGATCGCCGCGTCGCCACCCGGGGCCGACTCGTCCTGCGAGGTGGGCGCGGTGCGGATCGGCGGGGCGATCGGCACCCGCTCGCCACCGGGTAGCACCGCGACGTGCGCCACCGCGTCCTGCGGCACCGCGTCGGCGGTGAAGACGCCGTACGGTGTCGCGTCACCGGGCAGTGTGGTCAGCGTGCAGCCCGGGTACGAGGCCAGGGCCAACTCCACAGCGGCGGCCGAGAACGCCCGCCCGGCCCGCGCCTTGTCGCCGTCACGCAGGTGTACGTGCAGCAGGGCGCTGGCCGTCTCGGTGTCGACGGCGTCCAGATGGTCGGTCCGGGCCAGCGTGAACTCCAGCCCGTCCTTGCCCACCGCCTCCTCGACCTGCCCCCGGACCAGTGCCGCCTTCGCCTCGATGTCCAGCCCGCACAGGACGAACGTCATCGAGTTGCGGAAGCCGCCGAGGTTGTTGACGCCCACCTTCAGCGTGGACGGTGGCGGCGTGCCCCGCACACCGGAGACCCGGACCCGGTCCGCCCCGTCGGGGCGCAGAGTCACCGTGTCCAGTCGGGTGACCACGTCCGGCCCGAGGTACGCGGGCCCGCCGATCTCGTAGAGCAGTTGGGCGGTGACCGTCTCCACCGTGACAGCGCCGCCGGTGCCCTGATGCTTGGTGACCACCGAGGAACCGTCGGGGTGCACCTCGACGATCGGGAACCCGGGCCGATGACCGCCGTCGGGCAGCTCGGTGAAGAAGCTGAAGTTGCCGCCGGTGACCTGCGCGCCGCACTCGACGAGGTGCCCCGCGACGGTGGCCCCGGCCAGCTCGTCGAGGTCGTCGCGGCCCCACCCGTACCGGGAGATGGCCGGGCCGACCACCAGCGACGCGTCGGTGACCCGCCCGGTGACCACCACCTGCGCGCCGGCGTCGAGGCAGGCGGCGATCCCGAACGCGCCGAGGTAGGCGTTGGCGCTCAACGCGTCCGGTCGCTGGACCGTGTCGCCCTCGACATACCCGACCTGTGTCGGCAGGCCGAGCCGGTCGGCGAGCTTCTCGATGGCGGCGGCCAGGCCGGCCGGGTTCAACCCGCCGGCGTTCGTCACGATCCGCACCCCTCGGTCGAGGGCGGTGCCGAGGCAGGTCTCCAGTTGCCGCAGGAACGTCTTCGCGTAGCCCAGGTCGGGGTCGCGCATACGGTCCCGGGCAAGGATCAGCATGGTCAACTCGGCGAGGTAGTCGCCGGTCAGCACGTCCAGCTCACCACCGTCGAGCATCTCCCGCCAGGCGGTGAACCGGTCGCCGTAGAAGCCGGAGGCGTTGCCGATGCGGATCATGCCCGTACCCCGATCCGGCCGGCCGGCTGCCGGCCGTCACCCGGCGGCCCGGCGAAGGCCTGCGCCACGTCGAGCCACTCGTCGGCGACCGACCCGGTGGCGACCAGGGCGAGGTCCGCGCGGTGTCGGCGCTGGGTGACCAGCAGGCAGAAGTCCCGAGCCGGGCCGGTGACCCGGTCGGCGGCGTCCGCCGGACCCCAGCTCCAGGCACCCCCGCCCGGCCCGACCAGCTCGACCCGCACCGGCGCCGTCGGTGCCTCCCGGCCGTGCGCGGTGAAACCGTGCCCGAGGGTACGCACGCCCAGGTGCGCCACGTGCCGGAGTCGGTCGCTGTCGGGGCGGACCACGTCGAGGGCGTCGGCCACGTCCGCGCCGTGCGCCCAGGTCTCCATGATCCGGGCGGTGGCCATCGAGGTGGCCGACATCCGGGTGCCGTACCAGGGCAGTTTGCCGCCGGCCGGAACGGCGGCCAGCGCGTCGACGAGCGCGGTGCGCCCGGACCGCCAGCGGGCGAGCAGCTCGGCCGGCGGGGCGAGGAACTCCTCGGCGCCGACGTCGACGAGTCGGGTCACGTCCGGCGCGGCGGTGACAGTTGCGTAGAACGCCTCGGGGTCGGTCGCGGCCAACAGCGCGACGTGGTCGGTCCAGGCGAGGTGGGCGATCTGATGCCCGACGCTCCAGCCCGGCGCGGGGGTCGGCCTCGCCCAGTCGGCCACGGGCAGGGGCGCCACCAGGGCGTCCAATTGGGCGGACTCGTCGGCCAGGTCCGTGAGCAGGTCGCTGAGGTCGACCATGGTGCCTCCGGTCGGTGGTGGCCGGTGCGGCCGGCGGTCAGGGCGTGAGCAGGGTGGCGAGCTGGCGCTTCCAGGTGGTCAACAGGGCGGCCCGACGGGCGGAGTCGTCGCTGAGCAGGTTGGCCACCCCGAGCCCACGGAGCAGATCGAGCGTGGCCTGCACCGCTTCGCGGACACCGGGTCGACGCTCGTCGACACCGAGCAGGGCGACGGTGAGCCGGTGCATCTCCCGCCCGACAGTCGCCTCCAGCGGCACCAGGGCGTCCCGCAGCTCCCGATCGGTGCGGGCGGCGACCCAGAGCTCCAGCGCGGCCACGAACAGCGGCCCGGTGAACGCCACGGCGAGCAGGTCGACGACCCGGTCCAACCGCTGCGGGCCGGCCGGCAGCGCCTCGGCCTCGGTGCGCAACTCGTCGGCCCGGCGCTCGGCCAGATGGGCCACGGCGGCCGTCACCAGCGCCGCCTTCGTCGGGTAGTGGTGCAGCTGTGCCCCCCGCGAAACACCGGCCCGCGCCGCGACGACTGTTGTCGTGGTGCCGGACCAGCCGTGCTCGATCAGACAGTCGACGGTCGCCTCCAGCAGCCGGGCCTGGGTGGCGCGGCTGCGTTCCTGCTGAGGGACACGCGTCGATGAGGTGGGCACGGAGACAGCCTGCTGCCTACGAAACAAACAGTCAAGACTGACTTTTTCCGAGCCCGCGACGCTCGGGTGGA
The DNA here is from genome assembly GCF_018070325.1 of Micromonospora sp. H61. Lineage (GTDB taxonomy): Bacteria > Actinomycetota > Actinomycetes > Mycobacteriales > Micromonosporaceae > Micromonospora > Micromonospora salmantinae. Next base: position 103,256 of record NZ_JAGPXY010000002.1, read on the forward strand.
CACGGGTGGGCTTACGACTGCTCGCTCAGCGCCCGTCGCGGGGGCCGAAGGCGGTCAGCGCGTCGACGTCGCTGTGCTGGGAGCGCAGGTACTCGTCGGCCCAGGCGGCGGCGTCGGGGAAGGCCGACTCGGCCGCCACCCGGGCGCAGGCCGCGTCCACGTCGAAGGCGGTGCGGCGCAGTTGGACGCCCGGCCCGAGCAGTGCCCACCACGCGCCCGCGCCCCCGTACGGCATCCCGATGCTGCCCGGGTTGACCACCAGACGCCGGTCGATCAGCCGGGTGAAGGGCATGTGCGTGTGGCCGCAGACCACCGTGGTGACCTCGGCGGGCAGACCGTCGAACACCTCCGCCCAGCGCGCTATCCGGGAGTCGACGAGCACCACCTCCTCGTCATCGCGGGGGGTGGCGTGACAGAACAGCGTCGGCCCGAGGCCGTCGATCTCCAGCGTCGCCGTCGCCGGCAACGCGGCGAGCCGGGCCACCTGGTCGCCGCGCAGCTGCCCGGCGGCCCAGTCCGACACCTCGATCGACGCAGGGCGGCCGGCCCGGGCCTCGACCAGCTCCCGGTCGGCATTGCCGCCTACCCAGCACACCCGGTCGCCCAGGCCGGCGAGCACGTCCAGCACCTCGACCGGCTGCGGGCCTGCGGCGATGTCACCGGTGAGCACGATCAGATCGGCGGCGGCGACGTCCGGCTCGGCCAGTACGGCCTCCAGCGCCGGCAGGACACCGTGGATGTCGGAGAGCACCGCCACTCGGTTCACCATGGGCCCCACCCTCACCGCCGGCACCGCCTCCAGGCCAGCGATTCTGCGTCAGGCAGACGGCAAACACGTCCCCGCCCACCGTCGGTGACGGCGGGCGGGGACGTTCGGGTGCTACTCAGACGCGGGCGCGACGGGCCAGGCGCTCCGGGTCCAGAATGATGATGCTCTTGCCGTCCAACCGCAGCCAGCCGCGCGAGGCGAAGTCGGCCAGCGCCTTGTTGACGGTCTCCCGGGAGGCACCGACGAGCTGGGCGATCTCCTCCTGGGTGAGGTCGTGGGTCACCCGCAGAACGCCGCCGTCGCGGGTGCCGAAGCGGCCCGCCATCTGGAGCAGGTTCTTGGCGACCCGGCCCGGCACGTCCGTGAAGATCAGGTCGGCGAGCGAGTCGTTGGTCCGGCGCAGCCGCCGGGCGAGCACCCGCAGCAACTGCTCAGCGATCTCCGGGCGGTTGTTGAGCCACGGCCGCAGCGCCTGCTTACGCAGCCGCACCAGCCGGGTGTCGGTCACCGCGGTGGCGGTCGCCGTACGCGGACCCGGGTCGAAGAGCGACAGCTCACCGACCATGTCCGACGGCCCCATCACCGCGATCAGGTTCTGTCGGCCGTCCGCTGCGCGGCGACCAACCTTGATCTTCCCGGACAGCAGGATGTAGAGGCTGTCACCGGGCTCGCCCTCATTGAAAACGATCTCGCCCTTGCGGACCTCGATCGTCTCCATCTCCTTGGCGAGCGCCTCGGCAGCTTCCGGGTCAACACCCTGGAAGATCCCGCTGCGGGCCAGTACCTCGTCCATTGCGCACCTCCGGTTGCGCGTGCCGTCCGTCGGCCGGGGCCGCCGTCCGCTGATCCCCTCGCGCGCCGCCAAGTCTAGGCGCACGTGAGCATGAATCAGAGGTCGCCCCTGGAATCTTGATCGGTGGGCGTAACCTGCCCGACGTGCTAAGCGAGCCGACTCTGACCAGCCGCGCCGAGGACGGGCGGCACGTCCCGCTGCTCGTCTGGCGCGCGGACGTGCCTCTGCGGGCGGTCAGCAGTGCCCCGCTGGGCGGTGGCATCGGGGTCCGGCGATGGGTGTTGAACGCGACAGTGCCGATGTCGTACGACCGGGAGGACCCCGCGGCCCACCTGGCCTCGCTCGCCGCCGAGCTGGCCCTCGACGGGCCCGGAATTGGTCTGCTGACCGGCGTCGATGTGGCCGAGGTGGTGGCGCGAACCGACGCCGGGGTGCGGGCCTGGGCGACGGTCGGGCTCGGCACGCCGGTGCCCGCGGCCGCTCCGACGCCGGCCGCGCTCACCCCACGCGTCGGCACCGTCAACATCGTTGTTTACGTGCCTGCCCGGCTCGCCGACTCGGCGCTGGTCAACGCTGTGGCCACCGCGACCGAGGCGAAGACCCAGGCGATCACCGAGCTGGGAATGCCGGGGACCGGCACACCCACCGACGCGGTCACAGTGCTCTGCCCGGTGGACGGACCCGAGGCCGCGTACGGCGGGCCGCGTTCCACCTGGGGTGCCCCCCTCGCCCGAGCGGTGCACGCGGCGGTGCTCGCCGGTGGTTCCCGGCCGGTCGTGCCGTGGTCCGACCAGCTCAGCGGCGCAAAGTCCAACCGATCGGCTGTCGTCGGCGCGTTTAACGACCGGTAGGGTCGCGGGCGATGTACGCTCCCGCCCCCCTCGCGTCCCGCCCGCGCCGCCGCGTCGCCCTCGGCCTCGCCGCGCTGCTGGCCGCCCTCCTCGTGGCCGGCTGCGCCGACCCCGGTGGTGAGGCACCCGTCTGGCAGCCCGGCGCGGGAGGTGGTGGCACCGGCGCGCCGGTCTCCACGGCCGGCCCGAAGGCCACCGGGCCCGCATCGTCCGGTCAGGGTGGCGCGATCTCGCTCTCCGCCACCGGCGACATCATCATGGGCAACGCGCCCAGTCGGCTGCCCACAGCCGGCGGGAAGGGCTTCTTCAACTCGGTCACCGAGGCGCTCAAGGCCGACCTGGTGATGGGCAACCTGGAGGAGCCGCTGACCGTCGACACCGGCACCGGCAAGTGCGGGGCGAACTCCACCCGCTGCTTCCAGTTCCGCGCCCCGCCGGAGTACGCCGCCCACCTGCGCGACGCGGGCTTCGACCTGCTCAACCAGGCCAACAACCATGGCTACGACTACGGGCCCAAGGGCTACGAGAACACCCAGAAGGCGCTGAAGAAGTACGACCTGGAGCACACCGGCGCACCGAACGAGATCACAGTGGTCGACGTCAAGGGCGTCAAGGTCGCCGTCGCCGGCTTCTCGTCGTACGTCTGGTCCAACAGCCTCGTCGACATCGACAAGGCGAAGGCGGTGGTCGCCAAGGCCGCCACCATGGCCGACCTGGTAGTGGTGCAGGTGCACATGGGTGGCGAGGGCGCCGACAAGACCCGGGTGAAGCCGGGCACCGAGATGTTCCTGGGCGAGAACCGGGGCGACCCGGTGAAGTTCTCGCACGCCATGATCGACGCTGGCGCCGACCTGATCGTCGGGCACGGCCCGCACGTGTTGCGCGGGATGGAGTTCTACAAGGGGCGCCTGATCGCGTACAGCCTGGGCAACTTCGCCGGCGGCGGCAACTCGCTGAGCAACGACGGCCGCCTCGGCTGGGGCGGGGTGCTGAAGGTGTCGCTCAAGCCGGACGGCAGCTGGGCCGGCGGCTCGTTCACCTCCACGTACATGAACTCCGCCGGCAAGCCGACCATGGACCCGGACGACCGGGGTCTGGGCCTGGTCACCGAGTTGAGCCGCACCGACTTCCCGAAGGGCGGTGCTCGCCTCGACGGGCAGGGAAAGATCTCGCCGCCGACCGCCGGCTGACCCGACGGGGAGCGTCCGGGGTGCGACGTAGGCTGACCGTCGTGACCAGTAGCCCTCCCGGTGCCAGCGAGACCGATCTCGGGCGCAAACGCCGTGCCCGCAAGATCGGCCGGGTGCTGGCCGAGACGCATCCCGACGCGCATTGTGAGCTGGACCACTCCAACGCTCTGGAGCTGGCCGTCGCCACGATCCTGTCCGCGCAGTGCACGGACAAGAAGGTCAACGAGGTCACCCCGAAGCTCTTCGCCCGCTACCCGAGCGCTGCCGCGTACGCCGGCGCCGACCGGGGCGAGATGGAGGAGCTGATCCGGCCCACCGGCTTCTACCGCAACAAGACCGACTCACTGCTCAAGCTCGGTCAAGCCCTCCTCGACCGGTACGACGGCGCGGTCCCGGGCAAGCTCGTCGACCTGGTGACGCTCCCCGGCATCGGCCGCAAGACCGCCAACGTGATCCTCGGCAACGCCTTCGACGTCCCGGGCATCACAGTCGACACGCACTTTCAGCGACTGGTCCACCGGTGGCGGCTGACCACCGAGACCGACCCGGTCAAGATCGAGCACGCGATCGGCGCGCTGTACGACAAGCGCGACTGGACCATGCTCTCGCACCGGATCATCTTCCACGGGCGACGGGTCTGCCACGCCCGCAAGCCGGCCTGCGGCGCCTGCACGCTCGCCAAGCTCTGCCCTTCGTACGGCACCGGCCCGACCGAGCCGGCAGCCGCCGCCAAGCTGCTCAAGGGCCCTCGGGCGCGCGACCTCGCGGTGGCTGCCGGGGTCGACCCGGAGTTGGTGCCGGCGCAGGCGATCACGGCGGAGGTGCCGTGAACCGCCGCCTCGCCCTCGCCGTCCTGCCGCTGCTGCTGGCGGTCACCGGTTGCACCAGCGGCACGGCCGACGACGAGCCGGCTCCCCGCCCGGCCGCCGCCGAGCGACCATCCCCGTTCCGCGACTGCGCCACGCTGAGCACGGCGCCCACGGCAACGTCGCCCGGCTCCGGCACGGCGACCCCCGCAACGGCTACCCCCGGCACGTCCGGCCCGACGGCCCGCGCCACTGGCGGGTCGGCGCTGCCGGAGCTGACGCTCTCCTGCTTCACCGGCGGTGCACCCGTCGTGCTACGGGAGGTGGCCGGGCCGGCGGTGATCAACGTGTGGGCTTCCTGGTGCCCGCCGTGCCGCAAGGAGCTGCCCGCCTTCCAGCGCCTCAGCGAGCGGGCCGCCGGTCAGCTCCAGGTGGTCGGGGTCAACAGTCGGGACAGCCGGGGCGGTGCCCAGTCCATCGGTGAGGACTTCGGCGTCCGGTTCCCGATCCTGGTGGACCAGGGCGAGGCGCTGCAGCGCGAGCTGAAGCGCAACGCCATTCCGCTGACCATTTTCGTCGACGCCGACGGTCAGGTCCGGCACATCGACGCCAGCGGCGCTCTCGACGACACCAAGCTCGCCAAGCTGGTCCGCCAGCACCTCGGTCTGGCGGTGCCGGCGTGACCCGTCGGCCCCCCGAATGGATCGATCCGTTGCTGACCCGGCTGGGCACCGCCCGCGCCGAGGACTTCACCCGGCTGACCACGCCGGCCGAGGGCGGTCGGGAGAGCGCCGTGCTGGTCCTGCTCGGCGAGCAGCCCGGCGCCGGTCCCGACGTGCTGGTCCTGCAACGCGCCGCCACCCTGCGCAACCACGCCGGCCAGCCCGCCTTTCCCGGGGGTGCGGCAGACCCGGAGGACGCCGACGTCCGCGCCACCGCCCTGCGCGAGGCGAACGAGGAGGTGGGCCTCGACCCGGCCAGCGTGACAGTGCTGGCCGAGCTGCCGAAACTGTGGATCCCGGTCAGCGACTTCGTGGTCACGCCGGTGCTGGCCTGGTGGCACGACCCGCACCCGGTGCACCCACGTGAGCCGGCCGAGGTGGCACACGTCGCCCGCCTGCCGGTCAGCGAGCTGGTCGATCCGGCCAACCGACTGCGGGTCCGGCACCCGAGCGGCTGGATCGGGCCGGCGTTCTCGGCTCGCGGGATGCTCGTCTGGGGCTTCACCGCCGGGGTGCTCGCCACCCTGCTCGAGATGGGCGGCTGGGCCCGTCCGTGGCCGCGCGGCCGGGTGGTGGAGCTTCCGCCGACCGGGGCGACACCGGCCCCGTCCGCCGGCACCGACGAGGCAGACGAGAACGCCCTGCGCTGAACGCACGGTCACCATCCGCAAGCGATGGTCATCCGGTGGGCACACTGCCCGTACGCTTGACCCGTGTCCGTCGTGGATCTCGTCCTGCTGCTGCTCATGCTCGTGTTCGCGATCAGCGGATACCGCCAGGGTTTCGTCATCGGCGTCACGTCGTTGTCCGGCTTCTTCCTGGGTCTGCTGCTGGGTCTCCAGCTCGGGCCGCTGTTCGCCAGACAGTTCGTGGACGCCGGCACCCGTGTGTTGATCTCGCTGGTGGCCATCTTCGGGCTGGCGGTGGTCGGGCAGGCACTCGCCGGTTGGCTCGGCTCGCACCTGCGTAAGACGATCACCAGCGACGTGGGCAAACGGGCAGACGACGTCGGTGGGGCGCTCGTCTCGCTGTTCGCGGTGCTCCTGCTCGCCTGGCTGGTCGCGGTGCCGCTCGGCTCGTCCTCGGTGCCCTGGCTCGCCGCCTCGGTCCGCAACAGCGCGTTGATCACGGTGGTCAACCAGGTCCTGCCGGAGCGGGCCCAACAGCTTTCCACGGCGCTGGAGGACACCGTCGACACCGACGGGTTCCCGGACGTCTTCGGTGACCTCGCGCCCACCCGGGCCCGGCAGGTCGACCCACCGGACCCGGCACTGGCCGGCTCGCAGGTGGTGGTCAACGGTCAGCAGTCGGTCGTGAAGGTGCTCGGCTCCGCGCCCAGCTGCTCACGCCGGATCGAGGGTTCCGGCTTCGTGTACGCGGACGACCGGGTGATGACCAACGCGCACGTCGTCGCCGGCACCCGCTCGGTAGCCGTGGAGCTGGGCGGTGAGCGGTACGACGGCAAGGTAGTGGTCTACGACCCGAACCGGGACCTCGCGGTGCTGCTCGTGCCCGGGCTGCCCGGGCCGTCCCTGCGGTTCGCCGCCGGCAACGCGGGCAGTGGCTCCGACGCCATCGTGCTCGGCTTCCCGCTCGACGGCCCGTACAACGCGCAGTCGGCGCGGGTCCGCGACGTCGACCGGATCAAGGGCCCGGACATCTACTCGTCCACCGAGGTGACCCGGGAGATCTACACGATCCGGGCGCTGGTGCGCAGCGGCAACTCGGGAGGTCCGCTGCTCTCCGCCAACGGCCTGGTGCTCGGCGTGATCTTCGCGGCGGCGTCCGACGACCCGAACACCGGCTTCGCCGTGACGGCGGCCGAGGCCCGCCCGGTGGCGTTGGCCGGTGCCGAACGCAACCGGCAGGTCGCCACCGGCGAGTGCACCTGAGCGTCGCCGCAGGGTCGGCTCAGCTCCTCAGGCCGCTCCCGGCTGCCGCTCGACCTCGGGAGCGACGCCGTCGCGGGTCGGCCGGACTGGCCGCAGACCGGTGTGTGCCCGCCAACTGGTCAACGCGGCGGTGGTGGCCGCGACCACTGCCACACCGAGCAACCATCCACCCACCACGTCGCTGGTGAAGTGCACGCCGAGGGCCACCCTGCTCAGCCCGGTCACCACTGTGAGCAGGACCGCCGCCACCCAGAGCGCGGCCCGCGCCGCCCCCCGCCCGGTGTACGGCAGGAGCACCAGCAGCAGCACCCCGGCGGCCAGGGTGGCGTTCAGCGCGTGCCCGGAGGGGAACGAGTAACCGGCGGCCCGGGCCACCGGGTCCAGCAACTCCGGCCGGTCCCGGCCGACCAGCAACTTGAGCAGCGGACCTAGCAACCCGCCGACGACCATGGTGGTGGTCGCCCAGAGGGCCAGCCGGCGGGCTCCCCGGCGCAGCAGCCAGACCACCAGGAGCAGGGCGACCGCGCGCAGTGGCATCGGTGCGAACACCTCGGTCCAGACCCGCATCAGCACGACCCACGCCGGGTGATCCTGGGCGTAGCGGTGCAGCGCGTCGGTGACCGCCGTGTCCAGCCGGTGCAGCGGTGCCCAGGCGCCGAGCACCAGCAGTGTGAGCAGCGCGAACGGCACCAGCACCAGGAACGCCGCCGTCGCGGCGAGAGTGAGCCGCAGACCCAGCGCATGGTCCGGGTCGAATCGGCGGTGCCGCCAGGACGGCTGGCCGGTGGGGGCGAGGGTGGGCGCCTGGTGCGTACTCATGGGTCCGTTCTACCCGGCCGGGCAGCCGGTCAGGCCTGGCGGCCGGTCGCGATCAACGGGTCCGCTGACGCAGCCGGCGCACCATCAGGGCCGCACCGCCGACCAGAGCGACGAGGAGCACGACAACGGTCCACAGTTGCTCCGGCGCGGAGGTGTCCTGACCGCCGGCCGCCCGAGCCGTCCAACGGCTCTGCTGACCGGATGCGGCGAGACCGAGTGGATCGCTACCGGCACCGGCCACCGGATCGTCGTCGACCGAGCCGGGTGCCGGACCGAAACCGGTCACGCCCGGCGACGTCTGGTCGTCCAGCGGGTTGGCGGTCACCGGCGGCACCTGAGCGGTCAACGCGGCCACCGGGTCGACCACCCCGTACCCGAAGCGGTCGTCCCGCCCGGTCGGGCCCAGGTCCCGGGCGGTGGCCAACAACCGGTTGACCACCTCACCCGCGGGCATCTGCGGATAGCGGGACCGGACCAGCGCGGCGGTCGCCGCCACCAGTGGCGCGGCGAAGCTGGTGCCCTGCACCCGCCAGTACCCGCCGGGAGGCTTGGCGCCGACCAGCCCGCTGGCGGGAGCGGTGAGCACCGTCGCGCGGCCGGTGATCGAGCCGGACCACAGGTTGTCGCTGCTGCGTTCGAGACCCGACACCGCGATCACACCCGGCTCACGAGCCGGGTACCAGACCTTGGTGCTGGTGGAGGTGGCCAGGTTGCCGGTGCAGGCGATCACGACCACGTCCCGGACGAACGCGTAGTCCAGGGCCGCGGCCAGGGCTGGGCTGTCGCCGCTGCCGCCCAGCGACAGGTTGATCACGCGGGCGCCGTTGTCGACAGCCCAGCGGACCCCCTGGGCGACGATCAGCGCGTCGTCGTAACGGTTCTCCTCGTCCAGCACGCGGACCGGCAGGATCCGGGCGTCCGGTGCCAGGCCGACCACGCCCCGCTTGTCGTCGCTGCGCCCGGCGATCAGGCCGGCGACAGTGGTGCCGTGACCCACCGGATCCGGGCCCGGGGCGCCACCGGGGCCGACCAGGTCCTTGCCGGGCAGCACCTGGCCGACCAGGTCGGGATGGTTGCCGTCCACTCCGGAGTCGACCACCGCCACTGTTACGCCCCGGCCGGTCGAGCTGCGCCACGCCGTCTCGGCCTGCAACTCGTCGAGCTGCCACTGCTCGTCGCGGACCTGATCGGTGCGGGCGACGGCGTCACCGGGGGCGAACGCCATCGGCGCGCCGGCGAGCTGTCCACCGTTCGTGGGCGTGGCGACGGGCACGGCTGCCGCGGTCGGGGCCACGACGGCAAGCGCCGCGGCCACGCCGAGCAGCGCCCGGCCGGTCGCTCGTCGGGCCGCTGACGGACCGCTGTACCGCACCCCAGTCACATCCTCAGCCATTCATCCCGACGGAACCATGACGATCGGAGATTACCGGTTTCCCCACCCGTCACGGGAAGAACCGGCGAGTCAGCTCATTGCGGCGGCAGTTGTGCCAACTGAACAAGGCGTACGCCCTCCCGCCGGGTGACCAGTCGACCACGCCCCGGCGGCAGCGGCCCGGGTCGCACCGGCCCGACGAGTGCGCCCTCCTCAGGGCTGCCCGCCATCACCAGGCCGGCCGTGGACAGCTCCCGCAGGCGCTGCACGATCGGCTCGTACTGGGCCCGGCTCGCCCCGCCGGAGCGGCGGGCCAGCACCAGGTGCAGCCCGATGTCCCGGGCGTGCGGCAGGTGCTCCTCCAGTGCGCGCAACGGGTTCGCCGGCCCCGCCGCCACCAGGTCGTAGTCGTCCACCAGCACGAACAGCTCCGGCCCGGACCACCAGGACCGGTCCCGCAGCTGCTGCGGGGTGACCTCCGGCCCGGGAGCCCGCCGCTCCAGGTAACCGGCGGCCGACTCGACCAGGTCGGCGGTGTGTGCCGCAGCGGTGCCGTACCCGATCAGGTGTGGCGTCTCGATGGCGCCGAGCAGGCTGCGCCGGTAGTCGACGAGGATCACCCGGGCCTGCTCGGGAGTGAACCGGGTGATGATCGACGTGGCCAGCGCGCGCAGGAACGACGACTTGCCGCACTCCGAGTCCCCGAAGACCACGAAGTGCGGCTCGGTGGCGAAGTCGAGCAGGACCGGACGCAGGTCCGCCTCCGCGATCCCGATCGGCAGCCGCAGCCCGGTCGTCGAGGTGAGGTCCAGATCGGCGTACGGCAGCACCGGCGGGAGCAGCCGCACCCGGGGCGCCGGAGCACCCGCCCACCCGTCGGCGGCCCTCTTGACCAGGTCGGCGGTGTCTCCACCGGCGGTACCGAGCTGGGGCAGCGCGGTCAGGAAGTGCAGGCCCTCCGCGGTCACCCCTCGGCCGGAGCGCTCCGGCACGTTCGCGGCCGCACGCCGGGCCACCAACGAGTCGGCCGGGTCACCGAGGCGCAGCTCCAGCCGGGAGCCGAACAGGTCCCGGATCGCCGGGCGGAAATCCAGCCAGCGCAGCCCGGTGGCGACCACGTGCAGCCCGTACGACAGACCCCGGGTGGCCAGGTCGGTGACGAGTGGCTCCAGGTCGTCGTACTCGCCGCGGATGGTGGTCCACCCGTCGATCACCAGGAACACGTCGCCGTACGGGTCGGTGCCCGGCTGGCCCACCGTCCCCGCTGCCGCCCGCCGCTGGCGGTACGCGGCCATCGACTCCACGCCCAACTCGGCGAAGCGGCGTTCCCGGTCGACCAGCAGGGTGGTCATCTCGCCGACGGTGCGTCGTACGGCGGTCGGGTCGGCGCGGCCGGTCACCCCGCCGACGTGCGGGAGGTCGCGCAGCGCGGCCAACCCGCCGCCGCCGAAGTCGAGGCAGTAGACCTGCACCTCGGCCGGTGTGTGGGTGAGTGCCAGCGCGCAGATCAGCGTGCGCAGGGCGGTGGACTTGCCGCTCTGCGGCGCACCGACCACCGCGACGTGCCCGGCAGCGCCGTCCAGCGCCAGCCAGAGCAGGTCCCGGCGCTGCTCCAACGGCTTGTCCACCACCGCCATCGGCACGCCGAGTGTCCCGTGCAGCTCCGGGTTGCCCACTGTCAGCCCGCGTTTCGGGTGCACCTCGACCGGACCGAGCAGCTCGTCCAGGGCCGGCGGTTGGCCGAGCGGCGGGAGCCAGACCTGGTGCGCCGGCGGGCCCTGCCCGACGAGCCGGTCCACCAGCAGGTCGAGCAGCGTCCTGGTGCCCTCCTCCTCCGCCACGACGGGCACGACCGGGGCCGCCGGCTCGGGCACCGGTACGACGTGGGTGGTGAAGGTCAGCAGCCGCGCGCCCCCCTCGGCGGCGACGCCGCCCGGCGCGGCCCGACGGCGGACGGCACCGGAGACGTACGCGGCCTTGAACCGGGCCAGCGGGTCGGTGCCGGCACGCAGGTAGCCGTGGCCCGGTGAGCGGGGCAGCTCGTGCGCGTCCGCCACGCCGAGCACCGTCCGGGACTCCAGCGCCGAGAAGGTGCGCAACCCGATCCGGTACGAGAGGTGGGTGTCCAACCCGCGGAGTCGGCCCTCCTCCAGGCGCTGGCTGGCGAGCAGCAGGTGCACGCCGAGCGACCGGCCCAGCCGGCCGATCTGCACGAACAGGTCGATGAAGTCGGGCTTGGCGGAGAGCAGCTCCGAGAACTCGTCGCAGATCAGCAGCAACGACGGCAGCGGGGCGAGGGGGCTGCCGGCCGCCCTGGCCCGCTCGTAGTCGCGCACGCTGGCGAAGTTGCCGGCCCGCCGCAGCAGCTCCTGGCGGCGGACCAACTCCCCGTTGATCGCGTCCACCATGCGATCGACCAGGGGCAACGCGTCGGCCAGGTTGGTGATCACGGCCGCGGTGTGCGGCAGCCGGTCGAACGAGGTGAAGGTGGCGCCACCCTTGAAGTCGACGAGCACGAAGTTGAGCTGCTCGGAGCTGTGCGTGGCGGCGAGCCCCAGCACCAGCGTGCGGAGCAGCTCGGACTTGCCGGAGCCGGTCGCCCCGATGAGCAGGCCGTGCGGGCCCATGCCGTCCTGGGCGGACTCCTTGAGGTCCAGCTCGATGGCGCCGCCGTCCGCACCCACCCCGATCGGCACCCGCAACCGGTCCCGTGCCGAGCGCGGCAACCAGCCCTGTTCCGCAGTGAAGCTCTCCGGGTCACCGAGACCGAGCAGCTCGGGGAGGCCCAGGTCGGCCTGGAGCGGGGCGTCCGGCCCTCTGGCCGCGCCAGCGAGCCGCAGCGGTGCCAACCGTCGGGCGACCGCCTCGGCGTCGGCCAGGTCCAACTGGTCGGCGGTGCCCACCTCGGCGTACCCGTCGGACGACCGCGAGTGCAGCCGCCGGCCGTGCAACTCCAGCAGCAGCGCGTACCGGTCCAGCAGTCGGGGCGGAGGGGTGTCCAGGTCCAGCACTGTGACCGCGTCGATGCCGCCGTCGCCGGTCAGGTCACTGGCACCGGTCAGGTCGCCGCCGTCGAGGACCACCACCACGTGCGGGCCGTCGGTGGCCGGGCCGGCCGGGCTGAACCGGGACCGGGTGGCCAGCACGTCGGCCAGCAGCGACTCCAACTCGGCGGCCGAGCTGGTGACCAGGCGTACCGGGCCGAGCGCGTCGGTGCGACCGGGGTGGTGGGCGTGCGGGAGCCACTTCACCCACTCCCAGCAGGCGCGGCGCTCGGGCCCGGCGCAGACCGCGACGAGCAGCTCGTCGGGGGCGTGGAAGACCGCGAGCTGGGTCAGCACGGCCCGGACCAGGGCCTGCGCCGCCGGGTCACCGGTGGGTGGCCCACCGGTGGTCGGGGTGGTCGCCCTGCCGCGGCCGGCGGGTCGCACGTGCACCCGGGCGAAGCTGCGCAGCGACAGCGCCACCGGCAGGTCCGGCACCACGGAGTACGCGTCCAGGAAGCGGCGAAGCGCGCCGGCGGTCATCGGCTCGAGCTCCTCCAGCGGCCGGGTGACCGGTGGGATCAGTGGGGTGGCCAGTGTCTGCGGCCCGACGGCGACCCGCACCACGGCGAAATCGGGGTCGGCGGGGCGCCGCTCCCAGACCCGGTGGCTGTCCACCGTCGACCAGAGCCGGCCCGGATCCGGGTGCCGGTAGTAGAGCCCGGCCCGTTGCTGGCCCGCGGTCCGCCGGACCCGCCGCCGCAGCGTGGCCAGGTGGCGTAGGTACTCCCTGCGGGCGGCCATCATCTCGGACTTCTTCGGGGTGCCGGAGGCGCTGCCCCAGGACGTCACGAGCATCGCCAACGAGGAGAGCCCGAACATGCCGCCCACCACGTACGAGTAGGCCCCGCCGCCCCGGCCGAACATCATCGCCATCGCGACCGTGCCGCCGAGCATGGGCAGCAGCATGAGCAGCTGCTGCCACCGCCCGCCGGTCACCACGGGGATCTCCGGCGGTGCGTCGACCGACAGCTCACCGGCGGGAATCTCCGGCGCTGGTCGGCGCGGTGGGCGCTTGATGACGACGGTGGACACTCGGCCTCCTGACAGCGCTGGGTAACCCGAGCCTGGCTCATGGTAGGTAAAGTCCTGTCGTCCGCGCAGCCTCCGATCCCAGTCGATATGGAGACCAGTCGATGACTACCGGGCTGGCACGCGTCACCATCAGCGCGCCGCAACGACGGGTGGACGTCGCCCTGCCGGAGCAGGTGCCCCTGGCCGAGCTGCTGCCCGACGTGCTCCGGCACGCCGGTGTCGGGCTCGCCGACGACGGCGAGCAGCACGGCGGTTGGGTGCTCCGCCGCACCGACGGGGCGTTGCTGGTGACCGCACAGGCGCTGCTGCCGCAGGGGGTCCGCGACGGCGAGGTGCTGCACCTCGTGCCGGCCCGCGCGCACTGGCCCGAGTTGGAGTACGACGACGTCATCGAGGCGATCGCCGACGGCGCTCGCCGCCGGGGCGGCGCCTGGTCGCCCACCGCCACCCGGGCAGCCGGTCTGGCCGGTGCCGCCGTACCGCTCACGGTCGGGCTGCTCGCCCTGCTCGCCGGTGGCCCGACGCAGCGGGCCGGTTGGCTGGCGGCCGTCGCGGTGGCGCTGGTGCTCACCGTGGCCGCCACTGTCGCCTCCCGTGCCAACGGCGACGGCGCCGCCGGGGCGACGCTCGGCGGCTACGCGCTGCCCTACGCGTTCACTGCCGGTGCCCTGGCCGTCGGCTCCGGCGACCCGGTCGGACCGTTCGGGCCGGCCCGTTGGGTGGGCGCTCCCGAACTGCTGGCCGGCTCGGTTGCGCTGCTGCTGGCGGCATTGATCGGTCTCCTCGGGGTGGCCAGTCGGCTGCGGGTCTTCGTGGCCGGTGTCACTGTCGGCCTGATCGGTGCGGAGGCCGCGCTCGGTGGGCTGCTGATGACCACGGCCGGTACGGCGGCGGTGCTGCTCAGCGCACTGGTCTTCGCCGTCGGCGTGATCCCGCTGCTGGCCATCCGGCTGGGCAAGCTACCCCTGCCGCCGATCACCCTGCCGGCCGCCACCTCCGCGGAGGAGCCGGAGCGGGTCCGGGACCTGCCGGACCGGGGCCGGGTGCACGCCGCGGTGATCCGCACCGAGGAGATGCTCACCGGAATGCTGATCGGCCACGCGCTGCTCGTGGTGGCCACCGCTGTCGTACTCGTGGCCGCCGGTGGCACGGCCGGTCGGGTGCTGGTGGCGGTCACCTCGGCCGTGCTGCTGCTGAGGTCGCGGCTGTTCGTGGCGCTGCGACACCGGGTGCCGACGGTGCTCGCCGGGCTGGCCGGCTACGCGGCGCTGGGTGCGGTGCTGGTCGGTCGAGCCGACGAGACCGGGCGGCTGGTGCTGGTCCTGGGCGGGGCGGCGCTGGCCCTGGTGGCGGTCGCCAGCGGCACCGGGTACGCCCGCCGGCCGGTCTCGCCGTACCTCGGGAGGATCGCTGACCTCACCGACACGGCCCTGGTGGTCGCCGTGGTGCCGATCGCCTGCGCGGTGCTCGACCTGTACGACCGGGCCCGAGGGCTGCTCGGTTGAGCGGCCCTCGGGCCCGGTGCGTCAGCGGTCGTCAGTGGGTGGATTCGCCGCGCGCCTCGGCGTCGCGGGCCCGCTGGTAGGAGGCGTGGATCTCGGCCTCGGCCTCGGTGCGGCCGACCCAGGTCGCGCCCTCCACCGACTTGCCGGGCTCCAGGTCCTTGTACACCTCGAAGAAGTGCTGGATCTCCAGGCGGTCGAACTCGCCCAGGTGGTGGATGTCGCGCAGGTGCTCCTGGCGGGGGTCCTCGTAGGGCACGCAGAGGACCTTGTCGTCCCCGCCCTTCTCGTCGGTCATCCGGAACATGCCGATGGTGCGGCAGCGGATCAGACAACCCGGGAAGGTCGGCTCGGGGACCAGCACGAGGGCGTCCAGAGGGTCGCCGTCCTCGCCCAGCGTGCCCTCGATGAACCCGTAGTCGGCCGGGTACTGGGTGGAGGTGAAGAGGGTGCGGTCCAACCGGATCCGGCCGGTCTTGTGGTCCACCTCGTACTTGTTCCGGTGACCTTTGGGGATCTCAACCGTCACGTCGAAATCCATCTGCACGCTCCCTCGTCTGCCCACGCTGGCTAACGGAACCAATGGCGGCCCTCCGGACAGGTGAATGCCCACCCGCCGACTCCGGCCGCCGCATAGTCTTCGGACCGAAGTAGTGTCACCCAAGCCGATTTTCGCTGGGGGAGGAGGGGGTCGTGGGGAGGGAAGATTCACACTACCGCCCGGACGGGGGCTCCGCGCACGGTACCGGACGATCCGGCTCCGGCAGTGCCAAGGGGCGGGTCCCGGTGCCGGAGGCGCACCTTCCACGGGCTCCCGACGCACCGACCCCGGCACCGGAGACGGTGCCCGAGCGACCCCCGCCGCTGCCCTGGCGCCCGCCGGCCGGGCCGGCGTCGCCCGCTCCGAACGCGGGTCACTTCCCGGTAGCCGGCGGTGAGCAACCGGTGAGCGGCCCGCCACGCGGCAGTGCCACGGTCCCGGTCAGCCCTGCGCCGCTCAGCCCGTCGTTCGGTCCCGGGCCGACCGCCCCCGGCGGCGTCCCCCCGGTGGGCCCGCCGATCTCCGCGTTGCCGGCACCCGCCAACGCCGCGCCCCCGCCCGCCGCGTCGCGCCGCCGGAAGCGGCTGCCGGTGGTGCTGGCCGCCGTGCTCCTGCTGGTGCTCGCCAGCGTCGGAGTCGTGATCACCCGTCCCGGCCCGGTCGCCGGATGGCTGGGCGACGACGCCGGGTCCGGGCCGAACGCTGTCGGCGTGACTCCGGAACCCGCCTTGTCGGACGTGCTGGGCGGCCCGGACTCGAACGCCCCGGTGCCCACCCCGGACGGGGTTCGGGCCGTGCTCGATCCACTGGTCGGCGTCGCCGCCCTGGGCGACCGGGTGAACGTCTCGGTCGCCGACGTGATCACCGGTCAGACGCTGTTCGCCAAGGGAGCGGACGACGGCACCGTGCCCGCCTCGGTGACGAAGCTGGCTACCGCTGTGACAGTGCTGGCGGCCCGGGGGCCCGGCTACCGGATTCCCACCCGTGCCGTGGCCGGCGCGAAGGCCGGCGAGGTGGTGATCGTCGGGGGCGGCGACCCGACCCTCGCGATCAACAAGAAGGGTTACTACCCGGGGGCGGCGCGCCTCGACGACCTGGCCGCCCAGGTGCGTACCGCGCTCGGCGGCACGCCCCCGACCAGTGTCACAGTCGACGGTTCGGTCTACTCCGGCCCGGTCCACGGCCCCGGCTGGGACGACGACATCCCCACCGGCGGTTCGGGCGGCGCGGTGACCGCGTTGATGACCGACGGCGCGCGTACCGACCCGGGTGTCGAGCACGGGTCCGCCCCGCGGTTCGCCGAGCCGGACCTGGCCGCCGGCAAGGCGTTCGCCCGGTTGCTCGGGGTGCCGACCGACTCCGTGAAGCGGGGTGCGGCCCCGCCTCAGGCGGCGGCCGGTGCCAGCCCGGCACCGGGTACCGAACTCGGCGTGGTGCAGTCTCCGCCGCTGATCCGGCTGGTCGACGTCATGATCAGCGAGAGCGACAACCTGGTGGCCGAGGCGCTCGCCCGGCAGGTCGCGTTGGCCCGCGGCCAGCCCGCCTCGTTCGACGGCGGCGCCGCCGCCATGGACGCCGAGGTGGCGGAGCTGGGCCTGCCCGCCGACGAGATCAGCGTCTCCGACGGCAGCGGCCTGTCCCGGCTCAACCGGATCAGCCCGTCGCTGCTGACCGATCTGATCCGCTTGGCCGCCAGCCCGGACCATCCGGAGTTGGCCGGCGTCTTCGGTGGTCTGCCGGTGGGCGGCTGGTCCGGGACCCTGAACGAGCGCTACCGCAACACCGCGGGCACCGCCGCGGGCGCGGGCAGCGTCCGGGCCAAGACCGGCACCCTGACCGGCGTGCACTCCGTCGCGGGCCTGGTCACCACCGCCGATGGGCGGCTGTTGACCTTCGCGGTGCTCACCGACAAGGTGCCGGGGGACCGGGACACCGCCCAGCCGGCACTGGACCGGATCGCCGCCGCGCTGGCCGGTTGCGGCTGCGGCTGACCGTCGCCGGTCCGGGGGGGCGACGCGGTCGCCATCGGCGTCGATCGAGGGCGCGAGCCCGGGCCGGGGTGTCGCGGCGCGGGTACGGTGGGTTCATGGCGCAGTTCGTGGACTGGGATCTGGCCGCCGCCACCGCGGGGGCGTTGAGCAAGTCTGGCCCCCGCGTGTCGTACGCGGAAGCCACCGACGTGGTCGGCGACCTGCGTCGGCTGACGGACGAGGCGGCCGGGCACGTGGCCGACTACACGGGGTTGCGGGCGCAGGTGTCGCATCCGCCGGTCCGGGTGGTCGATCGCCGCGACTGGGCCGCGACGAACATCGCCGGTCTCCGCGAGGTGATCACACCGCTGGTGAGTCGGCTCTCCGGCGACAAGCAACCGGGCGCGTTGACCGAGGCGATCGGGTCCCGGCTCACCGGGGTGCAGGCGGGGACGGTGCTGGCCTACCTCTCCGGCCGGGTGCTCGGCCAGTACGAGGTCTTCTCGGCCGACCCGGGCCAGCTGCTGCTTGTCGCACCGAACATCGTCGAGGTGGAGCGCAAGCTCGGCGCCGACCCTCGGGACTTCCGGCTCTGGGTGTGTCTGCACGAGGTCACCCACCGCACCCAGTTCACGGCCGTGCCGTGGATGCGGGCCTACTTCCTCAGCGAGGTGCAGGCGTTCGTCGACGCCTCGTCCAGCGGAAGTGAGCACCTGGTCGAGCGGTTGCGGCGCGGGGTGGCCACGTTGTCCGACGCGGTCCGTGACCCGGAGAGCCGCACCAGCGTGCTGGACATCGTGCAGACCCCGGCACAGCGGGCCGTACTGGACCGGCTCACCGCGTTGATGACCCTGCTGGAGGGGCACGCCGAGTTCGTGATGGACGGCGTCGGCCCGCAGGTGATCCCGAGCGTGGAGCGGATCCGGGCGTCGTTCAACCGACGCCGGGAGGCCGGCAACCCGCTGGAGAAGGCGATCCGCCGGCTGCTGGGGGTGGACGTCAAGATGCGCCAGTACGCCGAGGGACGCAAGTTCGTGCACGGGGTGGTGGAACGC
Source organism: Micromonospora sp. H61 (assembly GCF_018070325.1). Taxonomy (GTDB): domain Bacteria; phylum Actinomycetota; class Actinomycetes; order Mycobacteriales; family Micromonosporaceae; genus Micromonospora; species Micromonospora salmantinae. The sequence continues at coordinate 121,617 of NZ_JAGPXY010000002.1, forward strand.
GTCGGCATGGACGGGTTCAATTCGATCTTCAACTCGCCGCTGACCCTGCCTCGCCTGTCGGAGTTGGGTGACCCGGACGCCTGGGTCGCCCGGGTGCACGGCCCGGCCGGCACCATCCCGGCCGCTGGCTGACCACCCGCCGGTGGCCGCGCTCGCTCCGTCGGTGGCCGCGATCCGGGTGGCGGTCCGCCGCGCCCTGACCGGTCTGCCGTCCGGCGGTCCGGTGCTGGTCGCCTGCTCCGGTGGTGCCGACTCGCTCGCGCTCGCGGCGGCCACCGTCTTCGTGGCGCCGCGGCTGGGCCGCGACGCGACGCTCGTCACCGTCGACCACGGCTTGCAGGACGGTTCCGCGGAGCGCGCCGAGGCGGTGGCCACCTGGGGGCGAGGTGTCGGGTTCGCGTCGGCGACTGTGGTCCGGGTGGAGGTGGCCGGGCGTCCCGGCGGGCCGGAGGCGGCTGCCCGTGAGGCCCGCTACCAGGCGCTGACCGAGGCGGCCCGGCAGCAGAACGCCGTCGCGGTGCTCACCGGGCACACCCGGGACGACCAGGCGGAGACGGTGCTGCTCGCGCTCGCCCGGGGCGCCGGCCCACGAGGGCTGGCCGGGATGCCCGCCCGACGCGATCTGGGCGGGGTGCCACTGCTGCGCCCGCTGCTGGAGATCGGCCGGGAGCAGACGTGCGCCGCCTGCGCCGTGCTCGGGCTGAGCCCGTGGCAGGACCCGCACAACAGCGACCCGTCGTACGCCCGCTCGAGGGTGCGCGGCGACCTGCTGCCGGCGCTGGTGCGGGCGCTCGGGCCGGGCGTGGTGGACAACCTGGCGCGTACCGCCCGGCTGGTGGCCGCCGACAACGCCGCGCTCGACGAGCTGGCGGGGACGGCGCTGGCGGCGGCCCGGTGCCCCGACGGAGGGCTGTCCGTGCCGGCGCTGCTCGGCCTGGTTCCCGCCGTACGCGGCCGGGTGCTGCACTCCTGGGCCCGCGAGTTGGGCGCGCTGCCCGCTGCCCTGTCGCACCGGCACGTCGCCGCCCTGGACGCCCTGGTGACCGATTGGCACGGTCAGGGCCCGGCCGACCTGCCCGGCGGTGTCCGGGTGCTGCGCCGAGACGGCCGACTGGATTCGGTGCGCCCCACCTGACCTGCCCGGCCGGTCTCAGCCGCTGTGCGCCCGGTCCCGGAAGGTGGTCCGGTAGCTGTGCGGGGTGGCACCGACCCGGCGACTGAAGTGGTGGCGCAAGGCGGCCGCGTCGCCGAAGCCGGACTGGTCGGCGACCGCCTCCACGCTCAACGGGGTCTCCTCCAGCAGCCGCCGGGCGAGCAGCACCCGCTGGTTGGTGAGCCAGTCGTGCGGGGTGGTGCCGGTCTCGGCGCGGAACCGGCGGGCGAACGTGCGGGGCGCCATGCCGGCGCGGGCGGCCAACTCCTCCACGGTGATCGTCCGGTCCAGGTGACCCATCAGCCACTCGAGCACCGGTTCGAGGGTGGGTGCCTCGGGCGCCTTCGGGATGGGCGCCTCGACGTACTGGGACTGACCGCCGTCGCGGTGCGGCGGGACCACCATCCGCCGGGCCAGCCGGGTCGCGGTGGCCGAGCCGTGCTCCTGGCGGATCAGGTGCAGGCACGCGTCGATGCCGGCCGCCGTGCCGGCGCTGGTGAGCAACCGGCCGTCCTGGACGTAGAGCGAGTTGCACCGCACCCGGGCGCGCGGGTGTCGGCGTTGCAGCTCGTCCACGTACCGCCAGTGGGTGGTGCACTCGCGGTCGTCGAGCAGCCCGGCCTCGCCGAGCAGGAAGGCTCCGGAGCAGACGCTGAACAGATGCGCTCCGCGGGCGTCGGCCCGGCGGAGCGCGTCGAGCACCGGGCCGGGGACTGTGGTGCCCTGGCTGTGCGCGGGGATGGCCACCAGGTCGGCCTCGTCGACCGGGCCGAGGTCGGCGTGCGGGGTGAGGTGGAAGCCGGACGAGGTGCGCACGGGAGCGCCGTCCGGGCTGCACACCTGGAAGCGGTAGGCGGGGAAACCGTCGGCTGTCCGGTCGGTGCCGAACACCTCGGCGAGCACGCCGAGCTCGAAGGGAGCGACCTGGTCGAGGGCGAGGACGGCAACGGACCGCAGCATGTGACGAGGGTAACCCGACAGGTGGCAGTAAATCGATGACCGATGGCATTCCTGCCACTGTCCGGTCGCTTCGTGAGGTCGCAGACTGATCTCAGTCCGGTGCGCACCGGCGGCGAAACCGACAGCAATCATGCGAAAGCGAGCGCCGCCATGGAGTTCCTGTTCATCCTCCTGTTCCTCGTCCTCCTCGCCGCCGCCTCGGCGGCCGGCCTCACCGTCGACAGCCACGATTCGGCCGACTGGAAGCCGAGCGACGATGGCCGCCGCTGGCGGTCACGCACCAACTGATGTCGTTAGCGTTATTTGCCCGGAAAATCCTCGGCGGGACCGCGCCAAAAGGTGCGGCCCCGCCGACGGGGGCCATCCGACGTACGGCAGGCTAGGAGTCATGGCTGACGGCTCCTGGTACGACGCCGACATCGACCACGTGATCATTTCCGAGGCGCAGATCCGCGAGAAGACGGCGGAGCTGGCCAAGCAGGTTTCCGCCGACTACTCCCACGTGGGTGACGGGCTGCTGCTGGTGTGCGTACTCAAGGGCGCGGTGATGTTCATGGCGGACTTCGCCCGGGCGCTGGGCCGCAACGGCCCGCCGGCGGAGCTCGACTTCATGGCCATCTCGTCCTACGGCCAGGGCACCACATCCTCCGGGGTGGTCCGCATCCTCAAGGATCTGGACCGGGACATCGCCGGTCGGCACGTGGTCGTCGTCGAGGACATCGTCGACTCCGGGCTCACGCTCTCCTGGCTGCTGCGCTACCTCGAGTCGCGCTCGGCGGCCAGCGTCGAGGTGGTCGCCCTGTTCCGCAAGCCGGACGCGGTGAAGGTGCCGGTCCCGGTGAAGTACGTCGGCTTCGACATCCCCACCGAGTTCGTGGTCGGGTACGGCCTCGACTTCGCCGAGCGCTACCGGGAGCTGCCGTACGTCGGGGTGCTCAAGCCCGAGGTCTACGCCCGCTCCTGACGTCGGGCCCGACCCGGCACGGTGGCCCACCGGTCGACATGAGCCCTACTTGCATCGGCATCCATCAAGCCGACGTTCAGCGCGCTCTCAGCTGATGCGGTTACCGTGTAGCACGGTGGCCCGGAGGTTTCTCCGCGCTCGACCCTCTCGATCGCGTGACCGGGCGCTCGGGTGGCCGAGCCGGACTCCCCGCCACGCCGGCTTCCACCCGTACGCGGTCTTTGATGGTGCACGACTGCGGGGCTCGCAAGCTCACTCCTCGCGTGCACGGTGTACCGTCGAATGACCGCGGCGCGGTAGTTTTCGCGCCTCGGGGTCGAGGCTGGCCCGCACGGCGGCCCCGGCCGCCGCTCAACGCGGCGACACCATCAGACGGTCAGGACGTCGATCAGGAGGATGCGGGCGCCCCGGCGCTCGACAACAGTATGGAACGTACGCGTTTCTTCCGCCGACCGGTGGTCTGGATCATCCTGGTCATCCTCGGCGCCGTTGTGCTCAGTCAGCTGTTCACCAGTGGTCCCAGCTACCACCGCGTGGACACTTCCGTTGCGCTCGATCAACTGCACACCGCCAAGATCAACAAGGTGGTCTTCCAGGACAAGGAGCAGACGCTCCAGCTGGACCTGGCCCAGAAGACCAAGTTCGGCAAGACCGAGACCAACAAGATCGAGGCCCAGTTCCCGTACCAGGTCGGCGACGAGATCTGGAACGAGGTGCTGGACGCCAAGGCGAACAACCGGGTCACCGGCCCGGCCGACGCCAAGGTCTCCTCGGACAGCATCTGGGTGAGCCTGCTGGTCAACCTGCTGCCGATCGCGCTGCTCGTGCTCCTGCTGCTGTTCTTCATGTCGCAGATGCAGGGCGGCGGCTCCCGGGTGCTCAACTTCGGCAAGTCCAAGGCCAAGATGATCACCAAGGACACTCCGAAGACGACCTTCGCGGACGTCGCGGGTGCCGAGGAGGCCGTCGAAGAGCTGTACGAGATCAAGGACTTCCTGCAGAACCCGGCCAAGTACCAGGCCCTGGGCGCCAAGATCCCGAAGGGCGTGCTGCTGTTCGGCCCGCCCGGCACCGGCAAGACGCTGCTGGCCCGCGCGGTCGCCGGCGAGGCCGGCGTGCCCTTCTACTCCATCTCCGGCTCCGACTTCGTGGAGATGTTCGTCGGCGTCGGCGCCAGCCGGGTCCGTGACCTGTTCGAGCAGGCCAAGACCAACGCCCCGGCGATCGTCTTCGTCGACGAGATCGACGCCGTCGGCCGGCACCGTGGCGCCGGCATGGGCGGCGGCCACGACGAGCGGGAGCAGACGCTCAACCAGCTGCTCGTCGAGATGGACGGCTTCGACACCAAGGGCGGAGTCATCCTGATCGCGGCCACCAACCGGCCGGACATCCTCGACCCGGCGCTGCTGCGCCCGGGCCGGTTCGACCGGCAGATCCCGGTGGACGCCCCCGACATGGAGGGCCGCAAGGCCATCCTGCGGGTGCACGCCAAGGGCAAGCCGTTCACGCCCGACGTCGACCTCGACGCGGTGGCCCGCCGTACGCCGGGCTTCAGCGGCGCCGACCTGGCCAATGTGATCAACGAGTCGGCCCTGCTCACCGCTCGCAAGGAGCAGCGGGCGATCAGCAACGACTCGCTGGAAGAGTCGATCGACCGGGTGGTCGCCGGTCCGCAGCGGCGGACCCGCGTCATGAGCGACAACGAAAAGAAGATCACCGCGTACCACGAGGGTGGTCACGCTCTGGTCGCCTGGGCGCTGCCGCACGCCGCGCCGGTGCACAAGGTGACGATCCTGTCCCGTGGCCGCTCGCTGGGCCACACCCTGGTGCTCCCGACCGAAGACAAGTACACCCAGACCCGCGCCGAAATGATCGACACCCTGGCGTACGCGCTGGGCGGTCGCGCCGCCGAGGAACTGGTCTTCCACGAGCCGACCACCGGCGCCGGCAACGACATCGAGAAGGCCACCCAACTGGCCCGCGCGATGATCACCCAGTACGGCATGAGCTCCAAGCTCGGCGCGATCAAGTACGGCACCAGCGGGGACGAGCCGTTCCTCGGCCGCAACATGGGCCACGAGCGGGACTACTCGGACTCGGTGGCCGCCGAGATCGACGGCGAGATGCGGGCACTGGTCGAGCTGGCGCACGACGAGGCCTGGGAGATCCTGGTGGAATACCGGGACGTCCTGGACAACATCGTGCTCGAGCTGATGGAGAAGGAAACCCTCTCCACGGCCGACATGGCGCGGATCTGCTCCCGGGTGGTCAAGCGCCCGCCGCTGGCGCCGTACAACGGCTTCGGCAAGCGCCAGCCCTCCACCGAGCCGCCCGTGCTCACCCCTGCGGAGAAGGACAAGCTCAAGGCGCAGGCCCAGGCCGACGGCGCGCAGGCGTCGGTCGGCGGCGTCGCGCCGTCCAACAACTCGGACGGCACGCACTGAGCAACGACCCGACGGCGACGACGAGCTGGACTACGTGGCCGCGCGGCTGATCAGCGGCAAACTGACCGGCCGCCCCGTCGAGGACGCGGTCGACCTCGGCCGGATCGAGAAAGCCGTCCGCGAGATCCTGATCGCGGTCGGCGAGGACCCGGACCGCGACGGACTCCAGCAGACCCCGGCCCGGGTCGCCCGTGCGTACGCCGAACTCTTCGCCGGCCTGCGGGTCGACCCGGCCCAGGTGCTCAGTACCACCTTCGAGGCCAACCACGAAGAGCTGGTCATCGTCCGGGACATCGACGTGATGAGCCTCTGTGAGCACCACCTGCTGCCCTTCCGGGGCAGCGCGCACATCGGCTACATCCCGGGCCCCGACGGGCGGATCACCGGCCTGTCCAAGTTGGCCCGACTCGTCGAGGTCTTCGCCCGTCGTCCGCAGGTGCAGGAACGGCTCACGTCGCAGGTCGCCGACCTGCTGATGAGCAAACTCGCACCACGCGGCGTCGTCGTCGTGCTCGAATGCGAACACATGTGCATGGCGATGCGCGGCATCCAGAAATCCGGTGCCAAGACCATCACGTCGGCCGTACGCGGCATCCTGCAGTCGGACTCCAAGTCGCGGGCCGAGGCGATGGCGCTGATCATCCCCCGCTGACACCCCGACGCACCACGGTCGGCCGACACCCATCCGGGACGGCCGGCCGTTGCGTTTCCCCCACCCGCCCGGCGTCGTTCCGGCCGGGCGGCCTTCCGGCCCGACGGGTCAGCCGGCGAGCAGCGCCAACAGCAGGCCGGCCGTGGCCAGCACCGCCGGCACCAGGCACACCAGCGCGCCGAAACGCACCGTACGGTCGAGCCGCTCGGTGGGGCTGACCCGGAACAACCGGCCAATGCCGATCCAACCGGCGACGAACGCGACCGCCGGCATCGGCAGCCCGCAGATCAACGCCGCCACAGTGGCCGGTCCCACCCCCGTCGTCGCCAGAACCACGACCTGGATCAGTGGCACCAGCAGCGCGAACGGCCCGTACACCAGGAGGTTGCGCGCCCGCGCGGGCCAGGACCCGGGCCGGAACCGGCGGCGCGCGGCCAGCGCAGCGTCCGCCGCCTCGGCCCAACCACGCGCCGTCCGCAGCGCCGCCAAAACGGCCGCCGGGCCACCCGCCATCGACCGGGCCGCCTCGGTCAGCTCCGGCGGCGACGGCACCAGGGAGATCGCCGGTACGGCCAACTCGCGCAGCCGTTCCTGCTGACTCGCCAGCCCGGTACGGACCACCGTCAACTCCTCCCGGGCGGCCTCCGCCGACCGGGCCTGCTCACCGGCAGCTGTAGCCGCGCCCCGGCGTACCCCGTCCAACTGGCGGGCGGCCGCAAGATACTCCGTCCAGGCAGCGCTGGGCTCGACCGCCCGCGGCGTCGCGTCCCCGGTCGCCGCAGCTGCCCGCTGCCGCCCCGGCCCGGTCACCGTCGCGATCGGATCCACCCCGACACCCTCCACCCGCGCCACCCGATCAGCCGGCCTCGTCGGCGAACGGCACCAGGACGGTGCCCCGCTCGTCCGGGCCGTCCCAGAGCACCGCCCGGTCGGAGCGCACCTGCCACTCGACCTGCCGACCGAAGACCGCAGTGAGCTGCGCGACCGGCACGTCCAGCACGGCCACCGCCGCCAGCTTGTCGACCTCGCCCGCCGGCTCGAACAACGCGGCGAAGGGCGGCACCGCACGCCACCAGCCCAACAGATGCCGCCCCGCCGGCGGCCCGTCCCGCAGGATCGACCGCAGCCGGTCCACCGGAAGCTCCCGAGGACCCGGCCGGTCCAACCCGAAGACCACAAGGTACGTCGGCAGGTCCTCGGCCGCGTCCGCGAGCAGCCTCGGCAGATCCACCAACTCGGCCGAATGCCGGGTCGCCAGATCGGCCGTCAACGCCTCCGCCAAGGCCCGGGCGCCCGGATCCGGTGCCGACACCAGGAAGCGGGCACTGCCCGGAGTGTGGTGAGCCGACGTGCTCCGCGCCGCCGTCGCCAACAGCCCGCCCGCCGCGGCGCCCGACCCCAGCACCGCGAGGTTGCGCCCGGCCGCCGGCCCCAACGGCACGGCCACCGTCGAGCGGGCCACATCCACCGCCCGGCCCAACAGGGCGGCCGGTCCGTGCGCCTGTCCCGCCAGGGCCGCCCGGTGGCGCGGATCGTTGGCCAGCATCGGCCGGGCGTAACCCGCGAAGACCACCGGCGGCACCGACCCGGCCGGACGGGCTTCCCACAACTCGTGCCGCAGCTTCTCCACGACCTCCGGATGATCCTGCGGGTCCGGGTGACGAATCAACCGTTCGTGACCCCGGATCGCACCCCGTGGGCCGCCGAGCCCGCCGGCCGTGTTCACCACCGCACTGCCCACCGGTAGACCGGCGGCCGAGTCGTTCGTCGGCTCCAACACCGGACTGCCACCCGGCAGCGCCACCCGTACCGGAAACTGCCCAAGCACCGAATCCCGATGACCAGCATCCGCGCGCGCACTCAGCCCCAACTCGCCCGCCCCCGCCAGGACCAGGTGCACGCCGTACGCCCGACCCGCCCGGGCCAGCCCGTCCAACTGCGCGGCCACCTCGGCGGCCAGCCGGTCCCGCTCGGCGAAGAGCAGCGGCACATTGTCCACCACACAGACGATCCGGGGCAGCGGCTGGTGCTGACGCAGCTCCGCGAAGCGTTGCCCCCCGGCCCGAACGCCCGCCTCCGTGCGGCGCTGGACCTCGGCCGTCAACTCGTCCAGCAGATCCCGGACGTACTCCCGGTCGGCGGCCATCGCTGCCGCGCGCACCTGCGGAACCCACGACCGGTCCCGCTCGGTCTGCAAGAACTCCACGAAGGACTCGCCGTCGCCGAGATCCGCCAGGTAGAACGCCAGGTCGTCCGGGCCGTACCGGGCGGCCAGGCCGAGTAGCGCGGTGGTCAGGAACGCCGCCCGGCCGGCCGCAGACCGGCCACTCACCAGCCAGTGCGGGGTCAACTCGGTGAAGCCCAGCGGCACCGACCGGCCCCCGGCGTCGCCGACGGTAGTGGTCAGCCCGTCGGCCGAATCCGATTCCCACAGTCGCTCGCCCGTCGGCGGCAGCAGAGCACCCAACGCCAACCGGGAACCCGCCTCCACCTGCTCGGCGAGCCGCCGACAGACCGCGTCGACCAGCTCGGCCGGCGGGTCCGACTCGACGAAGACCGGCGAGTTCAACCCGCCCGGCGGATCGGCACCCGGCCCCGCGAACGACGCCCCCGGCGGATCGCCGAGCAGCGCGTACGCATTCCGCAGCGCCAGCGAAGTGGTGTGCGGCAGTGGTGCGCGGGCCGAGTACGGGCCGGCGGGCGGCCAACCCGCCACCACCAGGTGCAGCCCAGCGGCCGGCCCCTGCTCGGCCAACGTCTCGATGCGCGCCAGATCGGTCGGGCCGGTCGACTCCGGCAGCGCGGCCACCACCAGCAGCAGCGTCCGATCGTGACGGCGTCGCCCACTCGCCCCCGGCGTCACCCACTGCTCCGCCTCGGTCAGCACCGCGCGCAGACCCGCCACGTCCACCGCCGGCGGCGGCAACAGGCCAGCATCCGCCAGCGCCCCGAACGGCGTCAGCACCGCGCCGGTGGCATCCACCGCGCGAATCAGCAGGGCACCCGCCGGTGCCGCACCCAACAACCGCAAAAGTACGGCCCGGAGCAAACCCGCCACCCGCGGCTCCCGCGCGTCAGCGTCCACGCTCAGGTGACCGGTGCCGACAAGTGGCACCAACGCGGGGAAACGAGCGTCGTCCAACGGCGCCGCAGTACCGACCCGAACGAACGGCGGCGGACCATCACCCGCCGGCGAGTCCACGGTGAGCGAGTCCAGTGCCGCGCCCGACCAGCCCGGTGCCAGCAGGGCCGCAGCCGTCCGTAACCGATCGGCCACCTCGTACTGGCGGCGCTGATCGGCCGGAGCCGGCCGCGTCTCGTCCAGGATGCCGGCAGCCGCTGTCGCGACGGCCGCCGCCCGACGGTGCAGGGCTGCGGCGCGGTTCGTGCGAGCCTTCGGACCGGCCACCGCGTCCACCCCCTCTACCCGAGGTTGGCAACCCCTCCCCAAGCAGAGACGGTATCCCAGCCGACGGTCCTCCTCCGGGAGGTGCCTCGGCGCTGCGACGGTGTTGTCGTGGATCTCACCGGTGGGGAAGGGGTCCGTCACGATCCGCTGGATCTGAGGCATTGGCTCCGGAGCGTCCAGCCGATAACTTCAGGAGGTGGAATCAGTGCAGCCCCCCGCCGGTTCCCAGGTCTCCCGCGTACCGGCCCAGCGGACACCGTCGGAGCAGCTGCCGCCCGCCCCGGCACCGCCGGCACCGCAGCCGCCACGCCGTCGAATGCGGACGGTGCTCACCGTCGTCGCGGGCGTGCTCGCGCTGCTCTGCCTCGGCGGGGTCGCCACCGCCCTGGTTTGGTACAACCGCGCCTCAACGCCCGACCGCAGCACGCCAGACGTGGTGGTGGACAACTATCTGCGCGCGTTCCTCGTGGATCGCAATGACGTAAGAGCAGACCTCTTCACTTGCGAGAGCGGGTCGCAGTTGGAGGCGTTACACGCTCTGCGAACCGATCTACTCGAACGGGAGCAAGAACTCAGCGTCACCATTCTCGTTAGCTGGGGCAGCCTTGACGTTGAATCCCATGGTGATACCGCCTCCGTTGAGACGGCAATCCGGCGCAGTGCCACTGTGGATGGCGTACCGCAAAGCCTGACGGATAACTGGCGGTTCGACGTTGTAAAGCAGGAGGGCTGGCGCGTTTGTGGCGGCCTGAAGCTAGGCTGATTTTCACTCAATCCATAAAAGGTGAACCGGAACTTCCAAGGTGGTGGGCGACTGGCCGCGCCAGGCCCAGCGGTACCACTCCACCTCGGGTGTGACTCGCACGCAGATGTCGCCTTCGGCGCCCGAGTAGGTCTCGGTGACCGCTCGAAGGTCACGGTGCTCCAGGCCACCCTCGACGTGCACCACCCGCCGACCGGTGACCGCGTCCGCTTCGAAGACCGGTGTGGGGGTCCGGTGTGCCGGGCCGTCCAGCGAGACCAAGCGGATGCCCGTGTCCCGGGCGTCGTCCACTCCCGGACGGCTGCCGACCGTCTCCACCCAGACCCGCTCCACCGGCACCAACGGCGCGAACACCTCGACCTGGTCGGCTTCGGCCCGGTACCACTCGTGCTCGGGGATCACCGGCACGTAGGTCCGGGCACTCTGCACCACCCGGTCGTCCGCGCGCAGGTCCCCGCGCCAACCCATCCCGGGCAGCCCGACCAGCACCCGTCGACCGCGTAGCTCGATCCGCTCCGTCGCGGGGACGATGGTCAGCGGTCTCGGCGGCTGCGGTGCCCAGTCCGGCTGGTCGGCGAACGGGTCGGGTAACGGTCCGGTCATACCCGTGGTGGCCTCACTCAGCGGCGCGCAGCGGGGCACCCCGCTCGCGCATGAACGGGACCGGGTTCACCGCGCCGGAGGCGTTGCGGTCGTTGCGCAGGTGCACCTCGAAATGCAGGTGCGGACCGGAGGAGTTGCCACTGCTGCCGACCTTGCCGATCACCTGACCGGCCGTCACGACCTGATCTTTCTTGACGAAGGGCTGAACCACCATGTGGCAGTACCGGGTGATGTAGCCACCGGCGTGCAGCAGGTCGACGAACCAGCCGCAGCCACCCTTGCCGGGGAAGCCGTCCACGTTGCAGTCCTGTCGGCCGCGGCGGTCCTCGTCGCAGGTGGAGACCAGCACCCGGCCGGTCGCTGCCGCACGGATCTCGGTGCCCTTGGCCGCGCCGATGTCGACTCCGTTGTGGCTGGGTCGGCTGGCGGTGCGGAAACCGGAGCCGACTCCGCCGGGGATCGGTGCGGTCCAGCCGGAGGCAGCGATCTGGCCGCGCTCGGCCGCGTTGCACACCGCCTTGCCGTTGATCTCGACGGTGCGGGCCGCGCCGCCGGCCAGCGCGTCCACGATCCGGCTGGCCACCTCTTCGTGCTTGGCGTACGCGTCCGGGTATGCGCTGACCTGGACCCGCTGCGCGACCACGGTCAGCGGTCGTTGCTGCCAACTCCCGACCTTGACGAGCTTCTCGTAGAACTTGCGGGCCGCGTACGCGGGGTTCAACCGCTCGGCGACGGTGCCCCACCCCGGCCGCTGCTGGAACAGGCCCAGCGAGTCGTGGTCCGCGCCAACGCCCTCGTGCGGCAGAGCCAGGGACTCGGGTACGCCGCTGTTGGCCAGGTTGCGTAGGGCGGACTCCTGCATCGCGGTGGCGAGGGCGACCACCCAACCTCGCGAAGGTACGCCCATGTCCTGGCCGACCTTGATGATGATCGCGGCATTGCGGACCTGGGTGTCGCCGTACTGGGCGAATCGCGGCAGCTTGCCGGCGATGTTTACCGCTCGGACCGGCCCGCACTCCATGCCTGCCATGGTGTCGCCGTTCTCGGCGTCGTCGCCTCCGAGCCCGGTGAGGAAGAACGCCGCGGTGCCGCCGGTGCAGCAGAGCAAAAGCAGCATCCCGGTGAGGACCGAGGCGACCACACCGAGCCGGAGCGGACCCCGGCGGGTTTTGGCGCTACCAACGTCGCTCATGGCCGCTCCCAGTCCAGAACGTCGACCAGCCAACCGTCATCGGAGGTGACCAGCTCCAACCGGAGCCCGCCGGCATCAAGGGGAAGCAGCAACTCGACGAACGTCTCGGTCCGCCCTCGCATGGTTGGAGGACCGGTGACCCTCTCGGCCGGCACGCTCTCGGGTTCGACGCCGGTCAACTTCTCTCTCAGCGTCGGCGTGGAAAGTGGCCGCAGACCAGCCTGCCACTCTTCGGTGGTCATCCCGGGACGGCCCAGCCATGCCTTGGCGAAGCGGTCGGCGGTCTGTTCGGGCGTGCGGGCGCCGGGCGACGTCACGGGTGACGGCGGAGCCGCGCTGTTGAGCAGGCCGTCATCGCCGGCCGTCGGGTCCACGGTGATGATCGGCCCATCCGGACGGCTACTCAACCCATCGGCTGAATCGCCCGGGTTGGAGATCAGCCTGGCCGCCCCGAGTACACCAACGACCACCACCCCGATCACCAGCGCAACGCCCAACCGGGACCGCAGCGCCCGGGTGAAGAGGAATTCCAGCGCCCGTCGCATGACCGTCACCTCGCCTCTGATCGCACCCGAGGTCCGGTGCGATCCGGTACACGCTCGGTTGAGCCCGGGCGGTAGACCACGAACGACGGATTCTCAGCCGGAACATCCGGCTCGGTCCAGGTCGCTGGCTGTCGGCGTCGAGGCTGCGGAGCGGTTGGGCGGCTCCGACCTCTGTCCTCCTCCGCCAGCGCCTCGTCGGGCCGCTCTCGACCGTCGGGGCGCACCGCGTCTGCGCGCCGGCCCTCGGCCCTAGCGGTCGGAACCGGAGCCGGGTCCTCCCGCCGCGCCTCGGGACGTAGCCGGGTCTGCGTTGCTTCGGGCGACCGTCGACGTCCGCCCACCGGTTCGGCGGTGCCGCCCGGCTCGGCTACGTCCAGCCGTGCGGCGGTCCGCATGTCGCGGAAGAACCGGCGGTGCCAGGACCCGGCCGAACTGACCGCTTCGCTGCTGTCCTTGCCGCCGAGTTGGGTGATCCGCCGGTACGGCCGCAGCAGCAGCCATCCGACCACCCCGCAGAGCCACACCAGCACCACCTGAAGCCAACCCGGCATGGTGGGGGTACCCATGATCAGATCGACGGCGAACAGGTAGATGGCTGCCCCGGTGCCGAAGATGGCGATGTTGAACAGCGCGGCGACCACAGCGTTCGCCAACCGCCGCAGACCGGCGCTGGCCGGCCGCAGTAGACCGATGGTGCCCAGGATGGGTGCCGCGATCACCGCCCACCGGAAGATCAGGAAACCCAGCAGGACCAGTAGCGACGCGGTCAGGTCGAACATCGCAAATAGTAGGGCCGCGAGCACGGCGATGAACCCTGCGCCGACCCGATCCATATCGCGTATGCCCTGGAGATATTCGTACGCCTCTGGATCCTCGGCCTTGATCTGCTGGGCCACCCGCGCCCACTGCTGCTGCTTTGCCTTGATCGTCGCTGGCCGAGTGGCCGGGTTGGCGCGTAGCTTCTCGGCCTCCTCCCAGGAAAGTGCCTTCGCGTCGTAGAGTGCCGGACCGTACTTACGGGCGGTCTCACTGTCGGCCGAGCCGAGCACTCCCCGGAGCCAGTTCCGGTACAGCATTGTCTCGGTAGCGGTGTCGCTTGCTCGGACGGCAGGGGCTCGTAGGTCCTTGCAGCGGTCAGGATCGATGCACCGCCCCGGGTCCGGCTCCTTAGCCTGCGGCCCAACGGCGTCATGCACCACTCCGAGGCTGGTGACAAGTGCCCCGTCGGCGATGTTTGCTGACTTGACCGGCCAAGCGGCCAGTGCCGTGACCGCGACCATCACCAGCAGCGCCCAGCCCGCGGTGGTCATCGCATTGCTCATGTCTGACTGGCGGGACCGCCAGAGTAGGTAGAGCCCCACCACACACAGGGTGACGATGCCGAAGACGCTGAACACCTTCTGGTACACGGCCTTGGTCGCCTGCTCGACAAGCGGGTCAGCCCATCCCCACATCGAACCGGGGTCCCAGGCGCGCTCTCGGAGCGCATTTGATGCGCCGATGATCGCCGTGGCGGCCATGAACTCGCCATTGGCGATCGTCGTGGTGAACTTGTAGTCCGGATGAAGCACGCTTGAGGCGCAGCCACCGTCGACATCATAGGTGTTATAGCTGTAGCCACCGTAGCCATAGAGGCTGTACCGACCAGCTACTCCATTCGCAGCCTCCGTCGGCGGCGCGGCGGCGAACCAGCCGGCGAGCCCGGAGTCAGGCGTACCCGGGGTTGGTGCGTTGCGGCAGGTGACCTGGTCGTCGGCGACCGCTTCTAGCTTCGCTACGCAGGCGCGGAAGTCGGCCTGCCATTCGGCGGTCGTGCAGAGGTCGGCGCGGGCCTGGGCGGCGGGCGGTGCGGCGGCTGCGGCCTCTGCACCGATCAGCGGCCAGGTGAGGGTGGCCCCGGCCAGTACGCCAAGGGCGAGCAGGAACGACGCAGTCCTTGCCCAGGCCCTAGCCATGTCACGCCTCCAGATCCGGCAGGGGGATGCTCGGCAGGACTCCGGCCGCCGCGGCGATCGCGGCGGGCGTCGTGTCGAGGTGGTCCAGCAGCCCTTCGACGTACGAGACGTCGACGCGAACCTTCTGCACCCGGCCGTCGACGTCGCGCATCACGAACTCGCGGAAGCCGAGCCGGCTGGACGAGCTGGTGTCGGCGGCGGAGAGCGAGGCGAGGGTGGCTTCGTACCCGTCGTTCACCGGCACCCGCAGCAGCCGTAGCGCTTCGGAGGCGATCTCGGCGTCCTCGGCGATGCGACCGACGAAGACGGTGGAGACGAGGTTCTGCACGTCGAGGCCGAGGATGTCTTTGGGGTTCTGGGAGGCGACCAGTGCGGCCAGGTTCCACTTGCGGGAGTCGCGGGCGAGTCGGACCAGGAAGGAGCGCCCGGACCGCCAGCCTTCCATGAAGTGCGCTTCGTCGAGGCCGACGAGTTTGCGGGACGACATCGAGCCGCCGTAGCAGCGCCGGACGGCGAGCCGGTGCGCGGTGTGCAGCATCGGCAGGGCCAGTGCTTCCTCGGCCGACCAGTACTCGCGTTCGATCTTGAGGTCGGGCAACCGTAGCCCGGCCATGGTGATCACGGTGAGTGCCGCGTCGGCACCGAGCAGCCCTTCCGGCGGTCGGCCGAAGAAGAGCATGGCCAGTGGCATCTCGGCGGTGTCCAGCAGGAGGTTGGCCAGTTCCTTGCCGGCGTCGTCGTCGAGCCGCCCGAGGCAGCTCACCACGTCGTCAAGGGTGGAGGTCTCCTCGGCGGGGACCTGGCGGACCGCGTGCCGGAAAAGGGTGGCGGTCGACGCCTCCCTGGCGACCTGCGGCGGAACGAGCATCATGCAGATGTCCTGGACCAGCATCCGCCGCTCGGCTCGGGCGTTGGAGACCGCGATCTCGAATTCCCGGTCGCCGGCGGCCCCGGTGCCGAACTCGGAGCGCAGCGGCGTCGGGATGAGCGAGTAGGGCGCCAGGGTGCCGTGCTCCGAGCCGGTCAGGTTCAACACCCGGGAGTACGGCCGCAGCTCGGGCATCGCGCAGAGGCGGGCCAACGGGCCGGATGGGTCGAGCAGGGTCACCTGGACACCTCGGCGGGCGGCCAGGTAGCCCAGGGCGCCGAGCAGTGTGGACTTGCCACCGCCCGGTTCGGCGACGAAGACCGCGAGCCCGGAGCGTTCCCGGACCTCCATGGGGAAGTGCAGATCGAGGAAGACCGGGCGGCGGCAGGTGCCGGCGGTTCGGCCGATCAGGTCGCCCCGCCGGTCGCCGACGTTGGATGCGGCCTGGGGGAGCGCGGCGGCGAGCAACGGCACCGGCATGCGGCGCACGTAGCCGGTGTTGGCGATCGGCTCGCCGGGGATGAACTCGCGGGCCAGCCAGTCCTGGTTCTTCGGGTGCTGCAGCGAGATGCGTAGCTCTCGGGAGTAGAGCTGGATGAGCCGGCGGGCCCGCTCCAGGCATTCCTCCCTGGTCCGGCCGCCGACCGCGATCCGGTGCCAGCCGTGCGCACGGGCCGAGTCGACCGGCAGGCCGGTGGTCATCTCGTCGCCGATCACCAGGGCGCGCTTGGCCAGTCGCTCCAGCTCCGGGGGCGCGTCGATGCCGTGTTCGGCGTAGTCGAGCTGTTGCGAGCGGATCATCCGCAGCCGGTGTTCGAGATTGCGGAAGGAGTCGCCGGAGCCGAGGATGTCGACGCGGGTGGAGATTTCCATCGGCCACGGCAGTCGCTCGTGGAAGTGCAGCCAGGGCTCGTGTCGTTCCGGGATCTCCAGCGGCTCCATCCGGCCGACCGCGAGCACTGCCACGTGCCGCTCCTCGCCGGTCATCCGGTTGACCAGCTTGACCGTCGAGCCGTACGGGGTGCGGTAGCGCTCGACCTGCTCGGTCATGGCGAGCAGGTCGCCGCGCTCCCAGCGCCCGTCGGTGACGGGGGAGAGGGTGCTCGGCGGCGACATGCACAGCGCCACCGAGCGGTAGAGCAGCCATTCCAGTTCCTGGGCGGTGACCCGCCGGCCGCGCATGCCGAACGCCCCGAGCACCTCGTCGAACTGTTCCACGGTGCGGCCCAGCTTGCGGCGTTCCCCATCGGCGGTGCCCCGGCCGAAGGTGCGCAGCAGCCGCTCGGTGAGGGAGTCGCCGAGGGAACGCCGGGCGAAGGTGACACCCAGGTAGGTCTGGCCCTCGGCGTGGTTGACCGCCATCAGGTGGCGTTGGGCGGCGACCAGGTGGTCGGCCCAGCCGGTGGTGCCGGGGACATCGGGCAGTGGCGCCGAGGTGTGCGTGTCGATGGTGCGCGCCCACTCGTCGGCGGGGAACGGCCGGGTGGTGCGGCGCAGGTGCAGTCGGAAGCCGGCCAGGCCGGCGTACTGCTCGGAGATCGCCGACAGCAGCGCCTCGCGCTCGGCGTCCGGCCGGAACGCCCAGCGGACCTCGGGCAGCCAGTACCAGGCGGTGACGGTGTTCGGCGTGAAGGTCAGGTGGCCGGCGATCTCGGTGATGGCCAGCTCGACAGACGGATCTCGATCCCCGAATTTGATCTTCGGAGCGCGAACCCGGGTCGGCTTGATCGGTCGGTCCGGTCGGCTCGCCGTGCGCTGTCGGGGTGCGGCGATCTCCTTGCCGGTGGCCGCGGTGCCGGTGCTCCTGGGCCGATCCGCTTCGGTGGCCCGGCGCGCCGTACGTTCGAGAGCTGGCCGATCCGCAGCCGTGATCATGGCCGGCTGCTCCGACGGAGCCGTGGACCGGCCGGCAGCGGCCGCCGGCTGGGGCGGCGCCTGAGCCGCCGGTCGGGCCGGCGACGTCGCTGTGGGGCGGCTGCCCGGCACGGTGTTGGCGGGTCGGCGGACGGAACCGGTGGTCGCCGACGGCGACCCGCCGCCGGTGGCCGGGTAGGGCTCGTCCGGCGGACGCAGCATCGGTCGTCGATCGCCGGCCTGGTGCGGCACCCGGGACTCGCTGGCCGGGTGGCCGCCACCGTGTCGTGGCTCGACGGGTCGGCCACCGTTGCCGGGCGGGTCGGCCGGCGTCCACGGTGGCTCGAGCTCGGGAACCGCGCGGGGTGGTGCCGGGCTGGCGGTGGGTGGCGGCTGATGCGGGATCGCCGGCTGCTCGCGGGTGCTGGGGCCGGCGGTGACGGCTCGTGGCGAGGTGGGTCGCCCCCCGCCGCCGAAGAGGTCCAGGAAGGGGGAGTCGATGTCGGCGTTCTCGCCGGCCGACACGGCGGTGGGCTCGGCCGGTGGCGTCCGGCGAGGGACCGGCCGGGGTGCCTGGAAGACGCCGACGGCACCATGGCCGGGCGACGTCACCAGCGCGGGGTCGAGGGCAACCTCGTCCTCGCCCTCGGTGTAGTCGAACGAGTGCGCACGGTGACCTGCCGGCGCGCCCGGGCGGCCGGCCGGGGAGCCCGGCGTGGAGGAGCGGCTCATGCGACCGCCTCGGCGAGTGTCGGCAAACCCCTGCCCGCGTCCTGCGAAGGACCGTTCGACGTACGTCCGGTCATGCCAGCTCCTCCCTAATCCTGATCCGGCTGCCGACCAGGCGCGGATCGCGCTGCTCGACCGCCGGCTCCCGGGTGCGTCGCCAGTCGGTCAGCGCGGTGCGGATGACCACCCGCGCCGGCCGATCGGGGTCGACGTGCCGGAAGATGAACGACGTGGTCACGATGGCGAGCGCGATCTCCCAGGCTGGGAAGAGCTCGACCGTCAACGTGAACAGCCAGTGGATGAACATGTAGAGGGGGACCAGCAGCATGAAGAGCCCGTACTGGGCGTAGGGCAGGTGGACCGGAAGGGTGTAACCGGGCGGCCCGAGGTAGACCAGGCGGGCCCGGTAGATGTCGTCGTCGGTGCGCAGCCGCATCTGGTGAAGCGCCTATTCGAAGATCAGGTCGATCAGGTAATCGCCGACGAAGAAGAGTGTTGCCGCGCCCGCGATGAAGGCAAGCCCGACGATGGCGATCGCGGAGCTGGTCAGCACCTTGGAGATCTCGCCTCGGCTGGCACGGCCGATGAAGATGACGCCCAGGACGGCGAGCAGGATCGGCGCGATCTTGCTGGCGAAGAAGGTGACGACACTGTTGGTGTCGATCCCCTTCGGTGCCGGCTCCGCGAGTGGAGCCGACGCCAGGGTGGAGAGCGCGTGGGCGACGCCGGACGACGCCGTCTCCATGAGCTCGAAGGCGATCACTGGAACCTCCCCATAGCGCGGCCGGCGGTGCCGCGGCGGTGCAATAGGCAAGCCTGGCGGGAAAAGTGCTCCACAGGGCATGGCGTTCTTGACCCTGTGTTCGTTACTCACCACGGAGGGTGGCGAGGTTTGGGCGGTTTTCCCCCGCTTCGGCCCTCCCTCCAAGCTTCGCCATCTCGATGCTGGCCAATTCCAAAGCGTACGGGCCGCCCCGGATTGCGACAAGCCGCGAAGGGGCTGCCCGATACTGCCCGGATGACCGATCGTACACCTGTTCTAATCGGCACGTCAGGGGCAGTGGTGCGGGGCCTACCCGGGTCGCTGGGCGCCGCCGCCGCGACCGGTACCGTCTAGTCGTGACCGATCTGGTGCGGGCTTCGGGCCCGGTGGTGATGGGCGTCCTCAACGTCACACCGGACTCCTTCTCCGACGGCGGACGGTACGCCGACCTGGACGCCGCCGTCGGACACGGCGTCCGTCTACGCGACGCCGGTGCGCACCTGGTCGACATCGGTGGCGAGTCGACCCGTCCGGGCGCCGAGCGGATCGACGCCGCGACCGAGGCCGAGCGGGTGTTGCCGGTCATCCGCGAGCTGACCGCCGCCGGCGTGGCGGTCAGCGTCGACACCAGCCGCGCGCGGGTCGCGGAGGCCGCCCTGGCCGCCGGCGCGGCGGTGGTCAACGACGTCTCCGGTGGCCTGGCCGACCCGGACATGGCCCGGGTGGTCCGCGACGTGAACTGCCCCTGGGTGCTGATGCACTGGCGTGGGCACTCCCGTGCCATGCGCGAGTTGGCCACCTACACCGACGTGGTGGCCGACGTCCGGGCCGAGTTGGCCCAACGGATCGACACTGCGCTGGCCGCCGGGGTGGCGGCCGACCGCCTCATCGTCGACCCCGGGCTCGGCTTCGCCAAGACGGCCGCGCACAACTGGGAACTCAGCGCCCGCCTGCCGGAGTTGCTGGATCTCGGCTACCCGCTGCTCTTCGGCGCGAGCCGCAAGTCGTACCTCGGTGGGTTGCTCGCCGCCGCGGACGGCACGCCGCGACCGACCGCCCAGCGGGAGGCGGCCACAGTGGCCACCAGTGTGCTGGCGGTCGCCGCGGGCGCCTGGGGCGTACGCGTGCACGACGTGCAGGCCACCGCCGACGCGCTCGCCGTCTGGGCGGCGACCGGCAGCCCCCGCCTGGCCGTGCCGCCGCACGACAGCAAGCGGACGCAAGACGATCACGAGCAGGGGGTACGGCGATGACGGCGGACCGGATCCAGCTGACCGGCCTGCGGGCGCGCGGTCGGCACGGGGTGTACGACTTCGAGCGCGAACAGGGGCAGGACTTCGTGGTCGACGCCGTCCTGGAGTTGGACCTCGGCCCGGCCGCGGCCAGCGACGACGTCACCGCAACGGTGCACTACGGCGAGCTGGCCGAACGCCTGGTGGCGGTGGTGACCGGCGAGCCGGTCAACCTGATCGAGACCCTCGCGGACCGGCTCCTCGCGGTCTGCCTGGCAGACGTTCGGGTCGACGCGGCGACGATCACCGTGCACAAGCCGGAGGCTCCGGTGCCGCACACCTTCACCGACGTGGCCGTCACCATGACCCGGGCGCGTACCCGGTGACCCGGGCGGTCCTCTCGCTCGGCAGCAACCTGGGCGACCGCCTGGAGCACCTGCGCACGGCCGTCGCCACCCTCGGCGACGCGGTGCTCGTGCTCTCCGGGGTGTACGAGACTCCACCGTGGGGCGACACCGATCAGCCCGCGTACCTCAACGCGGTGGTCCTCGTGCAGGACGAGAGCGCGACCCCGCGCGACTGGCTGGAGCGGGCCCGCGACGCGGAGCGCGCGGCCGGCCGGGTCCGCGACCCGCAGCGGCGGTTCGGGCCGCGCACCCTCGACGTGGACGTGATCGCGGTCTGGGGCGACGACGACGAGCCGGTGTTCAGCGACGAGGAGGAGCTGACCCTGCCGCACCCCCGGGCGCACCTGCGCGCCTTCGTGCTGCGTCCGTGGATCGACATCCAGCCGTACGGTCGGCTGCCCGGTCACGGCTGGCTGACCGACCTGCTGACCACCGGCCCGGCGGCGGACGACGCGTTGGAACTGCGTCCCCGGCCGGAGTTGGCGTTAGAGTCGACGGCATGACCGAGCGGAACCGGCCGGCATGACGCAGGCGAAGCCCCCACCCCGCGGGTCGGGCCCGGACGGGTCGCGGATGGGCCCCACCCGGATCTCGACCCTGGTCGTGGCCGGCCTGGCTGCGGCGGCGGTGGCCTGGCTGCTGATCAGCACCCTCTACTACAGCGGCATTCCCCGGCTGCCCTGGCTGCCGGTGGTGACGCTGGCCGGGCTCGCCGTGCTGGAGGCGTACGCCGCCGTCAACACCCGGGGCCGGATCGAGCGCAAGCCGGGTCGGGAGCCGGTCAATCCGCTGTTGGTCGCCCGCTTCGTGGTGTTGGCCAAGGCGTCGGCGCTGGCCGCCGCGATCTTCGCGGGCTTCTACGCGGGGCTCACCGGCTGGCTCTTCGTGGAGACCACCCGTGCCGCCCTGGACGATCGACCGGCCGCCGGCGGGGGCCTGCTCGCCTCGCTGGCGCTGGTCGGCGCCGCGCTCTGGTTGGAGCGCTCCTGCCGGGTGCCGGAACGCCCCGACGACGAGCGCGAGCAGGACCCTCGGGAGAACCGCCCCGGCCAGCGCTGAGCAGGGGGTTACGCCCGGCTGCGGTCGCGGGTACGGTGCCTGCGATCGGAGAGCAAGGGCCACCCAGGGTCCGTCCGTGCGCCGGACTGGGGACGGTCGGCCACTGGGGAGGCGGCGTCATGGGGTACGAAGAAGCGGGCCGGGACCGGTCGGCCGAACCCTCGTCGGGGGTGCCGGCCGCTGTCCTGGACAACGTCTTCGACGATCCCACCCACGGTGAGCCCGGCCGGGATCGGATCGGCGTACACCTGGGGTGGGAGCTGCTGCTGCTGGCCGGGCTGGCCGCCGTGAGCTGGCTGCTCTGGCGGGAGGATCCGGCCGCGGTGCGCGACGGCAACCTGCGCACGCTGCTGATCGACGCGGTCGGGCTGGGGTTGCTCGCCCTGGCCGCCGGGCTGAGCCTGCGGACGGCCGCGCCGAACCTGGCAGTCGGCCCGATCGCGGTAGCGGCAGCCCTGCACTACGCCGAGCAGGGTGACCGGGGCCTGCCGGCGTCCCTCGGCCCGGCTGTGGCGGTCGCCGCGGTGGGGGGACTGGCGCTGGCGCTGGCCGTGGTGGTGCTGCACGTGCCGGGCTGGGCCGCCAGCCTGGCCGGCGCCGCCGCCGTGGTGGTGTACATCGAACGTCGATCGGCGCCCGTGCTGGTGCAGGGCGACTACGACCCCACCGGCAGCGCCGGTTACCTCTTCGCCGGCTTCGCCGCGGTGGCCGTCCTGGGTGGGCTGTTCGGCGCGATCCGGGCGATCCGCCGGCTCGTCGGCCGGTACCGACCGATCGCCGACCCGGCCCGTCGGCGGGGCGCGGTGGCCGCCGTGGTGACCGCCGTCGCGTTGGTCGTCTCCACGGTGTTGGCCGCTCTGGCCGGCATCCTGCTCGCCGCCAACGACCCCGGGCCGGTGGCGCCCACCTCGGGGCTGGACTGGACGGTGCTGGCCATCGGCGTGGCAGTGCTCGCCGGCACCAGCGCGTACGGCCGCCGGGGCGGTGTGTTCGGCACGCTGTTGGCGGTCGGCCTGGTCACGGTCTTTCAGGTGTACGCGCCGGAGCGCGGCTGGACGCTGAGCAACTGGGTGGTCGGCGGGGCGGCGCTCGGCGTCGGCCTGCTGGCCACCCGGCTGGTCGAGACGCTCGGGCGGCCCCGAGCGGGCAGCCCTGAGCGGGTCGAGCCGGTCGGCGACGGCACGATCAGCTCGGGCTGGACCACGCCGCAGCCGCAGTCCGTCGACAACTGGCCTCCCACGCTGCCGACGCAGGCCGCGCCGCAACCGATCGACCCGTGGCGGGATCCGCGGTGGGAGGACAGCCCGCGACGGTGGGACACCGACGAGCGGTGAGCCGCGTCGCGTCCGCCGAGCCGGAGCTGATCTCGACCGTTAGGCTCGGCGACATGACCGACTCACCTGCCGCCACCCCGGGCGGAACCTCGTTCGAGGAGCTTGACGCGCTGTCCACCGAGGAGCTGCGGGAGCGGGCGTTCGCCCGGGCCCGGGAGCATCGGGACGTGGGCTTCTTCTGGTCGGTGCTGCGCCACCTGCCGAACGCGGACGAGGCCACGGTGCTGGATGGCGCCCCGAACTCGATCGGCCCGACGATCGACGAGGCCAACGCGCTGTGGCGGGAGCTGACCGGTCACGGCTACGAGGAGTCGGCGCCGCTGCTGCGGGCCGCCTTCATCGACTACCTGATGAAGCACTGAGCCGCTCGGGGCAGCCCAGGTCCGTCCGAGCCACCGGTTCGGGGCCTGGGCGGATCGCGTCGCTCATCCACCGTTCCGGCCCGGTCAGCCGCTACGGCACGGCCGCCGGCACCGGCGCGCTCGCCGTGTTGCTGTTGGTCGGGATCTGCGGCAGTCCGGCGTACACCGGCTGGGCCGTCACACTGACCGACCCGGAGTCGGGCGGGGCGTTCTACGCGCGCCTGCTCGCCTGGCCAGCCTGGCGGCTCGACGCGGACGGGCAGGCCGGCGGGTTGTTCGCCGCCGACCTGCGAGCCGTGCTGCTGGTGGTCCTCGCGGTGGCGCTGCTCTACCTGTTGCCCGCCGCTCAGGTCGCCCGGGTGCCCGGCCCGGTCAGCCAGTTCTTCTCCGGCTGGGCCGCGTACGTGCTGGCTGGCGGGCTGGCCGCCGTGTTGGCGGCGCTGCTCGGCCCGGCACCGTCACTGCTGGGGGCCCTACAGGACGCCAGCACCGGTGCCGGTTACGGCTTCCTCACCGGGTGGATCATCGGCATCGCCAGCCTCGGCGGTCGCGCCTGACCCGGCCGGGCGCGACGGTCGTACCTGCCCCGGCCAGGGGGTCAGCTGGTCGGGCGGCCGAGGTCGAGGAGGCGCTGTCGGCTGAGCGCGCCCACCGGCTGGCCGGCGTCGGTCACGAGGAGCCGGTCCCGGCCCGAGGTGAGCAGGACCGCCAACGCGTCGTACGCCGAGCCGTCGACAGCGACGGTGGGCAGGTCCGGTGCGGCGTCCTCGGGCACCGGCTCCAGCGCCTCCCGGTCGAGCGGGGTGACCGCCAACCGGCGGATGCCCCGGTCGGCGCCGACGAACTCGCGTACGAACGCAGTGGCGGGTGCGCCGAGCAGTGCGGCCGGAGTGTCGTACTGCTCCAGGTGCCCGCCCTCGGAGAGGACCGCGATCCGGTCACCGAGCCGAACGGCCTCGTCGAGGTCGTGGGTGACCAGCACGATCGTCTTGCGCACCTCGGCCTGGAGGCGCAGGAACTCCTCCTGCAGGCGGGCCCGGACGATCGGGTCGACGGCCGAGAACGGCTCGTCCATCAACAGCACCACCGGGTCGGCGGCGAGCGCGCGAGCCACCCCGACCCGCTGCCGCTGGCCACCCGACAGCTCGTGCGGGTAGCGCCCGCCGAACTCCGCCGGGTCCAGCCCGACCAGGTCGAGCAGCTCGTCGACCCGGGCCCGGGTCTGGCCCTTGGGCCAGCGGAGCAGGCCCGGCACGGTGGCCACGTTGGCTCGCACGGTCTGGTGTGGAAAGAGACCGACGTTCTGGATCACGTATCCGATTCGACGGCGCAGTCGCACCGGGTCGACGTTCGTGACGTCCTCGTCGCCGAGCGTGATGCGACCGGCGGTCGGTTCGATCAGGCGATTGATCATCCGCAGCACCGTCGACTTGCCGCAGCCGGACGGGCCGATCAGCACCACCAGCTCGCCGGCCCGGACCTCCAGGCTGAGGTCCCGGACAGCTTCGGTGCCGTTCGGGTAGCGCTTCTGGATGCCCTCCAGGGAGATCGACGCCGCGCGAGGGGACTGGGCCACGCTGGCAGCCTCCGGGGTAACGTCCACGTATGTCCTTCCGCCTGAGCTACCGGGCCGACCCGGGTAACCCCTGGTTCTCCTGGCAGTACGTGCGGGACAACTCTGACACGATCCTCGCCGCGGTGCGCGAACACGCCTCCCTCACCGGCCGAGCGGTGTTGATAGCGGTGCTGATCGCCCTGCCGTTGTCAGTGCTGGCGTACTGGGTCCGTCCGCTCGCCGGTCCGATCCTCGCTGTCAGCGGGGTGGTCTACACCATCCCGTCGTTGGCGCTCTTCGCGTTCATCGCCCCCTACCTGGGCACCGGGGCGACCACGGTGCTGGTCGGGCTGGTCCTCTACGCGCTGCTGCTGATCGTGCGCAACGTGGTGGCCGGTCTCAATCAGGTGCCTCCGGAGGTTCGCGAGGCCGCCGAGGGCATGGGTTACGGCCGCTGGAGGCGGCTGTTCCGGATCGACCTGCCGCTGGCGCTGCCGGGCATCGTCACCGGCGTACGGCTGGCGACGGTCTCGACTGTGGCGTTGGTCACGGTCGGGGTGCTGGTCGGGCACGGCGGGCTCGGGCAGTTGATCTTCGCGGGCTTCCAGAACAACCTCTACAAGGCCGAGATCATGACGGCCGCCCTGCTCTGCGTGGCGCTCGCTGTCGTGCTCGACCTGTTGCTCATCCTGGTCGCCCGACTGGTGACTCCCTGGTCCACCCGGAGGGCACGGTGACCGTCGCGGAAAACCCGATCGGGCAGGCCATCACCTGGATCAACGACCCACTGAACTGGACGAACCCCGGCGGCATGCTGGACCGACTCGGCGAGCACCTGACGATCTCCGCCCTGGCGGTGGCGCTCGGCTGCCTGGTGGCCTGGCCGCTCGGGCTCTGGTTGGGGCACCTCGGTCGAGGTGGCGGCCTCGTGGTGCTGATCTCCAACGCGACCCTGGCCATCCCCACCCTGGCGCTGCTGACCATCCTCCCGGTCGTCTTCGCCAGCGGCTTCGGGAAGACACCGGTCGTGGTGGCACTGGCTGTCTTCGCCGTGCCGCCGCTGCTGGCCAACGCGTACACCGGGGTGCGGCAGGTGGACCCGGAGGCCCGCGACGCGGCCCGGGGGATGGGTCTGTCCGGCGGGCAGCTGCTGCGCCGGGTGGAGTTGCCGCTCGCGGTGCCCTACCTGGCGGCCGGCTTCCGCACCGCGGCGGTCCAGGTGATCGCGACCGCGGCGCTGGCCTCCTTCGTCAACGGCGGCGGCCTGGGCCAGATCATCCGGACCGGCTTCGGTATCGGTATCGCGGCCGGCGGCGGGCAGATCGTCGCCGGCGGTGTGCTGGTGGCCGGGCTCGCGTTGCTGGCCGAGGTGGTCCTCGGCGGCGTCGAACGGCTGGTCACCCCCAAGCCGCTGCGGCGCGGGCGGCAGCGCCTCGGGCGGCCCCGGGCCGCCGACGCCACCGGGAGCGCCTGACCCGTCCGGGTGAGAGCGCGGCGAGCTGACGACCCACGCCCGTCAAATCGGTGACGATGGGGTGACGAAGTCCATCCCAAGTTGTCGGTCGGTTCCGGAGCATGTTGGGTGGACATTCGCGGGCGGCCGACAGTCAGGATCGCCCGTCGGACACGCGGCCGGCCCGGAACGGGCCGCGCCGGGACACGGAAGGCGGGCACATGCGCGCACGTACACGTCTGGCGATCGGGGCGGTCAGCGCCGTCGCCGGGGCAGCACTCCTCACCGGCTGCGGTGACGCCGGCTCGTCCGGCACCGACGCACCCCAGACGAGCGCCTCCGGCGCCGGGTGCGCCCCGGTCGCCGGCCAGCAGCTCATCGCTCTGCAGGACGACAAGAAGCTCCAGAACTCCGACAACGTCATTCCCGCTGTCAACAGCAAGGCGGCGAATCCGCAGCTGATCGCCGCACTGGACAAGGTCTCCGCCGCGCTCGACACCCCGAAGCTGATCCAGCTCAACAAGGCCGTCAACGAGGACCGCAAGACCCCCAAGGTGGCGGCCGAGGAGTTCGCCAGCGCGAACAACCTCACCGCGGGCATCGCCAAGGGGCCGGGCGGTGACATCACTGTGGGCGCTGGCAACTTCGCCGAGAGTCAGATCCTGGGCGAGCTGTACCGGATCGCGCTCACCGCCGCCGGCTACCAGGTCAAGGTGCAGCAGATCGGCAACCGGGAGCTCTACGCGCCGGCCCTGGAGAAGGGCGAGATCCAGGTCGTCCCGGAGTACGCGGCGACCATGGCCGAGTTCCTCAACACCAAGGCCAACGGCCAGAACGCCCAGCCGATCTCCTCGCCGGACGTCAACACGACGGTGACCGCGCTGAAGGCCGAGGGCGACAAGGCCGGCCTCACCTTCGGCACCCCGGCCGCCGCGCAGGACCAGAACGCCTTCGCGGTGACCCAGGCATTCGCCGACAAGTACGGCGTGCGGACCCTCTCCGAGCTGGCCGCGAAGTGCTCCGGTAGCGCGACAGTGCTGGGTGGCCCGCCGGAGTGCGAGCAGCGTCCGTTCTGCAAGCCGGGCCTGGAGAAGACCTACGGGCTGTCGGTCGGCAAGTTCTCCTCCCTGGACCAGGGCGGGCCGCTGACCAAGAGCGGGCTGCGCGACGGCTCGATCAGCGTGGGTCTGATCTTCTCCTCGGATGGCGCCTTCGCCACCAGCTGAGCCCTTTCCGCACGTGCTGAGGACGCCCCCGCCCCCGACCGGGCGGGGGCGTCCGCACGTCCCGGGGACCCCGTTCCCTCCGGTGGATATCGTGGGTAGGCTGCACATCCATGCCAGCCCCGGCCACCTCTGACGCCCGGCGTCAACCACTGCTGCTGACCATGCTCTTCTGGGCGGGCGTCGCGCTCGCGCCGGTGGCGGCGCTGATCCTGCTGGTGGCCGACGGCAATGGCCCGCTGCGTTTCGCCGCGGTGCTCGCCATCCTCGCGGTGGTGCTGATCGGCCTCTCCATCGCGTTGCGGCCCGACGGCGAGGGCGCCTCGGCGCGGACCGACGAATTGCTGGACGAGATCGAGGAACTGCGTCGGGAGCTGCGCGGCGAGATCGTGGCCGCCGCCCAGCGCGGTAACCAGGCCCTCGACCAGGCGCAACGGGCCCACGAGGGGATCGCCGCGGTGCGCCGCCGTCTCGACGCCAGCGGTGCCGCCCTCGCCGGTGCCGCCCCCACTGTCGAGCCGGCGGGCGCCGGACGGGCGCGGGTGGCTGCCGTCGAGCCGCCGGTGGACGACACGCCGGTGGCCCGTAACCGTGGCGACGCGCCGGCCGGCCGAGCCCGGGTGTCCGGCCCCGACGACGCGCCCCGGTGGGGGCGCCCCGAGCACGCGGACGACGACGAGCCGGCGTACGCCCGGGAGGCCCCCGAGCCGCCGGCCGCCGCCGGGATGTACGGCGGGGAACGGCCGGCCGCCACCGCGTACGGCTCGGCCCGTCCCCGGGAGCACGACCGCCCCGAGGCCGCGCACCGGCCGGGTGGCGTGGTCCGACACACCGAGACCGTGCACGTCACCACCCGGCACACGGTGGTGGACGGTGGCCCGGCCGAGCCGGCCGGGCGCTACGGCGGCGGGTACGCCGGTCAGTGGACCGCACCCGCGCAGGAGTGGACCCGCGGCGACGCCGATCAGCCCCCGCGGCCGTCCGGCCGGGCGAGGAGCGAGCCGGAGCAGCACCCCAGGGCCGGGTACGGCGACGAGCCGGGCTGGACGGGCCGCCGCGACGAACCGGAGTGGACCGATCGGCGTGACGCCTACGCCCAGCCCGACGAGCCCGCCCCGGCGGCCCGGTCACACCGCACCCCGGAGAGACCGGCGGCGGAATCCTGGGACAGCCCTGACGACCGGGGCTGGTCGGAGCAGCGCGACCGGACGGGGGCCGCCGCACCGCAGCCCGGGCCGCCGCTGCGGGCCGACGACACCGGCGAGTACTGGTCGCAGTTGCGGGCCGGTGACCGGTGGGCCGCCGTCCGCGACGTCGAGAACGGTCGCGAGTTGCGGGTCGGCGAACGTCGGGCCGAGGTGCACGCCGACGCCACCGGCACCGAGTACCGGGTGGCCGACCGCTGGGCCGCCGTCCGTCACGAGGAGCCGCGCCGTGACGAGGACGCCGCCCGCTACGAGGAACCGCGCCGTCACGAGGAACCGCGCCGTCACGAGGAACCGCGCCGCCACGAGGACGCCGGCCGCTACGAGGAGCCGCGCCGCCACGAGGCCGCCGGCCGGTATGAAGAACCCCGCCGCCACGACGGTGGTCGACGGGTCGAGCCGGGAAGGCCCGCGCTGCCGGTGGGCGGTGTGCCGGTGCCGGACGAGTGGCGCCCACCGCGCCAACGCGGCCACCAGGCGGAACCCGCGCCGGAACGGACCGGCCGGCGGCGGGTCGACGAGCGCTACGGCTACCCGCCGCAGGACGACGTGCCGCGTGCCGGCGGCGCGCCACCCACCGACCGCTGGCGGTGACCGGTCAGGCGGCTCGGGTCACTTGTCGATGTCGCCGACCACGAAGAACATCGAACCGAGGATCGCGATCAGATCCGGGACCAGGCAGCCGGGGAGCAGGGTGGCCAACGCCTGCACGTTCGCGTACGAGGCGGTGCGCAGCTTTAACCGCCACGGCGTCTTCTCGCCCCGCGACACCAGGTAGTAGCCGTTGATGCCGAGCGGGTTCTCCGTCCAGGCGTACGTGTGCCCCTCCGGCGCCTTGAGCACCTTCGGCAGCCGGGTGTTGATCGGCCCGGTCAGCCGGTCCACCCGGTCGAGGCACTGCTCGGCGAGGTCCAGTGACGCGTACACCTGGTCGAGCAGCACCTCGAAACGGGCGTGGCAGTCGCCGGCGGTCTTGGTGACCACCGGCACGTCCAGCTCGTCGTAGGCCAGGTAGGGGTCGTCGCGGCGCAGGTCCAGGTCGAGCCCGGACGCGCGGGCCACCGGGCCGGACGCGCCGAACGCGGCGGCGTCCGCGGCGGACAGCACACCCACGCCGACGGTACGGGCCAGGAAGATCTCGTTACGCCGGATCAGGTGGTCCAGGTCGGGCAACCGGCGGCGTACCTCGCCGATCGCCGCGCGGGCCCGTCCGGTCCACCCGTACGGCACCTCTTCCTTGAGGCCACCCACCCGGTTGAACATGTAGTGGATCCGACCGCCGGAGACCTCCTCCATCACCGCCTGGATGGTCTCGCGTTCCCGGAAGGCGTAGAAGATCGGCGTGATCGCCCCGATCTCCAACGGGTACGAGCCGAGGAACATCAGGTGGTTCAGCACCCGGTTCAGCTCCGCGAGGGCCATCCGCAGCCAGGTGGCCCGCTCCGGCACCTCCATGCCCATCAGGCGTTCCACAGCGAGCACCACACCCAGCTCGTTGGAGAACGCCGAGAGCCAGTCGTGCCGGTTGGCCAGCACGATGATCTGCCGGTAGTCACGCACCTCGAAGAGCTTCTCCGCGCCCCGGTGCATGTAACCGACAATCGGTTCACAGGCGACCACGCGCTCGCCGTCGAGCACCAGCTTCAACCGCAGCACACCATGGGTGGAGGGGTGCTGCGGGCCGATGTTCAGCACCATGTCGGTGCCGAGCTGCTGATCACCGGTGCCGGCGATCAGCCCGGCCCCGGTGCCGACGGTCAGTTCACGGAGGTCCCCGGCGTCGGTGGTCATGCCCGTCATCGTGCCACGGCCGGCCCGAGCGGGATGCCGACCGGCTGGCGCAACCACCAGTGCCCGCCGAGCCCGGCCGGGTCGGTCAGTTCGGCCACCGCCGACGCGGCGGCCAGCGCCCGCACGTAGCCGACCGGGTCGGTGCCGGCCAGGCTGAGCGGTGGTCGCCCGCCGTCGGCCCCGAGCGCCCGCAGCGCCTCCCGCTGCAAGACCAGGGAGTACGCGCACCGGGCGACCGCCGCACCAGCGGAGGCCACCGAATCCATTGCCACGTGCGCGGTGACATCACTCGACCCGTCGGGAACCGGAGGCACCTGCCGTCCACCCCGGTACCCGGTCAACGTCCCGTTCACCGGCCTGCTCTCCCGCAGGTGCCCGTAGTCGACTGCCACTGCCAGCCCTCGGCTGATCTTCCTCACCGCGTCGGCCCAAGCTTCGTCCCTGGTCCGGCCGATCTCGGCTCGTCTGTGGTTGCTGTGGGGGGTTTCGGGGCCGGGCCACCAGGTGGTGAGCCAGTCGAGATCATCGGGGCTGACCAGCTCGCCAACTGATTCGGCACCGCTCTTGGAATCGACGAGCAGGTATCGCCAGCCGTCCTCGGTGTGTGCTGCGACGTCCAGCGGGACGTTGTCCAACCATTCGGTGGCGAGTAGCACTCCGGTGATCCTGTCGGGGATCTCGGCTGTCCAGTTGATCTCCTCGGGCAGGTTCTCGGGGCGGTCCGCGTACTCGACGGCTGTGAAGCGCACGCGGTCCGCGAGTGGCGGGCGGGCGGCGACCGACGACGGCTCGTCGGGCGACCGACGGACGGAGGCCGTGGGAGTCAGGGTTTCCGGGGAGCCCGCCCGCGCAGGGATCAAGCCTGACCGCCCGGAGCGGGTGGGCTCCCCGGAAACCCCCACCGCAACCCCGACGGCGGGTGCGGAAGCGACGAGCCCCAGCAGGCTTTGCAGCAGTTCCCCACGCCCAGCGCCCACGTCGACCACGTCAAGTCGCGAGGGGTGGCCGAGGGCGGCGTCCACCTCAGTGACGAGGCGCAGCAGGGCGGTGGCGAAGGCCGGGGACGCGTGCACGCTGGTGCGGAAGTGGTCGGCCGGCCCGGTGTCGGCGACGAAGAAGCCGCCCGGCCCGTAGAGGGCCCGGCTCATCGCGTCTCGCCAGGCGATCGACATCAGGTCACTCCAGGTCCAGGGTGCGGCATGCGGTGATCAGGTGATGAAAAGTAGGTCAGAAACGATCCGGGTGCCTATTTTTCATCACTTGATCAAGCTGGTCGCGGGAACGCGCTGGTGGGGGCGCTTCTGCGGTGGTCGGGGACGGTGGCGGAGGGCACTTCCGGGGGTGGTGAAGGTTTTCACACATGCTTGTCCGGGTTCGGTAGGCCGGGCGCATACTTGCGATCGACCGGTACCCCTTCTCGAGGACTGGATCGTCGTCATGAGCGCACCGTTGCGCCCGCGTCCGGCCGGCCCAACCGGGCCCGTCGTCTCGTGGGATAGCGCCGTTCCCGGCGCCCGCGCCACCTCCCGTCTGCTCACCGTCGGTGTCGTTGGCGCCGGTCGGGTTGGCGCCGTGCTGGGCGCCGCGCTCGCCGCCGCCGGGCACCGGGTGGTTGCCGTCTCCGGCAGCTCCGGAGCCAGCCGCGCCCGCCTCGCCCTGCTGTTGCCCGAGGTGCCTCGCCGCCCGGTCACCGCCGTGGCCCACGCCGCCGCCGACCTGCTGCTGATCGCGGTGCCGGACGACAAACTGGCCGGTGTGGTGACCGACCTCGCGGAGCGGGATGCGCTGCACCCGGGCCAGATCGTCGCGCACACCTCGGGAGCGCACGGCCTGACCGTGCTGGGGCCGGCCGTCGCGGCCGGCGCCCGGCCGCTCGCCCTGCACCCCGCGATGACCTTCACCGGTACGCCGGACGACCTGGCCCGGCTGGACGGCATCTCGTACGGGGTGACCGCCCCGGCGGAGTTGCGTCCGCTGGCTGCCCGGCTGGTCGCCGACCTCGGTGGCGTGCCCGAGTGGGTGGCCGAGGCGGATCGTCCGCTCTACCACGCCGCGTTGGCTCACGGCGCGAACCACCTGGTGACTCTGGTCAACGA
Organism: Micromonospora sp. H61; assembly: GCF_018070325.1. GTDB lineage: Bacteria > Actinomycetota > Actinomycetes > Mycobacteriales > Micromonosporaceae > Micromonospora > Micromonospora salmantinae. The sequence goes on from NZ_JAGPXY010000002.1 coordinate 154,188, forward strand.
GGCGACCGACCGGTTGCGGGACGCCGGGGTGTCCCGGCCGGAGAAGGTGCTCGCCCCGCTGCTGCGGACCGCCCTGGAGAACGCGCTGCGGCTCGGCGACGACGCGTTGACCGGCCCGGTCTCCCGCGGCGACGCGGGCACCGTGCAGCGGCACCTGGCCCGGTTGACGGCCACCGCACCGGAGTCCGTTCCCGCGTACCTGGCGTTGGCCCGTCGTACCGCCGACCGGGCGATCGCCGCCGGCCGGCTGCGGCCGGTGGACGCACAGTCGCTGCTCGGCGTGTTGGCCGACAGCGGTCGGGAGGTGGCGGCATGACCCAGGTGGTGCACACGCGCGCCGAGTTGGCCGAGGCCCGGGCCGGGCTGAAGGGCACCGTCGGGGTGGTGATGACCATGGGCGCGCTGCACTCCGGGCACGAGACGTTGCTGCGCGCGGCCCGGGAACAGGCCGACCACGTGCTGGTTACGGTCTTCGTGAACCCGTTGCAGTTCGGGCCGAACGAGGACTTCGACCGCTACCCGCGCACCCTCGACGCCGACCTGGAGGTGTGCCGGCGGGCGGGCGCCGATCTGGTCTTCGCCCCGTCGGTGGCGGACATGTACCCGGACGGTCAGCCCCGCGTACGCCTCGATCCGGGCCCGCTCGGCGCCGAGCTGGAGGGGGCCAGCCGCCCCGGCTTCTTCCACGGCGTGCTCACTGTGGTGCTGAAGCTGCTCCAGCTCACCCGGCCGGACCTGGCATTCTTCGGCGAGAAGGACTACCAGCAGCTCACCCTGGTCCGGCGGATGACCCGCGACCTGGACGTGCCGGTCGAGGTGGTCGGCGTGCCGACCGTTCGGGAGCCGGACGGGCTGGCGCTCTCCAGCCGCAACCGTTACCTGAGCGAGCCGGAGCGGGCCGCCGCGCTGAGTCTGTCCGCCGCGCTGCGGGCCGGCGCGCAAGCCGCCGACGACGGCCTGGACGCGGGGGCGGTGCTGACCGCCGCGCACGCCGCGTTCGGCGCCGGTACGCCCGGTGCCCGCCTCGACTACCTGGTGCTCACCGATCCCGAGTTGGAACCGGGGCCGGTGACCGGGCCGGCCCGGCTGGTGATCGCCGCCTGGGTGGGCGCCACCCGGTTGATCGACAACGCGGCGATCCGCCTTGCCCCGCGTCCCTGACCCGGCCGTACCACCCTCCACCGATACCGCGAAAGGCCACTCCGATGTTGCGGACCATGCTCAAGTCGAAGATCCACCGAGCCACTGTGACCCAGGCCGACCTGCACTACGTCGGTTCGGTGACTGTGGACGAGGATCTGCTCGACGCCGCCGACCTGCTCCCCGGCGAGCAGGTGGCGATCGTGGACATCACCAATGGCGCCCGGCTGGAGACGTACGTGATCCCGGGCGAGCGGGGCAGCGGCGTGATCGGCATCAACGGTGCCGCCGCGCACCTGGTGCACCCCGGCGACCTGGTCATCCTGATCTCGTACGGGCAGATGGACGATGCCGAGGCCCGGTCCTACCGGCCACGGGTCGTGCACGTCGACGCCGACAACCGCGTGATCGAGTTGGGTACCGATCCGGCTGCGGCGGCGCCTGGCACGGCCGGTAGCCCGGTGCCCAGCCCGTTGGCCGTGTCCGGAGTCTGATCCCGCGTACCGCGATTCCGGTCTGTCACCAGAAGGTCATTTCCGGTTACCCTGGGCACGCTGGCGGAAGCCGGTCGGTGGCTGGGGGAGGCCGCGATGCGCCGTGCCATGACGACCCTGTTCGCCGCTGCCGTGACGGCAGTGCTGCTGGTGGGCTGTGCCGGGTCCGGCGGCCTGGACGGTGATCTGACCGACGACTGGGCGGCGTTGCCGGCACCGTCGGCGTTCACCCCGGCCGCCGGTGTGTGTCACACCGCCGACTTCACCGATCTGGTCAGCCTGGCCAGCTATGAGCCGGTGGACTGCGCCGGGCCGCACCGCCTGGAGACCGTGCACGTCGGGGCGTTCCCGGCCGAGCGGACGGCCGCTCCGGCGGGTGGTTCGGTCGAGTTGCGGGGTGCGTTCGCCGAGTGCGACACCCGGGCGACCGGCTACGTGGGTGACGACTGGCGGTCCGGCCGGCTGCGGCTGTCAGTGGCGCTGCCCAACGGGCCGGGGTGGGCGGCGGGTTCCCGGTGGTTCCGCTGCGACCTCACAGAGCTGACCACTGTCGAGGCGGCAGCCACGGTGGTGGTCCGGTCGGGCAGTCTGCGGGACGCGTTGAAGGGCCCCACCGGGCTGCGCCTCGGTTGCCAGCAGACCCGCGGTGGCGCCGGCCGGGGTGTGCAGACGCTGACCCCGGTGGAGTGCGGCACACAGCACGACGCCGAGTTCGTCGGGGTGTGGCGCGCACCGGACCTGGCGTACCCGACCCGGGACGCCGACTGGCTGCCGCTCTACACGGGTTGTCGTAGCGTCCTGGCCCGGTACGCGGGCGTACCGGACGACACCAAGCTGCGCTTCCGCAGCGGTGTGGTGGTCCGCCCGCCGGGGGCGGGGCGCTGGAAGGTCGGTGATCGCGGCGTCCGCTGCTACCTGTGGCTCAGCGACCGTACGGTTGCCGCCTCGCTGAAGGGCGCGGGCCCGGCTGGTCTGCCGGTCCGGACGAAGTGACCACGGCCTGACGGTCGGCGCGGCGTGGCGCGCGCCGGACGGGGTCGCCCAAAACACTCGTCCCGCCCCCGCAGCCCCGGGCGAGGATGGTTCGGGTTGACTGGGGGGATGGACCTCCCGACCGTCGACCTGCCTGCCCTACCCGCGCTGCTGGCCGCGCCCGCGCCCGGCTGGGTGGAGACCACCGACGTGATCGTGGTGGGTTCCGGCGTGGCCGGGTTGACCGCAGCGCTGCACCTGCGTGAGGCCGGTCTGCACGTCACTGTGGTCACCAAGGTCAACATTGACGACGGCTCGACCCGGTGGGCGCAGGGCGGCATCGCCGCCGTGCTCGACCCGGCCGACACCCCGGCGGCGCATGCCCGGGACACCGAGGTCGCCGGGGTCGGGCTGTGCGACCCGGCGGCGGTCCGGGTGCTGGTCGAGGAGGGTCCGACCCGGCTCCGTGAGCTGATGCGGATCGGCGCCGAGTTCGATCGGCACCCGGACGGCTCGCTGATGCTGACCCGTGAGGGCGGGCACCGGGCGGACCGGATCGTGCACGCCGGCGGCGACGCCACCGGCGCGGAGGTGCAGCGGGCCCTGCACGCCGCTGTGCAGCGCGACCCGTGGATCCGGCTGGTCGAGCACGCCCTCGTGCTGGATCTCCTGCGCGCGCCCGGCGACGGTCCGGACGGGCTCGGCCCGGCCTGCGGGATCACCCTGCACGTGTTGGGTGAGGGCAGCGAGGACGGCGTCGGCGCGCTGCTGGCCCGTGCCGTGGTGCTCGCCACCGGCGGCATGGGGCAGATCTTCTCGGCCACCACCAACCCGGCGGTCTCCACCGGGGACGGGGTGGCGCTGGCGCTGCGGGCCGGCGCGGCCGTGACCGACGTGGAGTTCGTCCAGTTCCACCCGACTGCCCTGATCACCCCGTCCGGCGCGGGGGTGCCCGGGGCGGGGCACGCGCAGCAGCCGCTGGTCTCGGAGGCGTTGCGCGGCGAGGGCGCGTACCTGGTGGACGCGGACGGCAAGAGGTTCATGGTGGGCCAGCACGAGTTGGCTGAGCTGGCACCCCGGGACGTGGTGGCCAAGGGCATCCACCGGGTGCTGCTGGCCACCGGCGCGGACCACGTCTTCCTCGACGCGCGGCACCTGGGCGGCGACTTCCTGGCCGGCCGGTTCCCCACCATCGTGGCGTCCTGCCTGGCGATCGGCGTGGACCCGGCGACCGATCTGATCCCGGTGGCGCCGGCCGCCCACTACGCCTCCGGCGGGGTCCGCACCGATCTGCGCGGCCGTACCTCCATTCCCGGCCTGTACGCCTGCGGCGAGGTCGCCTGCACCGGCGTGCACGGCGCGAACCGGCTGGCCAGCAACTCGCTGCTGGAGGGTCTGGTCTTCTCCCGGCGGATCGCCGAGGACATCGCGGCCGGCCTGCCCGAGCAGGCCCAGCCGGCGGGGACCGGTGCCTGGCGTGGCGGGACGGGCTGGGTGCTGCCCGCGGAGGTGACACCGACCCTGCAACGGGCGATGACCCGGGGGGCCGGGGTGCTCCGATCCGCGGCGACGCTGGCCGGAACGGCCGGGACGTTGACCGAGCTGGGCGTTGCCCGGGGCCGGCCGAGGACCGCCGACTGGGAGGCGACGAACCTGCTCACCGTGGCGTCGACGCTGGTTGCCGCCGCGTACGCCCGTGGTGAGACCCGGGGCTGCCACTGGCGGGAGGACTTCCCGACGGCCGACGAACGGTGGCTGGGCCATCTGGTCGGGGCGGTCGGGGCGCAGGGCCGGGTGACGCAACAGTGGGAGGGGACATCGTCATGACGGAGTCGACGGAGACGGCGTTGCGGGCGGCCGGGTTGGATCCGGCGCACGTACGGCAGGTGATCGAGGGCGCGCTGGTCGAGGATCTGGGCCCGGATTTCCTGGACGTCACGAGCGTGGCCACCATTCCGGCGGAACAGACCGACACCGCCGACCTGGTGGCCCGCGCGGACGGGGTGTTGGCCGGGATGGCGGTGGCCGCCGCCGTGTTCGAGCTGGTGGGCGAGGTGACTGGCTTCGGTCGTACCGTCGAGGTGTCGGTGCTGGCCCACGACGGTGAGCGGGTGGCCCGCGGCGACGTGCTGGCGACGGTGACCGGCCCGACCCGGCTGCTGTTGACGGCCGAGCGGACGGCACTCAACCTGCTCTGCCGGATGTCCGGGGTGGCCACCCACACCCGCGCGTGGGCGGACGCGCTGGCCGGCTCGAAGGCGATGGTGCTGGACACCCGCAAGACGACGCCGGGCCTGCGGGCGCTGGAGAAGTACGCGGTGCGGGCCGGCGGTGGCACCAACAAGCGGATGGGCCTCTACGACGTGGCCATGATCAAGGACAACCACAAGCTGGCGGCCGGGGGGATCACTGCTGCCTACCGGCGGGTCCGGGAGGCGTTCCCGGAGGTGCCGGTGCAGGTCGAGGTGACCACCGTCGACGAGGCGGTGGAGGCGGTGGAGGCCGGTGCGGACTTCCTGCTCTGCGACAACATGACGCCGGAGGTGCTGGCCGGGGCGGTGGCCGCGGTGGGTGACCGGGCGGAGTTGGAGGCGACCGGCGGGCTGACCCTGGAGGTGGCCGGCCGGTACGCGGCCACCGGCGTGGACTTCCTCTCGGTGGGCGCGCTGACGCACTCGTCGCCGATCCTGGACATCGCGCTGGACCTGCGCACCGACTAGTTGTCTAGGCTGCGTGCGTGCTGCTCTGCATCGACATCGGAAACACCAACACCGTGCTGGCGACCTTCGACGGCGACAAGCTGGTGCACTCCTGGCGGATCAAGACCGATGCCCGCTCGACGGCGGACGAGCTGGGCCTGATGTTCCGGGGTCTGCTCGCCGGGGACAACGTCGAGATCACCGGTGTGGCCGCCTGCTCCACGGTGCCGGCCGCGCTGCGGTCGCTGCGCACCATGCTCAGTCGTTACTACGCCGACCTGCCGAGCGTCGTGGTCGAGCCGGGCGTGCGGACCGGGGTGCAGTTGGCGATCGACAACCCGAAGGAGGTCGGCGCCGACCGGGTGGTGAACACCCTGGCCGCGTACACCCTCTACGGCGGCCCGTCGATCGTGGTGGACTTCGGCACCACCACCAACTTCGACGTGATCAGCGAGCGCGGTGAGTTCCTCGGCGGCGCGTTCGCCCCGGGCATCGAGATCTCCTTCGACGCGCTGGCCGCCCGGGCCGCGCAGCTGCGCAAGGTCGAGGCCACCAAGCCCCGCTCGGTGATCGGCAAGAACACGGTGGAGTGCCTCCAGGCCGGCCTGTACTTCGGCTTCGCCGGGCAGGTGGACCGGATCGTCGAGCGGATGACCGAGGAGTTGGGCGAGGTGCGGGCGGTGATCGCCACCGGCGGCCTCGCCTCCCTGGTGATCAACGAGTGTCGCAGCATCACCCACCACGAGCCGATGATCACGCTGATCGGTCTGCGGATGGTCTACGACCGCAACCTGTGACCCCGGCCGCCGTCGGGGCGGCCTTCGTGCGGGCGTCAGTGCCGTCGGGCGCGCAGCACCAGCGTCCGGTACGGCAGTTCGATGGTGTCTCGGCCAGCCAGGGCAGGGTGGGTGTTCAGGAGTGCTGTCAGTTCGCGCTCGACCCGCCGCTGATCGTCGGTGGAGGCGGTGAGCCAGTACGAGCGGGTGCGGACCATGCCGAGCACCTCGTCCGGCGTGAGCGTGGTGCGGTGCGTGAACTCGCGCTTCTCGACGGCGTCGAACGCGGGGCCGAAGTCGGGGCGCTCGCCGAAGACCTGGCTGGTCGACTTGTCCCCGAAGTGGGCGATGCGACCCAGCTCGGTCACCCAGTCGACGCTGCCGTCCCGGATGTTCCAGATGGGGGCGAAGGTGCCGCCGGGGCGGAGCACCCGGGCGATCTCGGCGTGCGCGGGCTCCCGGTCGAACCAGTGGTACGCCGTCCCGACCAGCACCGTGTCCACCGCCGAGTCGGGCAGCGGCATGGCCTCGGCGCTGCCCGCCAGGGCCGTCGTGCCCGGGGTGCTGGCGGCGAGCTGCGCCCGCATCCCCGGATCGGGCTCGACCGGTACGACAGTGTGACCCAGTGCCAGCACAGCGCGGGTCAGGATGCCGGTGCCCGCCGCGAGGTCGACCACCCGGGCTTCGCTCAGCCCGTCGAGTGCCCAACGGACCGCAGCCTCGGGATAACGTGGCCGAAACCGGTCGTAATCACTCGCGGCGGCACCGAACGACAGGGCGTGAGTGTGATCGGCCATGACGGGCAGGTTATCCCGTAACGACCTCCGGACCGCTTGAGTACGCTCGGGCCTGACCCCCTGTATCTCCGTGACGAGGAAGCGTGCCGTGACCGAGCAGAACCCCGTGCCAGTGGACCCCGCCGATGACCTTCCCGAGCAGATGAAGGTCCGCCGGGAGAAGCGGGACCGGATGCTCGCCGAGGGCGTCGAGCCCTACCCGGTCGGCTTTCCCCGCACCACCACCCTGGCGCAGGTCCGGGCGGCCTACGCCGACCTGCCGACCGACACCGCGACCGGCGACCAGGTAGCGGTCACCGGCCGGGTGATCTTCGTACGCAACACGGGCAAGCTCTGCTTCGCCACCCTCCGGGACGGTGACGGCACCGAGTTGCAGGCGATGCTCTCCCTGGACCGGGTCGGGCCGGAGCGGCTGGAGGCGTGGAAGCGCCTCGTCGACCTCGGCGACCACGTCGGCGTGACCGGTGAGGTGATCACCAGCCGCCGGGGTGAGCTGTCGGTGTTGGCCCAGCAGTGGGAGATGACCGCCAAGGCGCTACGGCCATTGCCGGTGGCCCACAAGCCCCTCTCCGAGGAGGCACGCGTCCGGCAGCGTTACGTCGACCTGATTGTCCGGCCGCAGGCACGGGAGATGGTGCGCACCCGGGCCGCCGCGGTACGCAGTCTGCGCGATTCACTGCACGGGCAGGGCTTCATCGAGGTGGAAACGCCGATGTTGCAACTGCTGCATGGCGGCGCGGCGGCCCGACCGTTCGTGACCCACAGCAATGCGTTGAACACCGATCTGTATCTGCGAATCGCTCCGGAACTGTTTCTCAAGCGCGCTGTGGTCGGCGGCGTCGACCGCGTCTTCGAGATCAACCGCAACTTCCGTAATGAGGGTGTCGACTCTTCGCACTCGCCGGAGTTCGCGATGCTGGAGACGTACCAGGCGTACGGCGACTACGACACGATGGCCGAGATGACCCGCAATCTCGTGCAACAGGCGGCGATCGCGGTGAGCGGCTCGACGGTGGTGACCCACGCCGACGGGCGCGAGTTCGACCTGGGCGGCGAGTGGCGGTCCGTGACGTTGTTCGGTGTGCTTTCCGAGGCGCTGGGCGAAGAGGTCACCGTCCGCACCGAACGCTCCCGCCTGGTGGAGTACGCGGACAAGGTGGGATTGGCCGTGGACCCGAAGTGGGGCCCGGGCAAGCTGGCCGAGGAGTTGTTCGAGGAACTGGTCGTTCCCGGCCTGCAGGCGCCCACCTTCGTACGGGACTACCCGGAGGAGACGAGCCCGCTCACCCGGGCGCACCGCAGCGAGCCGGGGCTGGCCGAGAAGTGGGACCTCTACGTGCTCGGCTTCGAGCTGGGCACCGCGTACTCCGAGCTTGTCGACCCGATCGTGCAGCGGGAACGGCTGGTCGCCCAGGCGCAGTTGGCCGCCCGTGGCGACGACGAGGCGATGCGTCTCGACGAGGACTTTCTTCGGGCGATGGAGTATGGAATGCCGCCGGCCGGCGGTATGGGAATGGGAATCGACCGGCTCTTGATGGCCCTGACCGGCCTCGGAATTCGGGAAACGATCCTCTTCCCGTTGGTCCGCCAGGAGTAGTCCCGTCCGGGCGTACGCCGAGCCGTAACCGGGTCCTATTGACGCGACGAGCGGCGCGCGGGTTATTGTGCTCTCGTTAGCAGGAGCACCCTGCTCGAAAGGAATGTGGGACGTGGCCAAGCAGATCATTCACAAGCTGGTCGATGACCTGGACGGCGGGGACGCGGACGAGACCGTCAAGTTCGCCCTCGACGGCGTTCAGTACGAGATCGACCTGTCGAGCGCCAACGCCGCGAAATTGCGCGATGCATTTGCGTCGTACGTGGGCGCCGGCACCAAGGTTGGCCGGGGCGGTGTCGTGATCGGTGGGCGGGCTGCCCGCGGTCGGGGTGGCGCGACAGCCGATCGGGAACAGAACAAGGCGATCCGGGAGTGGGCCAAGAAGGCCGGCAAGGACATCTCGGACCGGGGTCGTATCCCGCAGGAGATCGTGGACGAGTTCCACGCGAAGCGCTGATCCGTCAGCAGCCTGGTGGTCAGCCGCCACCGCAGGCGACACCGACGCCGGGCCGGAGGAGTTCTCCGGGCCGGCGTCGCCATATCCGGGTGGCGTCGCCGTGCCCGTTCATGGCCGGGAAGCATTCCGGGCCGACCGACGTTGTCCACAACCAGTGGAACAGCTATCCACAGCCTGTGGACAACCTTCCCCAGGGGCCGGGCGCGGCACTCGTCGCGACCGCCGGTCCGCCCTCCGGGGCTTCCCGGAGCGCTCCCGGACCCCGGATCGGGCTTCCGTCGAGCCAGTCGGATTTCGCTCTGCGCGTAGCGACAGGGCTACCGGAACACCTCCTGAGCGCGGACGGTTGTTCAAAACGACGTGGAACCGACCCAGAGCAGAGACACACGACCTCAGCTGAGTCGGTCAACGACGATAGAGTAAGGAGGCACGGACGCCCGTCCTGGACGTTCGTGCACCGGCCCCGCCAAGATCTTGACCATCAAGGCGCACGGCACGTGAGGAGCACGAGGGCATGTTCGAGCGGTTCACCGACCGAGCGCGACGGGTTGTCGTCCTGGCCCAAGAAGAGGCCCGGATGCTCAACCACAACTACATCGGTACGGAACACATCCTGCTGGGCCTGATCCACGAAGGTGAAGGCGTCGCGGCAAAGGCCCTGGAGAGCCTCGGCATCTCCCTGGAGGGCGTCCGCCAGCAGGTCGAGGAGATCATCGGCCAGGGCCAGCAGGCGCCGAGCGGGCACATCCCGTTCACGCCGCGGGCCAAGAAGGTGCTGGAGCTGTCGCTGCGCGAGGCGCTGCAGCTCGGCCACAACTACATCGGCACGGAGCACATCCTGCTCGGGCTGATCCGTGAGGGCGAGGGCGTCGCCGCCCAGGTGCTGGTCAAGCTCGGCGCCGACCTCAACCGGGTCCGCCAGCAGGTGATCCAGCTGCTCTCCGGCTACCAGGGCAAGGAGCCTGCCGCGGCGGGCGCCGCGCCGGGTGAGGCCGCGCCGTCGACCAGCCTGGTGCTGGACCAGTTCGGCCGCAACCTGACTCAGGCCGCCCGCGAGGGCAAGCTCGACCCGGTCATCGGGCGCGAGAAGGAAATCGAGCGGGTCATGCAGGTGCTCTCCCGCCGTACCAAGAACAACCCGGTCCTGATCGGTGAGCCCGGCGTCGGCAAGACCGCCGTGGTGGAGGGCCTGTCCCAGAAGATCATCAAGGGCGAGGTGCCCGAGACCCTCAAGGACAAGCAGCTCTACACGCTCGACCTGGGCGCGCTCGTCGCCGGTTCCCGCTACCGCGGCGACTTCGAGGAGCGCCTCAAGAAGGTGCTCAAGGAGATCCGCACCCGCGGCGACATCATCCTGTTCATCGACGAGATCCACACCCTGGTGGGTGCGGGTGCCGCCGAGGGCGCGATCGACGCCGCGAGCATCCTCAAGCCGATGCTGGCCCGTGGTGAGCTGCAGACCATCGGTGCCACCACGCTCGACGAGTACCGCAAGCACCTGGAGAAGGACGCCGCTCTCGAGCGCCGCTTCCAGCCGATCCAGGTGGGTGAGCCGTCGCTGGCCCACACCATCGAGATCCTCAAGGGCCTGCGGGACCGCTACGAGGCTCACCACCGCGTCTCGATCACGGATGCCGCTCTCGTGGCTGCCGCGACCCTGGCCGACCGGTACATCTCCGACCGCTTCCTCCCGGACAAGGCGATCGACCTGATCGACGAGGCCGGTGCCCGGATGCGGATCCGTCGGATGACCGCGCCGCCAGACCTGCGTGACTTCGACGAGCGCATCGCCCAGGTGCGTCGCGACAAGGAGTCCGCGATCGACGCGCAGGACTTCGAGCGCGCCGCCCAGCTGCGCGACAAGGAGAAGCAGCTCCTCGGCCAGAAGGCTCAGCGGGAGAAGGAGTGGAAGGCCGGTGACCTGGACGTCGTCAGCGAGGTTGACGACGAGCAGATCGCCGAGGTGCTCGGCAACTGGACCGGCATCCCGGTCTACAAGCTGACCGAGGAGGAGACCTCGCGCCTGCTGCGCATGGAGGACGAGCTGCACAAGCGCGTCATCGGCCAGGAGGACGCGGTCAAGGCGGTCTCGAAGGCGATCCGGCGTACCCGGGCCGGCCTGAAGGACCCGAAGCGCCCGTCGGGCTCGTTCATCTTCGCCGGGCCGTCCGGTGTCGGTAAGACCGAGCTGTCCAAGGCGCTCGCCGAGTTCCTCTTCGGCAGCGAGGACTCCCTCATCCAGCTGGACATGTCCGAGTTCCACGACCGTTACACGGTCTCCCGGCTCGTGGGTGCCCCTCCCGGCTACGTCGGCTACGACGAGGGCGGGCAGCTGACCGAGAAGGTGCGGCGGCGGCCGTTCTCGGTGGTCCTCTTCGACGAGATCGAGAAGGCCCACCCGGACGTGTTCAACACGCTCCTGCAGATCCTCGAAGACGGTCGGCTCACCGACGGTCAGGGTCGGATCGTGGACTTCAAGAACACGGTCATCATCCTGACCACCAACCTGGGCACCCGTGACGTCGCCAAGGCGGTGTCGCTGGGCTTCCAGCAGTCGGAGGACTCCGAGTCCAACTATGACCGGATGAAGCAGAAGGTCAACGACGAGCTCAAGCAGCACTTCCGGCCTGAGTTCCTCAACCGGATCGACGACACCATCGTCTTCCACCAGCTGCGCCAGACCGAGATCCTCTCGATCGTGGACATCATGATCCAGCGGATCGAGGGCCAGCTGCGGAACAAGGACATGGGTCTGGAGCTGACCGACAACGCCAAGAAGTACCTGGCCGCGAAGGGCTTCGATCCGGTGCTCGGTGCCCGTCCGCTTCGTCGCACGATCCAGCGCGACATCGAGGACAACCTCTCCGAGCGGATCCTGTTCAACGAGCTGACCCCGGGTCAGATCGTCGTGGTGGACTGCGAGGGCGACCCGGACGACATCGACAAGTCCAAGCTCGTCTTCCGGGGCTCGGACAAGCCGGTCGAAGTTCCGGACGCCGTCCCGGCCGATCTCGGTGGCACTGCCGCTGGCACCGCCGCCGCAGGCGTGGACGAGTAACACAACCAGCAAGGGGCGGGGCCCCGGTGGCGCAAGCCACCGGGGCCCCGCCTTGTTGCGTCCCTCTCACATCACCCCGCCGCCGCCGCCCGCGCTCGCCCGCCCACTCGCAAGATCGCGCAACATCCTGGTTGTAGTGGCATCCGGCGCGGCCGACACCACTACATCCAGGATCGAGCACGATCTTGAGGTGGAAGGCGCCGATTGCCGGCCCACGGGGCCGGCGCGCAGGATGCGCCGGGTGGGCGGGTCAGGTGGTGAGATCCGCGGTTGGCAGGGACGGGCCGTCACCGACCAGGCGGAACGATTCGTCGCCGGCGGGTTCGACCAGCCCGTCCTGCACCAGCCCGGCGAGAGCGCGGGCGCGCTGCACGTCGTCGGTCCAGACCTGGTCCAACCGCTGGTGTGGGACCGGGCCGGTGCTGTCCCGGAGCACTCCGAGCAACAGACCGCGGACCTGTCGGTCGGTGCCCGCGTACCGCTGGGGTCGGCGGGTCGGCCCGGCCGGCGCCTCCTGGCCGGACGCCCGCCAGGCGCAGACCGACTCGACGGGGCAGGCGGTGCAGCGCGGCGACCGGGCTGTGCAGATCACCGCGCCCAGTTCCATGAACGCGGCGCTGGCCAGTGCCGCTGCGGCCGGTTCGGTCGGAAGCAGTTCCTCGGTGGCGACCAGGTCCGCTGGTCGGGTGACGGGCCCCGCGTCCGGTTCGCCGGCCACCGCCCGGCACACGACTCTGCGTACGTTGGTGTCGACGACCGGGTGCCGCTGCCCGTACGCGAAGGCGGCAACCGCCCGCGCGGTGTACGTGCCGACGCCGGGCAGAGCGAGCAGTTGCTCCAGCCGGTCCGGCACCTGGCCGCCGTGCCGGTCCACGATCGCGACAGCGCACTCACGCAGGCGGACCGCCCGACGGGGGTAGCCGAGGCGTCCCCACATCCGGATCGCCTCGGCTGGCGTGTCCGCCGCCAAGGCGGCCGGCTCCGGCCAGCGGGCCAGCCACGCCTGCCAGGCCGGCACCACCCGGACCACTGGTGTCTGCTGGAGCATGACCTCGCTGACCAGGATGGCCCACGGGGTGACGCCGGGCTCGCGCCACGGCAGGTCACGGGCGTGCTGCTGGAACCAGCGGCTGACCACTGTGGCGAAGTCGGGTTGAGTCATGGCGTCGTCGATGATGTCACGCCCGGCGTTCCCGTTGGGTGGGCGGCTCGGGCGGGGTGCCACGTCCTCGTTCGGTGGACGGGGGAGAATGCGCGGATGAACGAGCTCGCGATCACCGTCATCGGTCGGGACCGGCCGGGCATCGTTGCCGACGTCGCGGAGGTGCTGGCCCGACTGGGCGCGAACCTCACCGACAGCACGATGACGCGGCTGCGGGGGCATTTCGCGATGACCCTCATCTGCACCGGCCCGGCCGCCGCCGAGGTCGAGGCCGCACTGGCGTCGCTGGCCGCCGAGGGCCAGCTGCTGGCGACGGTACGCGCGGTCACCCCGGACGGTGATGTTCCTCCGGCTGGTGAGCCGTACGTGATGGCGGTGCACGGTTCGGACCGGATGGGCATCGTCGCGGCGATGACGCGGGTGCTGGTGGACGCCGGAGGGAATGTCACCGACCTGAGTACCCGGTTGACCGGTGCGCTCTACGTGGTCCTGGCGGAGGTCGAGTTGCCGGCCGGTGTTGCGGACGCTGTGCTCGACCGGCTGCACCGGACGGCTGCCGAGCTGGGCGTGGAGGTCACCCTCCGGCCGGCGGATCCGGATCTGTTGTGACCGGCGAGGAGCGCGAGCCGGACGTCGGCCTGGGTGACTGGACACCGGAGTCGCTGGACGTGCCGGGCGAGGTGCGGGCGGTGGTGTCCGCCCCGCATCCGGTGCTGAGTCGGGGCGCGGACGAGGTCGACCCCACGGCAAAGGAGACGGTCCAGCTCGCGGCCGACCTGATAGCCACGATGAAGGTCTCGCCGGGCTGCGTCGGGTTGGCCGCGCCGCAGGTCGGGGTGGGCGCCCGGGTCTTCGCCGTCGACGTGACCGGGCACCCGAAGGCGGTGACGACGCACGGCACCTTCGTGTTGTGCAACGCGCGCGTGGTGGAGGCGACGCGGTGGAAGCCGGGCCGGGAGGGCTGCATGTCGGTGCCGGACCTGACCGGGGACGTGAAGCGGGCCAGCCGGCTGGTGGTGGAGGGTGACCTGCCGGGCAGCGGCGTGCCGGTCCGGCTGGTGACCGACGGCTTCGAGGCTCGGGCGTTGCAGCACGAGATCGACCACTGTGCGGGGCTACTCTTCCTGGACCGGGTGGCCGGTGCGCACGCGGTCTATCAGCGCAAGGTCTACCTGTGATCGGGTGCCTGACCGTCCTTGATGGAGGGTCGTGCGGGCGCCCCGCAGTGGCTCCGGCGCGTCGCGCCGCACTGCCGGGTACGGCGCGGCTACGGTGGAGGGCATCATGCGTCTGACGGTCGGCCCCCTGCCACCCGCCGTGTACTGGCGGCGTCGCGCCGTCGTACTCGGAGCGGGGTTCCTGTTCCTGATTGTCCTGCTCTACTCCTGCACCGGTTCGGGTCGCTCCGGCGACAAGGAGCCCAAGGCGGGAGGTTCGCCGTCGGCGACGTCCGGTCCCGCTGGGCCGGTGCTGACGCCGCAGACCGGCGGTCCGTCGTCGTCCGCGTCCGCTGATTCGGGTGCGACGAGTCCGAGCCCGGCGATCACCAGCAACACACCGCCGCTGGGCGCGGCGGCCGGTTCGGAGGACGACGGCACCTGCACCAACGAGGAGATCAGCGTGGTCTCGTCGGCGAGCCCGACCTCGGTGCAGCGGGGCGCGGTGGTCGAGCTGCAGCTGAGGATCAAGAACACGTCGGACCGGACGTGCAGCCGCAACGTCGGCGCCGACCTTCAGGAGATCTTCATCAAGTCCGGGGCCGAGAAGGTCTGGTCGTCGGACACCTGCGGCAAGGTCGAGGGCTCGGACGTGCAGTCATTCACGCCGAACTTCGAGCGCTCCTACCAGGTGCCGTGGAACGGGCGGGACACCAGCCGCTGTGACGGCGCGCTGGCCGCCGGGCCGTTCCCGCCGGTCGGGTCGTACCAGGTGTTCGCTCGGGTCGGCACGAAGCTCAGCGACCCGGTGAAGCTCACCGTCACCGGCTGAGCCGGATCAGACGTAGCGTTCCAGAATGGATGCCTCGGCGAGCCGGGACAGCCCCTCACGGACGCCACGGGCCCGGGCGTCGCCGACCCCTTCCACGGCTTGCAGGTCCTCCACTGTCGCGCCGAGCAGACGCTGGAGGCTGCCGAAGTGCAGCACCAGGCGATCGACCACCGCCACCGGCAGCCGGGGCACCTTGGCCAGCAGTCGGAAGCCGCGCGGGCTGACCGCGGCGTCGAGCGCGTCGGACGCGGCCGGGTAGCCGATCGCCTTGGCCACCGACACCAGGTCGATCAGCTCGGTGGCACCGAGCAGGTCCAGCTCGACGAGAGCCTCGTCCAGCGTGCGTGACTTACGGCCGACGGGGAGGTAGTCCCGGATGACCAGCGTGCGGTCGGCGTCCACGCCGGCCATCAGCTCGTCGAGTTGCAGGGCGAGCAGGCGGCCGTCGGTGCCAAGCTCCACCACGTAGCCGGCGATCTCGTCGGCGATCCGGCGAACCATCTCCAGTCGCTGCACCACGGCCACCGCGTCCCGCACGGTGACCAGATCCTCGATCTCCAGGGCGGAGAGCGTGCCGGAGACCTCGTCCAACCGGAGCTTGTAGCGCTCCAGGGTGGCGAGCGCCTGGTTGGCGCGGGAGAGGATGGCCGCCGAGTCGTCGAGCACGTGCCGTTGGCCGTTGACGTAAAGGCTGATGATCCGCATCGACTGGCTGACCGAGATGACCGGATAGCCGGTCTGGCGGGCCACCCGCTCGGCGGTGCGGTGCCGGGTGCCGGACTCTTCGGTCGGGATGGACGGGTCGGGCATCAGGTGCACTGCCGCCCGGACGATCCTGGTGCCGTCGCTGGAGAGCACGACAGCGCCGTCCATCTTGCACAGCTCGCGCACGCGCGTCGCGGAGAACTCCACGTCCAGCGGGAAGCCGCCGGTGCAGAGGCCCTCGACCACCTTGTCGTAGCCGAGCACGATGAGCGCGCCCGTGCGGCCCCGCAGGATGCGCTCCAGGCCGTCGCGCAAGGCGGTGCCCGGGGCCATCAGGGCGAGATTGGCCCGTAGCGGATCTCCGGCGCTCCCGGCGGCTCCCGCAGTCACGCTCACGCTGATCGGGCGGGCGGGCGAGCCCACGGCGCCGGTGCGGGCCTGGGGCGGCGCGCCGGCTGGCTTGGTGGTATCGCGGTCGATCGGCACGGGCACAGTCTACGGACTGCCGTGCGGTGGGTGCTGTCGTGGTTACTGTGATGTGTCACGATGCCGCCCTTTCCACCGTTTCCCGCTTGCGACGTGCTGTCCGGTTTCGCCGCCCTCGTCGGCACGGTGGGTCACTCGGCGGACGCGCGGGCCGCATGGTGCAGGGCCGAACGGACGTCGGTGACCTCGGTCACCCGCATCTGCTCGGGGCCTGCGCCGGTGCTGGCCGGGCCGCAGCCGGGCGGCACCAGGGCCACCTTGAACCCCAGCCGGGCGGCCTCGGCCAGCCGGCGCGGCACCGCCCCGACCCGGCGCACCTCGCCGGTCAGCCCCACCTCACCGATCGCCACCAGGTGCGGCGCGATCGCCAGGTTGAGCCCGCCGGAGGCGACCGCCAAGGCCACCGCCAGGTCGGCGGCCGGCTCCACCACCCGGATCCCGCCCACTGTGGCGGCGAAGACCTCCCGGTCGTGCAACGTCAGCCGCTCGGTGCGCCGTTGCAGCACCGCGAGCACCATCGCCAGTCGCGCCGAGTCGAGGCCGGAGACGGTGCGTCGGGGAGAACCCGCCACTGTCGCGCCGATCAGCGCCTGCACCTCGGTGACCAGGGCACGACGCCCCTCCATGGCCACCGTCACGCAGGTGCCCGGGACCGGTTCCGCGTAGCGGGTCAGGAACAGCCCGGACGGGTCGGCCAGGCTGCTGATGCCGCCCTCGTGCATCTCGAAGCAGCCGACCTCGTCGGCCGCGCCGAACCTGTTCTTCACGCCGCGCACCAGGCGCAGCGACGAGTGCTTGTCGCCCTCGAAGTGCAGCACCACGTCGACCAGGTGCTCCAGCACCCGAGGCCCGGCCACCTGGCCGTCCTTGGTGACGTGCCCGACCAGCACTGTGGCGATGCCCCGCTCCTTGGCCACCGAGACCAGCGCGGCGGTGACCGCGCGGACCTGGGTCACCCCACCGGGCACCCCCTCGGTGCCGGTGGTCGAGATGGTCTGTACCGAGTCGAGCACCAACAGGCCCGGCTTGACCGCGTCCAGGTGACCGAGCACCGAGGCGAGGTCGCTCTCCGCGGCGAGGTAGAGCTGCTCGTGCAGGGTGCCCATCCGCTCGGCGCGCAGGCGCACCTGACTGACCGACTCTTCGCCGCTGACCACCAGCGAGGGGGTGCCGGCGCCGACAGCCCACTGCTGCGCCACATCCAGCAGGAGGGTCGACTTGCCCACGCCGGGCTCGCCGGCGAGCAACACCACGCCACCCGGGACCAGGCCCCCGCCGAGCACCCGGTCGAGCTCGCTCACCCCGGTGGGCACGGCGCGGGCCGGAGCGGCGCTGATGGTGGCGATCGGTCGGGCCGGCTCGGACGGCATCCGGGAGCTGACCACCCGACCGGAGACGGTCGGGCCGGTCACCGTGTGCTCGACCACCGCCCCCCACTCGCCGCACTCCGGGCAGCGCCCCACCCACTTGGGCGGCTGGTGCCCGCAGGCGTCGCACTGGTAGGCCGGACGCGGCTCGCGGGCGGCGGACCGACCACGGGCGGCACCGGCCGTGCCGCCACGCGGAGGGGTCGATCGGGAGGTGGTCACATCAGGACGCTAGCCCTCGCGTACGACGAAAACACCCCGGCGTGGTGGTCACCACGCCGGGGCGTTTGTCGATGTGCGGGTCGGGTCACTCGTGGGTGGTGCCGCCCTCGTTGCCCTCGTAGCCACCCTCGCGCTCGATGATCGGCGACGGAGGGGCCGCCGGGGTGAGCGGAACCGCGACCGGCGCCTGCCCGGTGACCGTGTTGCCGTTGCCGAAGTCGAAGGTCACGACGACGTTCTGGCCGGAGCGCAGCGCCTCGGTCAGGCCGATCAGCCGGAGCTGCGTGGTGGCCTCGGAGTTGAACTGGATGTAGCTCAGCGGCGCCAGCTCGATCCGGGCCGGCTGGCCCGGGGCGGAGGGGCTGGCCGAACCGGACGCCCGCGCCGACTCCGGGGCGGACGGGGTGGCCGAGGACGATCCGGTCTCGGAGGGCGTCACGGACGGGCTCGGCGAGCCGGACGTCGAGTTCGACGGGCTGGCCGAACCGGACGGCGACGGGCTCATGGAGGCGGACTCCGAGGCGGACGGCGACGGGCTCGCCGAGCCGCCGCTGATCACCACCTCGCGGGCGCTCTCCGTGGTGACGGTGACAGTCACCGTCTCCTTGGAGTCGTTGTAGATCACGGCGCCGAGCCCCGCGTCCTGGCCGGCCTGGTAGCCCTCGGTGCCCGGGAAGTCCACGAGCAGGCCCCGCACCGAGAAGGAACCGTTGCTGGTGGTGAGGCTGACGCCCTGGACCGACGGCTCCTTCAACGCGGTCTCGGCGATCTGACCGGTGCCGCATCCGGAAGCCAGCAGACTGGCCGCCGCAATCCCGGACAGCAACAGGGCCGCCCGCCCGGATCCCCTGATCGAGCGCGTCACGTCGGTCCTCCTCGTCACAATCCCACCCGGGCCGTACGCCGGGCACGGTGGCCATACCCGCGCAGACCGCGCTCCAGGGTAGTTGGGACTGATCGAGGCCCGCACGCGGACCCGGCAATGCCACCTGCCCGGGTGGCGTTCACACCACCCGACCGCTCGCCACCAGCAGAACCACGTCGATGAGGGCCACCAGCATCACCGCCCGGAAGGCCGCCACCGGCCGCCGGCCGGCCCGGATCGCCGAGCGCCCGGCGTACCAGCTCAGCGGCGGCACCACGGCGGCCGTGCCGACCGCCGCCCAGCCGACCGCCGACGGCGGCCCGGGTGGTCCGAGGACCAGTGTCGCGGTCGCCGCGAGGAGGAGACCCGCCGCGGCCACCCGGCTGCCGGCGGCGCCCAGCCGGTGGGGCAGGCCGCGCACGCCGGTGCGGGCGTCGTCGGCCAGGTCGGGCAGCACGTTGGCGAAGTGCGCGCCGGCGCCCAGACAGGCTGCCGCCGCCACCAGCCAGACCGGCGGGGCCGGCTGACCGGGCAGCGCCAGCACCACGAAGGCGGGCAACGCGCCGAACGACACGGCGTAGGGCAGCACCGAGAACGCGGTGGCCTTGAGCGGCCAGTCGTAGAGCAGGGCGGAGACCAGGGCGAGCGTCAGCCAGAACGCCGCCACCGGGTTCGTGGTCAGCGCCAGCAGCGGGCAGGCCACCGCGGCCGCCGCGGCGGCCCAGGCCGTGACGCGTCGACCGACCGCGCCACTGGCGACCGGTTTGTCGGTACGCCCCACAGTGGCGTCCCGCTCGGCGTCCAGCGCGTCGTTGGTCCAGCCGACGGCGAGCTGGCTGGCCAGCACGGCGAGCACCACCGAGACGATTCCGGCCGGCCGGTGGCCCACTCCCCAGGCCAGCAGACCGGCCACCGTGGTCACCGCCGCGGCCGGTTCCGGATGGCTTGCTCTGACCAGCCCTAACACCCTCGACGACATAACGGAAGTCTGGTCGTTACCGAGCAGTCGTGCCACGCTCGGTTCCATGCGAGACGTGGCTGCGGCCGGGGCGCCCACCGGTCCGAGGGTGCTGCCGCGAAACGATCCGCGTCAGTACGACGATCTGGCCGGTGAGTGGTGGCGGCCGGATGGAGCGTTCGCGATGCTGCACTGGCTGGCCGAGGCCCGGGCCGCGCTGGTGCCGCCGGCCACCCGTCCGGGCGCGGTGCTTGTCGATCTGGGTTGCGGCGCCGGCCTGCTCGCGCCGCACCTCGCCGGCAAGGGCTACCGCCACGTCGGGGTGGATCTGACCCGCTCGGCGCTCGTCCAGGCGGCCGAGCACGGGGTGCGGGTGGTCCAGGGTGATGCCACAGCGGTGCCGCTGCCCGACGGCTGCGCCGACGTGGTCTCGGCGGGTGAGTTGCTGGAGCACGTGCCGGCCTGGCCGCGCGCCGTGGCCGAGGCGTGTCGGCTGCTGCGCCCGGGTGGCGTGCTGGTGCTGGACACCCTCAACGACACGGCGCTGGCCCGGCTCGTCGCGGTCCGGATCGCCGAGCGGCTGCCGACGGTGCCCCGAGGCATCCACGATCCGCGGTTGTTCGTGGACTCCCGGGCGCTGGTCGCCGAGTGTGCCCGACACGGTGTCGATCTGAGCCTGCGGGGCATCCGTCCGCAGTTCGGCGGCATGCTCGCCTGGCTGCTGCGCCGCGTCCGCGCGAGCCGAACGGCCGGTGCGGTGCCCGCCGGCCGCGCCCCGCGCATCGTGCCGACCCGGTCCACCGCCGTGCTGTACCAGGGCCGGGGGGTCCGCAAAGGATAGTCGGGCCGTGGCGGGGTATGGAACGCCGAGGAGGAACGAGATGACGGTGCACGCGCTTGAGGCAGCACGCCGGTTGGCGCCGCGGTTCGCCGCGCGGGCGGCCGAGCACGACCGGGACGGTTCCTTCCCCGTGGACGACTTCGCCGACCTGCGCGAGGCCGGCCTGTTCGGGCTGATGGTGCCCCGGGCGCTCGGCGGTCTGGGCGCCACCTTCGCCGAGTACGCAGCGGTGGCCACTGAGCTTGCCCGGGGCAACGGTGCGACAGCCCTGGTGTTCAACATGCACGCCTCCGTGACCGGCGCGCTGGGCGCGGTCACCGAGGAGTTGGCCGAGGCGCTTGGCGTACCCGACGAGGCGCTGGCCGCCCGCGACCGGCTGCTCAGCGCGGCGGCGCAGGGCTCCTGGTACGCGGTCGCGATGAGCGAGCGTGGCGCGGGCGCGCGGCTGTCCCAGCTGACCACGGCGTACGAGCCGACCGACGGGGGCTGGCATCTCAAGGGCAGCAAGACCTTCTGCTCCGGCGCCGGGCACGCGGACGGTTACCTGGTGGCGGCGCGCAGCTCGGCCGACCAGTCGGTGGTCTCACAGTTCCTGGTGCCGGCCGGCGACGGGCTGACAGTGGAGCCGACCTGGGACTCGCTCGGCATGCGCGCCACCTCCTCCCACGACCTGCACCTGGACGTCACAGTGCCCGCCGATCGGCTGCTCGGTGGGGTGGAGGGGCTCGCGCTGGTGGTCGCCCAGTTGATGCCGCACTGGTTGGTGGCCAGCTACGCGGCCGTCTACGTGGGGGTCGCCCGTGCGGCGATCGACGCGGCGGCCGAGCACCTCAACGCCCGCAACCTGTCCGGTCTGCCGGCGGTGCGGGCCCGGCTGGGTCGGGCGGACGCGGCGACGGCCGCCGCGCAGTTGGTGGTGGCCGAGGCGGCCCGCCGGGTGGACGAGGCGCCCGGTGACGAGGAGACCAACCGTTGGGTGTGGCGGGCGAAGCTGCTCGCCGGCACCACTGCCGCCGAGGTGGCGGCGTCGGTGCTGGAGGCGGCGGGCACCTCGGCGACCCGCCGTGGACATCCGCTGGAGCGGCTCTACCGCGACGCCCGCTGCGGCTCGCTGCACCCGGCCACGTCGGACGTCTGCGCCGACTGGCTCGGCATCGCCGCGCTGGGCGGCGACCCGGATCGTGACGGATCGGCACCGCGTTGGTGAGCCCGCCGCACCGGGCTCGCACGGAGGAACGACCAGCCGAGGTGGCTGGTGGGACGGCCAGGGGGAGGACAGCATCTGACGAGAGGTGGGGATCGTGTTCGTACCAGTGATCGCGGGGCTCGGGACAGCGCAGCCGCCGTCCGCTTCGCAGGACGAGTTGTGGGAGGGTTTCTTCTCCCGGCACTTCTCCGGCACCACCCGGTCGTTGGCCCAGCGAATCTTCGCCAACTCGGGGGTGACCCGGCGGCAGGCCGCTGTCAATCCGCTGCTGGAGGACGTCTCGGACTGGCCGACCGAGCGTCGGATGCGCCGCTACCAGGTGGAGGCGCTGCCGCTGGGCAAGGAGGCGGTGGGTAGGGCGTTGACTGCCGCCGGACTGAGCGCCGGCGACATCGGGCTGTTCATCGTCTGCTCCTGCACCGGGTACGCCACCCCGGGGCTGGACATCCTGCTCGCCCGGGACCTGGGCATGGCCGCGGACACCCAGCGGATGTTCATCGGCCACATGGGCTGTTACGCGGCGTTGCCGGGGCTCGGCGCGGCGAGTGACTTCGTCACCGCGCGGGGGCGACCGGCGCTGCTGCTCTGCGCGGAGCTGACCAGCCTGCACATCCAGCCGTCCAGCGCCCGGGTGGACACCCAGCAGATCGTCTCCCACGCGCTCTTCTCGGACGCCGCGGTCGCCGCCGTGGTCGTGCCGGGCGGCTCGGGGTACGCGGTGCGCGAGGTCACCGCCGTCACCGACACCTCGACCGCCGACCACATGACCTGGGACGTCACCGACGCCGGGTTCCGGATGGGGTTGTCGCCCAAGGTGCCGCAGGTGCTGTCGAGGCACGTCCGGGGGCTGGTCGACGATCTGTTGGCCCGGCACGGCGTCACCAGCTCCGAGGTGGACGGTTGGGCGGTGCACCCGGGCGGGCCGCGGATCCTCAACGTGGTGGAGCGGGAGTTGGCGCTGCCCCCGCTGGGGCTGGCGGCGTCCCGGGCGACGCTGGACGAGCACGGCAACTGCTCGTCGCCGACCGTGTTGCTGATCCTGGACCGGTTGGGTCGGGCGACACCGGCGGCTCGGCGCATCGTCATGCTGGCCTTCGGCCCCGGCCTCACCCTGTACGCCGCCCTGCTCGATCGACAGGACTGAGGCTCCGGCCGGTACGCTCACGGGGTGGATGCGACGGCGGACGATCGGCTGCGCTCGGTGGTGCTGTTCGGCGCGGCGGTGGCCGTCCTGGTCGTCGGCGGCTGGTGGTGGCGTGCCGCCGCGCCCACGTCGACGGCAGGGACGGCTGTCCCTTCGGCGGCGGCGGTGCCATCCGTCGGGCCGAGCGTCAGCACCCCGCTGGAACGTCTCCTCGCGGCTGAGGAGCCCGATGAGCGGTTGACGGTGCGGATGGACCCGAACACCGGCGAGGTCCTCCGGGTGCGACGCGGCCCGCTGGCCGTGGTCGACCCGGCGACGGGCTCGATCACCGACATCGAGGGCGACCCCGGGGTGCTCTTCTCCGGGGGTGACCTGCCCCCGTTCCAGGAGACGATCTGGCGGGAGCAGCGGGACCTCGCCCCTGGCCAGGAAGTGACCCGGCAGGCCGGCAACCACGGTGCGCGCTACCTGCTCCAGTACCGGTGCACGCGCCCGGGCACGATGGTCGTGACGAGCACCGGGGCCGGAATCGTCGGCCGGCCGCGCATCGACTGCGACGGCATGATCGCCAATGCCGAGGTGC
Source organism: Micromonospora sp. H61 (assembly GCF_018070325.1). Taxonomy (GTDB): domain Bacteria; phylum Actinomycetota; class Actinomycetes; order Mycobacteriales; family Micromonosporaceae; genus Micromonospora; species Micromonospora salmantinae. The sequence continues at coordinate 177,707 of NZ_JAGPXY010000002.1, forward strand.
TGCCCGGTGGCGGGCCGTTCCAGGTGTCGCTGTCGGCCGTCGACCGGCCCATCGACATCGAGGCGCAGCTCGTCGCCCTGCCCCCTCGCTAGCAGGGCCGCTCAGGCGGCAAGGGCGCTCAGGTCGCTCCGGTAGGACTCGATCGTGCCCAGGTCGGGTAGCACCCGGGTCACCGTGCCGGCCCGGTCGACCAGCAGGGCTGTCGCGGTGCCGGGGCGGGCCGGCTGGCCCAGGAACGAACGCAGGCCTCCGGCGGGGTCGGCCAGGGCGCGAGGCTGCCGCTCGATGGTGGGCCCGGCTGGGGCCATCCGCCCGCCGGTGACGGTGACCACGGAGACGCCGGCGGGCGCGACCGCCAGGGCATCGGTGACCCGGTCCGGGCAGGGGCAGCCGTCCAACAGAATGATCATGGCGGGTAGCAGGCCGCGCAGTGGCACGGGTGCGTCGTCCGCGTCGACCAGGTCCAGTGCGGGCAGCGGCCGGCCGACGAGGGTCGCGGGTGGCGCGTAGGGGGCCGGGGTGGGCCGGTCGGCACCGCGGTTGGCGCGGGGCCAGGTGACCACCAGCAGGCCGGCCAGCGTGGTGAGGACCGCCACCAGCAGGACCGCCAGTGGCAGACCCAGGGCCCGGTGACCGCCCGGGAGGTCACTGGCCCGGCGCAGCTCACGGCGGACCTGAGCGGCCTCGGCGGCCAGCGCGGAGGCGTCGTCGGGAACCACCACGCGGCCCCATTCGGGCGGTAGGCCGGGCAGGCCGTCGGCTGGCCCGTGACCCTCTGCGTCCGGCTTGCCCATCGGACCTCCTGGAAGCGTCTCGAGAGCGGAGTGCGGCTCGGTCTCCAGGGTCCCGCACCAGGGGCTCCTCCCGCTACATCTGGGCGCGGTCCTGCTGGCCGGGCTACCATGGGAGGAGCGCATAGCCCTTGATCTCGACGTTCTGTTCACCCGTACCGGGCAGTCATTTGCGCGTTACGGAGCGTGTTCGAACCATCGGTTTGACCGCCTGTCAAGCTGAAGCAAGACCTCTCACAGGGCCCCTGAGCTGCGCCAACGGTCAGGACATCGGTGAGACATCGGTGCCTGAGCGTGTTACCCTAGACACAGCGAAAGGGGTTTCGAACCTATGGTTTTCAGTGTCGGCGAGACCGTTGTTTACCCCCACCACGGGGCCGCACTCATCGAGGCAATCGAGACTCGGGTCATCAAGGGCGAGCCTAAGCAATACCTCGTCCTGAGGGTCGCGCAGGGTGACCTGACGGTCCGGGTGCCGGCCGAGAACGCCGAGATCGTGGGCGTCCGCGAGGTGGTCGGCGAAGAGGGCCTCGGGAAGGTCTTCGACGTTCTGCGGGCTCCGCACACCGAGGAGCCGACCAACTGGTCGCGGCGTTACAAGGCCAATCTGGAAAAGCTGGCTTCCGGCAACCCGCTGAAGGTCGCCGAGGTCGTGCGTGACCTGTGGCGCCGGGAGCGGGAGCGGGGCCTCTCTGCGGGCGAGAAGCGGATGCTCGCCAAGGCCCGCGACATTCTCGTCGGCGAGGTCGCGCTGGCCGAGAAGAGCACCAAGGATGAGGCGGAGACGCTGCTCGACAAGGTCCTCACCGAGGCCTAGTCCGCACAGCATCGTCGTACCCACTTCGTAGTGAAGAAACCACCGAGGACCGCGACGTGACCGCGCAGCTCAATCCGCGCGGTGACGTCGCGGTCCTCGTGCCTGCGGCGGGTGCCGGCGTACGACTCGGCCCCGGCCGACCCAAGGCGCTGCGCCTGCTCGCCGGTGAGCCGCTGTTGGTGCACGCCGTGCGTCGACTGGCCGCCGCACCGTCGGTGCACACCATCGTGGTGGCCGCGCCGGCCACCGAGGTGCAGGCCGTCCGCGAGTTGTTGGCCCCGGTCGCCCCGGTGATCGTGGTGCCCGGCGGTGCCGAACGGCAGGCGTCGGTGGCCGCCGCGCTGGCCGCGGTGCCCGCCGGCCCGACGATCGTCCTGGTGCACGATGCCGCCCGAGCGCTCACCCCACCTGAGCTGGTCGAATCCGTTGCGGCGGCGGTGCGTGGCGGGCGTGACGCGGTGATCCCGGTCCTGCCGGTCGTCGACACGATCAAGGAAGTCGACGCCGACGAGGTGGTGCTCGGCACCGTCGACCGTTCCGCCCTGCGTGCGGTGCAGACCCCGCAGGGTTTCCGTCGGGCCGTGCTCAGCGCCGCCCACGCCGCCGCCGGTGACTCCCTCACCGACGACGCCGGGCTGGTCGAGAAGCAGGGCGTCGCGGTGAGCTGCGTGCCCGGCTCGGAGTACGCACTCAAAATCACCCGACCGTTCGACCTGGCTCTGGCCGAGCACCTGCTTGCCGCAGCCGGTTGACGCGTACCCTCTGATCATGATCGTTCCCCGGGTGGCCATCGGCACCGACGTGCACGCGTTCGAGCCGGGTCGGCCCTGCTGGGTGGCCGGGCTGCTCTGGCCCGACCAGGACGGCCTCGCCGGGCACTCGGACGCCGACGTGGCAGCGCACGCCGCCTGCAACGCGTTGCTCTCCGCCGCCGGTCTCGGTGATCTCGGTTCCGCCTTCGGGGTGGGCCAGCCGGAGTGGGCCGGCGCGTCCGGGGTGGCTCTGCTGACCGAGACCGCCCGTCGGGTGCGCGCCTCCGGCCTGGAGATCGGCAACGTGTCCGTGCAGGTCATCGGCAACCGCCCCAAGATCGGCCGCCGCCGCGCGGAGGCGCAGGAGGTCCTCTCCGCTGCTGTCGGCGCCCCGGTCACCGTCTCGGCGGCGACCACCGACGGGCTCGGCTTCGCCGGCCGTGAAGAAGGCTTGGCCGGGGTCGCTGTGGCCCTGGTGTACGACGCGCCGGCCGCCTAAGCTCGCCGCGATGTCCAGCGACCCCGCCCCCGACCAGTTCGCCGCCGACGGCTACGTCCAGCGGGCCCAACTCCTCGCCGAACTCGGCCGCTACGACGAGGCGGCCGGGGAGTTGGCCTACGGGTTGGCCCTCCAACCGGATGACGTCGACGCGCTCACCATGCTGGCCCGGGTGCACCTGGCCGCCGCCCGCCCGGCCGAGGCGCTCACCGCCGCCGACACGGCCGTGGCCGCCGCACCGGAGGCCCTGCCGCCGCTGGTCGCCAGGGGCATGGCCCTGGCCGACCTGGAGCGCTACGGCGAGTCGGCGGCCACCGCCGATCGGATCCTCACCCTCGGCCCGGCCGACGCGTACGCCCAGCGGAGCGCCGCGGCGATCCTGGCCGGCGCCCGCAACGGTCAGCCGGCGCTGAACGCGGCCTGGCGCGGTGTCGAGTTGGCCCCGCAGGAGCCCCAGGCGCACCTGGTGCTCAGCCTGGTCGCCGCCCGCCTGGACCTGTTCGACCTGGCCGAGCGGGCCTACCGGGAGGCGCTGCGGCTCGACCCGCGGATCGGCGAGGCCGGCCACGACGTGGGTGTCATGCGGCTGGAGGAGCGCCGCTGGTCGGAGGCGTTGGAGCACGTCGCCGAGGCGGTGACGGTCAGCCCGAGCCGGATCGACTCGCGCCGAACCCTCGCGTACGGGCTGCACCGCCTGGTGCTCTACGGCGCGGGCTGGTCGTTGGTGGCGGCGGTGCTTGTCGCGTTCGCGGCGTCGGCGGGTGACGGGTTCTCCCGCGTCCTGGCGGTGCTCGCCGCCCTGACCGGCGGGATCATCGTCTGGCAGCTCGCGGCCCGGCTGCCCGGGCTGACCCGAACCGTCCTGCCCGCCCTGCTGCACTCGGACCGGGCGATGGCCCTGGCCGTCTACGCTGTGGCCGCCGCGCCGCTGCTGCTGCTGGTGTACGCCATGGTCGGCTCCCCGTGGCCCCTGGTGCTGGCCATCGCCACCACGGCGGTAGCCGAGTTCGCGGTATTCACCAGAACCGCCATCCGCTAGCCGCGACGCGCCCAGGTCCAGGCGTACCCCTCGTCTTCGCAGGAGCTGGCGGCGTCGCAGAGATCCAGCGGGCGGAAGGTGTCGACCATGACGGCCAGCTCGTCGAAGTAGTCCGCGCCGATGGAACGCTCGGCGGCACCCGGCTGGGGGCCGTGGGTGAAACCGGACGGGTGCAGGGAGATCGAACCCTGCTCGATGCCGGAGCCGCGCCGCGCCTCGTAGTTGCCCCCGGTGTAGAAGAGCATCTCGTCGGAGTCGACGTTGTGGTGGTTGTACGGCACCGGGATCGACTGCGGGTGGTAGTCCACCTTGCGCGGCACGAACGAGCAGATGACGAAGTTGGGCCCCTGGAAGGTCTGGTGCACCGGCGGGGGCTGGTGGATGCGGCCGGTGATCGGCTCGAAGTCGTGGATGGAGAACGCCCACGGGTAGAGGTGCCCGTCCCAGCCGACCACGTCGAACGGGTGGTGGGCGTAGACGTAGCGCGTCCAGCCGCGCCGGTGCCGCACCAGCACCTCGACCTCCTCGCCGTCGACGAGCAGCGGGGCGTCGGGGCCGCGGACGTCCCGCTCGCAGTACGGCGAGTGCTCCAGGAACTGGCCGCGTACGGAGAGGTAGCGCTTGGGTGGGCCGATGTGCCCGGACGCCTCGACGGCGAGCAACCGGACGGGCTGGTCGCCGGTGGGCACCAGCCGGTGGATGGTCGAGGTGGGGATGACGACGTAGTCGCCGGCGACCGCGTCCAGCACCCCGAACGGGGACTCGACCCGCAGGGTGCCCGACTCGACGTAGAGGCAGTGGTCGCCGGTGGCGTCGCGGAACAGCGGTGAGGGTCGGTCGGCGAGGACGTAACCGATCCGTACGTCGTCGTTGGCGAGCAGGTACTGCCGGCCGAGGATGGGGTCGGAACCGCCGGTGCCCAGTTTGTGGGTGCGCAGGTGGCGGGGCTTGAGCGGCAGGTTCGGTGCCCGGGTGAACGCGGGCGGGGTGAACTCGTCGGCGGCCAGGATCGCGGTGGGCGCGTGCCGGTGGTAGAGCAGGGACGAGTCGGAGGAGAAGCCCTCCTGGCCCATCAGCTCCTCGGCGTAGAGACTGCCGTCGGGCTGCCGGAACTGGGTGTGGCGCTTGCGCGGCACCTCGCCGACGCTGCGGTAGTACGGCATCTCGCCTCCCGATATGTCCCGTTCACCGGCCGAAGGCGTCCGATAGTCGGACGCTGTTGTCCGTTCCTCGTAGCGTCCCGTACATTCTTGTTCCGTGTCAACGCAGGTGCCAGCACTCCTCCACGGCCTGGTGGACGACGCCGCCGTCTTCCCGCCGGGCAGCGCAGTGCTGCACGACGCCCTGGTCGCCCACCGCCAACACCGTTCCGCCTGGTACGCCGACCTGGTCGGCCCGCTGCTGATCCCCGCCTCGGACGTGGCCGCCGGTGAGCTGAGCGGTCTCGTCGACCCGGGTGAGGGCCTGGTGGTCGGCGTGATCGGTGACACCGGGATCGGGAACCTGCCGTTCGCGCTGTCGTTTCTCGCCCCCGACGGCGTCACCGCGCGTCAGATAGAGGTGGCGGTCGCCAAACGCGGCGAGGACCCGCTGCCCGGCATCGCCGAGTTGCTGCGGCTGACCGACGCGCTACCGGGCGTGGAGGCCATCTACGCCGAGCTGCCGCTGACCTTCGGGCTGATGGGCGCACTGGACGCGCTCGTCGTCGCGCGGGCCGGCGGGATGCCGATCGCTGCCAAGTTCCGCACCGGCGGCCTGGCCGCCGAACTCTTCCCCACCCCGACCGAACTGGCCACTGTGATCTGCGCCTGCCGGGACCGGGGCCTGCCGTTCAAGCTCACCGCCGGGCTGCACCAGGCGATCCGACACCTGGACCCGGAGACCGGGTTCACCCACCACGGCTACGCCAACGTGCTGGCCGCGACCCTGGCCGCCGCCGACGGTGACGGTGTGCGCTCCGTCGCCGAGCTGCTGACCGTGGTCGACCCGCGCCCCCTGGTGGAGCGCACGACTGCGCGGCTGGACGGGCCTCGTCCCCTGTGGGTGGGCTTCGGCTCGTGCAGCATCCTGGAACCACTGACCGATCTGATCCGGCTTGGGCTGGTGAACGGGGGCTACGACGCATGACCTGGGTGACCGGCGCCGACGGTTCGCCGTACGGGGTGACGAACCTGCCGTACGGGGTGTTCCGGCAGAACGGGGGTCCGTCGCGGATCGGCGTACGGATCGGGTCCTGGGTCTTCGACCTCGCGGCGGCCGAGGTCGCCGAGCTGGTGCTGGCCGCCGGCACGCTGTGCCGGCCCGTGCTCAACGACTTCATGGCCCTGGGTCGTCCGCAGTGGACGGCGGTACGGCAGCGGATCAGCGAGCTGCTCACCGACCCGGCGCACCGGGACGCGGTGGAGCCGCTGCTGGTGCCCCTCGACGAGGTGGAGCTGCTGCTCCCCATCGAGGTGGCCGACTACGTCGACTTCTACTCATCCGTTCACCACGCGTCGAACGTCGGGCAGATCTTCCGCCCCGGCCAGCCGCCGCTGCTGCCCAACTGGAAACACCTGCCGATCGGCTACCACGGGCGGGCCGGCACCGTGGTCGTCTCCGGCACGCCGGTGACCCGGCCGACCGGGCAACGGGCCTCCGCCGAGGGCCCGGTCACCGGCCCATCGGTACGCCTCGACATCGAGGCCGAGGTGGGCTTCGTGGTGGGCGTACCCAGCGCGTTGGGCGATCGGGTGTCCGTGGACGACTTCGCCGAGCACGTCTTCGGGGTGGTGCTGGTCAACGACTGGTCGGCCCGGGACATCCAGGCCTGGGAGTATCAGCCGCTCGGCCCGTTCCTCGGCAAGTCGTTCGCCACCTCGGTCTCGGCCTGGGTGACGCCGCTGGACGCCCTCGCCGACGCCTTTGTGCCGGCCCCCGACCAGGACCCGCCGGTGGTGGACTACCTGCGGGACGTGCCGCACCTGGGCCTTGACCTGCGCCTGGCGGTCGAGTGGAACGGCGACCAGGTCAGCGAGCCTCCGTTCGCCACCATGTACTGGACCCCCGCCCAGCAGTTGGCGCACCTCACCGTGAACGGGGCTTCGCTGCGGACCGGTGACCTGTACGCCTCGGGCACCGTCTCCGGCCCGGACCGAGGACAGGTCGGCTCCTTCCTGGAACTGACCTGGGGCGGGGCCGAGCCGGTCACTGTGGGCGGCGAGAGCCGTACCTTCCTCAGCGACGGCGACACGGTGACCATCACGGCCACCGCGCCCGGCCCGGACGGCACCACCATCGCCCTCGGTGAGGTATCCGGCACGGTTCGTCCGGCCCGCTGAGCGGGCACCCGCCATCCGTCTCGTGCACGGGACCCGTGATCGCACCGGCTGTGCGATCACCGGCCCTGGTTGATCCGTTGATCGTCCGGATTCCGTTGCTACACCGCGCAATCCGAGCCGGGCTCTGCCCGGCCACAGCGGTGGGGCAATCCCGACGCACACGGAGGTAACGACGATGCACGATCTTGCGGGCGCGGTCTGGCGTACCAGCAGCCGCTCAAACGACCAGGGGCTCTGCGTGGAAGTGGCGGACAACCTGGTCGACGTCCATGGTCTGGTCGGAGTCCGCGACTCCAAGGACCAGGCCGGTCCCACACTCGCGGTCAGCCCGCCGGGGTGGACAGCGTTCATCGGCGCGATTCGGGCCGGCCGCTTCGAGCGCTGACCGGCGCTTCGGCGCCGGTCGACGACGACCGGTGCCGAAGCGACCGCCCAATCGGACAGCGTGGCCCCCGGGTGGCGGAAATTCCGCTCCGGGGGCCCCGTCCGGCCCTTACTCCGCGTACCGTCGGGGACACGGGAGGGTGGCATGTCGACGGTGGCGATTACCGGGATCATCGAGGCGCACGCTGTCGACGTCTGGCGTCTGCTGACAGACCTGCCGGGCCGCGCGGCCCGGATGACCGCAGCCGGCCCGATCGAGGTGCTCACCCCGGGTTCGTTCGGGCCGGGCACCTCCTGGCGCGAGGAACGGGTCCAGCCGGGCGGCGGCACGCTGACCGAGGAGTTCCTGGTGGTCGAGGTGCTCGCACCGCAGCGACTGGTGCTGTGTTCGTCCGGCACCGGCGCGGACTACCGGATCACCTGGAGCCTGCGGCCGGTCCGCCGCCGCCGTCGGGGTTGCACGGCGGTCACCGTCACTCACGAGGCGGTGCCGACCGCCCCGTACGGTCGGGTGGTGGCGCTGCTGCTCGGCGGGCTGGCCGCACGGGCGGTCGAGGCGGCGCTCTGGCGTGATCTCGCCGACCTCGCCGTCGCGGCCGGTGCCACCGGCTCCGTCGAAGCCGCCTGAGCGCCAAGCGGGCAGCCCTCGCCGTGACCTGAACGGGGTCCGGCCTCCTCCGCTGGGTAGGGTGCCGGGCGGAGGTGCGGCATGAGGTTCCCGAGAGGCCGGCGACGGCTCGCGATCGTGGTCGCGGCGCTGCTCGCGACGGCGGCCGTCGTGGTCATCGTCCACCGGGTCCTCGCACCGGCAGAGGTGAGCACTGTGGCGCGGGCCGACTATCCGACCCCGGCCCGACCGGCTGCCGGAGTGATCGGTCGGTTGCCGGTCGCCCCGTTGATCGTCGACGGGAGACTGCGGGTGTACGCCGCACATCGCCAGGTCTATGCCGACCGGCCGGTCGACGGCCGGTACCGGACCAGCCCGTACTGGTCGTACCGGCGGTGGCCGGCGGAGCTGACCGGGGTGGTGGCCAGCGGCAGCACTGTCGTCAGCCGCTGGTCCGACGGGAAGCTCGTCGCGCTCGACGCCCGGACCGGCGCGGTGCTCTGGCGAACCGACGGCCCGGAGCCGGTCGAGAGCACGGCACCGGTGCGTCGTACCTGGGCGGCGACCGTCTGGGATGCGCCAGGGCTCCAGCTCACCGACCTTCCCGACGGGCGGATCGTGCTGGTGGTGACCGGGGATGCCCAGGCGCGCGGGGTCGAGCTGCCCGGCGGCCGGGAGTTGTGGCGGGTCGAGCTGCCCGGCAGGTGCCGCAGCGATGTCGGCACCAGCGCCACCGGGCAGTTGATCGGTCTGGACACCTGCGCCGGGCCGGCCACTGTCGAGTTCCGGGACGCGGCGACGGGCGAGGTACGGGAGCGTTGGCGACCGCCGGGCGGCCCTGACGGGTTTGTGGTGACGCCGCTCGGCTGTCGTACCGGCGGGTCGGGCTGTCTGGGGCTGCGGACCGCCGGGCCGGGTGACGAGGGCGGTCGGGGTTGGTTGTTGACTGCAGGCTCGCCGGTCGCCGCCCCCGCGTTGGACCCGGCCGGCGCGGCGCTGGTGGGTGAGCAGTCCGTCGCCGTGCTCGACGGCGTCGTGGTGGGTCGATCGGCGCGTACGGGCACCGAGTTGTGGCGGTCCACGGGCCTGGGCTCGGCCCGGGTGCTGGCCGGGCAACCTGGCCGGGTGCACCTGCTGACCGAGACGAACGACCTGGTGACGCTTGATCCGGTGACCGGGCGGCAGTTGTCCCGCTTCGCGCTCAACGTCGGCTCGGATGGGACCGGCTGGGCGCCGGGGGCGGTGACCGCCGAGGACGGGTTCGTCGCGGTCGAGCGGCTCCGCAAGCCGGTCGACCCGGCTGGCGACGACAGGCGCTATTACTACACCGGCGAGGCGGTGATCCTGGCCGCCACCTGATCGTGGCGTCTTCGACAGCGGAACGCCGAACCATTCCAATCCCTTTGTCGCAAAAGGGTATGTTTTTCATGGTTCAGGTTTCCGGTGGAAGGGGTCGGCGCATGGCCAGGACGGCAGCCAACTACCTCGTGGGCGGCGCACTCGCCGCCGCCGCGAGCCTGACGTTGGCGGTGTCGCCGGTGCTGGCCGCCGCGGACCCTGCCCCGGCGCGCGGGTTCGGCGCCGTCCGGGCCGAGCCGTCGGCGGGCGGCGTGACGTTCGAGATCCTCCCGGCGACGCCGACCCCGACCCAGCCGCCGCCCACGTCCACACCGACGGCACCGCCCCAACCCACACCCAGTCATGGCGGTGAGTTGCCGGTCACCGGGTCGGGCGGGTCGGCGCTGCTTCTCGCGATGCTGGGCGCAGCCCTGATCGTCGCCGGGTGGTTCGCCGTCCGCCGCCGCCGGCTGAGCTGACGGGCCCGGCCGGAGTCGGCCGGACTGACGGGCCCGGCCCGAGCCGGCGGTCGGACTGCCCCGCCCGAATCAATGCCCGGCCGGGGTGCGCTCCCTCGGGCGGCCGGCGGGAGGTCGACCGGACCGGCGGGAACGACGGCCCAGGATGGCGAGGCCGACCACCAGCAGCAGGCCCGCGACGGCCGCCGCCGCAGTCCACCCGGAGAAGATCCGGGAGACGACACTGCCCCGTTTCCCGACCTGACCAGCGTCTGGGAACGTGATCTGCGCGGTGATGCTCCGCTTCACCAGGCCGCTCTCCAGGTTCACCTCTGCCTTCCAGGGGCCGTTCGGCAGCGTGACCGGGAATCGGGCGATGACCTGCCCGGACGCGCCCGGCGCCAGTGTGACGCCCTGCCCGACCGGAAACGGGCCGGCCCGGCTGCCGGCCGGACCATCGCTCAGGCTGACCGCGCCGGTCAGGTCGATGGCACGGCCTCCGGTGTTGGTGACCTGGACGGTCAGCGACGGTTCGCCCTCGGGGCTGCGGGCCGGGCGTACCTCGCCGATCGAGAAGTCGGAGGCGGGTTCGCCGCCGGGGCCGATATCAAGGTATATCCGGACCCCGACCCGGTGGACCTGAGTGATCTCGCCGCCGGCCCGGGGAGTTGACGCGGTGGACGCCCAGACCACCCCGTACCGCTCGCCGCGGGAGGCGGGCGGCGGCACCGCGATGGTCGCCTGGACCCGAGCCTCGCCCCGCGGTCCCAGCTCCACGGAGCGCTCGTCGAGGCTGACCCAGGAGGTCAGCTCGTTCTCGGCGCGCCCCTCGCCGAAGCGGAACGCCCCACCCTCCAGGGTTGCGGCTGCCGGGTACACGTCGACCCGACGGGTCTGGTCGGTGCGGTTGACGATCAGCAGTTGTCGCTTGATGGTGGCGCCCGGCGGTAGGTGGTCGACGATGTAGCGCAGCGCCCTGGGGTCGGTGCGGCGCTCGGTCGGGGCTTCCAGCAACCGGATCCCGATGGTGCCGTCGTCCGATCCCGCTTCCGGTTCGACCGCGCCGGCCCGGGTCGACAGACCCGGACCGGCGAGGCAGAACAGGGCGAGCGCGACCGCGATGGTCGACCGCCCCCGGGGGCTACGCCACCGAATGTGTCACCGTGCCGGTGTAGACGCCCGCGATGCTGTCCAGCGGGACGTTGACGTCCAGGGTGGGGTTCCAGGCGGCGGTGTTGCCGCCGGTGCCGCCGGCGTGGGTGAACGCGGTGAGCGGGGTGACGCTGTCCAGCGGGTCGGCGTCGCCGGCGGTGGCCTGCCCCGGCGTGAAGGTGCCGTCACCGGTGGTCGCCGTCGCCGGGCCGGACCAGTAGTCGATCTCAGACGGAAGGACCGTCTCGGGTGGTGAGCCGCCGCCGGTCTGGAAGACGCTCGCGGTCACCGAGGCGACCCAGGAGGCGTCAGCGGAACCTCGGGAGTCGGTGACCGTCACGACGCCGAGTTGGCCGGTGATGACGCTACCGGGGGCACCGTCACCGAGGTCGGCGGTGGCCGGCGCGACGATGTCGAGGGTGCCGGCGAGCACCTCGAAGGTGGCCGTCGTGTCATCCGTGGGGGCGGCGGCGGCCGGTGCCGCGAGGAAGCCCACCATCGCCGCGGCGGCCGCCCCGGCAAGACAGATCTTGGCAGTACGCACTGTGTTTTACCCCGTTCTCGAAGTGAGCCGACGCGATCCTCGGCACGTCTGGCTACTTCGAAAGATAGGGCAAATCAGGCATAAAACCGGACAAAGACCGCAACCGTCACTACTTGGTCACAGGTGATCGATCAGTGCTCAGGTCAGCGCCGCCTCCGCAGCCGTCAGGAACGCGTCGTTCTCGGCCGGGGTGCCGATGGTGACCCGGACCCCGTCCCCGGCGAACGGCCGCACGATCACGCCGCGCGCCTCGCACGCCTTGCCGAACGCCACCGCCCGCTCGCCCAGCGGCAGCCAGACGAAGTTGGCCTGGCTCGTCGGCACCTCGGGCACGAACTTGCGCAGCGCCTCGGTGACCCGGTCCCGCTCGGCGACGACCAGGGCGCAGCGGCGCTCCATCTCCGCCACCTGGGTCAGCGCGGCGAGCGCCCCGGCCTGAGCTGCCGTGCTGCTGGAGAACGGGGTCGCCACCTTACGGATGGCGGCCGCCACCACCGGCTGGGCAACCAGCCAGCCCATCCGCAGCCCGGCGAGCCCCCACGCCTTCGACAGCGTGCGCAACACCGCGACGTTCGGCCGGTCCAGGTAGTCGAGACCGTCCGGCACCTCCGCGTCGGTGACGAACTCCCGGTACGCCTCGTCGATCACCACCAGCACGTCGTCCGGCACCGCGTCGAGGAACCGGTCCAGCTCGGCCCGGCGCAGTGCCGTACCCGTGGGGTTGTTCGGGTTGCAGACGAAAATCACCCGGGTCCGGTCGGTCACCGCCGCGGCCATCGCCGCCAGGTCGTGCCCGTGCCCGGCGTCGTTGGGCACCCGCACGCTGGTCGCGCCGCTGGTCGCCACGATGATCGGGTACGCCTCGAAGGACCGCCACGAGTAGAGCACCTCGTCGCCGGGCAGGCAGGTGGCACGCACGAGGTGCTCGGCCAGCGCCACCGAACCGCAGCCGGTGGCGATCCGATCGGCGTCCACCCCGTACCGCTGGGCCAGCGCGTCCCGCAGCGCGACCACACCCATGTCCGGGTAGCGGTGCGAGGTGGTGATCGCCTCGGTGACCGCCTCCACAACGCCGGGCAGTGGCCCGTACGGCACCTCGTTGCTGGCCAGCTTGATGGCCTCCGGCAGGCCCAACTCCCGGGCCAGGTCGGCGGGGCTGCGCCCCGGCACGTAGCTGGGCAGTGCGTCCAGGTCGACGCGGGTCAGCCGCAGCGCCGGCTGGTGACGTCCGGAGTCGGTCATGGGGTGTCTCCCGGGGGCTGGTTACGGTCGTTCGAGGGGGCGGTTTCGGTCTGGTGGGGGACTTCGACGACCACCGTCTGCGCGCGCTTGTCGTGCAGCGCCTGGCGCAGGGGGTGGTCGAAGAGGGGGGAGAGAGCGTCGACGAGTTGCAGCACCAGGCCGAGCCCGGCGCAGTACCAGAGCAGAGTCGGCAGGCCCAGCGTGCTCCACCGGCTCAGCGCCCGGCGGACGCCCAGCGGCTGGTCGGCGGCCATCGGCACCGCCCGGATCCGCATCACCCGCTTGCCGACGGTCTGCCCGCCGGAGGCCATTGTCGGCACCTCGTACGCCAGCCAGAGCGCGGTGGCGATCAGCAGGATCGCCACCAGCAGAGAACCGGCCTGCTCACCGGGCATCGGCAGACCGTCGGCGGAGGTGTCGCCCCGCGCCGCGCGCCGGAAGACCTCCTGCCAGTACGGCGCCCACTCCTGCGCCCAGCGCCAGACGAACCAGCCGTTGACAACCACGTTCAGTGCGAAGACGAGGCCGAAGTCGATCAGCCGGGCGACCAACCTGCGGCCGTAGCCGGCCAGCCTGAGGCCGTGCGGTCGCGGCTCCAGCGGTCGTCCGGGCCAGCCGGGGTGACCGGCCGGTGGCGCCCAGCCGGGAGGGGCACCCGGCGGGGTCCAGCCCGGCGGACCGCCCTGCGGACCCCAGCCGGGAGGGCCGGCCTGTGGTCCCCAGCCCGGGCCGTGTCCCGGTTGCGGGCCGTACCCAGGGGGTGGGCCCTGCTGGGGCGACCAGCCCGGCGCGCCAGTCGCCGAGTCGGGGGTCGTCGACGCCGCGGGCGCGGCCGGGGTGACCGGCGCGGGCGGTGGCTCGGGCGGCGGTGGGCCGTCCGGAGGGGTGGCGTCGACAGGAATGGGCGCACCCAGCCAGCCCTCGCCGTCCCAGTACCGTCGGGTCTCAGTGTCGGCGGGGTCGACATACCAGCCAGGTTGAACGCTCACGAAGACACCTTAACGACGACCGTCGCAGCGAACTTGTCATGGAGGCACTGCTGCCACGGCTTGTCCCAGAGCTGCCAGAACCCGTCGGCGTAGCTGAGCCCGGGTACCAGTGAAGCCGCCAGGTACTGCACGAGCCATCGCCGGCCAGCCATCCGCCGGTCCAGGGTGTGGGTCGGGTCGAACGGCACCACGCGCAGCTTCATCACCTTCTTGCCGAGCGTCTGACCGCCGCGCTTGAGGTACTCCACGTGGTAAAGCCAGTAGAACCCGAGCATCACGACGAGGAGCCCGAGATGGAGCAGCAGGATCGGCAGGAAGAAATCGACGAAGAAGGTGCCCGGCTCGGGTTCCACGAAAGTCCCGTCGGGGTTGGTCTGCGTCATCTCGGTGAACATCCGCCACCAGAGGATGAGGAAGAACGGGCTGAACAACGCAAGCGACACCGCGCTCGCCAGCGCCGTGTCGATCAGCCAGGCCAGCAGCCGGTCGGTGAAGCTGGCCAGCGGCTGACCACTCGGGCTCAGCTGCGGGGGCAGCGGGCCGGGTGGGCCAGCATGCCACTGCGGTGGGGCGTACCCGGGTGGGGCGTACTGCGGCGGCGCGGCGTACCCGTGGGGGTGTGGGCCGGGCTGCGGCGCGAAGCCGCCGGCGGTGGGTCGGGGCCCACCGGCCGGCGGCGTCGGGTACGACGGAGGTTGCGTCACGCTCGCAAGTGTTACAGGTTGCCGCGGGCTTCCTGCTCCCGCTCGATAGCCTGGAAGAGCGCCTTGAAGTTGCCCTTGCCGAAGCCCAGCGAGCCGTGCCGCTCGATCAGCTCGAAGAAGACAGTGGGACGGTCCTGCACCGGCTTGGTGAAGATCTGCAGCAGGTAGCCGTCCTCGTCCCGGTCGACCAGGATCTTGCGGGCCTTCAGCTCCTCGATCGGCACCCGCACCTTGCCGATCCGCTCGCGCAGCTCCGGGTCGTCGTAGTACGAGTCCGGGGTGTCCAGAAACTCCAGACCGGCAGCGCGCATCGCGTCGACGCTGGCAAGGATGTCGTTGGTGGCGACGGCGATGTGCTGCGCGCCCGGGCCCTGGTAGAACTCCAGGTACTCGTCGATCTGGGACTTCTTGCGGGCGATCGCCGGCTCGTTGAGCGGGAACTTCACCTTGCGGGTGCCGTTCGCCACGACCTTGCTCATCAGCGCCGAGTAGTCGGTGGCGATGTCGTCGCCGACGAACTCCGCCATGTTGGAGAAGCCCATGACCCGCTTGTAGAACTCGACCCACTCGTCCATCCGGCCCAGCTCCACGTTGCCGACCACGTGGTCGACGGCCTGGAAGAAGCGCTTCGGCTGGATGCCGGCGTCGATCATCGGCTGCCGGTCCACGATCGGGCCCCGGGCCACGAAGCCGGGCAGGAACGGGCCGCTGTAGCGGGACCGGTCGACCAGCGTGTGCCGGGTGTCGCCGTACGCGGCGATGGCGGCCATCCGGACGGTGCCGTGCTCGTCGGTCACCTCGTGCGGCTCGACGACGCTGGCGGCGCCCTGCGCGATGGCGTGCGCGTACGCGGTGTCCACGTTCGGGACCTCCAGCGCGATGTCGCTGATCCCGTCGCTGTGCCGGGCCACGTGCTCGGCGCCGTCGGCGTCCGGGCGCACCGCGCCGGTCAGCACGAACCGGGCCGAGCCGCTGGTCAGCACGTACTGGGCGTGGTCGCGGTAGCCCTGCTCGGGGCCGCGGTACGCCACGCAGGTCATGCCGAAGGCGGTGGAGTAGTAGTGGGCGGCCTGCTTGGCGTTGCCGACCAGGAAGTGCACGTGGTCGAGGCCCCGGACCGGGAACGGGTCGTGGCTGATGTCGTGGTCGACAGCGCCGACGAGCCGGTCGACGTCGACGTCCTCGGTCGACTGGGGTCGGTCGATCGCCTGGGTCATGGTGGGCTCCCTCGCGTACCGGCCGGCCTTGTGGGCCGCCGTGGTCGGTTCTTGTGGCGAGGATCGCTGCCCCGGCATCGAGTGGGCAACTGTTGGCAGAAATGCTGGTCAGGTTGCGCATTCGGTATGGTGTTCACTCATGAATGGTGAGCAGAATGTACAGCTCGACGTGCTCGACGTGCGCTTGATCGAACTGCTCGCCGAGGAGCCGCGGATCGGGGTGCTGGAGTGCTCCCGGCGGCTCGGGGTGGCCCGGGGCACCGTGCAGGCGAGGCTG
Source organism: Micromonospora sp. H61 (assembly GCF_018070325.1). Taxonomy (GTDB): domain Bacteria; phylum Actinomycetota; class Actinomycetes; order Mycobacteriales; family Micromonosporaceae; genus Micromonospora; species Micromonospora salmantinae. The sequence goes on from NZ_JAGPXY010000002.1 coordinate 193,837, forward strand.
GACAAGCTCGTCGAGCGGCGGGTCATCGAGGGCTTCGGCCCCGAGATCGCACCGGCCGCCATCGGGTTCGGGGTGACCAGCTTCGTCACCCTGGAGATCAGTCAGCGGCACGGCCACGACCCGGTCACCGCTCACCTCGCCGCCATCCCCGAGGTGTTGGAGGCGCACACCATCACCGGCTCCAGCGACCTGCTCTGCCGGATCGTGGCCCGTTCCAACACCGACCTGCAACGGGTCATCGACCAGATCGTCTCGTCCGCCGGCATCACCCGCGCCTCGACGATCATCGCGTTGGCCGAGCAGATTCCCTACCGCACGCTTCCGCTGGTGCGAAGCGCTGTTCGGGCCGAGGGAAGAGTGCTGTAACACCTCCGAGCGCAGAAAGCGCGGCGACACGGCGGCGCGGGCGTACGGAAGATCCGTGATCGTGGCTACGGTGTGCGGGTGGCGAAGGGGAGCGTGCGCGGTGGGCTGCTGCTCGGCCTCGCCGTGGTCGTCGCGCTCGCCGCCACCGGCGTGTGGAACCCGTTCCCCGGCCTGTGGGACTGGGTGGACCGCAGCGAACCCATCTCCGAGCCCGACGTGGTCTGGCAGCAACGGGTCGGCGGCACTCCGCGCAGCGTGACCATCGCCGGCGACGCCGTCGTGGTCGAGCAGCGCACCCGGGTCGAGGCTCGCAGCCTGGCCACCGGCGCCCAGCTCTGGGAGCGCAAGGCGGACTGGGCGGCGGTCGCCGGCGGCGACCGGGACCCGGTCGTGGCCGTGGGCAAGCTCCTGGTCAAGGGGTACGAACTGCTCGACCCGACGACCGGGGTGACCCGGCGGCGTGACGACGACGCGGTAGCCGTCTGGACGTACCGCAACCTGCTCCTCGACGCCAGGTGCACGGACGCCACCGACTGCACCCTGAGCGCCTGGGACCCGCGTGGCACGGCACCGCTCTGGACGGCCTTCCTGCCCGGGGTCCACAGCGGCCTGCTCGCCGACAATCCCGGCCTGCGCGGCACCCGCCGGCTCACCGCCACCCGGATCGACGACGGCGTGGTCGGGGCGGAGGCCGCGCCACCGCTGCTCGGCTTCCCGGTCGACGGTCGGGTCCACGTGGTCGACACCGCCACCGGCCGGGTGCTGCAGAACGTCGAGCCCGGCCGGGAGGAGCGGCTCTCCGTGGTGGGCGGTCGGCTGCTGCGGATCGCCGCCCGATCCCAGGACGGCACCTGTTACTTCGCCATCTCCGCCCGGGACTCGGCGACCGGGCAGGAGGCCTGGCAGCGGGCCGGCATCAACCTGCGTACCGCCGACTCCGCCGGCTGCGTGCAACGCGAGGACCCGCAGGGTGCGCGGAACGTGCTGATCGGCGTCGCCCCGGACGGCCGCGAGGCGGTCATCGACGGGTACGACGGCCGGCTGCTCTGGGTCGGTGAGCCGGGCACAAAGTTGATCGCGGTGGACGACCGTTCGGCGGTGTTCCGGGCCGCCGACAAACGCTCGGTCATCGCCCGTGAGCTGGGCACCGAGAAGGTGCTCTGGACGCGACAGGCCAGCGGCAAGGCCGGGGCCGCGCTCACCCCGTACGCGGCGGTGGTGGCCGACGAGAAGCCGTCCCGGCTGGCGGCGCTGGATCCGCGCACCGGCCGGGAGTTGGCCGTCCTGCGCACCTCGGCGAACGCCCTCGCCGTCGGGTCGCAGGGCATGATCATCGGTGAGGGGCGGGAGATCGGGTACGTCCGCTTCGGCGCGTCCGGAAGCTCGCCCACCCGACCCCCCAGCGACGGTGGGAATCCCGGGCCGGGCGGCCCCGGCCCGGGCGGGCCGAACGACGGCGACTGCGGGCCGAAGGGGGAACTCTGCCCCGACCCCGGCGGCGGCAAGGACGGCTGAGCGGGTGGTTCGCCAGATGATCCGGACGGCGGCCGGGCCCGGCGCGCCCGGTGGATGAGAGCGGCGTCCCAGGACCCGCCCGGCGGGTGGGAGTGATCGACCGGTCTGCCCTAGGCTTGCCGCTCATGAGCAGTGCCGCCGCATTCTCGTACGCCCCTCTGCTGCCGACCGGCCCCGACCAGACGGACTATCGCCTGGTCACCGACGAGGGCGTGGACGTCGTACACGGCCCGGGAGGCCGTCGGTTCCTCACCGTGGAGCCGGCCGCGCTCACCGCGCTGACCGCCGAGGCGATGCACGACATCGCGCACTTCCTGCGCCCCGCGCACCTGGCGCAGCTCCGGGCGATCATCGACGACCCGGCCGCCTCGCCGAACGACCGGTTCGTCGCGCTGGACCTGCTGCGCAACGCCAACATTGCCGCCGGCGGTGTCCTGCCCATGTGCCAGGACACCGGCACCGCCATCGTGATGGGCAAACGCGGTCGGCACGTGCTGACCGACGGTGCCGACGCGGAGGCCATCTCCCGGGGCGTCTACCAGGCGTACACCAAGCTCAATCTGCGCTACTCCCAGCTCGCCCCGTTGACCATGTGGGACGAGCGGAACACCGGCAGCAACCTGCCCGCCCAAGTGGACCTGTACGCCGAGGACCCGGACGGGCACCCCGACGCGTACAAGTTCCTCTTCATGGCCAAGGGCGGTGGCTCGGCAAACAAGTCGTACCTCTACCAGGAGACGAAGGCGCTGCTCAATCCAACCCGGATGATGCAGTTCCTGGAGGAGAAGCTGCGGCTGATCGGCACCGCCGCCTGCCCGCCGTACCACCTGGCCGTCGTCATCGGCGGCACCTCCGCCGAGTACGCGCTGAAGACCGCGAAGTACGCCAGCGCCAAGTATCTTGACGCGCTGCCGACCGCCGGTTCGATGAGCGCGCACGGCTTCCGCGACCTGGAGCTGGAGGCGGAGGTGCTGGAGCTGACCCGTAACTTCGGCATCGGCGCGCAGTTCGGTGGGCGGTACTTCTGCCACGACGTACGGGTGGTGCGGTTGCCCCGGCACGGTGCGTCCTGCCCGGTGGCGATCGCCGTCTCCTGCTCTGCGGACCGCCAGGCCGTCGCGAAGATCACCCCGTCGGGCGTGTGGCTGGAGCGGCTCGAAACCGACCCGGCGCGGTTCCTGCCCGACGTCACCGACGATTCGCTCGACGCCGAGCTGGTGGTCCGGGTCGACCTGAACCGACCGATGGACGAGATCCGCGCCGAGCTGTCGAAGTACCCGGTGAAGACGCGTCTCTCGCTCTCCGGGCCGCTCGTGGTCGCCCGGGACATCGCGCACGCCAAGATCGCCGAGCGGTTGGACGCCGGTGAGCCGATGCCGCAGTACCTGCGTGACCACGCGGTCTACTACGCCGGCCCGGCGAAGACCCCCGAGGGTTACGCGTCCGGCTCGTTCGGCCCGACCACCGCCGGCCGGATGGACGCCTACGTGGAGAAGTTCCAGGCCGCCGGCGGCTCCCAGGTGATGCTGGCCAAGGGCAACCGGTCGGGTCAGGTGACCCGCTCCTGCCAGCAGCACGGCGGCTTCTACCTCGGCTCGATCGGCGGCCCCGCGGCCCGCCTCGCCCAGGACTGCATCAAGCACGTCGAGGTGCTCGAATACGCGGAGCTGGGCATGGAGGCGGTCTGGAAGATCGAGGTGGAGGACTTCCCCGCCTTCATCGTGGTCGACGACAAGGGCAACGACTTCTTCGCCGAGGTCACCAAGCCGGTGCTCACCGTCGGCCGCCGCTGACCCCACAGGTACGCCAACGGGCGCCGGGCGAACTCGCCCGGCGCCCGCTCTGTCGCCCGTGCTCTGCCGACATCGGTACGCCCGCCCCCTGGGGTGGGACGGGCGCACCGCCCCCGTCGGATGCCGTCACCGACAACTCGCAATGAGTGTGCTGCGCACCGCTGTCGATCCGCTCTCAGATCACTATCGCCTGGCCGAGGCGGTCTGTTACCGCCGGACTACTCTGCTGGAAGTTGCACCACTGATGCGGGAGAGCAGATGCGGTTCGGGATCCTGGGGCCCCTGCGGGTGGGCGGTGGCGAGTCCACTGTCACCGCCGGGCGCGACCGGATCGTGCTCGCCATGCTCTTGTTGCGGGCCGGCCGGCTCGTGCCGCTCGACGAACTGGTCGACGCGGTGTGGGAGGACCGCCCGCCGGCCACCGCCCGGGCGCAGTTGCAGACCTGCGTGTCGCGGTTGCGTCGCCGGTTCACCGAACTCGAGCTGGCACCGGACCTCATCGTCACCGACCCGGCGGGGTACGGGCTGCGTACCGCACCGACCGACCTGGACGCCGAGGTCTTCACCCGGGGCGTGGAGGCTGCGCGAGCCGCCGCCACGGCCGGTCGCCTGGTCGACGCGCGTGCCGAATTCCGCGCCGCCCTGGCGTTGTGGCGCGGGCCGGCGCTGGGTGGAATCCCGAGCCGGAGCGTCCGCCGCCGGGCACAGGCACTCGACGAGCAGCGTCTCACCGCCCTGGAGGAGTGCGTCGACGTCGAGCTGCGCCTCGGGCGGGCCGCCGAGCTGATCGGCGAACTCGCCGAAAGCGTCGACCAGCACCCGGTGCGGGAGCGGCTGCGCGGACAACTGATGCTGGCACTGTCCTCGGTCGGACGGCAGGCCGACGCGCTCGCGGTCTACCGGGAGGGCCGGCGGACCTACGCCGACGAGCTGGGCATCGAGCCGGGCGCCGAGTTGCAGGAGCTGCACCAGCGGGTGCTCGCCGGTGACCTGGCCCTGGCCGGTCGGGAAGCGCGGCCGATCGCTCCGGTCCGCTCGCTGCCCCGGGCGATCGGCGACTTCACCGGCCGGCAGCAGACGCTGGCCCGCCTGGTCAAGGAGGTGGAGGCCGGGGCCCGGATCCAGCTCATCGACGGCATGGCGGGCAGCGGCAAGACCACCCTCGCGGTGCATCTCGCCACCGCTCTCGCGGACGACTACCCGGACGCCCAGCTCTACATCGACCTGCACGGGCACAGTGAGCGCACCCCGTTGACGCCGGCCGCGGCGGTCGCCACGCTCCTGCGGCAGCTCGGTGTGCCCGCCGAGAGGGTGCCGACGAGCCAGGACGACCGGTTGGCGCTCTGGCGTAGCGAGCTTGCCGGTCGACGGGCCCTGCTGGTGCTCGACAACGCGGCGACCGCCGACCAGGTGACACCGCTGCTGCCCAACGGCTCGCACTGCCTGATCCTGATCACCAGCCGCCGCCGGCTGGTCGGGGTGGACGAGGGGCGGCCCTCGTCGCTGCCCGTGCTCGACAGCGACGAGGCGGTCGAGTTGCTCGGGCAGGTCGTCGGCGTGGCCCGGGTGGCGGCGGAGCCGGAGGCGGCCACCGAGGTCGTCCGACGCTGCGGACACCTGCCGCTGGCCATCCGGCTGGCCGGTGCCCGACTGGCGCACCGAACCCGTTGGCGCATCGCCGACCTGGCCGAGCGGCTGAGCAGCCGGCCGGATCCGTTGGCCGAGTTCGAAGCGGGGGAGCGGTCGGTCGGTCGGGCCTTCGCCCTGTCGTACGCCCAGGTGTCCCCGGTCGCGCAGCGTGCGTTCCGGTTGCTGGGCCTGCACCCGGGAGTACGGTTCGACAACTCGGTCACCGCCGTACTGGCCGAGCTGTCCCTACCCGAGGCCCAGGACCTGCTGGACGAGTTGGTCGACGCGCACCTGGTGGAGGAGGCGGAGGCGGGCCGGTACCGGTTGCACGACCTGGTCCGGGAGTACGCGCGGACGCTGGTGGCCGAGCCGGAGCGGACGGTCGAGCGACGGGGCGGCATCGAGCGTCTGCTCGATCACCACCTGCACGTCGCCACGGCGATCGCCCGCGAGAGGGAACTCTCCGCGCTCCGCTCGCTGATCGTGGTGGGGGAGCCGCTCCGTCCTGACCTGGTCATGCTCGTCGCCGAGCAGGGTCGGGCCTGGCTCGACGAGAACCTGGCCGCATGGACAGCCCTGGTCCGGTTGGCGGAGACCGAGGGGTTTCTCCGCTACTGCTGGCAGTTGGCGAGGGCCTGCTGGCACGCGCAGTTCGAGGGCGGTCGACTGGATGAACTGATTGAGACACACACCATCGGCCTGCGCGCCGCCGAGGAGTTGGGTGACGACAGGGCGGTGGGGATGATGCTCAACTATCTCGCCTCGGCCCATTACCGGCTGGGTGATTTCCCCACGGCGATCCGGGTGATGGAGAGATCACTCGACATCTTCCGCCGCCTGGGTCTGCGCTACGAATACCGCAACACCCTGGGCAACCTGGGCACCGCGTACGCGGCCAACTTTCAGTTCCGCCGGGCTCGCGAGTCCTACGACGCTGCTCGGGCGCTGGCGACGCGGATGCGGGACACGACGGCGCTGGCGAACGAACTCAACAACCTGACGATCACCCTGCTGCTCTGGGGACGGCACGACGAGGCGCTGCGCACCGCTCGGCGGCACCTGGGGATCGCCCGCGAGGTCGGCGACACACGGCGGCTCGGCAATGCCCTCGGGCACCTCGGGATGGTCCGGCATCGGATGGGCGACGTGGTGCCGGCCGCACGGTTGCTGCGGGTGGCGCTGCGCTTCAAGCGCCAGATGGGCGCCCGGTTCGGTGAGGGTGAGGTGCTCAACGAGATCGGGATGATGGAACGGGAGGCCGGCCGTCCGGAAGAGGCCGCTGACCTGCACCGTGCGGCGCTGGTCGCGATGACCGAGGCGGGAGATCGCATCGGCCAGTGCGGCTCGCGCAACCTGCTGGCCCGAGCCATCCTGGATCAGGGGGATGTGAGCAGCGCGCTCGACCTGCATCGTCGGGTGCTCGTCGACGCCACCGGGCTGGGTTCCCTACACGAGCAGGGTCGGGCGCTGGAGGGCATCGCCCGCTGTTTGCTGGCGACCGATCCGGCGGCGGCGCGGGCGCACCTGACCCGGGCGCTGGCCCTGTTCCGGCAGATCGAGTCGCCGGACCAGCACGAGGTGGAACGGCTGCTCACCGAGTTGGGCTGACGGATCATCTGCGAGTCGGCCACGGGCGCGGCAGGATGGTACGCGTGACGACTCCAGAGGCGACCGGTTACCGCATCGAACGCGACTCGATGGGCGAGGTGGAGGTGCCCGCCGAGGCGCTGTGGCGGGCGCAGACCCAGCGCGCGGTGCAGAACTTCCCGATTTCCGGCCGGGGCCTCGAACCGGCCCAGATCAAGGCCCTCGCCCAGATCAAGGGCGCGGCGGCCGAGGTCAACGGCGAGCTGGGCGTGATCGACGCCAACGTGGCCGCCGCGATAGCCGCCGCCGCCGCGCACGTTGCCGACGGTGGTTACGACGACCAGTTCCCGGTGGACGTGTTCCAGACCGGCTCCGGCACCTCGTCGAACATGAACACCAACGAGGTGATCGCGACCCTGGCCAGCCGGGAGCTTGGCTCGCCGGTGCACCCGAACGACCACGTCAACGCCTCCCAGTCGAGCAACGACGTCTTCCCGTCCTCGATTCATCTGGCGGCCACCCAGTTCATCGTCGAAGACCTGCTGCCGTCGCTGGCCCACCTGGCGTCGGCGTTGGAGGCCAAGGCCGCCGAGTTCGAGACGGTGGTCAAGGCCGGGCGTACCCACCTGATGGACGCCACCCCGGTGACCCTCGGCCAGGAGTTCGGCGGGTACGCCGCCCAGGTCCGCTACGGGGTCGAACGGCTGGAGGGCGCGCTGCCCCGACTGGCCGAGCTGCCGCTGGGCGGCACCGCCGTCGGCACCGGGATCAACACCCCGCTCGGCTTCGCCGCCGCCGTGATCGAGAAGCTGCGCGAGTCGACCGGGTTGCCGCTGAGCGAGGCGCGTAACCACTTCGAGGCGCAGGGCGCGCGGGACGCGCTGGTGGAGACCTCCGGGCAGCTGCGAACCGTGGCGATCGGCCTCTACAAAATCGCCAACGACATCCGCTGGATGGGCTCCGGCCCTCGCGCCGGCCTGCGCGAGCTGCGCATCCCGGACCTCCAGCCCGGCTCGTCGATCATGCCGGGCAAGGTCAACCCTGTGGTCGCCGAGGCGATGCGGCAGGTCTGCGCCCAGGTGATCGGCAACGACGCGACCGTCGGCTTCGCCGGCTCCCAGGGCGACTTCGAGCTGAACGTGATGCTCCCGGTGATGGGCCGCAACCTGCTGGAGTCGATCCGGCTGCTCTCCGCGGTGAGCCGGCTCTTCGCCGACCGGCTGGTGGTCGGCCTGGTCGCGGACGCCGAGGTCTGCCTGGCGTACGCCGAGGGCTCACCGTCGATCGTCACCCCACTCAACCGCTACCTGGGGTACGACGAGGCCGCGTCGATCGCCAAGGAGGCGCTGGCCAAGCAGACCTCGATCCGCGAGGTCGTCATCTCCCGGGGCCACGTCGACTCCGGCAAGCTCACCGAGACCCAGCTGGACGAGACGTTGGACCTGCTCCGGATGACCCACCCCTGACCCGGCTCGCCCCGCCCCGCCCTGCCCGGCGTTGCCCGGCCTCGCCTTGCCGTGGGTTGCCCTGGTCAGGGTAGGTGTCGTGGTCTTGCCCAGCCGACGAAGCGGGCGAAGAGCGCGGCGGGGTCGGGGCCGTCGTGCGGGTTGAGTCGGTACAGGTCGGCAGCCGCCTCGTGCAGGACGGTGCACAGGTAGATGCTCAACCCGATCCGGTCGTGCGTGTACTCCTGGCGCAGGGTGAGTCGGGCGACCGGGCCCGGCCAGGGCGCTGCGCCGACCCGCGCCAAGATCGCGCTCGATCCTGGACCGCGCCGATCTTGCAGTTTCTGCTGTCGACATGGGTGGATATGCCCCTTGCGTCGGGGCAGAAAATGCAAGATCGCGGAGCAGAGTCAGGTCGCAGCGGTTCCGCCCAACGCGGCGGCGTTGTCCTGGATGTAACGGCTTCCGCAGGTCAGGGCCTGACTGTTTCCACGATCGAGCACGACCTTGCCTCGGGTCTCTCCCTGGCGGTGGCGGAGGTCGCTGCCGGCAGCGCCTCGGTCGTCCGGGGAGGCTGGCGTGTTCCGGGTCGGGGTGGGCGTCTCGGGTCGGGGTGGTGGGCGTGGTCGGAGGATGTCTTGGGCGGATGCTTTGGAGCTGACTCGTTTGTGGCATCACCTCCGCTGTTCCGAGGTGCACTCCCGCCGGGCTGGCTGGGAGGTGGGACCGCCCGGCACGGGGGAGCGGGCGGTCCCGTGCGGCGCCGGCAGATCCCGGGGGACGGGGAGCGGCGCCGCGCTTCACAGTCTGGTGATCAGGCAACTACGGTCGGAAGGGTTTGGCCGCGTCGTCATAGTCGCCCTGTTCTGGGTGGCAGCGTCGCTGGCGGCCGGCTGGAGATGATCGTCGGCGGGGTGGAGGGCGGGCACGGTACGGCCGATGGACAGATGACGGCGGCGGCGTTCCTGATTGCGGAGCTGCGGCGGGCGCGGGTCCGGCGCGGCTGGAGTCAGGACGAGCTGGCCAAGGCGGTCAACTACTCGGCGTCGATGGTCAGCGCCGTCGAGCTGGGGCAGCAGCCGCCCACCGCCAAGTACCTGGAACTCGTCGACCGCGCCCTGGACACCGGCGGCCTCTTCGGTCGGATGTCCACCGAACTGGTCAGCCTGGACCGGGCGCAGCCCTGGCTACGCGGCTGGCAGGCGATCCTCGCGGAGGCGCGGGCGCTGCGATGGTTCGACCCGCTGCATGTCCCGGGGCTGCTGCAGACCGAAGGCTATGCCCGTGCCATCTTCGAGTCGGACCGACTGCTCGACGCCGATGAGGTCGAGCGTCGGCTAACGGACCGGATGGACAGTCAGCGGGTTCTCTACGGGGATCGCCCACCGCACGTAGTTGCGGTGCTCGACGAGTCGGTACTGAGGCGACGCGTCGGCGGCCGGAAGGTCATGTGCGAGCAGTCTCTGCAGCTAGCGCGCCTGGCGACCGAGCATCCGCGGGTTCAGCTCCATGTGGTGCCTCGCTCGGCCGAGGAGTATCCCGGCCTGAACGGGCCATTCATCCTTGCCACCGTGGCCGACCACAGCGATCTTGCCTACCTTGGTGGCCAGATCGGCGGCCAAGAACTCGATCGGCCAGCGGATCTGTTGCGTCTACAACGGACCTGGGAAGCTACCCTCGGGCAGGCGTTGCCACCGCAGGAGTCGATCGAGTTGCTGAGGGAAGTGGCAGAGTCGTGGAGTTGACCCGAGCCCGGTGGCGTAAGAGCAGCCGGAGTGGTTCCAACGACCAGTGCGTCGAGGTGGCGACGAATCTTGGGGAGGTGGTCGGGGTGCGAGACAGCAAGGACTCGGACGGGCCCGTGCTCGTTGTCGACGCGTACTCCTGGCGGCTCTTCGTGGGCGCGCCTCCGCGCTGACCCGACCGCCTCGCCCGCGACGGCGGTCGGGGTTTTCGGTGCACCCGGCCCTGGTAAACGGCTCGACGGGGTCTTCGGCGGCGCGGATGATCCGGGCCATGGGTGACGATGGCGCGGGTGTGCCGGCGGGGACCGAGCGGCTGCGGTTGCGGCGACTGACGATGGCCGACGTGGACGCGCTGGTCGAGTTGGACAGCGACCCCGAGGTGATGCGTTTCCTCACCGGGGGCGTCGCGACCCCGCTGGCCACCGTGCGCGACGAGCAGTTGCCGAGGCTGCTGGGCCAGTACGACAGGTATCCCGGGCTGGGTCGGTGGGCGGCGCACGATCGGGAGTCCGGCGAGTTCCTGGGCTGGTTCGCGCTGGACCCGTCGGCGGACGGCACCGAGGCCGAGTTGGGCTATCGGCTGCGCCGCTCGACGTGGGGGCGCGGGCTGGCGACCGAGGGGTCGCGGGCGCTGGTCCGGTACGCCTTCGACACCGTCGGGGTGCGTCGGGTCTGGGCCGAGACGATGACTGTCAACGAGCGGTCCCGGCGGGTGATGGTGAAGGCCGGGCTGCACTACGTGCGGACCTTCCACCTCCAGTGGGACGACCCGATTCCGGGCACCGAGCAGGGCGAGGTGGAGTACGAGGTGCGGGCCGAGGAGTGGGCGAGCGTCGCTCAGGAGCGGCCGGCGGCCCGGCGGGCGCGGTAGGCGGTCACCGCGGCACGGTTGCCGCAGCCGGCCTCGCAGAACCGCCGGGACCGGTTGCGGGACAGGTCGACGACGACGTTGTCGCAGTCCGGGTATTCGCAGATCCGCAGTCGGCTCAGCTCGCCGGTACGGACGAGGTCGGCCATCGCCATGGCGGCCTCGACCGCGATCCGGGTGGCCAGCGGCGCGTCGCGGGGAACGGCGTGCAGGTGGTACGGCTCGTCGTCGTGCTCGATGAGCTGGGGCAGCGCCTTGTGTTCCAGCAGCAGGCCGTTTACCACCGCGACGATCTCGGGTGGTTCGGCGTACCAGATGCGGCGCAGTTGGGGCCGCAGCTCCCGTACGGCGCGCAGCTCGGCCTCGGTGTGCTCGTGCCGGCCGCTGTAGGAGTGGCGGACGTAGAACGCGTCCAGCGCAGCGATGTCGGGCAGCAACTCACCGTCTCGACCTGCGGTGTTGACCAGCGCCGCGGCGGCGATCAGCGAACACTCGGTGTCATGAGCGAATAGCAACTTGACTCCTGTCATGGCTTCCGCCTAGCGTCATCAGTACAAGGATAGTTTGCTCATGACACGGTGCCCATTGCGAGGAGCGCGACATGCACTCACGACCTGCTGCCGGCGTCGGACTTGCGCTGCTCTCCGCAGTCACCTTCGCCACCTCCGGCACCTTCGCGCGGTCGCTCATCGAGGCCGGCTGGTCAGCCGAGTCCGCGGTGATCGCCCGCGTCGGCGTGGCCGCCCTGGTGCTGGCGATCCCCGCCCTGCTGTCGCTGCGAGGCAAATGGGACGTGCTGCGAGGCAACGCCACCGCCATCGGGCTGTTCGGGCTCCTCGGGGTGGCGCTGGCCCAGGTGTGCTTCTTCAACGCCGTGCGCTACCTGCCCGTCGGTGTCGCGCTGCTGCTGGAATACCTGGGCATCATCCTCGTCGTGGTCTGGATGTGGCTGCGGCACGGGCAGCCGCCCCGCCGGCTCACCGTCGCCGGGTCGGTGGCCGCGCTGGCCGGGTTGGCGTTCGTGCTCGACCTCGCCGGCACCGCCGACTTCCACCCGGTGGGCGTGCTCTGGGGGCTGGGCGCGGCGTTCGGCCTGGCCGGATACTTCGTGCTCGCCGGCCGGGTCGACCCCCGGCTGCCCTCGGTCGCCATGGCCAGCGGTGGAATGGCCGTCGGTGCCGCCGTGCTGCTCCTCATCGGGCTCACCGGCCTGCTGCCGCTGCACGCCACCTTCGGTGAGGTCACCTTCGCCGGGCAGCCCACCAGCTGGTTGGTGCCCATCGCCGGGCTGTCGCTGGTGGCCGCCGTCATCGCGTACCTCACCGGCATCGCCGGCACCCGGATCCTCGGGCCCCGCCTGTCGTCGTTCGTCGGGCTGACCGAGGTGCTCTTCGCGGTGCTGATCGCCTGGCTGTTCCTGAACGAGCTGCCCACCGGCTGGCAGTTGTTCGGCGGTGCGCTGATCGTCGCGGGCGTCGCCCTGGTACGCCTCGACGAGCTGCGCGGGTCGCCCGCAACGCCCGCGCCGGCCATGCCCGAGCCCGAGCTGGCCCTTGACGGTCGGTGAGGGTTGGCGGTCGTGCGTGTGTCTGCGCGGCGTGTTTCTGTGCGGGGTGTGTCTGTGCGCGGCCGGGGTGCGGCTCGAACTGGCGGGATTCACGGCCATAACGGGCGCTCAACTGGCGTAATCCGGATCGTTGTTGTGTGATGACTGCCACGTCCCTCAACGAGAGGATCCGATGTGCTGAGCAAGCGCTTCACCGCCCGTACGGTCGCGACCGCGGCTGTGCTGGCACTTACGGCTACGGGGTTGGGTGTGCCGGCCAACGCCGGGCCGAGCAACTCCCGGACCTTCACCGTCGTCGCCGAGGATGGCGTCGCCACCGACACGGCTGTCGCCGCGATCCGGGCAGCCGGCGGCACTGTGGTGTCCCGGTCCGATGAGGTCGGCATGTTCCAGGTCAGCAGCGATCGGGCCGACTTCGCGGCCAGGGCGACCGCGGCCCCGACGCTGATCGGCGCCGCCGAGCAGAAGGCCATCGGTCGCAAGCCGAAGCTGGACCGGGTCGAGCAGGAGCACCTGCTGGCCGCCGCCGGTGCTCGTGCCGGTGCTGCCGGTGCTGCGAAGAAGGGTGCCAAGCTCGATCCGCTCGATGACAAGCTCTGGGGCCTGGAGATGATCCGGGCCGACAAGGCCCGCAAGATCGAGCCGGGCGACCGTCGGGTGACCGTCGGCGTACTGGACACCGGCGTCGACGCCAGCAACCCGGACATCGCGCCGAACTTCAACTGGTCGCTGTCGCGCAACTTCGCGCCCGACCTGGTCGATGTGGACGGCCCCTGCGAGGTGCCGAGCTGCCTCGACCCGGTCGGCACCGACGACGGCGGGCACGGCACCCACGTGGCCGGCACCATCGGCGCCGCAGCCAACGGCTTCGGTCTCTCCGGCGTCGCCCCGAACGTCTCGCTGGTCGAACTCAAGGGTGGCCAGGACTCCGGCTACTTCTTCCTCGACCCGGTCGTCAACGCCCTGGTCCACGCCGGCCGGTCCGGGATCGACGTGGTCAACATGTCGTTCTATGTCGACCCGTGGCTCTACAACTGCACCGCCAACCCGGCCGACTCCCCCGAGGACCAGGCCGAGCAGCGGGCCATCATCAAGGCGATGAAGCGGGCGCTGGTCTTCGCGCACAACAAGGGCGTGACCCTCGTCGGTGCGCTCGGCAACAACAACGAGGACCTGGGTGCACCGCGCACCGACGTCAGCAGCCCCGACTACGGTGCCGACCCGTACCCCCGACCGATCGACAACGAGAGCTGCTGGGACCTCCCCACCGAGGGCCCGCACGTGATCGGCGTGTCGTCGGTTGGCCCGTCCGGCAAGAAGTCGGACTTCTCCAACTACGGCACCGAGCAGATCTCGGTCGCCGCGCCGGGAGGCTGGTTCCGGGACGGCTTCGGCACCGACACCTTCCGTACCGACGCCAACATGATCCTTTCCACGTACCCGAAGCACGTGCTTCAGGAGGAAGAATCGGTCGATGCCGACGGCAACATCGTCCCCGGCTTCGAGAACTCGGTCTTCAAGCAGTGCAAGGCCAACGGTGAGTGCGGCTACTACACGTACCTCCAGGGCACTTCGATGGCGTCCCCGCACGCCGCCGGTGTCGCCGCGCTGATCGTCAGCCGGCACGGCAAGGCGCAGGGTCGGACTGGCTTCGGGATGTCGCCGGACCAGGTCGAGCAGCACCTCTACCGCACGGCCGCCGAGCACGCGTGCCCGGAGCCGCGCCTCCAGCAGTACCGCAACGAGGGCCGGGACGAGACCTACGACGCGTACTGCGCCGGTGGGGTCAACTTCAACGGCTTCTACGGCTACGGGATCGTCGACGCCTACGCGGCGGTGAAGACCCCGCTCAAGCCGAACGCCCGCCCGTAACGCACATCGCATTGCGGTGGCCCAACCGCCACCGTTCTCCGGGGCCCGGTCGACCTGTCGTCGACCGGGCCTCGGCTCGTCCAGGCATGTCGTCACCGGCCGTCGCCCGGCGCCAGTCATGATCGACTCGATTTCCTTGAATGCCCCGTGTTGGTGCCTGAACGATGGCGCGGTTTCCAGGAACCCGAGTTGATCCCGGTCATCTGGACGATCCCTGTCGCAAGCCGCGGCTGACCAGCGCCTCGCGTACCTCTCGAAGCACCGCCGGGAACTCGCCGTGCAGCCGGCGGCTGGTCACGTGCAGTACCAGCCAACCCGCGCCGACCAGCTGATTCAGCCGGCGGCGGTGTCGGTGCAGCTGCTCTACGTCGAGGTGCCACTTCCCGTCGTACTCCACCGCCACCCGATATTGCGGCCAGGCCAGATCGGGGTGCAGAACAACGCCGGTGGGCAGGCGTACCGGATGGTGAACCGCTGGGCAGGGCAGCCCACCCAGCACCAACCGCACGCGTAGGTGTGACTCCGGCGGAGACTCGGCTCCGCCGTCGGCCAGATCGAACACCCAGCGCGCTCGTCGCGCACCCGGCCGGTCAGCATTGCGGGCAGCCACGGCAGCCAGTGTCTCGCGATCGACCAGCCCCTGCCCGAGCAGCGAATCGACGATCGCTACCGCCCGGACCGGTTCGAGCCAGACGGCCGTCTCCCAGGCGGCCCGTCCGGGGTCGGATCGGGGGATTGGGAGGTCTTGCTCCCTGGACCTGGGCGGGCCGGCCGCCGCCCACCGATCATCTCGACCGCCCACCACCATGCCCGCCGCTCCGATGGACACCGCGGCCGGGTGCCGTGCTGGGCGTTGGGACATTCCGCCGGCAGGTGGGCGGCCCACTCCAGTAGGTCGCGTTGCATCACGTGGACTTCCAGCGCTCGACGGTCGGCCTGCGTCCGGCGGTCGGAGCGGGGTGATGGCGTTGACGTGCACGCGAAGGCCGCGCTGTGGGCCGATCCGCAGCGGTCGCGGCACGAGGACGTGCACATCGTCGGTAAAGCTCGCGGCGTGCTGGACGCCGTGCAGGTAGGCGGCCGACGGGCCGCCGACCACCACGCCGGGTGGGAGCCGAAGGAGGGCGGCGCGACACGCGAGGGCGTGATCATGGCCCAGCCGTGAGTCGGCGTAGATGTCGTGGCGCAACCGCACCCAGGCGGAGTTGCGCAACTGATGTTCGGTGAGCAGGCCGTCCCGGACAGCGTCGGAGCCGCGGAAGACCTGCCAGGCCAGGGCATCGGGGCGATGCGGACGTGGGGGCATGCCGGCAGCCTGCCGACCACCGACTGGCCACCGGAACCCCTGTGGACAACCCGGCCCGCGCATGCCGCCGGACCTGTGGACAACCATGAATCCGCCGGCCGATCGTGCTATGGGGCGCGAGGCGGGGCGGGAGGTGGGGCGCGGCGGTCGGGGTCAGCTGAGGGCGGTGGAGATGGCTCGGGCGGCGGCCAGCACCTGGGGGCCGATGGTGTCGACGTCCAGCGGGGCGAGCGCGACCACGCCGACGCTGGCCTCCAGGCCGGGTACGCCGAGCACCGGTGCCGCCACCCCGTACGCCCCGGCCTGCAACTCCCCGCTGCTACTCACCGGCTCGGCCGCCCCGGCCCGACCGGCCAGGATCGCCCGGCCGGCCGCGCCCCGGTCCAGTGGATGCCGTGCCCCGGACCGGTAGGCGACGTGGAACGACGTCCAGCTCGGCTCGACCACGGCCAGGGCGACGCCCTCGCCACCTTCGACGACGGTCAGGTGTGCGGTCGCGCCGGCCTGCTCGGCGAGGCGGCGTAGCGCGGGCAGCGCACCCTCGGCGAGCAGCGGCTGGGCCCGCCGGGCCAGGTGCAGCAACCCGGCACCGAGGCGCAGCCGACCGTCTCCGTCGCGACGCAGCATGCCGTGCCCGGTCAGCGCACTGACCAGTCGGTAGACGGCGGCCCGGCCGACGCCGAGCCGATTCGCGGCCTCGGTGACGGTCAGACCGCCAGAGGCGTCGGCGACCAGGTGCAGCAGCCGCAACCCCCGGTCCAGCGTCTGCGACGTCTCGGCGGGGGTGGTGGGCTTGGCTGGCGGGTCACCGGAGCCACCGGAGCGTGCGGTCGCATCCACGCCTGGCAGCGTACGACCCGGCACCGGCGGACCCGGACAGGCACGGACAGCTACCCTTGTACGGTGACGCTACGCCTGTATGACACCGCCACCCGATCGGTGCGGGACTTCGTCCCGCGGGAAGCCGGCAAGGTGGGGGTCTACCTGTGTGGTCTCACCCTTCAGGCCCCGCCGCACATCGGTCACCTTCGCTCCGGCGTCAACTATGACGTCCTGCGTCGTTGGCTGTTGGCCGCCGGCTACGAGGTCACCTTCATTCGCAATCTGACCGACATCGACGACAAGATCCTGGTCAAGGCGGGCGAGCAGGGTCGTCCGTTCTGGTCGATCGCGTACGCCAACGAGTTGCTGCTCGCCGAGTCGTACCGGTCGTTGAACGTGCTGGCGCCCAGCTACGAGCCGCGCGCCACCGGGCACATCCCCGAGATGCATGAGCTGATCACGAAGTTGATCGCCGACGGGCACGCGTACCCGGCGAGTGACGGCTCCGGCGACGTCTACTTCGACGTGGCGTCCTGGCCGGCGTACGGGTCGCTGTCGGGCCAGTCTCCGGATGCCATGCAGTCCGCCGGGGACGCCCCGGACCGGGGCAAGCGGGATCCGCGCGACTTCGCGCTGTGGAAGGGTGCCAAACCGGACGAGCCGGCGGACGCCTACTGGCCTTCGCCGTGGGGGCTGGGCCGTCCGGGCTGGCACATCGAGTGCTCGGCGATGTGCTGGCGCTATCTCGGCCCGGAGTTCGACATCCACGGCGGTGGCCTGGATCTGACGTTCCCGCACCACGAGAACGAGATCGCCCAGTCCCAGGCGGCCGGGTTGCCGTTCGCCCGCTACTGGGTGCACCACGGCCTGCTGAGCATCGGCGGAGCCAAGATGGGCAAGTCCGCCGGCAACGCGCTGGGCCTGGCGTACGTGGACTCGCTCGGAGTGCGGCCGGTGGAGCTGCGCTACTACTACGCCGCCGCGCACTACCGCTCGGTGATCGACTACTCGGAGGATTCGCTGCGCGACGCGGCCACCGCGTACCGGCGGATCGAAGGTTTCGTGCAGCGGGCCGCCGAGCGGGTCGGCGCCGGGCAGCTCGGTGAGCTGCCCGCCGGGTTCGTCGCGGCGATGGACGACGACCTCAACACGTCCGCCGCGCTGGCCGTGCTGCAACAGCACATTCGGGACGGCAACACCGCGCTGAGCGTCGGCGATGATGTGACCGTCCGCACCACGCTGGCCGTGGTGCGGGCAATGCTGGATATTCTCGGGATCGACCCCCTCGACCCGGCCTGGACCGGTGGCGGCCGATCGGACGACCTTCGTGCCGTGGTGGACTCCCTGATCGCGCTGGCCCTGGAGCAGCGCGCGCAGGCGCGGGGCCGCAAGGACTGGACCGCCGCGGACGCCGTGCGTGACCAGCTCAAGCTGGCCGGCGTGGTGGTCGAGGACACCCCCCAGGGCCCCCGTTGGACTATTGGAGAGCAGGACTGATGGCCGGCAACTCGCAGCGCCGTGGCCGGCGACTGACGTCGAAGGCAGGCGCCCCCAAGGGCACCGGCGGCAAGAACAAGGATTCGTTGGCCGGGCGGGGTCGCACCCTGCCCGCGGACGAGCGGCCGTGGCACAAGGGCTACTCGGGCACCGAGAAGCTGCCCCAGCGCACCGCCTGGAAGCAGGACAAGGAGCGCCGCGCCGCGGCCGAGGAGGGGCGCGCCCCCAAGATCGGTCAGCCCGGCAGCAAGGACACCACCTGGGGCCGGGGTGGCGGTCGGGGCGTACCGGTCGGCCGGGGTGCCGCCACCGGCGGACGGGGCGGCAAGCCCAGCGGCCGGTCCGGCCCCCGGGTCACGCCGGGGCGTAAGTCCAACCCGTCCAAGGACACCCCGGAGCTGCTTGTCGGGCGTAACCCGGTGCTGGAGGCGCTGCGCGCCAACGTGCCGGCGACGGCGCTCTACACGGCCCAGGGCATCGACATGGACGACCGGATCAACGAGATCATCCGGACCGCCGCCGACCGGGGCATCGCCAACCTGGAGATCAGCCGCGCCGAGTTGGACCGGATGACCGGCGGGGTGCTGCACCAGGGCGTCGGCTTGCAGGTGCCGCCCTTCGCGTACCAGCCGTTCGAGGACATGGTCGCCGCTGCCCTGGAGCAGCAGGCCCCGCTGCTGGTCGCGCTGGACGGTGTCACCGACCCGCGCAACCTGGGCGCCGTGATCCGGTCGGCTGCCGCGTTCGGTGCGCAGGGTGTCTTCGTACCCGAGCGTCGTGCCGCCGGGATCACCGCGACCGCCTGGCGGACCAGTGCCGGCGCGGCCGCGCGGGTGCCGGTCGCACAGGTGACCAACCTGACCCGGTCGCTGAAGGCGTGCCGCGACGCCGGCTTCATGGTCGTCGGCCTGGATGCCGACGGCGACACCGACCTCTACAACCTGGAGGCCGCTGTCGGTCCGCTGGTGGTGGTGGTCGGTTCCGAGGGGCGCGGTCTTTCCCGCCTGGTCGGGGAGACCTGCGACCTGACCGTCAGCATCCCGATGATCTCCGAGGTCGAGTCGCTCAACGCCAGCGTGGCGGCGGCGGTCGCCCTGGCCGAGGTCGCCCGCCGGCGCTCCGTCGAGCTGTAGCGCACGTCGAACGAAGGCCCCCTCCCGCCGAGCGCGGGAGGGGGCCTTCGTCGTCAGGTGCCCAGGCAGGGTGAGAAGCCAGTTTCGGTACGACGAAGGGGCGGCCCGCCGAAGCGGACCGCCCCTGTCGGTACGGCGTTACGTCAGATCCGGCCGCCGGTGGAGGCGTGGAAGACGTGGCTGCGACCCGCAACCGGCCTGACGAACACGGTGTCACCCATGTTCGGCATGTTGCGCCGGTCGGTGCGGACGACGAAGCGCTCCGAGTTGCCACCCAGCGCGGCGTGGCCGTAGACGTTGGCGTCCGAGCCGAGGTCCTCGACCAGCTCGACCACGACCGGCATGCCGCCCTCGGTCGGGCTGACCAGCTCGCAGTCCTCCGGGCGGAAGCCCACGGTGACCTTGCCGTCGCCACCCTCGGCGCGGGCCGCCTCGACCTGCTCGCGGGTCAGCGGGATCTGCAGCTCGGCGAACTCGGCGCCCCGCTCGTTCAGCGGAACGGTCTTGATGTTCATGGCGGGCGAGCCCATGAAGCCGGCGACGAACACGTTGGCCGGGGTGTCGTAGAGCGCCCGCGGGGTGTCCACCTGCTGCAGGACACCGTCGAGCAGCACCGCGACCCGGTGACCCATGGTCATGGCCTCGACCTGGTCGTGCGTGACGTAGACCGTGGTGACGCCCAGCTTGGCCTGCAGGGACGCGATCTGGGTACGGGTCTGCACGCGGAGCTTGGCGTCGAGGTTCGACAGCGGCTCGTCCATGAGGAAGACCTGCGGCTCGCGGACGATCGCCCGACCCATAGCGACACGCTGACGCTGACCACCGGAGAGCGCCTTCGGCTTACGGCTGAGGTACTCCTCCAGCTGGAGCAGCCCGGCCGCCTCCTTGACCCGCCGGTCGATCTCCGACTTGGAGGTCTTGCGCAGCTTGAGGGCGAACGCCATGTTCTCGTACACCGTCATGTGCGGGTAGAGGGCGTAGTTCTGGAAGACCATCGCGATGTCGCGGGCCTTCGGGGGAAGGTGGGTGACGTCACGCTGGTCGATGTAGATCGAACCGGCGTCCACGTCCTCCAGGCCGGCGAGCATCCGCAGGCTGGTGGACTTACCGCAACCGGAGGGGCCGACCAGGACGAGGAACTCCCCGTCGCCGATCTCGAGGTCCAGCTCGTTGACGGCGGGACGCTCTTGGCCCGGGTAGACCCGGGACGCCTTGGAATAGGTGACAGTAGCCATGGTGAAGCGCTTCCTTTCACCGGCAGGAACGTGCCGGACGATCCGAGTGAAGGAGCAACCGGCACGTGTCCGTGCCGGTTCAGCGGACGGCGGCGCGGTCGCGGGGGCGCCCGGTCGTCGTCCGTGTCAGTGAACCGTAAACGCGTTTACCTGTGCTGCCAAGGCGGGGGCCGCCCAGCCCACCAGGCGGGCTACGCATTCCGGTCACTCGGGCACGGTCAGACATCAATCGACGCGGTGTCAAACGAGTCTGCGTCGGGTTGTTGACGATTCCCGTGCTCGGGAGGCATCGCGATCGGGATTACCGGACGTCAGTCGCTATGCTGACCTCGACGCACGCGCCCCTGTAGCTCAGCTGGCCAGAGCACTCGCCTTGTAAGCGAGATGTCGCCGGTTCGATCCCGGCCGGGGGCTCCAATTACATCAGACCTATCCGAGCGGCACCGCTCTGCCTCTGCCGCGCCGTCCCCGACGTCCGCGGTGAGCTGGTCGCGGCAGCAAACAGCCACCGCGGCTGCTCCGGATTGAGCGGCGCGCCACCCGACCGGACGACGCAGTTTCCGGCGCTAACCTGGGGCCGGAGCAGCGCGGAGCGGGACGGGGGCAGATGAGTCGGGCGGTGGAGGAGTCGAACCGGGCGATGCTGCGCGCCCGGGACGCGATGGACCGGGCGTACGCCGAGCCTCTGGACATTCCCGCGTTGGCCCGGATCGCGCACGTCTCGCAGGCGCACTTCATCCGTACCTTCCGGGCCACCTTCGGTGAGACCCCGCACCGCTATCTGCAACGCCGTCGGGTGGAGCGGGCGATGTCGCTGCTGGTGGAGACCAACCGGGACGTGACGGACATCTGCTACGCCGTCGGCTTCGGTAGCCTGGGCACGTTCAGTCGGACGTTCCGGCAGATCGTCGGGGAGTCGCCCTCGGATTTCCGGCGTCAGCGCTTGGCGCCGGCCAACGTGCCGTCGTGCTTCACCAAAGCCTGGACCCGACCCAGCAGTTTTGGATAAGCCGCAGGTCACGGCCTACCTCTAGCGTCATGGGCATGACGATGAACGCGATCAGCCGCTCCCAGATCTACGTCCTCGACCAGGACGCCGCGCTTGACTTCTACGTCAACAAGCTCGGCATGGAGGTCAACACCGACCAGGACCTCGGCTTCATGCGGTGGCTCACTGTCAACCTGCCCGGCGACCCGGAGCGCGAGATCCTGTTGGAGAAGCCCGGCCCGCCGGCGCTGGACCCGGCCACCGCCGAGCAGGTCCGGGAGCTGCTCACCAAGGGTGCCCTCGGCGGGTACCTCTTCATGACCACTGACGACGCCCGCAAGACGCACGAGGATCTGGTGGCGAAGGGCGTCGAGATCACCGACGAGCCGACCGAGCGCCCGTACGGGATCGACTTCGGCATCCGGGACCCGTTCGGCAACCGGATCCGCATCGGCCAGATGTTCCCCGGGGCGTAGGGGGCGGGCGATGAGCCAGGCCGCGGCGTTTCCCGTGGTACGACCGACCGCCGTCGGTCGGGACCGCATGCTGTTGATCGGCGGGGTGTTCGCCGGTCCGATCTTCGTCGGCTCGGCGATCGCGCAGGCGGCTACCCGGGATGGCTTCGACTTCCGTCGCCACCCGGTCAGCGTCTTGAGCACCGGAGAGCTGGGTTGGATCCAGATCGTCACGTTCCTGGCCACCGGGGTGCTCTGCGTGCTGGCCGCCCAAGCGCTGCGCCGCCGTACCAGCGAAGGCGGCGGATCGGTCCGGCTGCCCCGACTGCTCGCGCTGTACGGCCTGGGCCTGGTCGGGGCGGCGATCTTCAGCGCCGACCCGGCCGACGGGTTCCCGGCCGGTACGCCTCGGGGCGCCGGTGAGATCAGTTGGCACGGGGGCCTGCACTTCCTGGTGGCGGCGGTCGCCTTCGTGTCGCTGATCGTGGCGACAGTGGTGGCAGCCCGTCGGGCCGCACGGCAGGGGGCGCGCGGTCGAGCCGCGTACAGCCTGGTGACCGGGATGTTCTTCGCGGCGGCCTGGGTGACGCTGATCGTCCGGCCGGCACCGGCCGTGATGGTGGCGTTCGGCCTGGCGGTGACGGCCGGCTGGCTGTGGGTGTCGGTCACCTTCGCGCGGGCGGCGTCCGGTCGGGCCGACTGAGCCGACGGCCGCAGGACCGGGAGGTGCGGGTCGAACTCGTACCTCCCGGTGTGTTGAGGTGGGGCATGGTGACCCGGTTGCTGTACCTGACCCGACACGCCGAGCAGGATCTCTCCGAGCCGAGTGGATCGGAGGCAGGCGAACCGGATACCGGCCTGTCGGAGCGCGGCCGGCGGCAGGCCACCCTGCTGGGCGAACGCCTGCGGGCCCGGCGGTTCGCCGCCGTCCACCACGGGCCGCTGCGCCGGGCCGCGCAGACCGCCGAGCTGGTCGCCAAGTCGCTGCCCGACGTTCCGGAGTACGAGACGGAGCTGGCCGGCGACCACCTCCCACACGACACGGATCCGGCTGGCCTGCCGCCCGCGTACGCCGAATTCCTGACGCAGTTCTCGGCGGCCGAGCGGGTCGACTGGCCGCGGGTGACGGCGGACGCGGTGCGGCGGTTCGCCGGCCCGGTCGCCGAGGGGCCCGCCGGCGGCGAACCGGTCCGCGAGCTGGTCGTGACGCACAGCTTCCTGATCGCCTGGCTGGTGCGGCATGCCCTCGACGCGCCGGAGTGGCGGTGGCTGGGCTTGAACACGCACAACGCGGGGCTGACAGTCATCCGGTACAGCGCGGCCGGCCCGGCGAATCTGGTCGCCGTCAACGACGTGGCCCACCTACCGCCGGAGCTGCGGGGCACTGGCCTGCCCCCGGACTATCTGGTGTGAGTGCCGGTGGTCCGCAGAAGCAGCTTGACCACCGCCTGGGTGGCCGGCGGCGGGGTGCCGTCGGCCGGGCAGTCGGCGTACCCGGTGTCGTTGCTGGCCACGGTGAGGCGATAGTTCATCGCGTCCGAGCAGTTGGTCGCGGTGGTCGGCCGCCGCGCCTCGGTGGCGAGCCGGGGGTCGGCGGCCAGCCCCGCCAGGATGCCCTGATCGGCAGGGGTGAGCCGGCCGAGGCTCCGGCTGCCGGCCCGGTCCGTCACGGTCCACTGGCCATCCGGCTCGACGACGATGGAGTCCCCGCGCCCGGCGAAGCCACCGGAGATTCGTAACGTCACTCGGGGGGCCACACCGCTGGCCCCGGCGCTGACAGTGGGGGCGGTCGTCGGCTGCGAGGTGCCGGTGGCCGGGGCGGTAGCGGTGGTGGCCGACGGCTGGGTCGGGGTGGTGGTGAGGGCTCGGTCGACGCTGGTGCAACCGGTCAGAAGCGCGGCCAGGAACGCGACCGTGACGGCGGTCGTCGATGCGAGTCTCATCTCCGTCGGACGCGCGACCCCAACCGATGGTTCCCCCCATCCGACCGGAAGCGGTCCGCGCCGTTCTGGCAATCTTGGACCCTCTGCGCTAACGAAAACTGTCCAAGATTGCTTCAGCAGTGCGCCTGCGCCGGGCCGGACTGATCGTCTTCGCTAGGGTCGCCGCACCCGACGCGCGACGTCGGCGACCAGATTGGCGGCGTCGCCCCTCGGGGGCGCGGGAAGGAGCGGACGTGTCGGACGCGGAGTTGACGGTCGAGGTGGCCGGGCCGGTCGCCACCGTGGTGATGCACAACCCGGCTCGGCGTAACGCGATGACCGCCGCCATGTGGCGTCAGCTCCCCGAACTGCTCGACCGGCTGGAACCCGACCCCGACGTACGGGCGTTGGTGCTCACCGGCGCCGGCGACGCCTTCTGCGCGGGCGCCGACCTCGGTGACCTGGCCGAGCTGTTGGACGCCGGTGACGCCAGCATCGCGGTGGCCGCCGAGGAACGGCTGGCCCGGTTCGCCAAGCCGACCGTCGCGGCCATCCGGGGCGCCTGCGTCGGCGGTGGGGCTCAGCTCGCTGTCGCCTGCGACCTGCGGATCGCCGCCGACGACGCCCGGTTCGGCGTACCGCCGGCCCGGCTCGGGCTGGTCTATCCGGCGCCGACGACGCGCCGGCTGGTCCGGTTGGTCGGCCCGTCCGCCGCCAAGCTTTTGCTGTTCACCGCAGAGCTGATCGACGCCGAGCGCGCCCTGCGGATCGGCCTGGTCGACGAGCTGCTGCCGGCCGACCGGCTCGCCGTACGGGTGGACGAGCTGACCGCGACCATCGCCCAGCGTTCGCCGCTGAGCATCGCCGCCGCGAAGGAGATCATCGACGAGCGGGCCGAGCCCGCACGGATCGCCTGGTGGCACCGGAAGGTGACGACGACCGGCGAGGCCAGGGAGGGGGTAGCGGCGATGACCGAACGCCGACAGCCCCGCTTCGCCTGGCGGCCACCGACCGAACACTGACCGCGTCTGGTCGCACCGCCGGCGGTTGGTTCGTCAGGCTGCTGCTCCGAGAAGCCCGCCGGGGGCGAGGCATTGCTGCGGGACCACCCGGATCTGAGCGGACGCTAGCTGAAGCCGGTCCTACTCATTGCGAGATTTCGATCCCGGGTATCCGGTTCTCAGGCCGGTACGGCAGGCTGTCCGTCGTGCAGCGTGATCAGTTGCTCGCGGGCCGCTACCGGCTCCTGGAGCGCCTCGGCAGTGGCGGCATGTCGGAGGTGTATCGGGCGTACGACGAGGTGCTCGAGCGGGACGTGGCGGTGAAGGTGCTCGTCGCCTCGGACACCAACGCCCGACAGCGGATCCGAGGCGAGGCCAAGGCCGCGGCTCGGTTGTCGCATCCCCACGTCACAAGCGTCTACGACTACGGCGAGTCGGCGCTGGACGGAGCCCAGGTCCCGTTCGTGGTGATGGAGTTGCTCGGCGGTCACACCCTCGAACACCGGTTGGTGGCCGGGCCGTTGCCGCCGCGCGCCGGTCTGCGGGTGTGCGCCGAGGTGGCCTCGGCCCTCACCGTCGCGCACGGGCAGGGGTTGGTGCACCGCGACATCAAGCCGAGCAACGTGATGCTCACGCCGTCCGGCGCGAAGGTGCTCGACTTTGGCATCGCGGCAGCCGCCGGCGCGCCAGAGATCGACTTCGAGGGGCGGCTGCTGGGCACGCCGGCGTACCTGGCGCCGGAACGGCTGCAGGCCGGCGAGGTGCTGCCCGCCAGCGACGTGTACGCCCTCGGCCTGCTGCTGTACCGGGTGCTCACCGGCCGGTTGCCGTGGCCCGCCGAGGCGCAGACCGGGATGCTCCGCGCGCACACGCACGTCGAACCGGACCCGCTGCCCCCGATCGACGGTATACCGCCCGAGGTGCACCGGCTCTACCGCTGGTGCCTGGCCGGCGACCCTGCCGACCGGCCGTCGGCCGCCGACACGGCCCGCATATTGCTCGCCGTCGCCAGCGGGGCCGCCCCCGAGGCGGCTGCCGGTGCCGCTGCCTCGGCGGCAAACGTCGCCGAGCAGGCCGGCCCCGAGCCGACTGGCCCCAAGCCGGCCGGCACCGAGGAGGCCGGCACCGAGCCGACCGGCGATTCGGTGGCGCGGATGAGGCGCGGGCCGTGGCGTCGGGGGCGAGCCATCCTGACGGTCGGCGGAGCCGTGATCGCCGCGGTGGCGCTCGCCGGGTCGCTCGGTGACTTCAGCAATCGTCGACAGGGACAGAGCGCCGCGCCGACCGGCAGTGGCCCGGGCACCACCACGGTGGGGATGCCCGGCATCGAGGACCCGACCGACCCGGTTGATGCCGGTCCGTCCGCCGCACCGCCGACCAGGAACACCGCGCCCGCTACCCGGATCAACCCCCCGTCCGGTCCGGGCGGGCCAGTGGTCCCGGGCCCGACGCCCGCCACCTCTGGCCCGACCCCGACCAGGGCTGCGCCGACTCCCACCGCCGGCGCCGGTGTGCCCGTCGAGGCGCACGGCGGGACGGTCACCGCTCGCTGCGTGGGAAATTCGGTCGAGGTGCTCGCTGTGGTGCTCGCGCCCGATTTCCGGGTCGAGGGGTACGACCCGGGGCCGGCGAAGCAGATCCTGGTCGAGCTGACCTCCGCGGAGCACCGCAGCGAGATCCGGGTGCAGTGCCCCAACGGCCAACTGAAGTCGAAGGTCAAGGAACGCGCGGCCTGATCGGGGGCCGGCGGGTGCCGCGTCCGGGACGTACCCGAAACGCGGCCCCCCGTTCCCGCCGGCCGGTCCGTCACCGCCCGGCGAGCGCCGCCCAGCCCGGGTTCACCGGCTCACGGCGCAGCGGCATGCCCGCCTCCGCCGGCGTCCGGTCCCCCTTGCGCTGGTTGCAGGCGTAGCAGGCGGCGGTGGTGTTTCGCCAGGTGTTCCGACCGCCGCGCGAGCGGGGCAGGATGTGGTCGATGGTGGAGGCCGGGCCGCCGCAGTACGCGCAGCACCTGTTGTCGCGCCGCAGCACACCGGCGCGCGACCAGGCCGGCCCGGAGTTGAATCTCCACCGGGTGACCACGAAGCGGACCAGCCGTACCACCCGGGGCATCGGGAAGACCCCGATCACCCGGTCCGGCTCGGCCTCGTGGATCTCGGCCACCCGGCGGCAGAGCATGCGGACGGCGTGTTGGACGGTGACCCGGTGCAGCGGGCCGAGGTCGGCGTTGATGACGAGGACGGCGTCCACCGGGACTCCTTTCCAGAGGTGACGGACAGCAAGAAGCCGCCCGGTCCGGCTGTCGGACGGGGCGGCTCAGCGCGTACGGAAACGCGTCAGTCGGGCCGGCCCGCCCGGGGACCTTCCGCTCGGTAACCGTCACCGGGCAGCGTCGACAGCACGGTGCTGACGTGCCACATCGTCATGAGCTGCTCCCGCGGTGGTGGTTGACCTTGCGCGCTCACGTTAGGTCGACGGGGGAGACAGGGGCAACGTATTTCGATCGGTCGGCCTCGTCGGGACGCCGCTGGCGGCGGGTGCGGGGAGCTGCCTTGGCCGAGACCTGGGCGGTGGTCAGCGGCCGGTTCAGCCGCAGGGCCATCCGTGCGGTGAGTTCGCTGTCCAGCAGCGGCCGGTTGACCTCACCGGCGACGGCCAGCGCGGGCCCGGAGACCGACCGCCAGATCGCGGCCAGCCCGGCGCCGAGGCCCACCAGGGCTACGGTGGCCCGGGTGGTCGGTGAGCCGGCGGCCGCGGCGGCACTCACCCCGACGACCGCGAAGAGCACCAACAGCAGGGGTACGAGCACCGGCCAGAAGATGCCTCGGGCCGCCTGCGCCACCAGTCGCCGGTCTCGGATGATCAGGTTCCGGGCGATCACCGCGTAGTCCTCCTCGTCGAGCAGGTCGCGCGGGTGCAGGCCACCGGTGAGCACGTCGCGCCAGAGGTCACCCTGGCCGCGCAGCGCCCGGCTCAGGGTGGCGGGCGTCGGCTCGGTCGGGTCCCCGTGGCCGGCGCTGTCGACAGCGCTCGCCCAGGCGGCCAGCGAGCGGCGCACCACCGCGGCCGAGTACGGCGGCAGCACACTGGCCAGCTCGTCCAACCACCTGCTGATCTGGACCTGCCGGCCGCCGAACTGGCGCAGCAACTGCGTGACGTCGCCGGCTCGGACGGTGTCGGCCACTGAACGGCCCAGTCGGTAGGCCAGCCCGACCCGGTGGTTGGCGGCCATCGCCCAGCGCAGCACCTCCACGTTGAGGTCGTCGAGGGCGAGCAGCAGCGGCACCGGGTCGGCGGGATCGGGCTGGCCCAGGTCGGGGAGCAGGGCTCGGGCGGCCGACGTGTCGGGCACCGGCCCGGTGTGCCGGGTGAGGTCGGCGATCTGGGCCAGGGCGACGTCGACCCCGTCGAGGTACATCCGCATTCGACGGTGGACGGACATCTCGGTGAGGTTGGAGAGTTTGGCCGGCGGTACGGCCGGGCGGGCCTCGACGAACGCGCGGGGCTCCGCGTGCTGCCCGTGGTGGTAGGCGTCCGCCATCCACCAACCCAGTCGGAGCGCGGTGACGATGCAGGCGCGCTCGTCACGGATCAGCGGGTACGCGTCGTCGCGGCCGATCTCGTCCATCGACGAACCGTTCTCCGCGCCGGCGCGGTGCAGTGGTGACATCTCCCGCTGCCCTCCCGCCCGGCCGATCGACGGTTGATCATTCGAGCGTACGGCAGCGTACGGTGGCTTATGTTGTATTTTGTCGATTTGGCCCGATGCGACCGGCCAGCAGCCCACGCGGTCGGATCGAGCGCACCGGCTCGGCCGCGCCACCCTCGGCGCGCAGGATGTGGTTCGCGGCGATGATCCCGGTCGCGGCCGAGCGTTCCATCAACGCGCTCGGGAAGCCCGTGGCGATGCCGTCGCCGGCCAGGTAGAGGCCGTTCGCGTCGGTGCGTACCCCCGGTCGCCAGGCGTGGCTGCCCGGCGTGAACGCCGGAGCCTGCGCCTCCACCCGGGCCCGCAGCTCGCGGACCCGCAGGTCGCCGGCCTCCGGCCAGAGCGCCACCAGCTCGCGGCGCATCCGCTCGGCCAGTTCCTCGGCCGGCACGCCGGGCTCGCAGGCGTACGCGTGCAACTCGACGACCGAGCCGCCGGTCTGCTGCGCCCAGCGCCGCGGCTCGTTCTCCAGCCGGTGGTAGAGCGTCACCGAGTCCAGTGTGGGCTGGCGGGACACACCGCTGAACACCGCCCGCTCGGCGGCCACGTCCCCGTCACACCAGTACCGCGCCACCGCGTACGGCGGGCCGGGGGTGCCGAAGGCCGGCATCCTTCCCGCCAGGTCGGGAGCCTGCTCGGCCAGGTCCGGGGAGGCCGCCACCAGCGCGGCGAGCGCCGGCGGGTCGACGGCGAGCACGACGTGCCCCGCCGGATGGCTGCCGCCGTCGGTGGTCGTCACCCGCCACCCCTCGGCGTCGCGGTGCACCCCGGTGGCGGCGCAACTGGTGAGGACCCGGCCGCCGTGCTTCTCCACGTGCCGGGTCAGCGGCTCCCAGATCGCCGTGGCGTAGTCCTCGTCGGGGCAGTCGAAGGCCAGCCCTTCCGGGTTGCCGAGCAGATAGAAGTGGAACTGGGCGACCATCTCGGCGGCCGACATCTCCGCCTCGTGGTTGAAGAACGAGTGCGAGAAGACCTCGAACAGCATCGCCCGCGCCCGATCCGGCAGTCGCAGCGACGCCAGCAACTCGTCGGCTGTGGTGTCGTCCAGGTCGGCGTAGGTGCGCACCGGGTCGTAGCTGAGCAGCGGCAGCGCCGCGTCCCGGTCCATCAGTCGCAGGTCGGCCAGGCGCAGGCTGGGGCTGCGCAGCAGCAGCGCCAGCAGGTTTGCCGGCGGCGCGGGTGGCAACCTGCCGAACTCCTCGGTCGGCCACTGCCCGCTGAGAATCGGGTAGCCCGGAATCGGCTTGAGGAAGCCCAGGTCAGGATCGATCCGGCGGAGGATGGACCGCCAGTTGTAGTACTGCCGGAAGAACGCGTGGAAGCCGTGCTCGTTCTGCTGGCTGCCGTCGGCGAGCGCCTCCGGCCAGGCGCCCAGTCGACCGCCGAGCGTCGGTGCCGCTTCCAGCACGGTGACCGCCACACCCCGTTCGGCCAGCACCACCGCCGCCGACATGCCGGCGATGCCGCCACCCACCACGAGCGCCGTGGTCGGTCGTGGCACCCGGTCGGCGCCACCACCGCCCGGGTCCACCTGGTGCTGCCGTACGCCGATCAGCCGACCTACCACTTGCGACAGCGCCATGGGGCCCAGTCTGCCCCACCTCGGATCAGTCGGCTGGCAAGCAACGGCGGGGACGGTCGGAGGCCGGCCAGACGTACTCCAGGTCCTCCGGCACGTCGTCGCCGAACAGCGGGCGGTAGTGCGTCGGGTCCTTGCGCAGCAGCGACGAGCGGTGACTCAGGTGCAGATCGTCGCGGCCCAGCCATGGTGGCAGCTCACCGGCTCGGGCCAGCTCGTCCTGGGTCCGTACGACGCCCGCACCGCAGGCGGCGGCGAGGTCGACGGCCATCGTGGTGGCGCAGGTGTCGGCCCGCCCCGGCTCGGTCCAGACCGCGCACATGTCCAACCCGTAGCGGACGAGCGCCTCCTCGTACCCGGCCCACATCTTCACCGCCGGGTGGTTGCGCCAGCCGTACCCGGGTCGGGTGAGCCCGCGCAGCACCTGGATGGCCTCCACCCGCTGCTTGCCCAGCCGCTTCTGGTCCAGCGTGCGGGCGCTGGCCAGAAAGCCCGGGTACGGGAGGAACGTCTGCATGTCGCTGCTCTACCCGGCACCGGAGCGGACATACCTGGTCACGGGATGATCCGGACGGGGTCGCCCACCGTGGCCGTGCTGATTACGATCCGGGCATGGCGGAGCCGTGGCGGGACCGGGCGCGACGGGCGGTCGAGTGGAACTGGCGGCTACGGTCCGTCGGTGATCCGCGCCCGCACTACGTGATCTGTGGCAAGGACGCGCTCGCCTACTACGTGGCCCGGGCGATGCTCGAATCCGAGCTGCCGGCGGGTGGGGCCCGGGTGACAGTCGTGGTGCCGGAGCGTTACCGCAGCAACGGGCCGGACGTGGCCGGGCTGCGCGGGGTCCGGGTGGTCCGCTCGGACCGGCTGGACGTGGCCACCTTCGAGGCCGCCGGTCTGGCCGGCGCGACCGGGCTGGCCCTGTTGCACCAGGACGACGTGGGCAACCTGCACGCCGCGCTCTGCGCCCAGGCTGTCGACCAGCGGGTCCGCCAGGTGCTGCGGATGTTCAACGGCACCCTTGCCGACGGCGTACGCAAGCTGCTCAAGGCCCCGGTCGAGGTGCTCTCCGACGCCGAGATGGCCGCGCCGGCCTTCGTGGCCGCCGCGCTCAACGAGGTCGACCCGAGTTCCTTCCAACACCGGGACAAGACGCTGCGGGTGGCGCGTCGGGCCGACGTCCGACAGCAGGACGTGGTCTGCGCGTTGGCGCACCTCAGCGAGGCGCAGGGGGTGGAGTTGCTGCCGGCCGAGCAGGCCGGAGCCGACCTGGTGCTCGCCGAGGCGACCGGTCAGCCACCGGGCACCGAGGTCGCCGCCCGCCGGTTGGTCCGGGCACGTCAGCGTCGTCGTCCGGTCGCCGTGGTGCTGGGGGCGGTCCGCGGCTTCGCCACCCGCAAGATCGGCGTTGCGGTGATGGCGGTGCTCGCGCTGATCGCGGTGCTGGGGGCGCTGATCTCCCGGGCCGAGGACGTCTCTCCGCTGGAGGCGCTGTACCTGACCCTGGTCACCACCCTCAGCGGCGCCGACCCGGACACCACCAAGGCGGCGGACGCCCAGATCATGCAGGTGGTGCTCAACCTGGCCGGGTTGGCGCTGATCCCGCTGATCACCGCCGTCGTGGTGGACGGCATCGTCAACGCCCGGCTGGCCCTGCACACCGGCCGCCTGCAACCCGCGCGGGTCGGGCACGTGGTGGTGATCGGCCTGGGCAACGTCGGCACCCGGGTGATGGCGCAGCTACGCGAGTACGACGTCGAGGTGGTGGCGATCGACAAGGATCCGGAGCCGCGCGGTGCCGCCCTGGCCCGCCAACTGGAGGTGCCGCTGATCGTCGGCGACGCCGCGTTGCCGGAGACACTTGTCGCCGCCTCGGTGGCCGACTGCCAGGCGCTGGTGGTGGCGTCCACCGACGACGTGGCCAACCTGGAGGCGGCGCTCGCTGCCCGCGACCTCCGCGCCGACCTGCGGGTGGTGCTACGGCTCTTCGACGGTGACTTCGCCGAACGGGTGGAGGAGACGTTCGCGCTGGGGGTGTCCCGCTCGGTCTCCTACCTGGCCGCCCCGGCCTTCATCGGGGCGCTCACCGAACGCGCCGTGATCACCACGATCCCGGTCGACCGGCACGCGTTGCCGGTCGCCGAGGTGCCGGTCGCCGCCGGCTCCGCGCTGGACGGCCGACCGCTGGGCGTGGTCAACCGGGACGGGCAGGTCCGGCTGATCGCCCGCACCCCGTCGGGCGGCGCCAAGACCATCTGGTGGAAGGACCTCGACCCCCGGCAGGTGATCTTCGCTGGTGACCGGCTGACGGTGGTCGCCCGGCGTCGCGGGTTGGACTGGCTGACGCGGCAGTGCGCCCCGCCGGCCCACCCCGTCCCGGTCCCCCGGCCGGCCGGGGCGGTCCACGGCGGGGTGCACACCCCGGCGGCGGCGTCTCCCTCGGTGCCGGGCCCGACGGACTCCGGGGTCGCCGCGTCCGCGCCCGGCGCGGCGCATCCCGTTCCCCCCGCCGAGGGTGCCTCTTCGACGACCAACGGCGGCCTAGCTGACGGATTCGAGCTGACCCGCCGGCATGACGGGACCGGCGAGGTGAGCTGACGCCACCCGGCGCGGCCAGAACCGGCCGGCGCTGAGCGACAATCCATGCCATGCGTTTCCGCATCCTGGGGCCGACCCAGGTGGTGCTGGCCGACGGGCGAGAGGTCCCCGTGGGCGGTCCGCGGCTGCGCGCCCTGCTGGCGCTCCTCCTGCTCGACGCCGGTCGGGTGGTCTCCGCGGAGCGCCTGATCGACGGCCTGTACGGGGAGCATCCGCCCCGGGGTGCTGCCAACGCGCTCCAGTCCCAGGTGTCGCGGCTGCGCCAGGCCCTGCCCGCCGGGCACGACCCGGTCGAGTTTCACCCGGCCGGTTACCGCCTGGCCGTGGACCCCGACGAAGTCGACGCGTACCGGTTCGAACGGCTCGCCGAGGCGGGGCACCGCGCGCTCGTCGACGGCGACTGGCCCCGGGCGGCGACGGTGTTGCGCGAGGCGCTGGAGCTGTGGCGTGGTCCCGCCCTGGCCGATGCCATCGGCGCCGCCGGCGCGTCCGCGCAGGCGGCTCGGCTGGACGAACTGCGGTTGGCCGCCATCGAGGATCGGGTCGAGGCGGACCTGGCGTTGGGCGTACAGAGCGCGCTGGTCGCGGAGTTGCGGGAGTTGGTCGTCACGCATCCCCTGCGGGAGCGTCCGCGGGGCCAGCTCATGCGTGCCCTGGCGGCACTGGGTCGGCCGGCGGAGGCGCTGGCCGAGTTCGAGGACGTCCGGCACACGCTGGCCGAGCAGCTCGGCGTCGACCCGTCGGCGGAGTTGGCGGCGGTTCACCTGGCGGTGCTGCGCGGTGAGGAACGCGGGTCGGTCGAACCGGTGCTGCCGAGTCAACTCACCACCTTCGTCGGGCGCGAGGAGGAACTCAAGCGCGTCGGCGACCTGCTCGGCGAGCGCCGGCTCGTCACCCTCACCGGCCCCGGTGGGGCGGGCAAGACGCGACTGGCGATCGAGGCCGCGGGCGGGGTCGACGGCGAGGTCCGTTTCGTCGAGCTGGCCGGGCTGGCCGACGGGTCGGACGTTCCGCAGGCGGTGCTGAGCGCGCTCGGCCTGCGCGACGCGGGCCTGCGTGCCCCGGCCGAGCCGGGCTGGCAGACCACCGACCGGTTGGTCGAGGCGCTCGCCGAGCGGCGACTGCTGCTGGTGCTCGACAACTGCGAGCACGTCCTCGTCGACGCGGCCCGGCTGGCGGCCCGGCTGCTGAGCGCGTGCCCGGCGTTGCGCGTCCTGGCCACCAGTCGGGAGCCGCTGGGGCTGGCCGGTGAGGCGCTGTGCCCGCTGTCCGGGCTCACCCTGCCACCGCTCGGCGCGTCCGCGCTGGACGCCGACGACTACGCGGCAGTTGGTCTCTTCGCCCAACGGGCCGCCGACGTCGCGCCCGACTTCACCGTCACGCCGGCCAACGTCGAGATGGTGCTGCGGATCTGCCGCAGCCTGGACGGCCTGCCGCTGGCGATCGAGTTGGCCGCCGCGCGGCTGCGGGCGCTGTCCGTCGCCGAGGTGGCCGCCCGTCTCGACGACCGGTTCCGGCTGCTGTCGACGGGCAACCGGGCCGCGTCGCCGCGACACCGCACCCTCCGGGCCGTGGTCGGGTGGAGCTGGGATCTGCTCGACGACGCCGAACGGGAAGTGGCCCGGCGGCTGACCGTCTTCGCCGGTGGGGCCACGCTGGAAGCGGCCGAGCGGGTCTGCGGCCTGCCCACCGCCGACTTCGTCGACGCGCTCACCGGCCTGGTCGACAAGTCCTTCGTGGAGATGACGGGTGGCCGGTACCGGATGCTCGAAACGGTGCGGGCCTTCTGCGCCGAGCGCCTCGCCGAGGCCGGCGAGGCCGACCAACTCCGTCGCGCGCACACCGCGTACTTCCTGGAGTTCGCCTGGACCGCCAGCGACCACCTCCGGCGTGCCGAACAACTGCACTGGCTGCGGCTGCTGGACGCGGAGCGGGACAACCTGCACGCGGCGTTGCGCCGGGCCACCGCGGCCGGTGACGCGTCCGACGCGGCCGGAATGGTCGCGGCCCTGTCGTTCTACTGGTGGCTGCGCGGCATGCGCGGGGAAGGGGCGCGGCTTGCCGCGGACGTCCTCGAACTGCTCGGCACCGAGGCGCCGCCGGGGCTGGGTGAGGAGTTCGCCCTCTGCGTCTACAACGCCTCGCTCGCCGGCTCCGGGCATCTGCCGTCCCTCGGGACGCAGCGGTCAGTGATCCGCAGCCTCGACCGGCCGCCCCGACAGCCCTTCCTGCTGTACCTGTCGGGGATCTCGACGGGACCGCCGTCCGGCGGCGCCGAGGATGTCGACGAGCTGATGGCGGAGCTGCGGCGGCTGGTCGGCCCGGACCCGTGGATCAACGCGCTCGGCGCGATGGGCAGCGGCTCGGCGCTGATGTGGAGCGACCAACGGGACCGGGCCAGGGCCGCGCTGGCCACTGCGCTCGACGGCTTCCGCGCCACCGGGGACCGGTGGGGCACCATGATCACGCTCGGTGCGCTCGGCGAACTGGCCGCCTGGCAGGGCGATCCGGAGACGGCGGGGGCCCACATGGATGAGGCCATGGGACTGGTCGAGGCGCTCGGGTCGGCCGTCGACCAGGCCGACATGCTGCGTACCCGGGGCGAGATAAGGCTGCGCGCCGGTGACCTCGCGGCGGCGCACGACGACTTCGCCGGTGCGCTGCTCCTCGCGCAGCGCAGCGGCGCGCCCGAGTTCGTGGCCAGCGCCCGGCTCGGCCTCGCCCAGGTGGCCCGGGTGCGCGGAGACCTGGCCGCCGCGAGGCGGTTCTGCGAGGAGGCGTTGGCCGGCGGGCTCACCGGCTGGTACGTCGGCGAGGCCGCCCGTGCCGAGATCATTCTCGCCCTTAAGGAGATCACCGAGGCGGAGAAGGCCGGTGCGCCGCCGTCAGCGGACGGTGCGTGACCGGTCAGCGCCCGGCAGCACCGTGGGGGCATGACGACATTCGAGGTGGTCGCCGAGGGTCTGGGCAAGCGGTACGGCCCGACCCGTGCGCTCGACGCGTTCGACCTGACAGTGCCACCCGGCACGGTCCACGGACTGCTGGGACCGAACGGCGCGGGCAAGACGACTGCCGTACGGATCCTCACCACGCTGCTGCGTTTCGACACGGGACGGGCCACAGTGGCCGGGTACGACGTGCTGCGCCGGCCGGACGAGGTGCGCGCCCGGATCGGGCTGACCGGGCAGTACGCCGCGGTCGACGAGATCCTCAGCGGCCGGCAGAATCTGGAGCTGTTCGGCCGCCTGTTCCGGCTCGGCCGACGGGAGGCCCGCCGACGCGCCGGTGAGCTGCTGGAACGGTTCGGGCTCGACGAGGCGGCGAGCCGGTCCGCCGGTGAGTACTCGGGTGGGATGCGTCGCCGGTTGGACCTCGCCGCCAGCCTGATCCGTACGCCGCGGGTGCTGTTCCTGGACGAGCCGACGACCGGCCTGGACCCGCGCAGCCGCAACCAGGTGTGGGACCTGGTCCGCGGTCTCGTGGCGGACGGGACGACCGTGCTGCTCACCACGCAGTACCTGGAGGAGGCCGATCAGCTCGCCGACCGGATCTCGGTGATCGACGCCGGTCGGGTGGTGGCCGAGGGTTCACCGGACCAACTGAAGGCGATGACCGGTGGCGACCGGATCGAGGTGGTGGTCCGCGACGCGGCCGAGCTGAGCCGGGCGGCCCGCCTCGTCGCGCCGATCTGCGGTGCGGAACCCGAACTCGACCCGGTGATCCGGCGGCTCAGCGTGCCGGTGCTCGATCGGGTCGCCGGCCTGGTCGACGTGGTACGCGCGCTGGACGACGCCGGGATCGCGGTCGAGGACATCGGCCTGCGGCGCGCGACGTTGGACGAGGCATTCCTGCACCTGACCGGGCACCGGCCGGACGAGGCCCGCGAGCCCGTGGCGGCCGAACGAACTGTGGAGGTGGCATGACCACGGCGATCGCTGACGGTTGGACGATGACCAGGCGGAACATGACGCACGTGGTCCGCGCTCCGGAGGAGCTGATCCTCTACTTCTCGCTGCCGATCATGTTCGTGCTGGTCTTCGGGTACGTGTTCGGCAGCGGCATGCAGGTGGCGGGTGGCGGCAACTACCGCGAGTTCCTGCTGCCCGGGGTCTTCGTGATGACGATGCTCTACGGGTTGGGGGCCACCGCGACCGGCGTGGCGCTGGACCTCAGCCGGGGCGTGGTCGACCGGTTCCGGTCGATGCCGATGGCACGGTCCGCCCTGATGACCGGTCGCAGCGCCGCCGACCTGCTGCGCGCCCTGCTGGAGATGTCCACCCTCCTGGTGTGTGGCCTGCTCGTCGGGTGGCAGTGGCGACAGGGTGTCGGAAAGGCGATGCTCGCCGTCGGTCTCCTCCTGCTGCTGCGAATCGCTATCACCTGGGTCGGGATCTACCTGGCGCTGCTGGTCCGCAACCCGGACACGGTCGGCGTGATCGTCTTTCCGGCGGCGTTCCCGTTGAGCGCGATCTCCAACGTCTTCGTGTCGCCCGAGCTGATGCCTCCGGTCATCGGGACGATCTCGGAGTGGAACCCGCTGTCGGCCACCGTCGCGGCGATCCGCGAACTGTTCGGCAACCCGGGCCTGGGTGGCGACTCCTGGCCGGCGGAGCACGCGCTGCTGTTGGCGGTGCTGTGGCCGGTGCTGCTGATCGCGACGTTCGCCCCGCTGGCCGTGCGCCGCTACCAGCGGTTGAGCCGCTGACGCCGGCCGCCTGCCCGGGTCAGCGGCGGGCCCGCAGCGCGTAGCAGGCGGCACCGACGGCGAGCACGCCGAAGCCGGCGATCACGCTGCTCAGCGGCAGGTTGACCGCGAGCAGCAGACAACCGAAGAGCCCGAGAACGGCGAGCGCCCGGACCGGCAAGCGTCGGTCCGGGTCCCGGCCCACTGTGAGCGCCGCCGCGTTGGTGATCGCGTAGTAGACCAGCACGGTGCAGCTGGAGAAGCCGATCGCGTCGCGGACGTCGCCTATCAGCACCACCACGATCACCACGGCGGCGACCGCCAGCTCGGCCCGGTGCGGCACCTGGTGCACAGGGTGCACGGCGGCCAGCGCACCGGGCAGGTCACGGCGGCGGGCCATCGCGAGGGTGGTCCGACCGACCCCGGCGACCAGGGACAGCAGCACCCCGACGACTGCGATGGTGGCACCGGCGCGGACCACCCACGCCAGGCCGGGCAGCCCGGCGGCGGTCACCACGTCGACAAGGGGCGCGGCGGAGTCGGCCAGCCGGTCGGCGCCGAGCACGCCGAGGGTGACCACGGCCAGCACCAGGTAGATCACGAGCACCACCCCGAGCGCCAGCGGCAGCGCGCGCGGGATGGTCCGTTGCGGGTCGCGGACCTCCTCGCCGAGCGTGGCGATCCTGGCGTACCCGGCGAACGCGAAGAACAGCAGCCCGGCGGCGGTGAGCACGCCCCGCGCCGAACCGCCGGGTTCGCCGAGCCGGTCCAGATGCACCGGCCCACCGACCAGGCCGACGACCGTGACCAGGGCGAGCACCGCCAGCACGAGCGCGACCAGCGCCCTGGTCACGGTGGCCGTCTTGCCGATGCCGCGCAGGTTCACGGCGGTCACCGCGAGCACCGCGCCGACGGCGACCAGCCGGGCCTGCCCCGGCCACAGGTACGCCCCGATGGTCAACGCCATCGCCGCGCAGCTTGCCGTCTTGCCGACCACGAACCCCCAGCCGGCCACGAAACCGGCGAACGGTCCGAGGCGCTCCCGGCCGTAGACGTAGGTGCCACCGGACTCCGGGTAACGGGCCGCCAGCCGCGCCGAGCTGGTCGCGTTGCAGAAGGCGACGAAGCCGGCCAACGCCAGCGCGGGCAGCAGGCCCGCGCCGCCGGCCGCCGCCACCGCCGGGCCGAAGACCACGAAGATGCCGGCGCCCAGCATCGAGCCCAACCCGATGACAACCGCATCGGGTACGCCCAACCGCCGCCTTAGTTGATCCACGAACCACAACCTAGGGGTACGAGGTGAACGGCCGATCCCACTCGCGTAACCGGCCGGGGAGCGGCACGCCGTCCCAGGGTGCCCGGTGCAGCAGCCGGTCCAGGAGCAGGCCCAGCAGCAGCCCGGCCACCGAGTCGGTCAGCCAGTGCCAGCCGAGGTAGGTGGTGGTGGTGAGGACGACCAGCGGCGGCACGACGCGGATCACTGTGACGAGCCGGGCTGGCAATTGGCGGCCGAAGCTGCGGGCCAGCGGGGCGAGCAGCAGCGCGATGACCCCGTACCAGACGATCGCGTTGGCGACGTGCCCCGACGGGTAGGACTGGGCGAACCGCACCGGCAGGTCGTCGTGGAACAGCGGCAGGGTCTGCTCGGGCGTCAGGAACGGCTCCTTGACGCTGGCGCTCGGTGCCGCCCGCGCGGTCCAGATCTTGAGTGGGCCGATCGTCAGGTTGGTCAGCGCGAACGCGACCACCGGAGGCAGAATCGGCCGCACCGACCGCAGCCGGACGGCCAGCAGCACGCCCAGCCCGACGGCGATCAACGTCAGCGGAGTGCCCTGGCCGAGGAAGTTCAGCACCCGGGCGACCCAGTAGGCGGCGGCCGGCCGGTGCCCGTCGGCCCAGTCGGCGATCGCCCGGTCCACTCCGAAGAGCTGGTCGGCGGCGAGCGCCACCGTCAACCCGACCAGACCGACCAGCAGGAGCGCGTCGAACCACCAGCCGGCCGGCCGGACGGACCGTAGCCGCAGGTCACGTCGTACCGCTGAGGGTTTGAGCACGCGACCACGCTACCGGCCCGGCGCGAGGGCGGGGTATGCGGCGCTGTGGGCCCAACCACGATCAGGGGCGGATGCGGGGGGCGACCAGTCATGCTTGTGCCCGTGCGGATCACGTCTGCCCTCGTGGACCCGGCGCTGCTCGACCTGCCATGGTCGACACCGCTGGAGGAGTGGCCTGCCCAACACCTGGTGGCGCTGCCGCAGGGCATCTCCCGGCACATCGTCCGTTTCGTCCGGTTGGGCGACTACGTGTACGCGTTCAAGGAGACCCGCGAGCGGATCGCCGAGCGGGAGTACGACCTGCTCCGGGCCCTGGAGCGGATCGACTTTCCCTCGGTCGAGG
Organism: Micromonospora sp. H61; assembly: GCF_018070325.1. Classification (GTDB taxonomy): domain Bacteria; phylum Actinomycetota; class Actinomycetes; order Mycobacteriales; family Micromonosporaceae; genus Micromonospora; species Micromonospora salmantinae. The sequence continues at coordinate 233,550 of NZ_JAGPXY010000002.1, forward strand.
CCGTGGCGGTCGTCGCCGACCGGCAGACCGAGGACGGGGAGCCGCTCGAATCGGTGCTGATCACCCGGCACCTGCAGTTCTCGCTGCCATACCGGGCGCTCTTCTCGCACACCCTTCGGCCGGAGACGATGAGCCGGCTGCTCGACGCGCTCGCCGCCCTGATCGTGCGGATGCACCTGACCGGCTTCTTCTGGGGCGACTGCTCGCTGTCGAACACGCTGTTCCGGCGGGACGCGGGCGCCTTCGCCGCCTACCTGGTGGACGCGGAGACGGGTGCCCTGCACAACACGCTCTCCAACGGTCAGCGTGGCGAGGACCTGGAGATCGCCCGGGTGAACATCTTCGGTGAGGCGCTGGACCTGCAGGCCGCCGGCCTGCTGCACGAGTCCATCGACCCGGAGGTGGTCTGCGAGGAGGTCGTGCAACGCTACGAGCGGCTCTGGCACGAGATCACCTATGAGCAGGCGATCGAGCGGGAGGCCCGGCACGACATCGAGGGCCGGATCCGCCGCCTCAACGAGCTGGGCTTCGACGTCGCCGAGGTGGCCATGTCATCAATCGACGACGGACGGTTCCTGGTCCGGCCGAAGGTCGTCGACGCCGGCTACCACACCCGGCGGCTGCTGCGGCTGACCGGGCTGGACGCCGAGGAGAACCAGGCCCGCAAGCTGCTCAACGACCTGGACGCCTACCGCGCGGAGAGCGACCTGATCGACGAGCAGCAGGCCGCCCACCGCTGGCTCACGGAGGTCTTCGAGCCGGTGGTCCGGGCCGTCCCCGCGCACCTGCGCCGCAAGCTGGAGCCGCAGGAGCTGTTCGCCCAGATCATCGAGCACAAGTGGCTGCTCTCCGAGCAGGCCGGCCGGGACGTCGGCATGCGCCACGCGGTCCAGTCGTACCTGACCGACGTGCTGGTGCACCGCCCCGACGAGCAGGCCGTCCTGGGCGTGGAAGTCCCCAGCCTGGGTTGAGGCCCGGCCTGGGTTGAGGCCCGGCCTGAGTTGTCCGGCTCAGACGGTCGCCAAGTCGGCTCCGGGCGCTAACCGAACTGTTTGTGTCGCTGCCTTTGGAGCTGATGTCGTAAACGATTCAGCTCCAAAGGCTCCTTGGGCGGCCTGTCGAGCCGCCCCGGATAGGGGGCGGCGGTCGCACCACGCGGCGACAACGAGCGTTCGCCTACCTGCCCCCGATTTGGGGCTGGGCGACAGGCGCGGCGGTTCACGGCGGATCACATCTTGGAGGCCGGCCTGCGCGAAGGGCCCGGCGATCACTCCACCCAGGAGCCTGCGCGCAGCACCCGCACCACGTTGAGGTCGTCGTCGAGCACCACCAGGTCGGCGCGGAGGCCCACCTGGAGGGACCCGACCCGATCACCCAGGCCGATGGCCCGCGCCGGGGTGGTGGCCACCATCCGTGCGGCGTCGGCGATCGGGATTCCGGCGTTCACGGCGTGCCGCAGCGCTGCGTCCATGGTCAGCGTGCTGCCGGCGATCGCGCCGTCGCGGGCGAGTCGAGCCACCCCGTCGGCGACGGTGACGGCCTGGCCGCCCAACTCGTACTCGCCGTCGGGCATGCCGGCGGCGGCCATCGCGTCGGTGATGAGCGCGGCGCGGTCCGGGCCGGCGGTCGCGGTGGCGAAGGTCAGCATGCCGTCGTGCAGGTGAATCCCGTCGGCGACCAGCTCGCAGATCACCGTGGGCGCGTCGAGCAGAGCCACCACCGGCCCCGGCTCACGGTGGTGCACCGGGCGCATGCCGTTGAACAGGTGGGTGCCGACGCTGGCGCCGGCGGCGACCGCGGCGCGGGTCTGCTCGTACGTGGCGTCGGTGTGGCCCACCGCCGCCACCACCCGCTGCGCGGTGAGCAGCTTGATCGCCTCCAGCGCGCCGTCGCGCTCCGGGGCGAGGGTGACCATCCGGATCGCGCCCCGGCCCAGCTCGATCAGCTCGGTCAGCTCGTCGGTCGACGGGTCGCGCAGGTACTGCGGGTTCTGCGCGCCGCAGCGGGCGGCCGACAGGTACGGCCCCTCGAAGTGGATCCCCGCCAACACGCCCTCGTCGACCAACGGGGCGAACGCCTCGGTGGCCGTACGCATCAGCGGAAAGGGCGCGCTGACCAGGCTGGCCAGCAGTGTGGTGGTGCCGTGGGCGAGGTGGAAGTCGGCGGCCGCGCGGGCCTCGTCGGCGTCACCGGTGGTGAAGGTGTGCCCGCCACCGCCGTGCGTGTGCATGTCGACGAAGCCGGGCACGATCCAGTGCCCGTCGCGCACCGACGGATACTCGGCCACTGCTGTGATCCGATCACCGTCCCACTCGACGCAGCCCTGTCGGACGACTCCGGTCGGGGTCACCACTCGGCCGTTCACCCGTACGGTCATCGCTTCTCCTGATGGTCACGGACACCCACGGCGTCCAGGGCGAGCAGGGCGGCACCGAGGCAACCGGCCTCGTCGCCGAGGGCTGCCGCTACCAGCTGCGGCTCCCGGTGGAAGGTCATCCGTTCGTGCAGTGCCGCCCGCAGCGGGGTCAGCAGCAGGTCCCCGGCCTGGGCCAGGCCGCCGCCGAGCACTATCGTCGCCACGTCGAACAGCGCCTGCCCGCTGGCGAGGCCATCGGCGAGCGCCTCGACCGCCTCCTGCCAGACCTGGCCGGCGAGCTGTTCGCCGGCCGCGGCCCGTTCGGCCACCTCGGCCGCGGTCACCGGGGCGTCCGCGGTGTCGCCGGCGAGTTCGGCGTAGCGGCGGCCGATCGCGGCGGCCGACGCGACCGCCTCCAGGCAGCCGGGGCGGCCGCAGCCGCAGCGCGGACCGGCGGGCCGGACCAGGATGTGGCCGATCTCCCCGGCGGCGCCGTGGGCCCCCACGGCGGCCGTGCCGTCCACGACGTGCGCGGCGGCGATGCCGGTGCCGATCGCCACGAACAGCACGTGCCCGGTGCCCCGTCCGGCGCCGAGCCGGGCCTCGGCGAGACCACCGACACGCACGTCGTGGCCGAGCGCCGCCGGCAGGCCGAGCCGCCGCACCGTCAGGTCCCGCAGGGGTACGTCCCGGAAGCCCACGTTCGCCGACCACACCGCGACGCCGCGCGTCTCGTCCACCACCCCGGGCACGGCGATGCCGACCGCGATCGGGGTGAGCCCGTCGGCGCGGGCCTTGTCGGCCAGCCCGCCGGCCACCTCCAGGATGGTGCCGACCACGGCGGCCGGGCCGCGTGCGGCGTCGGTGGGGTGCCGTTCGGTGCGCACCACGACGCCGTCCGGTCGGACCAGGGCGCACTTCATGCCGGTGCCACCCACGTCCAGCGCAACGACCACCCGGTCGCTCACGCCAACACCACGGACCGGGTCAGGTGGCGGGGCGCGTCCGGGTCGAGGCCTCGGCTGGTGGCCAGCGCGACAGCGAAGCGCTGCGCCAGGATCAGGTCGGCCATCGGATCGACCGGGGTGCGGCCGGCGGACCAACTGCCCAGCACCGTGCGCCAGCCGTGCGTGCGGCTGTGCACGAAGGCCGCGCCGGTGGCCGCCACATCCTCGGGCAGCCCGTCGGGCAGCTCACCGAACGCCCAGACCAGCCGGCCCGGCGCGGCGACCGAGATGGGCCCGTGCCGGTAGTCCATCGCCGGGTACGCCTCGGCCCAGAAGGTGGCCGCCTCGCGGCACTTCAGCGCCGCCTCCTGGGCCAGCCCGATCGTCCACCCCCGACCGAGGAAGGTGACCTGCTCGATGGTGGCCGGGTCGATCGGCAGTGGGGATCGCACCGCCACCTCGGCGTCGGCGGCGAGCGCTGTCACCGGGTCGCCGAGCTGGGCCCGGAGCAGGGCCAGCGCGGTGGTCGCGAAGCGGGTCTGCACCACCGACCGCTCGTCGGCGAAGGGCAGGGCCACGGTGGCGGCGGCCAGCTCGACCGCCGGGGACGCGGGGTCACCGACGATGACTGTGGTGGGTGTCTGTCCGCGCAGCGCGGCGAGCAGCTCCAGCACCTCCGTGGTGGTGCCGGAACGGGTGATCGCGATCAGCCGGTCGTAGCGGCGGCCGGCGGGGAACTCGGACGCCTGGAACGCGTCGGTCTCACCCTGGCCGGCCTGCTCGCGGCGGGCCGCGTACGCCATCGCCATGAACCACGACGTGCCGCAACCGACGACGGCGACCCGCTCCCCGGGGCGCGGCAGGTCACCGCGTACGACCTCGGCCAGCCTGGCCGCCTCCCGCCAGCAGTCGGGTTGGCTCGCGATCTCCGCGTCCACGTGTGCCATGGGAAACTCCTCGCAGGGCCGATCGATGCGCAATACGGCTCGTTAGACCCGCATTTCGCGCGTTATTCTGCGCGAACGCGGGTGACCATGGCAACCGGTCGCCCGATCGCGCAGGTCAGTCTTTTGCGCAAGCCTAGTTTCGCGCACTAGTGTGCACGCAATCAATCACCGTCCGTGCAGTTGCTGGGAGGGGCCCCGCGGTGGACCGGTACGCCAGATGGAACGCCCTGCTCGAAATGCTGACCGACAACGGCCGGGTCAGCGTCGAGGCGGCAGCCGAACGGCTGGGCGTCTCCCAGGCCACCATCCGGCGTGACTTCGACCAACTCGCACAGCAGCAAATGATCACGAGGACCCGCGGCGGCGCGGTCGCCAACGGCGTGTCGTACGACCTGCCTCTGCGCTACAAGACGGCCAAGCACTCGGCCGAGAAGCAGCGGATCGGGGCGGCCGCCGCCGCGCTCGTCACGCCGGGCACCGTGGTCGGTCTGAACGGCGGCACCACAAGTACCGAGGTGGCGAGGGCGCTCGCCGTGCGACCGGATCTGAACACCAGCGCCGAGGGTGCCCAGCTCACAGTGGTGACAAACGCGCTGAACATCGCCAACGAGCTGCTGGTCCGATCCCGGATGAAGGTAGTGGTGGCCGGCGGCGTGGTGCGCCCGAAGTCGTTCGAGCTGGTCGGCCCGCTGGGCGGGGCGCTGCTGCGCGAGGTCACCCTGGACGTCGCCCTGCTCGGCGTGGACGCGATCGACCCGCAGCTCGGCGCCGCAGCCCACCACGAGGGGGAGGCGGCGATGAACAACCTGATGGTGGCCCGCGCCAAGCGCGTGGTGATCATCGCGGACTCGTCCAAGCTGGGCGGTCACGCCTTCGCCCGGATCTGCCCGGTCGAGCGGGTGGAGACGCTGGTGACCGACTCCGGTGCCGCGCCGGAGGTGGTGGACGCGTTCCGCGCTGCCGGCGTACAGGTCATCTGCGCCTGAGAGGTCACGCTCCGTCGATGAACTAGCCTGTTCGGCGCGTCGATGCATACCGCGTATTGCGCGCATCTGCATACCGCGTATGGTGTCGGCTGTCACGCCCACCCATCGGGGGAGGTGCAGCTTGCCAGCTGTCCTGGAGATCGAAGGTCTACGTAAGACGTACAAGAGTCGTCGACGCGGCACCCGCAACGCGCTCGACGGCTTCGACATGCGGGTCGACGCGGGGCAGGTGCACGGCTTCCTGGGTCCCAACGGGTCCGGCAAGACCACCACGCTGCGTACGCTGCTCGGCCTGATCCGACCCGACGGTGGCCGGATGGCGCTGCTCGGGCACGAGGTCCCCGACGCGCTGCCCACTGTCGCCGGCCAGGTCGGCGCGATCGTGGAGAGCCCGCAGTTCTTCCCGCACTTCACGGCCCGGGACACGCTGTCCCTGCTCGCGGGGGCGGGCGAGGTGCCGGCCGTCCGGGTCGACGAGGTGCTGGAACTCGTCGGGCTACGCGACCGGTCCGGCGAGCGGGTCAAGACGTACTCGTTGGGCATGAAGCAGCGGCTCGCCGTGGCCTCGGCCCTGCTGAAGAACCCGAAGCTGCTCATCCTCGACGAGCCGGCCAACGGCCTCGACCCGGGCGGCATCCGGGAGATGCGCACGCTGATGCGCACCCTGGCCGAGTCCGGAATGACAGTGGTGCTGTCCAGCCACATCCTCGGTGAGATCCAGCTGATCTGCGACTCGGTCACCATCATCTCGCTGGGCCGGCGGGTCGCGTTCGGGCCGGTCGACGAGGTGCTCGCGCAGCACTCGTCCGGTGCGGTCCGGATCCGGCTGGAGGCGGTCAGCGACCTGCCGGTGGCCACCGAGGCGCTCACCCAGGCCGGGATCCGGGTCACCGGTCACCCGGACCACCTGATGCTGGCCGGCGTCGACAAGCCGGCGTCGGTGACCCGGCTGCTCGCCGAGAAGAACCTCTACGTCAGTGAGTTGGCGCCGATCGCCGTCGACCTGGAGAGCGTCTTCCTCGAACTGACCGCCACCGCGCCGGTACCCGGTCAGCACCGGCAGGTCGACGAGTCCATGAAGGTCGGTGGGACGGGTCAGCCCGGTCCCGCCGGGGGAGGGTGGGGCGCGTGAGCCTCTTTCGTACCGAGCTGCGCCGGCTCAGCAAGCGGCGTTTCACCCGCTACATGACACTGCTCGGCCTGCTGGTGCTGGCCGCGGTGGTGGTCGGGGTGTTCTTCACCAACCAGAAGATCGACGCCGGTCAGCTCGCCCGGGCCGAGCGTCAGGCCGACCAGCAGTACCAGGAGCAGGTGCGCTGGAGCGAGCAGGAGCGCGTTGCGTGTGAGCAGGCCAAGACGGCCGGCACGGCGACCGACGGCCGCTACCCGGACGACTGCTCGGTGATCACTCCGCCGCCCCGGGAGGAGATCAAGGCCGAGTGGTTCCTGCCGTCGACGTTCGACTTCAAGGAGACGTTCGACGAGACGCTGATCCCGTTCGCGGCGATCCTCGCCCTGGTCGGGTTCGTCATCGGCGCGTCCTTCGTCGGTGCCGAGTGGAGCACCGGCGGCATGATGAACCTGTTGCTCTGGCGGCCGAAGCGGCTCACCGTGCTGCTCACCAAGCTGGCCGCGCTGCTCACCGGCATCCTGGCGGTGACGCTTCCCGCCGCGGTGCTGTGGTTTGCCGGGTTCTGGGCGGTCGCCAACTTCCGGGGCAGCACCGAGAAGATGACCTCGGGGGTCTGGCAGTCGTTCATGCTGACCGGTGTACGCGGTGTGGTGCTGGTGTTGGTGCTCACCACCATCGGCTTCGCCCTCGCCTCGCTCGGTCGGCACACCGCGATGGCCCTCGGTGGCGTGGTGGCGGTGATGGTGGTCGGCCAGTTCGGCCTCGGCATCCTGCTGTCCATGGCGAGCGTGCGGTTCGCCGAGGCCTGGCTGCTGCCCACGTACGCGCTGGCCTGGATGACGAAGACGGTCACGTTGCAGGACTGGAACTCCTGCAACGCGACCTACTACGGGGAGTGCAAGCCGGCCACGATGGACATCACCTGGCAGCAGTCCTCCGTCCTGCTCTCGGTCGGGGTGGTGGTGATCCTCGGGGCGGCGCTCTGGGCGATGCGTCGCCGCGACATCTCCTGAGCTGACCGAAGTGACGCGGCGCGGGCCGCCCCGGCCGGGCGGCGCCGCTTGCTGCGTCCCTGGTCGCCGCTGACTAGGCTGAAAGACATGTCCGCCGACACCACCCCGGCCGCCCCAGAGCCGTCCATCGACGCTCGTCCGGGTGAGGCCGTGGGTGCTGCCGGGCCGACCGTCCCGAATCCCCGACCGGCGCCGCCCATCGAGACCGCCGACGCGCCACCTGCCGACGAGGCGGCGCAGCCCACTGATCCCGCTGATCCGGCGGCGGGGCTGACCGAGCGGGAGCGGGCCATCCTCGCCTTCGAGCAGCAGTGGTGGCGGCACGCCGGCGCCAAGGAGCAGGCCGTCCGGGACACCTTCGGGATCTCGTCGACCCGGTACTACCAGCTGCTCAACGGCCTGCTGGACAATCCGGCAGCCCTCGCCGCCGACCCCGTGCTGATCAGCCGACTCCGCCGCTTGCGCTCGTCGCGCGCCCGTAACCGCCGCCGCTGACCGCACGCTCCGCGCGATCTTGCACTTACTGTCGCCGATTCACGTCTTTTGTGGGTCTTTGCCGGGACACAAAGTGCAAGATCGCCGCGTCGGCCGCCGGCCAGCCTGCTTAGCCGCATGCCGGCTGAGCAGGCGGGTAGGCGGGAGGCGCGCCGAGGTCGCTTGCGACCTCGGGCCCAGGAAGGGAGCGGGGTATGACGGCAACGAACCAGAGCGGCAGAGGTCAGCAGGCCCGCCAGGAAGCCTCGCGCGTCGGCCAGCAGGCCGCGCAGGCCGGGGGCCAGGTCGCCCACACCGCAGCTGAGCAGGGCGGGCAGGTGGCCGCAGAGGCGCGGCGACAGGCCCAGCAGTTGACCGGTGAGGCGACTGGGCAGCTCCGGGATCAGGCGCAGACGCAGCAGCGGCGGGCCGCTGCGGGCCTGCGCGACATGGGTCAGAACCTCAGTTCGATGGCCGAACGGGACGGCGATTCCGGGCTGGCCGGTCAAGTGGTGCGCAAGGCGGCCGACGCCGCCCAGCAGGCCGCCGGTTGGCTCGACGAGCGCGAACCCGGCGAGGTGCTCGACGAGGTCCGCACGTACGCGCGGCAGCACCCGGCGACGTTCCTCGCGGGCGCGGCGGTGGCCGGGCTGCTGGTCGGGCGGCTCACCCGTGGTCTGACCGCGCCGGCCTCGGGCAACGGTCAGGGTGCAAGCGCGTCCGGTGCTCCCTCACCCCAGCAGGGCGCACCGGCGGACGTCGGTCAGCAGCCGTACGTGGGGACGGCACGGGCGCAGAACGTCTCGCCCGCCGGTGACCAAGCGCGGGACCTGCCCGGCGGGGTGGCACCGTGAGCGCCCCCGAGAAGGAGCGGACCCAGGCATCGGTCGGCGAGCTGATCGGCGATGTGACCCGGGACATGTCGACTTTGGTGCGCAAGGAGGTCGAGCTGGCCAAGGCTGAGTTGCGCGAGGAGGTCAGCCAGGCGGGTAAGTCCGGCGGCATGTTCGGCGCTGCCGCGCTGGCCGGGTTCCTGGCGGTGCTCTTCGTGTCGTACGCCCTCTGGTGGGGGTTGTCCAACACGATGGACCAGGGGTGGGCGGCGTTGATCGTCGCGGTCCTCTGGGCAGCCGTGGCCGGTGGTCTCTTCATCAACGCCCGGACCCAGCTGAAGCGGGCACGCACGGTTCTGCCCCGGACGAAGCAGACTGCCCGGGAGCTGCCGGACGCCCTGCGGGGCCGGTGAACGAGTCGGGAGGGAACAGGTCATGTCCAGTGATCCGGATCGGATCCGGCGGGAGATCGAGACCACCCGCAACGAGTTGAGCAGTGACGTCGACGCGCTGACCGACAAGGTCAACCCGCGTCGGATCGCCGGTGACCGCGTCGGGCAGGCCCGCGGGGCGTTCACCCGAGCGAAGGAGAAGATGATGGGCAGCTCGAACCACCTGGGGCAGGAGGCTGGCCAACGGATGTCGCACGCGGCCGGTTCGGTACGCGACGAAACTCGTTCGCTCGGGCAGCACTCCCGCGAGCAGGCTCAGGGCAACCCGATGGCCGCCGGACTGGTCGCCTTCGGAGTCGGCCTGTTGGCCGCCTCTCTGATCCCGCCGAGCGCACGTGAACGGCAACTCGCCGGACGCGCGCGGAGCATGGTGAGTGAGCACTCTGGTGAGCTGCGCGAGCAGGCGAGCCAGGTTGGCCACCAGATGCAGGACAACCTGCGGGAGCCTGCGCAGCAGGCGGCGCAGTCGGTCCGGTCCAACGCCCAGCAGGGCGTGTCCGCGGTACGCGACCAGGGCCGTTCGGCTGCCGGTCAGGTGCAGGGAGAGACGCATGCGGCCGTCGACGAACTTCGACAGCGCTGACCCGACCGGTGTGCCGGGGCCGGTGCCGGTGATGCGGGTGCGCTCCGCGTCCGCGCCGGCCCCGGGCCGGCCGGTCAACGAGGACCTGGTCTTCCGGTTCGGCCCGTTGGTCGGTGTCCTGGACGGCGCGACGGTGCCGGACGGCTTCGACACCGGCTGCGTGCACGGGCCCGAGTGGTACGTCCGGCACCTGGCGGCCCGGATCGGCGTCGCCGAGGCGGTACGCCCGGCCGCCCGGCTGACCAGCAACCTGGCCGCGGCCATCCTCGCGGTACGCGCCGACCACGGCGGGCAGTGCGACCTCGACCATCCGGGCACCCCGTCCAGCACTGTCTGCCTACTGCGGGACTGCGGCGACCAGGTGGACTATCTGGTGCTCTGCGACAGCCCGCTGGTCCTCGACGTCGGTGGGCAGGTCAGCGTGGTCACCGACAACCGGCTGGACGCGGCGATGGCGGAGCTGCGGAAGACGGTGGCCGTCGTGCCGGGCGGCGCGGCGGACCCGGTCACCCGGTTCCGGCACGCCGTGAGCGTCCAGCGGGAGCGGATGAACCGCACCCACGGCTACTGGGTGGCGGCCTCCGACCCGGACGCGGCCTTCCACGCGGTCACCGGGACCGCGCCCCGGCGCGGTCCGAGGGCGTTACGGCGGGCGGCGCTGCTCAGTGACGGCGCGTCCAGCGCGGTGGAGCAGTTCGCGCTGACCGACTGGGCCGGTCTGCTCGACCTGCTGAGCGTCGACGGTCCGGGCGCGTTGATCGACCGGGTGCGGGACGCCGAGCGCGACCACCCCGACCGATTGCGCCGACACAAGTCCACCGACGACGCCTCGGTGGTGTTCTGCGAGTTCGGGTAGGCGTTTTGGTCCCCTGACACCCGGTCGGGTGACAACAGAGCGTGATGTGGAACACCCGGGCCGCCCGACCGGCCGGTACCGCTGTCCGGACCGCCAGTGGATGGCCAATGGGGTGGACTTCGGCCGATGAGGGCGGCAGACTGCGGCACGTGGCGGGTGCGGTCCGGTTGGAGCCGGTGGACGAACGGAACCTGGAGCCGTTGCTCTCCGTAGCGGCTGCGGAGGCGGAGCCGGGTGACGTGATGCCGCCGGTCGAGGCACCCGCCGGCTGGTCGCTCGCCCGTCGCGAGGCGTTCCGCGAATTCCACCGGGCAAGCTTCGGCGGGCTGGACGGCCCGACCGGTTCGCAGATGTACGCCATCCTCGTCGGCGGCGAGGTGATGGGCATGGTCCGGATGACGCGCTGTGACGAGCCGCGCACTGTGGAGACCGGGATGTGGCTCGGCCGGTCGGCGCGCGGGCAGGGAATCGGCGCGGCGGCCCTGCGGGAGCTGCTGAACGCCGCCGCTCGGGCGGGCATGCGGGCCGTGGTGGCCGAGACGACCCCGGACAACATCGGCGCGGTCGCGGTGCTGCGGAAGTGCGGCGCGAAACTGCGCGAGGACGACGGCAAGGTACGCGCCGAGATCTGCCTCGATTCGACGCCGCCCGCGTTCTAAAGGGCTCACTCCCGGTTGGCGGCGTACGCGGCCAGGCCGGCGACCTGGGCCGGATCCAGCGACGGTCGTACCCGGGCCCGTGCGGTCGACACGTGCTCGGCGGTGACAGTGGCGGCGGCGAGTGACTCCCGCATCGCGGCCAGCGCCGCCTCGCGGATCAGCGCCGCGCAGTCCGCGGCGGAGAAGCCGGTCAGCTCGTCACCGAGAGCCGGCAGGTCGACGTCAGGTGCCAGCGGCACCTGCCGGGACGCCGCCCGCAGGATCTCCGCGCGGGCGGGCCCGTCCGGCGGCGGCACGTAGACCAGCCGCTCCAACCGGCCCGGCCGCAGCAGCGCCGGGTCGACCAGGTCCGGCCGGTTCGTCGCACCGACCACCACCACGTTGCGCAGCGTCTCCACCCCGTCCAACTCGGTGAGCAGGGCGGCGACCACCCGGTCCGTGGTGCCCCCGTCGGTGGCCTGGCCGCGTACCGGCGCCAGCGCGTCCACCTCGTCCAGGAAGATCAGCGTGGGGGCCGCCTCCCGGGCCCGACGGAACAGCTCGCGGACCGCGCGTTCGCTCTCACCGACCCACTTGGAGAGCAGTTCAGCCCCCTTGACCGACAGCACGTTGGCCCGCCCCGACCCGGCCAGCGCGGTGACCAGGTAGGTCTTGCCGCAGCCCGGCGGCCCGTAGAGCAGCACGCCGCGCGGCGGCTGCACGCCGAGCCGGGCGAAGGTGTCCGGGTAGGTCAGCGGCCACAGCACCGACTCGGTCAGCGTCTGCTTGACCTCGTCCAGGCCACCCACGTCGTCCAGGGTCACCGAGGCCAGATCCAGCGTGGACGCCGCCATCGTGGTGGGCCGGACCACCTCCCGGGCGGCGGTGAAGTCGGCCATCGACACCGTCGGCGTCTCGGCGGACTTCTGCCGCAGCGCCGCGCGTACCCCGGCCTCCCGGACCAGTGCGGCCAGGTCCGCAGCGACGAACCCGGGGGTACGCGCGGCCACCTCGTCCAGCCGGACGTCGTCGGCCAGCGGCACCTGCCGGGTCAGCACTGTGAGCTGTTCGCGGCGCAGCGCCTGATCCGGGAGCGGGACGCTGATCCGCAGCGACAGCAGGTCGGGGGCGCGCAGTGCGGGGTCGACCGCCTCGGGTCGGCCGGTGGTGCAGACCACTGCGACGCCGGCGCGGATGCTCTCCGCGAGCACCTGACGGAACACCGTCGCCACCGGACCGGGATCGTCAGCGGGTGCGAGCGCCTCGACGTCGGTGACCAGCAGTACCGCCGGCCCTTCGGCCCGTGCCGCCGATGCCGCGACGCGCAACCGCTCGGCGGCGGCCTGACCGGCCAACGCGGCCACCTCCGGCGCCCAGAGCGGGTGAACGCGGGCGCCGACCCGGGCGGCCACGGCCCGGACCAGCGCAGACTTCCCGGAGCCCGCCGGGCCGACGAGCAACACCCCCAACGAGATGGTGGTGCCCAGTCGACCCAGCACCTCCCGGTGGTGGAAGCCGAGGTCCAGCAGCTCGGTCAGTTCCTCGGCCTGGGCCCGCAACCCGGGCAGCTCGTCCACGTCGGGCGCGTCCTCCGCCGCAACGGCGTCGGCGCTCGTACCCCGCCGGGTCGACGCGGCGCCGACCGGGGCGGGCCCACCGTGGGTCGTCGCACCGTGCGCCCAGGCGACCGACGTGCCCATGGTGACCAGTGCGCCGGCCGCCGGCTCGACAGTGACCACGCTGAGCAGCGTGCTGGTCCAGGCGAAACCGACGGTGTTGGCGAGGCTGTGTCGCGCCGCCTCGACCAGGCTGCGGACCGAGGCGTCCGGCAGCACGTCCTGCGGCAGCAGCGACACGTCGTCCCCGGCGGTGAGCACCTTGCCCAGCAGGGCGAGCCGGAGCATCTCCGGGCTGACCGCCGCGACGACCCCCACCGGCCCGGCCAGGACGACCCGGCTCGCGGGGACCAACGGCACCGGGCTCACCCGCACCTGACCGCCGTCGCGCAGACCCAGGTTGCCCAACGTCAGGTCGTCGGCGTACAGCAGGGCGCTGCTCGCGCCCGGCCCGGCCGCCGCAGCGATCCCGGCCGTCTCCCGGCGGCCGACAAGGCGGACCGGGTCACCGGGGCGCAGCCCCAGCGCTGTCAGCGCCTCCGGGTGCAGGCGCACGATGCCCCGTCGGGCGTCCAGCGCCGCCGGCCGTAGGCTCGCCGTCAAGGTCAGGTCGGGTTGCGCCACTGCCCGACCGTAGCCGCCGGTAGCCAGCCCCGCCGGTCAGCGCCGCGGATCCAGTTCGTCCAACAGCGTCGGGTCGCTTCGGATCAGCTCGGCCAACCGGGCCGCCGGGTCCGGCGTCAACCCGTCCGGACCGGGTGCCCAGGCGGGCACCGTCCGGCCGGAGAGCGGCCAGGCCGGCGGGGGTTCCACAGGCGTCGGCGGCGGAACCGGCCCGACCGTGACGGCAGGGCCGTCCCAGGAGACCCGCATCGGGTACGTCCGCCCGGCGTGCTCCACCTGCACTGTCACCGCCAGCCCGGGGTAGGCCCCGACGACCTGGCGGACCGCCTCGGCCACCTCCTCGACCGGCCCCCATCCGGCCACCTCGCTCGCAGTCTCCACCCCCGCGTGCCGGCCCGACCGGGCGTTGCGGGTGTCACCGCCGAGGCCGGGCGGGCTCGACGGCGCGGTGGTGTCGTCACGGTCGGCGGCCCGACGGCGCGACGCCTCCACACGTCGGGCCAGCCGGGCCAGCGTCTCGTCCAGGTCGCCCCTCACCAGATCACCTCTTCCCGCCACGGCCGGAGCTGGTCGGCTCAGGCCCTCCTGTCCCGGGTAGCGCGGTCCAGCGCGCGGTCCAGGACGACCAGTAGTGCGTCCCGCACCGAGAGCCGGTCGCGGGCATCGAACTGCACCAGGGGTACATGATCACCGATGGCCAGCGCCCAACGGATCTCGCCGAGTTCCAGGGCCAGTCGCCCGTCGAAGGCGTTGACCCCGACGACGAACGGCAGCCCGGCCCGCTCGAAGAAGTCGATGGCCGGGAAACAGTCGTCCAGCCGGGCGCTGTCCACCACCACCAGCGCGCCGAGCGCTCCCCGGGCCAGGTCGTCCCACATGAAGCCGAACCGGGTCTGCCCCGGCGTGCCGAACAGGTAGAGCTTCAGGCTGCGGTCGATCGTCACGCAGCCGAAATCCATCGCCACGGTGGTGGTGGTCTTTGTGGACCGGGCACCCGGGTCGTCCACGCCGATCCCGGCGGTGGTCATCTCGGCCTCGGTGGTCAGCGGCGCGATCTCGGAGATCGCACCCACTGTGGTGGTCTTGCCCACCCCGAACCCACCCGCCACCAGGATCTTGACCGGGATCGGCGGGGCGGCCGGCTTACCGGCCGGAGGCGACGCCGACCCCGCGGCGGCCGGGGGCCGGTACGGAGGCGGCGCGGTCGGCGGTGGGCCGGCCCGCCCGACTATCGGCCCGGTGCCCGGGGACATGCCGTAACGGGCGGCGGCGCTGTTCGCGGCGACCCCGCCGAGCGGGGCGACCGGCCATTCAGGAGATCGCACGGAGTCCATCAATCACTCGCAGGATGAGATCGGGGTCGACAGCGTCGTCGGTGTCGGTCACGTGCACGTCCAGGTGCCCGGCGGCGCGTAGATCGCCGACCAGGACCCGCGTCACGCCGAAGTGCAGTCGGGCGCGGGCCGAGATCTCGGCCACCGAGATCGGCTCGACGCAGAGCGCGATGATGGTCTGAAGTTCCGGTGCCAGCAGCGCGCCGGGTGGGCCGGCCCACCAGCCGCTGTCCATGCGGGCGGTCACCTGGGTCTCCAGCCCGATCGCCGGGTCGGCACCCGCGACCCGCCCGGAGGTGAGCACGAACGGACGGGGACCGGTGGGTTGGTCCCCGTCCGGCTCCGGCTCGGGCAGCGCCGGTGTCGCCGCCGCGCCCGCCCCGGTCGGGGGTGACGTGCGCAGGTACGGGCGGATCCGAACCCTCGGGTCCGGGTCCGGATCCTCGCCGGCGACGTCGGGGGTCACTGCTGAACGGCGTTCTTCAACTCGACGATCAGTCGCGGGGTCAGGGCGCCACCGGCCCGCCCGGCGAAGAGCGTCATCTCGTACGCGACGGTGCCCAGGTTCGCCGAACGGTCGGCGACCACACCGAGCACGGAACCGCTGCTGATCGCGCTGATCAGCAGGTAGCCGTCGGCCATGTCCACGATCACCCGGTTCAGGCCGCCGAGGGCGTACCAACTGGCGGCCCCACCGGCGAGGCTGGTCATCCCGGACACGACTGCGGCCAACCGCTCCGCGTTCGACCGATCCTTGATCGCCGACATGGCCATCAGCAGACCGTCCGAGGAGACCGCGATCGCCTCCAGGACCCCGGCGGTGCTGGAGGTGAAGGAGTCCAGCAGCCAGTTGAACGTACGGGCCTCCGGGCTGAGGTCCCCATTGGCGCTGGGCTGACTCTGGTCGACATTGTCGTGCAGGAAGGGGCTGGTCACCGTGATGATCCTTCTTCGTTCCGGTGGTCGGGGCTGACTTCGCGGAGAGCGCGGGCGACGCCCGCCTCGAACTCGCTGATGAGGTCGCGGACCTCGGCCGGGTCACCGAGGTGGGTGCTGGGCGGTTGGCAGACCGGGATGGCGGTGAGGTTCGCTCCCGGCACCCGTCGACTCAACCGGGGCCGCTCCGGTGCGGCATCGGTCGAGCCACCACCACGCGGCACCGTGGGGCCGGCGCCTCCCGGGGTGCTGGGCAGGTCGACGGTCGTGCCCAAGTCCACCACGGCCGCCCCGGCACCGGCCGTCGGGTCGGCGGCCGTCCGCGCCGAAGCGCCTTCGAGGCCCGGCGCCACGTGCAGCTCGGCCCGGCGTACACCAGCTTGGAATGCCTCGACCAGCGCGCGGGCGGCGGCGGGGTCCGCTCCGGTGGCGTCCACCGGCCGGGTCGTCGGGGCGGTGGCGTGCAGCGTGGCTCCGGGCACCCGCTGCCGCACCCGTGGCCCGCCCGGCTTGCCCACCGGTTCCGGGCTCTGGGGTTCGGGAGCGGCCTGCTCCGGCTGGCCCCGCCCGAACGCGTTCCAGGACGGGCCGGCGTCCAGGCTGAGGGTGGCCCGGCTCAGCAGGTCCGAGTCGAAGCGGGCCGGCACGGCGACGGCCACCGCGCTGGGCCGCGCCTCGCGCTCGGGGTTGGGCGTCGCCGTCGTACGCCGGTCCCGATCCGGCACCGCGGCGCGGGCCACCGTGGCCCCGGCGCGGTCGGCGCGGCGCAGCACCAGCGACGTCGACGGGATCTCCAGCTGTGCGGTCACCCCTCCGCCGCCGGTGGCGGCCAGGGCGACCTGCCAGCCGTGCCGACGGGCCAACCGGCCCACCACGAAGAGACCGAGCACCTCGGTCGGGGCGAGGTCGAGCCGTTCCCGGCGGGTGAGCCGGGCGTTCTCCTCGGCCAGGCGTTGCTCGCTCATGCCGATGCCGTGGTCCACCACCGTGAGCCGTGCGCCGAGGCCCGACGTCTCGGCGGCCACCAGCACACGGGTGTGCGGCGGGGAGAAGGCGGTGGCGTTCTCCATCAGCTCGGCCAGCGCCAGGACGAGGTCACCGACCACCGCCGGCGCGGCCGAGACGCCCGCCGGCACCTGCACCTCCACCCGGGTGTAGTCCTCGATCTCGCCGAGCGCCAACCGGACCACGTCGGCCAGCGGCACCGGCGCGGTGTGCGCGTCGGCCCCGGCCGAGCCGGAGAGCACCACGAGGCTGCCGGCGTTGCGCCGCAACCGGCTGGAGATGTGGTCGAGTCGGTACAGGTGCTCCAGGCGGCCCGGGTCGGCCTCCTGCTGCTCCAGCCGGTCGATCAGCGCGATCTGCCGACCCACCAGGTTCTGGGTACGCCGTCCGACGTGGCCGAACATCTGCGCCACGTTGCGTCGGCCGGCGACCTGCCGCTCGACGAGTTGCGCCGCGGTGTTCTGCACCCGGTCGAAGGCCCGCGCCAGGTCGCCGATCTCGTCGTTGGCGCGGATGTCCACCGGCTCCAGCCGGACCGCTTGAGGTGTCTCCGCCTCGTCGTCGGTGACCCGGACCAGCTCCGCCTCGGCGACCCGGGCGACCCGGTCGGCCGAGCGGGTGAGTCGGGTCAGCGGTCGGGCCACCGTCCGCGCCACCGCCACGCTGAGCAGCACCACCAGCGTCAGGATCAACGCCGCCGCGGCGCCGACCAGGTACGCGGCGCTCAGCGCGCGCCGCTGCTCGGCCGTCACCTCGGCGAGCACGTCGGCGATCAGCTTCTTCTCGACGAACTGACCGAGCCGGATCATCGTGCGGACGGCCGGGAAGAGCGCCTCGATCGTCACATCGCTGACCGCGGCCGCCGGATCGCGGGCGCTCCTGACCAGGAAGTCGGGTTGGGTACGCGCGGCCACGGCGGCGTCGTTGAGCTGGGCCACCTTGAGCTGCTCGGGCGTGATCAGGCTGCGGAAGCGCGAGTTGTCGACCATGAGCGCGGCGATGCACCCCACGTACCCGGCGGTGGTGTCCGGGGTGCCGATCGCCTTGACCAACAGGCTCAGGGTGGCGCAGGTGGCCAGGCCCTCGTCGGCGCGGAGCAGCCCGTCGAGGGCGAGCACCTGACGGCCCGGCAACGTGTCGGTGTCCACCCCGACCACCAGCCGCAGCGACTCGATGATGCCCTTGTTGACCGGGCCGAACGCGTCCATCACCTGACCCGGTTTGGCGGCCCGGGCCAGGATGGCCGTGCGCAGCTCGACGAGGCTGGACACGCCGTCGAGGGCGCTGTCGACCTCGTCGGTCAGCGCGTCGCTCCGCGCCGCCCGCAGGTCGGCCACCCGGTCGTCCACGTCGGCGGACTTACGGACCAGCTCACCGCGTTCGACCCGGCCGAGCAGGAAGCCGACGGAGAGGATGCGTTCCTGCTGGAGGTCCTGGACCAGGCTGCCGACCCGACTGGCGAGCCGGACCCGTTCGGCGGTGTCGCCGGCCCGCTGTGCCGCGGTGACCCGGTCGAGCATCACCGGCACGGCCAGGCCGACCATGCTGAGCAGCGGAATCACCACGAGCAGCGCGAGCTTGCCGCGGATCCGGAGCCTACCGAGCAGCATCGAACGCCCCCCACTGTGCGGTCTCCGGGTCACGGGCCGCGCCGACCGGTTGCAGCGCGCGCGGCTCGTCGGCCGGCGGTTGCCACGGGTCGCGCTGCGGCGGGGTGTCGGGACTCTCCGCGTGGGTCGCGGCCAGGGCGGCCCGCCGTTGTGCCCGGCGACCGGCGGCGACCAGCAACGCGGCGAGCCAGCCCAGCAGCAGGACGGCGACGACACCCGCCCCGGCGGTCAGCCAGCGGTCCCGGTCGAGCCGATCGATGCGCTCGGCCAGCAGGGAGTCCAGCTCGCCGAGGATGACCGGCTGGAGTTGGCGGGCGGAGCGGTGCGAGCTGAGCGCGGCGGCACTCAACTGGCCCGGGTCGACCACGCCGGTCTCCTTGTCCGGCAGGGAGTACCCGGCGAGCGCCTCCACCGAACGCTGGTAGGTGTCCAGCGGGGTCAGCACGTTGGCACCGAGGTCGGTGCTCTCCGAACCGTCCACGGCCGAGCGCAGGTTGTCGACGAGGTCCGCGGCGGGGGTCAGGGCGGACACCCGCAGGCCGGTCAGCTCGAGCAGGCCGCGCGGTTGCTCGGCGGCTGGCCGGCGGGAGACGAGCGTGGACAGGTCGGCCAGCCGACCGGCGCCGATCACCGCCTCGGGCAGCTCCTGGCCGGCGCTGTCCTGGAGGAAGAACGAGTCGGCCTCGGGGTCACGGACCAGCCCGGAACTCTCCCGGACCTTCCGGTGCAGGGCCAGCAGCAGGTCGGATACCTCGCCGTACGCGGTGTAGGCGGCCTCGGGGTCGGTGGCGGTGCGGCCGCGCAGCGCCTCCAGCTTGGCCCGTACGCCGGCCCAGCGTTCCTGGCTGAGCAGCTCCCCGCCGATGCGGGCGTCCACAGCGGCGGCCTTCTCGACCGCCCCGTTCAACGCCTCCCGGGCGACAGGGCGACCGTTCACCGCGTTGGACTGGGCCTCCACGAGGGCATCGGTGACCGCCGCCAGCGCGGTGAGGTACTGCACGCCGAGCCGTTCCCGGGCGGCGAGGTCCCGGTCGTCGGTGACCTGCCGCCAGTTCGACGTGACGAGCAGGCCCAACGGTGCCAGCAGTGCTGCGATGAGCAGCAGGGGCAGCAGCCGGCCCAGCGTGGACGGCCGTCGACGGGCCCGCGGCGCGGGGACTGTCATGTGTGTCTCCTCCGGCGTGGGGCGCTGATCGGCGCGGCGTCGGGCTGGCCGACAAGTCCCGTGCACCGGACCGGAAAACTAATCGAACCCCTGCCTGGTCAGACCTCACTCGGCGAGTCAGGTTCGCGTCACTTCGAGCCATGTCACCATTTGTCCGCGTTACCGGCACGCTCTGTGTCCGCTGTGGGTGTGACATGGAGGGATCGATGTGGATATCCGCGGAAGATCGGAATTCACGGGATCCGAACTCAACTCACTGTGCCGCGTCGGACGTTGCGCGCTCGCACCCCATCGCGCACCGATCGGGGCAACCGGACGGACGTACGGCGGATCTCAGCGAACGCTCAGGCTGTGGGCCGTACCGTGTGCCGCATGACATCGCCGTCGCCGGCCGCGTGGTTCCGGCGTGCCCTGCCCACCCGCCGCCGCGCGACCGCCGCCGCAGTGGTCGTCGTGCTGTTGGCCGCCGCCGTGACCTGGGCGGTGTGGCCACAGGGACCGGGCGTACGCACCGAGAGCGCGATGCTCACCGTCCGCTCCGGACCGTCCGGTGACCAACCGGTGAACCTGGACACCACCCTGTACCTGCCGGATGACGCCTCGTCCGGTCGGAAGGTGCCGGCGGTGCTGCTGGCGCACGGGTTCGGCGGCACGAAGGAGTCGGTGCGCTCCGACGCGGAGGAGTTCGCCGGGCGCGGCTACGCGGTGCTCACCTGGACCGCGCGGGGGTTCGGTCGCAGCGGCGGGGAGATCCACCTGGACAACCCGGACTACGAGGTACGCGACGCCGAGCGGCTGCTGGACTGGCTGGCCGCGCGGCCGGAGGTGCGCACCGACGCCGCCGGCGACCCGAAGGTCGGTGTGGTCGGCGGCTCGTACGGCGGTGGGTTGGCGTTGCTGTTGGCCGCCCAGGACCGTCGGGTCGACGCGATCGTGCCCATGATCACTTGGAACGACCTGTCCCGCGCGTTCCTGCCGGAGAGCACCGGCGGAGCGCCGACCGAGGGCGTGTTCAAGAAGGGCTGGGCCGGTCTCTTCTTCGGCGGGGGCGGCAACGTGGGCTCCGGCCCGGCCGGGCTCTCCGGCGCGACCGCCGCCCAGCCGCAGGGCGCACCGGCGTCGGCCGGCCCGCCCAGCCCCGGGCCGGGCGCCGGCCCCGGCACCGGTCCCGGTGGCGCCCCGACCGGTGCCGCCGACCCGTCCTGCGGTCGGTTCGCCGCCGACGTCTGCGCCGCGTACCTCCGGATCGCCACCACCGGCCGCGCCGACCAGGCCGCCGTGGACCTGCTGCGCCGCTCCAGCCCGGCTGGTGTGCTGGACCGGATCAAGGCCCCCACCCTGCTGGTGCAGGGCGAGGCGGACACCCTCTTCCCGCTCGGTGAGGCCGACGCGAACGCGCGCGGCATCGCCGCCACCGGCACCCCGGTACGGGTCGCCTGGTTCACCGGCGGGCACGACGGTGGCAGCGGGCCCCGCTCGGACTCCGACCGGGTGAAGTTCCTGACCGTCCAGTGGCTCGACCACTACGTCAAGGGCGAGGGCGACGCGCCCGGCGACGACTTCACCTGGTCGCGGATCGCCGGCTTCGACGCGCTCGACCGGGGTCTCGTCGCCACCGGTTTCCGCCGCGCCGACTACCCGGGCCTCACCGGCAACGCCCGTCGGGAGGTGACTGTCGCCGGCCCGGCACAGCCGATCGCGAACCCGCCGAACGGCAACCCGGCCGCCATCTCCTCGATCCCGTTCGCCGGCGGGCTCGCCTCGCTGCTGGACGGCGTGGCCGGTGACGTGCCCGGCCAGCACGCCCAGTTCGAGTCGACCCCGCTGACCGAGGCGGTGGACGTGGCCGGTGCGCCGACCGTCACCCTGCGGGCCGCGTCGCCGACCGGCGAGGCGGTGCTCTTCGTCAAGCTCTACGACGTCGACCCGGACGGCGCGGCCACCCTGCCGAACGGCCTGGTCGCACCGATCCGGCTCACCGGCCTCCCGCAGCAGGTGCAGGACGCCCGCCCGGTCACAGTGACGCTGCCCGGGATCGTCCGCCGGGTGGAGGCCGGGCACCGGCTGCGGCTGGTGGTGGCCACCTCCGACCAGGCGTACACCACGCCGGCCGCGCCGACCGTCTACACGGTGGCCGCTGACGGCGCGGTCAGCCTGCCCACTGTCAGCGGTGAGCCGATCCCCACCGCGGCGACGATCTGGCGCTGGGTGCTCGCCGGACTGCTCGCCGCCATCGTGATCGGGCTCGTCGTGGTCGTCGCCCTGGTTCGCCGCCGGCACCGCCGCCAGGACCGGTCGGTGCACCCGGAGTACGCGGACACCCCGCTGGCCGTGCGCGCGCTGCGCAAGGAGTACGCGGACGGCTTCGTCGCCGTGTCGAACGTGGACTTCGAGGTGCACCCCGGTCAGGTAGTGGGTCTGCTCGGGCCGAACGGCGCCGGCAAGACCACCACCCTGCGGGTGCTGATGGGGCTGACCCAGCCGACCGCCGGGGAGATCTACGTCTTCGGTCGTCGGCTGGTGCCCGGCTCGCCGGTGCTGTCCCGGATCGGGGCGCTGGTGGAGGGGCCGGGCTTCCTGCCGCACCTGTCGGGTCTGGACAACCTGAAGGCGTACTGGCGGGCCACCGGGCGGCCGTGGGAGGACGCACAGTTCGACGCGGCGCTGGAGATCGCCGGGCTGGGCGACTCCGTGCACCGGAGAATCAAGAACTACAGCCACGGGATGCGTCAGCGGCTCGCCATCGCCCAGGCCATGCTCGGCCTTCCCGAACTGCTGGTGTTGGACGAGCCGACCGACGGGCTGGACCCGCCGCAGATCGCCGAGATGCGCCGGGTGCTCCAGCGGTACGCCACGGACGGCCGGGCGGTGCTGGTCTCCAGTCACCTGCTGGCCGAGGTGGAGCAGACGTGCACGCACGCGGTGGTGGTGAACAAGGGCCGGATCGTGGCGTCCGGGCCGGTGGAGGAGATCGTGGGCGAGTCGCCGAGCGTGCTCTTCGACGTCACCGACCCGGTGGCGGCGCGGGCGGTGCTGGACCGGCTGCACGGGGTCCGCGTGTTGCCGGAGAGCGACGGCCAACTGGTGGTCGACACCAACGGCACGGCCCGCAGTGAGGTGGTGGCGGAGCTGGTGCGCGCCGGCATCGGGGTGGACCGGGTGGTGCCTCGGCGGCGCCTGGAGGACGCGTTCCTCGCCCTGGTGGGCGAGAACTCTCGGGGAAGCGGTGACCGGTGATGGCTGTTACTGACGCGGGTGAGGCCCGTGGCTACCGGCCGTCGGCCACCATGCCGTTCGTGGCGGAGTTCCGCCGGCAGGCGTCGCGGCGGCGGACCCAGTTGGCGCTCGGGTTCATGGTGCTGCTGCCGCTGATCATCCTGATCGCGTTCCAGTTCGACTCGGGCGGCGACGACGACAACGGTCGCAACGAGTTCGCCAGCCTGGTCGAACTGGCCACCTCGGGCGGGCTCAACTTCACCCTGTTCTCGATCTTCGTCTCGGCGTCGTTCCTGCTGGTGGTGGTCGTCGCGCTGTTCTGCGGCGACACGGTGGCCAGCGAGGCGAGCTGGGGCAGCCTGCGCTACCTGCTGGCGATCCCGGTGCCCCGGGCGCGGTTGTTGACTGTGAAGCTGGTGGTCGCGCTCGCGTACTCGGGACTGGCCCTGCTGCTGTTGGCCGGCACCGCGTTGCTGGCCGGCACCCTGCGCTACGGCTGGTCGCCGCTGCGCAGCACCGTCGCCGCCGAGCTGGAACCCACCGAGGGGTTGCTCCGGTTGCTGGCCGTGCTGGGCTACCTGGCTGTCGTACTGCTGGTGGTGGCCGGCCTGGCGTTCCTGCTGTCGGTGATCACGGACGCCGCGCTGGGTGCTGTGGGTGGTGCGGTTCTGCTCTGGATCCTGTCCAGCATCCTGGACCAGATCACCGCCCTGGGCGCGCTGCGCGACTTCCTGCCCACCCACTTCAGCACCGCCTGGCTGGGCCTGCTGTCGACTCCGGTGCAGACCGACGACGTGGTGCGCGGCTGCATCTCGGCGATCAGTTACGCGACGCTGTTCTGGGGGTTGGCGTTCTGGCGCTTCACCCGCAAGGACATCACGTCGTAGGTGGGCTGCTCGGGTCGGCCTTCTTCCAGGCGCTGACGCCGATCCGGCCGGTGTTGCCGAGGTCGATCGGCCCGTCCGGGTCGACCTCCTCGGCCGGCTGCCCGGCGGCGGGCGCCACAGTCAGGAACTCGCCGTTGGTGGCGACCACTGTCGAGTCGGTGACCAGGTTGCGCCAGAGCACCACGGCGGTGGCCCGCTCGCCGGCGGCGAGGGTGACCTGCCGGGGTGGTTGGTCGAAGCCGGAGGTGATCTCCTTGGCGCCGTTGACCACCCGCAGCATGATCGGCTCGCGCGCTTCGTCGAACACGTGCAGCACCGGGTACCCGTTGAGCTGGTAGGGGTGCTCGCCGCAGTTGACCAGTTCCAGGCCGAGTGCGCGCAGGCCCATGGCGGCGTCCCCGCCGGTCGACCGGATCCGGACGCCGGGGGCCGGGCACTCGGCCGGCGGCTCGGTGCTGGCGGTCGGGCCTGCTTCCGCCCTCGACCCGGGGGGCGGCCCGCTCGGGTCCCCGCCCTGGCCCCGATGGTCGCCGGGAGTGCAGCCGCCGAGCGCGAGAGCTGTCGCGACCGTCGCGGTGATGCGTCGCCGTGCTGCCATGTCGCGGGAGATCATCCGTTGATCCTTGCCCACTTGCGCAGCACGCCGCCGCCCGGCCCCGGCCTCGCCGGCCCTCCCTGCGCCGCCACCTGAACTGGTGGGGAACCTCTCCTGGTGCGCCTTTGGAGCTGAATCGTCTGCGACATCACCGGGGGAGGGTGAGGCGCCTCGTTCACACCGTTTTCACGAGGGATTATCCCACCAGCAAGGAAATTATAATATTCGATGTCTTGATGCCTCAGGATCGACGAGACCCATTCACTCTCCTCGATGGAGGTGCCATGAACGTCTCTCGGCTCGGCGGGCCGACCCTGTCCCTGTTCCGCATCGTGATCGGCCTGCTGTTCACGTTGCACGGCCTGTCCTCGGTGTTCGGGTTGTTCGGCGGCAACCCGATGACTGGCAAGGCGGTCCCGCTCGGCACCTGGCCGGGCTGGTGGGCTGCCTTGATCCAGTTGGTCTGCGGCGTACTGGTGCTGGTCGGGCTCTTCGCCCGGCCCGCCGCGCTGCTCGCCTCCGGCTCGATGGCGTACGCCTACTTCGTGGTGCACCAGCCGGATGCGCTGCTGCCGCTGCACAACGGAGGCGAGCGGGCAGCGCTCTTCTGCTGGGCATTCCTGCTGGTCGCGGCTCTCGGCCCGGGCGCCTGGGCACTCGACACGCTGCTCACCCGGCGTCGCACCCACACCCCCTCGGCATCGGCTTCGGCGGCCGAGCCCGACGCGGTGTCCGTCTGATCGCACCCGAACCACGCGTCGCCGAAGCCTCGACGAGGCGGCTTCGGCGGCGCGCCGGGTGAGGTGCCCCGTCGGGCCGCACCTCTTCGCTGATGTCGCAGACGACTCAGCTCCAAAGCGAGCGCCTGGGGCAGGTCCGACCCGCCCCCCGCCGCCGTGTCTGGCGGCGGCCGGACGGGCCGATGTGGGCCAGGGTGGGGCGAGGTCAGGCCGGCGGGCGCTGGGTGAGGACCGCGTCCAGCAGGCCCGGGTAGAGCTTGTCCAGCTCGTCCCGGCGCAGCCGGACCAGTCGGCTGGTGCCGGCCGCCCGGGTCCGGGTCAGGCCCGCCTCGCGCAGCACCCTGAGGTGGTGGCTGCGGGTCGCCTTGGAGACGCCGAAGTCGAAACTGCCGCAGGCGGACTCGCCGCCCTCGGCGAGCGCCCGGACGATCTGTAGCCGCACGTCGTCGGCGAGTGCGGCCAACACGTTGGTGACCGGTACGGCGGTCAGGTCGGGCTCGTGCGGCTCCATGTGACCAGTGTAACCCTTGTTCGACAACTATCGAACGACGCCCTATGGTCGGTGTCGTTGGTTCGACGATACTCGAACATTGGAGTTGCCGATGCGATCCCGCGCCACCGCGTACCCACTGGTCGCCGTGCTCGGCTGGGGCGTGATGTTTCCGATCCTGGCCAGCGCGCTCGACCGGGTCGACCCGCTCAACCTGACCACCGCGCGCTACCTGCTGGCCGCCGTCGTCCTGGTCGCCATCCTGCTGCTCCG
This sequence comes from Micromonospora sp. H61, assembly GCF_018070325.1. Classification (GTDB taxonomy): domain Bacteria; phylum Actinomycetota; class Actinomycetes; order Mycobacteriales; family Micromonosporaceae; genus Micromonospora; species Micromonospora salmantinae. The sequence continues at coordinate 259,258 of NZ_JAGPXY010000002.1, forward strand.
CGAGGGTGCCGGCGCGCTCCGGCACGGTGGCCGCGCGCTGGAGGTGGTGGTGCTCGGAGTGGTCGGCTTCGCGGGCTTCAACCTGCTCACCAACCTGGCGCTCGAACACGCCGCCCCGCAGCAGATCTCCCTCTTCGTGGCCACCACTCCGGTGATCACCCAGTTGGTCCGCTGGGCCCGTGACGGCGTACGCCCGAAGCCGCTGCTGCTGGCCCTCTCCCTGGTGGCGCTCCTCGGCGTCGGTCTGGTGATCACGCGCGGCAGCCTGGCCGGGCTCGGCCAGTTCGGCCTCGGCGGGCTCATGATGATCGGCGCGGTGCTGGGCTGGGGCATCTACACCCACGGCGCCAGCCGGTTCGGCGAGTGGTCACCGCTGCGCTTCACCACACTGACCGCGCTCGCCGGCACGGCCGCCATGCTCGTCCTGAGCGTCGGGGCCGACGCCGTCGGCTGGCAGCACGCGCCGGCCGCCGCCGACCTCGTGGCGGTCGCCCCGCAACTGGCGTACGCCGTCCTGGTGGGTGCCGTGATCGCCGCCCTGATCGCCGCGAACCTCGCGGCCCGGCCCCGGACCGAGTCGCTGCCCCGACCGAGCGCGGTGACGGACCCGATCGCGGTGACCGACCCGCTGGCGGTGAGCGCCCGCTGACCCACTACCTGGGATCAGCGCTAGCAGCGACCGACAGCGTTGTCCTAGACTCGACGGCACAACTGAATACCTCATCCAGAGGGGCTGAGGGATACGGCCCGACGACGCCCCGGCAACCACCCTGCGCGCTCACCGCTGAGCGACCCGCGGGGCAGGTGCCAATTCCGTCCCCGCCGCACCGTGCGATGCGGGGAAAGATGAGAGGACTCTCGACATGACGTCGACGCTCGTCGCCTCCGGCATCGACACCTCCGCCAGCCCCGCCCGCGCCCTGGTCTGCCGTGCCTGCTCGGCCCGCTACCCGCTCGCCGCCCAGCACGCCTGTTACGAGTGTTTCGGCCCGCTGGAGGTCGACTACGACACCGCGGCACTGGCCGCCGTCACCCGCGAGCAGATCGAGGCCGGCCCGAACAACATCTGGCGGTACGCCGCCCTGCTCCCCGCCGGCCAGGACCCGGCCAGCCGGGTCACCCTCGACCCGGGGCTGACCCCGCTGGTGGCGGCCCCGCACCTCGCCGCCGAACTGGGCATCACCGCGCCGCTCTGGGTCAAGGACGACAGCGCCAACCCCACCCACTCGTTCAAGGACCGGGTCGTCTCGGTGGCGCTCACCGCCGCCAAGGCACTCGGCTTCAGCCGGTTCGCCTGCGCGTCGACCGGCAACCTGGCCAACTCGGTGGCCGCCCACGCGGCCCGCGCCGGGGCGCCCTCGGTGGTCTTCATCCCCAGCGACCTGGAGCAGGGCAAGGTCATCACCACCGCCGTCTACGGCGGCGAACTGGTCGCCATCGACGGCTCGTACGACGATGTCAACAGGCTCTGCGGCGAGCTGGTGGAGACCGACGAATTCGAGGACACCGCGTTCGTCAACGTGAACGTCCGGCCGTACTACGCGGAGGGCTCCAAGACCCTCGGCTACGAGGTGGCCGAGCAGCTCGGCTGGCGGATCCCGGCGCAGGTGGTCATCCCGATGGCCAGCGGCGAGCTGCTCACCAAGATTGACAAGGCGTTCTCCGAGCTGGTGGAGATCGGCCTGGTCGAGGCGCCCGCCGACGGCTGGAAGGTCTTCGGCGCGCAGTCCGCCGGCTGCAACCCGATCGCCGTCGCCCTGCACGCCGAGACCGACACGATCGTTCCGGTCAAGCCCACCGGCATCGCCAAATCGCTCAACATCGGCGACCCGGCGGCCGGCCTCTACGCCCTGGAGGCGGTCCGCCGCACCGGCGGCTGGATGGAGTACGCCGACGACGACGAGATCCGCGCGGGCATCCGCGATCTGGCCCGTACCACCGGGGTCTTCGCCGAAACCGCTGGTGGGGTCACAGTGGCCGTGCTGCGCAAGCTGGTCGAGTCCGGTCGGCTCGACCCGACGGCCGAGACCGTCGTGTTCAACACTGGCGAGGGTCTGAAGACCATCGATGCGGTGGCCGGCCAGGTCGGTCCGACCCACCACATCAAGCCCTCGCTGCGCGCCGCCCGCGACGCCGGCCTCCTGGGCTGACGGGCTCGCTCGGAGCCGTGGCCGAGTCGATCAGTCGGTAACTGGGTTTTCGCTGTGAGTGTGGAAAACCTGCCGCTACGGACTTGACGGCAGGAACCGGACGGCGCAAGATGCTCCGTGCGGGAGGGCATTTCGCCGAAGACTTTTGAAGTTCTTGCGACCCAACGCCGGAGGCGTTGTGCGAGTGCCCCTCCCGACCAACGTTCGATCGGGCCAGCGAGTAATTCGCTGGCCCGATCGCTTTTGTACGGTGCAGGCTCACCGGCATGAGCATCACCATCGCGTCGTTCGACGGCGCCGACCGCACGTCGGTCGACGAGGCGTACCGGATCGGGGCGGCGGCCAACGACGCCGATCTCCCGGACTTCCCGCCCTTCTGCCGGCGCCGCTTCGACGCGTTGTTCCACACGCCGATGCCCGGCACCCGGTCGCTCTGGGCGCTGGCCCGATTGGACGGCGTGCCGGCCGGCTACCTCCAACTGGACCTGCCGCAGCTCGACAACACCGACAACGCCACCGTCGAGCTGCTGGTGCATCCGCAGCAGCGGCGCCGGGGCGTTGGCCGGGCCCTGCACGAGTACGGGCTGCGCCTGCTCCGCGAGCACGGCCGCAAGCGGGTGGTGGCGATGGCCGTCTCCGCGCTGCCCGGCGGGCCGGCCCGAAGCGTGGCCGGTGACGCGTTCGCTGCCGCTTCCGGCGCTCAACCAGCCCTCACCGAGGTGCGTCGCCGGCTCGACGTCGGCGAGATCGACCGGGTCGCTCTGCGGGCCGCGCTCGCCGAGGCCCGACCGCGAGCCGAGGGCTATCACTCCGTCTGCTGGCAGGGCTCCACCCCGCAGGAGTACGTGGCGGACATCGCTTACCTCGACGGCCGGTTGCTGATGGACGCGCCCATGGGCGACGTGCAGTGGGAGCCGGAGCAGGTGGACGCCGAACGGATCCGCGGCAACGAGCGGGCGCTGGACGCCCGGGGCCGGCGGCGCTACCACCTCGGGATGCGGCACGAGGCGTCCGGTCGGCTGGTCGCCTGGACGCTGCTGGACGTGGGCGCCTCCGCCGACTGGCACGCGTTCCAGCAGATCACCATCGTCGACCCGGCCCACCGTGGGCACCGGCTCGGCCTCATCGCCAAGGCGGAGAACCTGCACCACCTGCTCACCCACGAGCCGGCGGTACAGGTGATCGACACCTTCAACGCGGCCAGCAACAGTTACATGGTGTCGATCAACGAACGGCTCGGCTTCCGCCCGGTGGACTGCTGGACCGACTGGCAGCTCACCCTCTGAGCCGACCGTTCACTCGGCCGTCCGTTCCAGGCGCTCGACCAGTTCGCCGATCGCGGTGTGGAAGTCGTCGTCGGGAGTGAACCGGTGGCCCCGCACCGGCGGGGGCACGGTGTCGGTCGGTGGGATGAGCAGTCCCTTCGGATCCCGTACCCGACGGTCGACCCGGGCGGCCGGGTCGTCGGGTCCGGCGACGAACGGACCGAACACCGCTCCGCCCACCGCGTCGGTGTACCGCCACAGGTTGATCCACCGCCAGGCCAACCGGCTGCCGACCTCGCGCAACATCTCGTCGCTGACGTACGCCGGGAAGATCCGCCGGTACCGGTTGCCGAGCGGGGCACCGTAGGTGAGCAGAGCCACCCGCCGGCGGCAGTGGTCGGGCAGTTGAAGGATCGTCGCCGCCGCGAGCACGCTGCCGTGACTCTGCCCGGACAGCAGCACCGCGTTCCCATTGGCGGTGAGCTGCCCGATCCGGCGGGTCAGCTCGGGGACCGCCCGCTCGACGTAGCACGGCGGGGCGAGTGGATGCGCGGCACGCGGCCAGAAGGTGGCCAGCTCCCAGAGCACCCCGACCAGCCTGATCGCGCCGGACCGGTAGGCGACCAGCCCCAGCACGGCGAGGATCGCGGCGAACAGCCCGATCAGCAAAGCGCCCAGGTCGGTCACGAAGATCACCGGACGGGCCAGCGGCTCGCCGCCGAGTCGCAGCGCGAGCGCACCCGGGCCGGGACCGACCACCGAGAGCCCGGCCGCCGCCAGGGTGAGCAGCGCCAACACCACGTACGCGGTGGCCAGCAGTGGCCCGAGCCGATCCGTCAGCCGGGCACGCACGATCACGTCGCGGACGGCCCGGACCCGTTCGGGGGCCGCCCGGGAGGCTTCCGGATAGTCCCGCCGAACCAGTTCCTCGGCCTCCCGACGGCGACGATCACGGCCGATCCGGGGTATGAGCAGTGCCGTCACGAGCACCAGGAGCACGGCGAGGGAGAAGCCGAGGGTGGCCCAGCGGAAGGCGATCGGCGGCGACAACGGTGGCGCCCCGGGCGGCAGCGGCCGGGCGGGCGTCGGGCTGGAGCCACGGTCCAGATACTCGGCGAGCCCGTAGGTCAGGCCCGAGTCGTAGGCGACGCCCAGCCCGATCGCGACGGTTGTCAGCACCGGCGCACCCAGCCCGGTCAGCAGGAAGAGGGACCGAGGAAGGGAACGGCGCTGCACCACGACCACCAGGCCGAGCATCGCGAGCAGCACCACCTGCCCGGCGAACAGTCCGGCGGCCACCGTCCCGTACCCGGGCAAGGTTCCCTGGGCCGTCCACGGCGGCCGTGGCGCCAACGCGTAGCCCACTGTCAGTACGGTGAGCGCGATGGCCGCCCAGCGGATGGTCCGCGAGCTCCACTGGTCCCGCTCTCCGCGCCGCTCTATCGCCGGCCGGCAGAGCAGCACCAGCGCGGCGGCGAGCAGCGCCACGTCCGCGGCCAGCAGCAGCCAGCCGGGCACTGTGGCGTCATGCGGTGCCAGAGCCAGCAGCAGAGTGATGTTGAGCGTGCCCAGCGCCACCGCGACGTGAACCGAGCGCAGGCGGCGCAGCAGCGAGCGGGTGTCCCAGAAGGCGGGCGCGTCGAGCCGGTCCGCACCTACCCCGGGCGCCTGGTCGCTGTCCTCGGGGAGCTGCCAGGTCCGGGCACCGAGGCGCCAGATCAGGACGATCGCGATGATCGGCGGTACGGCCAGCAGTGCGAGCCGCTGCCCTAGCGGCACGCCGCCCAGCCAGGAGATCTCCCGCCGCCCCTCCAGACACCTCGGGTAGGCCGCGCACTGCCAGGCGATCAGGTCGAGGGACACCCCGACGGCGGAGAGGACGTACATCGAGGTCATCGTCGCGGCGAGCAGTCGGCACAGCGCCCGCGCGGCGTAGCCGCCGCGTCCGGTGACCGGCAGCATCCAGAGCGCGATGTTGCTGAGCATGAACGGCAGGAGCAGGACCAGGGAGAACGTCCGGGTGGCGGTGCCGCCGGTCAGCCTGCTCCAGCGGTACGCCTCAAGCGTCACCCCGTTGCGGTCCGCGGCGGCACCGTAGCCGGGCCGCGGCCGGTAGAAGCCGGAGTTGTCGTCTCCCGCGACCCGCGCGACGATCGGTCGGTCGAGGATCGTCTCGGGCCCCTTGTCGGCGACCCCGTGCACCCGGATCTCGGTGATCCTCACCCGCCGTCCTCCCCTGGCCGGCTCCCCTGGCCGAAGCCCCGCGGTTACCCGCTGCCGCGGCGAGCAACCCCGTGCCGTCGGCCATTGGCGCTGCTGCTCGCGGACTGGACTCAGGCATGAGCCGCTGTCGGGCATTCGCGCTACTGCTCGCGGACTGGACTCAGGCATGATGGCGGGCATGACGGAGACCCCGCATCCCCTGTACGACAGGCACGCCGACACCCTCAACCGTGCGCTGACCGCGATCACGGAGCGGGGCTACTGGTCCGCCTATCCCGAATCCCCCAGCCCCCGGGTGTACGGCGAGACCGCCGCCGCCGACGGTAAGGCCGCCTTCGAGGCGTACCTCGGCGGGGACTTCCCGCTCGGCCAGCCCGGCGCGGGCGTTCGGGTCGCCACCGAGACGAGCCCGTTCGGGGTGGAGTTGGCGGTGCGTTACCCGCACGCCGGCCCCGGTGAGCTGGTCGACGCCGCCTCCGCCGCGCTGCCGGCGTGGCGCGACGCCGGCCCGCAGGCCCGGGTGGGCGTCTGCCTGGAGATCCTCGACCGGCTGCACAAGAACATCTTCGAGCTGGCCAACGCTGTGCAGTTCACCAGCGGGCAGGCGTTCGTGATGGCCTTTCAGGCTGGTGGCGCGCACGCGCTGGACCGGGCGCTGGAAGCGCTGGCGTACGCGTACGCCGAGATGACCCGACACCCGGGCACGGCGGGCTGGGAGAAGGCCGCCGGCAAGGGTGACCCGCTGCGGATGACCAAGACGTTCCACGTGGTGCCGCGTGGGGTGGCGCTGGTGATCGGCTGCAACACCTTCCCGACCTGGAACTCGTACCCCGGGCTGTTCGCCTCGCTGGTCACCGGCAACCCGGTGATCGTCAAGCCGCACCCGCGCGCGGTGCTGCCGCTGGCCATCACCGTGAAGTACGCCCGGGAGGTGCTCGCCGAGGCCGGGTTCGACCCGAACCTGATCATGCTGGCGGCCGAGGCCCCCGGTGAGAAGCTCGCCAGCGACCTGGCCCTGCACCGCGCCATCCGGATCGTCGACTTCACCGGCTCCACCGAGTACGGCGACTGGCTGGAGACGCACGCGCGGCAGGCATCGGTCTACACCGAGAAGGCCGGCCTCAACACCGTCGTCATCGACTCCACCGACGACTTCGCCGGCATGTGCCGCAACCTCGGGTTCACGCTGACCCTCTACAGCGGGCAGATGTGCACCACCTCCCAGAACATCCTCATCCCGGCCGGGGGCATCGAGACCGACCAGGGGCACAAGAGCTTCGACGAGGTGGCCGGCGGGATCGCCGCAGCGGTCGGCAAGCTCACCGCCGACCCGGCCCGAGGTGTGGAGCTGACCGGCGCCATCGTCAACGACGGGGTGCTAGAGCGGCTGGCCGAGGTGACCAAGGTCGGCGAGCCGGTGCTGGAGTCGCGGGCCGTGGCCCACCCGTCGTACGCCGACGCGGTGGTGCGTACCCCGACGATCGTGAAGCTGACCGCCGACGACGCGGAGACGTACGGCCGGGAGTGGTTCGGGCCTATCTCGTTCGCCATCGCCACCGACTCCACCACGCACAGCCTGGAGCTGCTGCGCCGGACGGTCGGCGAGAAGGGCGCGCTCACCGCCGGGGTCTACTCGACGAACGAGGCCGTGCTGGACGCGACCGAGGCGGTGGCGATCGAGGTCGGGGTGCACCTGTCCTGCAACCTCACCGGCGGTGTCTTCGTCAACCAGTCGGCGGCGTTCTCCGACTTCCACGGCAGTGGGGCCAACGCGGCGGCGAACTCGGCGCTGACCGACGGGGCTTATGTGGCGAACCGGTTCCGGATCGTGCAGTCGCGGCGTCATGTTTGATCTTTAGTTGCGGTGGGGGTTTCCGGGGCAGCCCGCCCCGCTCCGGGCGGTCAGGCTTGATCCCTGCGCGGGTCGGGCTGCCCCGGAAACCCTTTGTGGGCACGGTGGGGGCATCGCTGCCGGCTTTTGGGGGCAGCTCAATGGTTCTGCCGTGGGATGGTTCTTGGTTTTAGGCGGGTCTGCGCATTTGTAGCTCGGTTAGGGCTGGGATGTTCGGGTGGGGGACTCGTACCCCGGTGTCCTTGAAGCCCAGGCGCTGGTAGGCGCGGTAGGCGCGGTCGTTGCCGACCACCACCTCCAGCAGCAGTTCCGGTCGGCCACAGGCTCGCGACCAGGCGGCCACCCCGTCGATCAGCTCGCCGAGCAGGCCACTGCCGCGCCAGGTCGGCGTGACGTACACGGCGTAGATCACGGTCAGCCCCGGCTCGTTCGGGTGGGTCGTACCACCGGCGTGCCCGACCAACCGGCCGCCCGGATCGGCGACGAACTGCGCGTTACCGACACCGGCCGAGGTGTACGCGACCCGGGCGGCGAACTCGTTGTGCGGTCGGGCCGCAGCGTCCGCCAGGGTCTCCAGGAAGGCCAACGGCGCGTCGGCCAGCATCTCCAGGCGCAGCGCCCGCATCCGGGCGGCGTCCTCCGGCCGGACCCGGCGGATCTCCGCGAGCCGCAGGGCCGGCGAGCCCATGTCGGTGGTCATGTCCGCATGCCTACCACAGGGCGGGGATGGCGTTTCGCGAGCTGGGCCCGATCGCCGTCATCTCGGGGCCCGCCCTGCGGCCCTCCCCTCCATTCGCAAATGACGCTGGCGAATCCGGTGGCTCGGGAACCCGGCCGATCAGCGCGGTCGGGACGCCCCGATGTCTGTCGGATTTGTGGCCGTGCGCCTCCGTCACTCCTCGTGTAGCGTGCGATTTCGGTCACCTGCTTCAATGGCGGTCATCGATCGCTGAGTCGGTGGTCCGGGGCGTCCGGCCGTGCCGTGCGCCGAGTCAGGCAACGCCGCGCAGAGTGAGGGAAGTGCACCGTGGCACAGGGCTCCGTGAAGTGGTTCAACGCCGAAAAGGGCTACGGCTTCATCGCCGTCGACGGCGGTCAGGACGTGTTCGTCCACTTCTCCGCGATCGAGATGGACGGTTACAAGGCGCTGGACGACGGTCAGCGGGTCGAGTTCGAGATCACCCAGGGCCAGAAGGGCCCACAGGCGGAGCACGTACGCGTCATCGGCTGAACTCCTGGCCGATCGGCCCCGTGAGTCGGGGCTGCGGCAGGGGCGCACAGCCGGGAAGATCGTGAACCGTTCCAGCCGATTTGAGGAGCGTTCATGACCGACCAGCCACCCCCGCCCACTCCGTCCTCCGGGTCGGGGGAGCCGGACCCGTCCGATCCGTCCTCGCCCGCCGGCAGCCCCGGCCCGGCCGGTCCGCCGCCCGGCTGGGGGCCGGGCATGCCCCCGGCCGGCCCGTCCTCCGGCCCCGCCGGTCCGCCGCCCGGCTGGGATCCCGCGCAGGGTTCCTGGGGTGCGGCCCCGCCACCGCAGGGCTGGGCGTTCCCGCCCACCGGGGGCTACCCGCCCGGGTCGGGTCCCTACGGCGGGCAGCCGTGGTACCCGGGGCCGCCGGTCGGCTGGTACCCGCCGGGTCACGGGTTCGACCCGAACGACGCCCTGGTCACGCCGCCCGGCGCCGGTATCGGCGGCTGGTTCAACCGGTGCGGGGGAGCGCTGCGCCGGGGCTGGCGGCAGTTGGTGCCGATCATGCTGCTCACCCAGGTGCTGCCGGCGGCGGTGCTCTCGGTGGTCTCCTTCGGGCTGGACCCGTCGGCGAAGTGGGCCGCCCAGGCCGAATCGACGTCGACCCCCGCGCTGCCGGACAATTTCGCCGCCGAACTGCTGAGCCTCCTGGTCCTGCTGGTCGGCGGCAGCGTGGTGGTCGGGTTGGTGCAGGCCGTCGGCTGGGCCGCCGGCACCTGGGTGATCACCAAGCAGGCGGCCGGTCAGCCGGCCAGCCTGGAGGCCGCGCTGCGCTACGGCCTGCGTCGGGCACTCGGGCTGTGGGGCTGGACCCTGTTGGTCAGTCTGCTCATCGGCGTCGGTGTCTGTTTTTGCGTGCTGCCGGGCATCTACCTGGCCTTCGCGCTGAGCATGGCCGGTCCGGTCTATCTCTTCGAACGGCACAACCCGATCGGTCGATCGTTCCGGATGTTCCACGACCGGCTCGGCCTGCTGCTCGGACGGGTGGCCCTGGTGGCCGCGGCGGTGATCGTCGGCACCCTGATCCCCGGTGCCCTGGAAGGAATCGGCACCTCCCCGCTCGGAACGGACCCGTTCTCCTCGGCCGGCACCGCCGCCGGGGCGGTGGTGGTGATCGGGATCACCGCCGTGCTGGCCCTGCCGGCTCACCTCGCGCAGATGATCGGTCTGCTGGTGACGTACGCCGAGCAGCGTGCCCATGAGGCGCCGGTGAACAGCGCTGGACTGGCTGCGGAACTCGGCTGAGCGGCGGCATCGTGCTTGCACTCGGCAGGTGAGAGTGCTAAACAAGTCATTGGCACTCGCATACCGTGAGTGCCAATGGTCGGGACGGTGGGGCCAGGTTGCACCGGCGTGGAGACGCCGGGGCGGCACATGGCCGGTCGTCGCGGGCTATCCGGCCCGGCCGAAGGACGTCGTCGTCGCCAGGTGGCGACGTCCCAAGGTGCGTACACCAGGCGGCCCATCCGGGGCACACATCTCGGGTGGCCCGTGAGTGTCCAGGAGGACAACGCCGTATGGCCAAGATGATCGCGTTCGACGAAGAGGCGCGCCGCGGCCTCGAGCGGGGCATGAACCAGCTCGCCGACGCCGTAAAGGTGACCCTCGGCCCCAAGGGCCGCAACGTCGTGCTCGAGAAGAAGTGGGGTGCCCCCACCATCACCAACGATGGTGTGAGCATCGCCAAGGAGATCGAGCTCGAGGACCCGTACGAGAAGATCGGCGCTGAGCTGGTCAAGGAGGTCGCCAAGAAGACCGACGACGTTGCCGGTGACGGCACGACGACGGCGACCGTCCTGGCCCAGGCCCTGGTTCGCGAGGGCCTGCGCAACGTGGCCGCTGGCGCCAACCCGATGGCCCTGAAGCGGGGCATCGAGGCCGCGGTCCTGAGCGTCTCGGAGGAGCTGTCCAAGCTCGCCAAGGACGTCGAGACCAAGGAGCAGATCGCCTCCACCGCCTCCATCTCCGCTGGCGACAGCACCGTCGGCGAGATCATCGCCGAGGCGATGGACAAGGTCGGCAAGGAAGGCGTCATCACCGTCGAGGAGAGCAACACCTTCGGGCTGGAGCTGGAGCTCACCGAGGGTATGCGCTTCGACAAGGGCTACATCTCGGCCTACTTCATGACCGACCCGGAGCGTATGGAGGCCGTCTTCGACGACCCGTACATCCTGATCGCCAACAGCAAGATCTCGTCGGTGAAGGACCTGCTCCCGATCCTGGAGAAGGTCATGCAGTCGGGCAAGCCGCTGCTGATCATCGCCGAGGACCTGGAGGGCGAGGCCCTCGCCACCCTGGTGGTCAACAAGGTCCGTGGCACCTTCAAGTCGGTCGCCGTCAAGGCGCCGGGCTTCGGTGACCGCCGCAAGGCCATGCTGACCGACATCGCCATCCTCGCCGGTGGTCAGGTCATCAGCGAGGAGGTCGGCCTCAAGCTCGACGCCGCCAGCCTCGACATGCTGGGCCGCGCCCGCAAGGTCGTGGTGACCAAGGACGAGACCACCATCGTCGACGGTGCCGGTGACGCCGAGCAGATCCAGGGCCGGGTCAACCAGATCCGGGCCGAGATCGACAAGAGCGACTCCGACTACGACCGGGAGAAGCTGCAGGAGCGGCTGGCCAAGCTGGCCGGCGGCGTTGCGGTGATCAAGGTCGGCGCGGCCACCGAGGTCGAGCTCAAGGAGCGCAAGCACCGCATCGAGGACGCCGTTCGCAACGCGAAGGCCGCCGTCGAGGAGGGCATCGTCCCGGGTGGTGGCGTCGCGCTGGTGCAGGCCGGCAAGACCGCCTTCGACAAGCTCGACCTGGTCGGCGACGAGGCGACCGGCGCGAACATCGTCAAGGTCGCGCTGGACGCCCCGCTGCGGCAGATCGCCGTCAACGCCGGCCTTGAGGGCGGCGTCGTGGTGGAGAAGGTCCGTAACCTCGAAGCGGGTCACGGTCTGAACGCCGCCAACGGCGAGTACGTCGACCTGCTGGCCGCGGGCATCATCGACCCGGCCAAGGTGACGCGCTCGGCGCTGCAGAACGCCGCTTCCATCGCGGCGCTCTTCCTCACCACTGAGGCCGTTGTCGCGGACAAGCCGGAGAAGAACCCGGCTGCCCCGGCTGGCCCGGGTGGCGGGGACATGGACTTCTGAGTCCAGTTTCGACACCGAACGGGGCGGGCCGCTGACGCGGTCCGCCCCGTTCGTCGTCAGGTCGGTAGTGGGCGCTGGTTGCGCCGCTTCTGCGCCCGGCTGTACGGCGGAGGCAGTTTGATCGGCGCGTCCACCATCTCCTGCGGTTCCTCGGCCACCGACGGCTCGCCGTCGGTGGTCATCTCGGCCAGTTGCTCGGCGTCGCCGTAGTCGAGCCTGTCGAACGGCAGTTGGCCGGGGAGTTCACCGACCGGTTTCCAGGTGATCGGCGGGCCGTCCTCGGTCTGGTTGTCATCCGTGGTCATGGCTGCCTCCTCTACCGAAACGGTAGGGGGCGTCGATGGGCCGATGCGGGCGAATGGATCCATGTCCTGTTTGCCCTGTTTATCCCCTGGACAGGGTTCGCCGGTACAGGAAGAAGACCCGTTCGATCCACGCCCCCGCGCTGCCCGAATAGAACGGCACCGGTCCCACCCAGCCGATCTGTGCCCGGTCCAGCCCCGCCGCCCGCTGGTCGCGCAGGCAGCGTCGCAACAGCACCCCACCGATGCCCGAGCCCTCTGCGGCCGGCGCGGTGCCCATCGGCCCGAACCAACTCGGCCGCGACGACCCGTACGCGGCGAAGCCGAGCACCTCGCCGTCCCGCTCCGCCAGGTGGCAACCGGCGTCGGCGCGTCCCACCGACCCGGCCAGCTCGCCGTCCCACGTTCCGCCGAAGGTGGACCGGGCGAACGCGATCAGCGCCGGCAGGTCCGCCGGCTCCGCCCGGCGTACCGTGACGCCCTGATCGGCCAGTCGCCGCTCCGCCGCCTCGGTGGAGCGCAGTGCCGGCGACCCGTCGTACGACAGGTCCGCTGTCATGTTCCAGGCGGTCCGGTCCTGCTGGTAGCCGAGCGCGAGGGCGGCGCAGACCGCCGGCGTGTAGCGGACGTCGATTCCCGGCCACGCGTAGTACGGCGGGTTTCCGGCCAGCAGCACCTCGGTCGCCCCGCGCTCGGCGAGCACCCGTTCGGCCCGCTGGAGCAGCGCCCGGCCGACGCCCCGACGCCGCTGATCCGCAAGGACCGCGACCAGGTCCACGTGCCCGATCCCCGGCTCGGTCGACGACACCGAACAGATCAGCACCCCCACCAGGTCCGCACCTCGGTACGCGCCCAGCCCGACCACCGGCCGGTCGGCGGTGGCCCGGGTCCAGAGCACGTCCACGATGGCAGCCGCCTCGGCGGCGTCCTCGGGCAGGTCGAGAGCCTGCTGGCAGAGCTGTACGACGCTGGTGACCAGGTCGGCGGTCAGCTCGGTGACGGTGATCTCGGCGTCCATGGTCGCCGACCCTAGATCACCGGCTGTCGGGCCGCACCCTCGGCTCAGCACCTCAGGAAGGAAACCTGCCTATTGCTGGGCGGCGCGAACGGCGGCGTAGGCGTCGACCTGGCCGGCGCCGGTGACGTTCGACGGGGCACCGCAGGCGTCGGAGGGGCTGTCGGAGCGATAGGTGGGCGTCGCCGCCGTGGCGGTGTCCCGAAGGATCTGCCGGGTCCGGGTCACGTCACCGACCAGCGCCGGGTTCGCCGACCACATCAGCGCGACCACCCCGGCCACCTGTGGGGTTGCCATCGACGTGCCGTCCAGGGCGGCGTACGTGCCGCCCGGCATGGCCGACACCACCTTCACCCCCGGTGCCAGCACGTCCGGTTTACCCGAGCCGCCCGGCGCCGGCCCGCGCGAGGAGAACTCGGCGACCCGCCGCTGGGCGTCCACTGCGCCCACTGTCAGCACGTCCGGGTACGGGGCGGGCGGATCGTCGATCGACGCGCACCAGGGGCCGGTGTTGCCGGCCGCGGCGACCACGAAGATCCCGGCGGCGTCGAGGGCGGCGGTGGCCGGCCGCAGAACGCGCTGGTCGCAACCCTCGATGGGCGGGCAGCCCCACGAGTTGGTCAGCACCTGCGGGGCGCGCTCCGGACGGCCGTCGGTGAACGGGTCGCCGCCGGCCGGGAAGGGCGCCAACATGAACTGGAGACAGTCCAGGTAGTGCGCGGGGCTGCCCAGGTTGCGGTCCAGATTGACGCAGCCCACCCACTGCGCGTCCGGCGCCACCCCGATGCCGTCCCGCCCGACCGCGCTGCCCACCGTGTGGGTGCCGTGCCCGCCCTGGTCGGTCGGGCTCCGGGTGTCGTCCCACGGGTCGTACCAGGAGTCGTCCCCACCACGGAACCCGGCTCGTAGCGCCGGATGGGCACCGTCCACCCCCGAGTCGGAGCTGCCGACCACGATGCCCGTGCCGGTGACCCGGAGTTGGGACCACACCCGGTCGGCGCCGATCTGGCGGATGTTCCACTCCGGGCCGGTGGGCTTGGGCAGGGTGCCCCGGTTCTGCCCGGCCGGTGCCGGCAGCGGTCGCAAGCGCTGGCTGACCAGCACCCGCGCCACCTCCGGTCGGCGGGCGAGCCAGGCCCGCACCGCCGGGCCGCCGTCCACCTCGACCGCGTTGACCAGGTAGTACGACACCGGGTCGAGGCGCAGCCGGTTCAACCCCCGCAGCAGGTCGCCCTGGCTCTGCTCGGCGGTCGTCACCAGCCGCCGGTAGACCTCGGCCGCGCGAGCGTCCCGCCCGGCCCGACCCGGCGCGGCGGCCGGAAGATCGCTCAGGTCGGCCTGCGTACGCAGCACCACGAACAGCCGCTCGCCGTGCAGGCCCGGCTGGCCGGGGCCGAGGTCGACCGCCCCGACCGCCACCAGCAGCACCACGGCCGCCACCGCGGCGACCCGCCTGCTCGGGGGGCGTGCCGTCGGCCGGGCGAGCAGCACCGCGTACCCGATGGCGACCAGTACCGCGACGGCGAGCCCGACGCCGGCGGCGGCCGCCACCCAGAACGGAATGTCCCGGGTGCCGACCAGCAGCAGGCTGATCTCTTCCGGGTCGGTGAAGGCCAGCGGGC